>CALZZE010000069.1 GCA_945830575.1 uncultured Subdoligranulum sp. | reverse complement strand
TTCATGGTGGATTACGACGAGGCCGGCTCCATCGGCAAGCGCTACCGCCGTCAGGACGAGATCGGCACCCCGCTGTGCATCACCGTGGACTTCCAGACGGTGGGCGACGACAAGACCGAGGCCGACAACTGCGTCACCGTCCGTGACCGCGACACCATGGAGCAGGTCCGCCTGCCCATCAGCGAGCTGAAGGACTACATCGCCAAAAAGGTCGCGTTCTGAACCCGCTTTTCACGCCTTGCAGACTTTTTGCCTGCAAGGCTTTTCTTATTTGCTGAAAAGGTATATACTATACAAAAAAGAAAAAGAAAGGACCATGTATCCATGAATCAGACTTATCTCCAGCTTTACGCTGATTTCATCGTCAAGGTGGGCGTCAATGTGCAGCCCCGCCAGAACTTCATCATCCGCTGCCCGGTGTCTATGCCGGACTTCGGCCATGCCTGCGTCCGCGCCGGGTATGAGGCGGGGGCCAAGCGGGTCATCGTTCGGTGGGAGGATGACGCGCTCACCCGGCTGCACATGGAGCACGCCGCCGAGGCGGACCTATGCGAGCTTAAGCCCAGCGAGCTGCGCTGCTGGCTGGACTACGCCGAGGACCCGGACGGCTGCTGCCTGCTGGCCATCCATGCCGACGACCCCGAGGCGCTGGCCGGTCTGGACGCGGGCAAGCTGAACCGGGTGTCGCTGGCCCGCCGCAATTTCCTCAAACCGTGGAGCGAGTACACCATGAACGACCGGGTACAGTGGTGCGTGGCGGCCATCCCGGCCCCGGCGTGGGCGGTGAAGGTGTTCCCCGACCTGCCCAAAGAGGAGGCCATGGAAAAGCTGTGGCAGCTGATTTTTGAGGTCTGCCGCGTCACCACCGGCGACCCGGTGAGCGCGTGGAAGGAGCATGTGGCAAAGACCAAAGCCCGCAAGGACCAGCTGAACGCATGGCAGCTGGACCGGGTGCATCTGACCAGCGCCAACGGCACCGATGTGGTCATTGGTCTGGCGGAGGACGCCACCTGGGAGGGGGCGTCCAGCGTGGCGGAAAACGGGACGGAGTTCATCGCCAACGTGCCCACCGAGGAGGTGTTCTGTGCGCCGCATCGGGACCGGGTGGACGGTGTGGTGTACGGCACCAAGCCCTACGCCTACAACGGCCAGCTCATCGAAGGCTGGCATGTCACCTTCCAGAACGGCAAGGTGGTGGAGCACGGCGCTGAGAAAAACGCCGCCCTGCTGGCCGAGCTGCTCACCACCGATGAAAACGCCTGCCGCATCGGGGAGATCGCGCTGGTGCCTGCCTCCAGCCCCATCAACCGGAGCGGAGTGCTGTTCTACAACACGCTGTTTGACGAGAATGCCGCCTGCCACATCGCCTTTGGCGCGGGCTATCCCACCAACATCAGGGGCGGCGCGGCGCTCACCCGCGCCCAGCTGATGGAGAAGGGCCTCAACGACTCTGCCATCCATGAGGACGTGATGATCGGCGCGCCGGACACCCGCGTGGAGGGCATCGGCAAAAACGGCGAAAGCCACCTCATCTTTGCTGACGGCGAATGGGCGTTCTGACCGAAACTGACCGCCTGACCCGTCCCGCCGCGGCGGACTTTGTGCGGGTGCTGGCGGTGTTCAGCGTGGGATGGTTCCACATCTGGCAGCAAAGCTGGGTGGGGGCCGGGGCGTTGGAATTCTGGCCCCGCAGCGGCGCGGTGTGGGTGGATGTGATGATTTTACTGTCCGCCTTCTGCCTGTTTCTGCCTGCCGCCAATGATATGGCACAGGGCCGCACACCCGCCGCCATCCGGCCCCGCGCCTTCTGGCGCAAACGGGCGGTGCGCATCCTGCCGGGCTATTATGCCGTGCTGGCGGCGGCGCTTGTGTGGCAGCTGGCCTTTCACGGCTGGTATGAGGAACTGCCGCTGGACCTGGCCGCCCACCTGACGCTGACCCAGACGTGGTTCCGCCAAAGCTATCTGTTCACCCGCCTCAACGGCGTCACCTGGACGCTGGGGGTGCTGGCGGGACTGTATCTGGTGTTTCCGTGGCTGGCGCGGCTGCTCGCCGCCCATCCGCTGCCCGTGCTGGCGGCGCTGCTGGCCGTGCAGGGGGCGGCGACCGCGTGTCTGCTGCCGCAGTACGACACGATACAGTATCAGATGGGATTCAACCAGCTGCCCGCGTTTTGCGGCGTGCTGGCCGCGGGCTTTGCGGCGGCGCTGGCGCTGGCGGTTCTTGGCCGCCGTCCGGCGCTGCAAACCACGCTGGCCCGCACCGGGTTCACGGCGGCGGGGCTGGCGGCTTTCGGTGTGCTGGTGTGGCTGCTGAAACAGCAGGCCGGGGCAGGGGAGTACCAGCTGCACCAGCTTGTGTGGCGCATGCCGCTGGCGCTGGCCGCGGCGGCGGTGCTGGTCTGCCTGTCGCTGGGGCTGCCCATGCCCTTTCCCCGCCTGTGGCGGTGGCTGGCGGGCATCAGCTACCAGTTTTACTTATGGCATCAGATGCTGGCGGTCTGGCTGAAATACGACCTGCGCCTGCCCCCGTGGAGCGGCGATACCCCGCCCAACCAGCTGGGGGATACGCTCTGGATGCACCGTTACGCCCTGCTGGCCTGGGCCGCGGCATTGGCGGCCGCCGTGGCGGCAACGTATGCCGTGGAACGGCCCGCCGCCGCGCAGCTGTCGTCAAAAGCATGATTTTCCCCTGAAAAACGCCGGTTTTTCACCCTTTTTTCAAAAATTGCTTGCATTTTTTTCCCCAATGTGGTATATATAGTATTGTACGATGATGATTTTATTGGAAAGTGGGCCGTGCGGTCCGCTTTCTTTTTATGATAGGAGTGTGAACATGGCAAACGCCAGAAAACCGCAGGGTAGCGGCGCGGCCAAAACGGTGGAGACACTGGTGCGCCCCACCGTGGAGGGCATGGGCCTGCGCCTGTGGGATGTGCGCTTTGAAAAGGAAGGCCCCGACTGGTTCCTGCGGGTGCTCATTGACCGGGACGAACCGCTGGACACCGATACCTGCGAGGCAGTCTCCCGCGCCATCGACCCGCTGCTGGACGAGGCGGACCCCATCGACCAGAGCTATTATCTGGAGGTGGGCAGCCCCGGTCTGGGCCGCCGCCTGACCCGCCCCGAGCATTACGAGGCGCTCCGGGGCCAGAAATGCGCCGCCCATCTCATCCGCCCCGATGAACAGGGCCGCCGGGATGTGGAGGGCATTCTGGAGGGGCTGGACGCGGACGGCAACGTGACGCTGAGGTCCGAGACCGGCGCAGAGACGTACATCTTCCCCCAGAAAAGCGCGGGCTACGTAAAGCTGTGCGATGATGAACACTTATTCGACTGATATTGGGCAATACCGCACAATTCACGGCTGACGCCTTACG
>CALZZE010000068.1 GCA_945830575.1 uncultured Subdoligranulum sp. | reverse complement strand
AGGACGAGGCCCGCCATGGCCGTGGTATGCAGGGCCTGCTGGACCGCTACTTCAAGTAATTCTTCCAACTTTTCCGCGACCCGGGAAACCGGGCCGCGGTTTTTATTTGCCCCGGCAGGCAAAAAAGTTGCCGTTCTGGTCGCAGGCGGCGTAAAACACCTCGCTGAGCTGCCCGATGGCCTGCCGGTGCAGCTGGGCATTCAGCCATTGCCGGTCACGGCCGGTCTTTTTCAGGCCGTTGTCCAGCAGCTTTCCATCCATCACAAGGTCGATCCACAGCCCACATGGTTCCGTTTGCAGGGCAAGGTCCTCCGGCGTAGCCGGGCGGTTCTGGCTTTTGGGCAGAAAGCTGATCTGGCCGCTGGTCTCCAAAATGGCGCACTGTATCTCGTTCAGATCAAAATACCCGGCGATGCGGGCCTGCCCGAGAAACTCATTCAGATCGATGCCCGCCTTGGCAAGCTCCTTGCGGTAAATGGTGCCGTTCTCCATCAGGATGCAGGCCTGCCCACACAGGATGCGCCGGGCCGCCATACTTTTGCAGCTGACAAAATGCACCAGATACAGCGCGATTCCGTAGAGGATCATGGCGGCCAGAGGGCGGTACCACTCCTCCAGATTGGTGGCCAGCTCAGCGGCAATGGAACCCACTGTGATGCTGTTCACATAGTCAAACATGCTCATCTGCGCCAGCTGCCGCTTACCGTCCAGCCGCGTGAGAATGAACATGACCACCAGAGACACGACGCTGGTGACAAGCACCTGTCCCAGCTCCATCCATACATCCTTCACAAAAACTTCCCTCCCAGCGAAATTATTGTGTCCTGATTGTAACAGTTTATCCCAACCCCTTGCACTTTTGCGGCAAAACAGCTAAAATAGAAACTGTATTTCTGTCGCTGCGCGGGAAAGGAGCCTGTTGTGAAACGCATTTTCGTCATCAATCCCACTGCGGGAAAGAGGGATGCCGGCAGCTGGCTGATTCCCAAAATTGAGACAGCCAGCCGTCAGACAGGCATCCCGGTGGAGATCATCCGGACCACCCATCCCGGCCACGCGAGACAGATCGCCGCGCAGGCTGCCGCCGGCACCGAGGAGGTGCGGCTGTATGCCTGCGGCGGGGACGGAACCCTGAACGAAGTGCTGCAAAGCGCGGTGGGGTGCCCCCGGCTGTCGGTGGGGTGTGTGCCCTGCGGCAGCGGAAACGATTACGTGCGGAACTTTTCCGCGAAAGAGCCGTTTCTGGACATGGCTGCCCAGCTGAAGGGCCAAATCGTCCCCATGGATGCCATCACCACGCCCTTTGGCTGCGGCGTGGATATCTGCGCCGCCGGACTGGACGCACAGGTCGCATACGGGATTCCGAAATTCCGCCGCCTTCCGCTGTGCGGCGGCAGTATGGCCTACACGCTGTCCATCGTGGAGACCGCGTTTAGCGATTTTCACCACAGGCTGCGGGTGACGCTGGACGACACCGTACTGGAAGGCAGCTACATGATGGCTGCCATCTGCAACGGCCGGCTCTATGGCGGCGGGTATCTGGCGGCTCCTTACGCGGCGATGGACGACGGTCTGCTGGATGTGGTGCTGGTGCATCCCATGTCGCTGCCCCGGGCCATTCAGTTTCTTACTTACTACAAAACGGGAGCGCATCTGCCCCGGGACGGCCAGATCCTGCGGCAGTTCCAAAAAGACCTGCAATTTTTCCGTGCCCGCCGGGTGGAGATTCAGGTACTGGACGGCAAACCCATCATCACAACATTGGACGGGGAGTGTGCGCCCCGTATGGAGCTGCGCGCCGAGATCGCGCCCAAGCAGCTGCAAATGATCCTGCCGCCGGAGGTCATCGGTGTGCAAAACGGGATCCTGCAAACCCTGTCAGGGGAGGAGAAAAACTATGTCTGAAAAGGTCAAGGTCAAAATTGCCCGCAACGTGCAGCATTTGCCTGTGGTCGCGCTGCGCGGGCTGGTGGTATTTCCCAACAATGTGGTTCATTTTGAGGTGGGCCGCGCCAAATCCATCGCTGCCATTGAGGCCGCCATGCACGGCAACAGCAGCGTATTCCTCGTGGCACAGAAGGAAATGGATGTGGAGGAACCCGGCCCGCGGGATCTGTACACCTACGGTGTGGTAGCGGAGATCCGCCAGGTGCTGCGTGTGTCCGAGGATCTCGTCAAGGTGCTGGTGGAGGGCAAATACCGCGCCCGCCTGCTGGAGCTGGAGGATCAGGGCAAGTACATGCAGGCCATGGTGCGCAGCGCATCAGTGAAGGGCATCAGCGCTGACAAGCGCCCCCAGACCGAGGCGCTCATCCGCAGTCTGCGGGATTGCTTTGAGGAGTATCTCTCCTTCAGTCCGCAAATCTCCAAGGATGTGGTGTACAACATTGTGTCCTCGGACAGTCCGCTGTATCTGAGTGAGTACATGCCGGCCAATCTGCTGCTGAAATATGAGGATAAACAGGCCATTCTGAACGAATCCACCCTGCTGGGACGTCTGGAAAAGCTGCTGGTGCTGCTGCATCAGGAGTGTGAAGTCCTTGCCATTGAGCGGGATATTGATGATAAGGTCAATATGCAGATGGACAAGGGACAGCGGGAATATTATCTGCGGGAACAGCTCAACGTGATCAGCGAAGAGCTGGGCGACACCGAGGACACCCGCAGCGAGGCGGAAAAATACCGCCAGAAGGTTCGCGCACTGGAGCTGGAGGCGGAAAGCACCGAAAAGCTTCTGAAGGAATGTGACCGTCTGGCCCGGATGCAGAGCTCCTCCCCGGAAAGCGGCGTCATCCGCAGCTATCTGGACACCTGTCTGGCGCTGCCCTGGCGCACGGCCACGCAGGATGATCTGGATCAGGCCCATGCCCGCAAGGTGCTGGACCGGGATCATTATGGTCTGGAGAAGGTCAAGGAACGGATTCTGGAGCTGCTGGCGGTGCGCAAGCTGAACCAGAATGTGAAGGGGCAAATCATCTGTCTGGTCGGCCCTCCGGGTGTGGGCAAGACCTCCATCGCCCATTCGGTGGCGGAGTGCATGGGCCGTAAATTTGCCCGCATGAGTCTGGGCGGTGTCCATGACGAGGCGGAGATCCGCGGCCACCGCCGCACCTACATCGGCGCCATGCCGGGGCGTATTATCAGCGCCGTCACCACGGCCAAGAGCAGCAACCCTGTCATTCTGCTGGACGAGATCGACAAGCTGGCGGGAGATTACAAGGGAGACCCCTCCAGCGCACTGCTGGAGGTGCTGGACCCGGAGCAGAACCGCACCTTCAAGGACCATTATCTGGATATCCCCTTCGATTTGAGCGAGGTGCTGTTCATCACCACCGCCAACGACGCCTCCACCATTCCCGGGCCGCTGTATGACCGTATGGATGTGATCGAGCTGCCCAGCTATACCCGTACCGAAAAGTTCAACATTGCCAAAAAGCACCTGCTGCCCAA
>CALZZE010000067.1 GCA_945830575.1 uncultured Subdoligranulum sp. | reverse complement strand
TCGCCATTAAGGGTTACCTTGATCAGTACAAGCAGATCACGAACCAGAAGATTTCACAGCGTTCCTTTATTCTCAAACTGATCAAGGAACAGTTGAACACGCCTGTTGAAGAGTATGTCAGCCAGAACCAAACCGGCGATGAGAGAGGTGATTGCTCCGAGGATGAATCGGATGATTGTCAGTAATCACGAGCAGAAGGAGGAAATATGTCGAAATCTATGAAAAAGGGAGTATGTGTTCTTATGACACTGCTCTTTCTGTTTACATTGGTTTTGCCTGTTTTCGCAATGGAAATCGAGACAGGTCAGGAGCCAGCCAACGATGCTGCACAAGTTTTTATTGACGCAGTGAACGCCCTTGACCGGGACGCCATTATCGCAGCGTCCAACTCGTGGGGGCTTGCCAGTCAGGCGTGGCAGAATGACCCGGAAAACGAGGAACTGGCCGCCGCTTTGGATGAGGCCATCGCTGCGCAGGATGCATCGACTCAACCCATGTTCGACGCTTTTGACCTGTACGCAGAACTGTCCGGGGACGAACAAAACCGCGAAGATGTACAAACTGCCTATACTGCTTTGTGCAGTCTGTACACCGCCATGTGCAGCGCCATGGACAACCCGGTTACGCCCGGAACAGGCACGGAGGCCCCGCCGGAGGATGCACTGTCCGTGCTGTACGGGGATTTACCGGACGCTCCCACCGGCAGCTACATGGGCAGCGCAGGTTTGCCCATCGCCACCGGCGAAACCAAAATCAGCATTTCCGGCTGGACGGAAGATTTGTCCGCCAGCGGATACCTGAATGCAGTGGCACTCAACAGCGATAATCTGATCCTGACTGTGGGCATGGAGGACGGCGAAGATTTCGCCATCATCCCCATTCTCACACAGGTGGAATATCCCGCCAACAACAGCGTGTCGTATATCACGCTGCCGGAAGATGTGACGCTGCTGGGGTACGACTTCGCCCTGGCAGAGGATTCCGCCAAGCTGCTGGAGCAGACCTACACGGAAACCTCCGCTGCTGTGTCCGGCATTTATGTCAAAAGCGACCACGATTTTACCGCCCTGTTCACCTATGTGGCCGGGGACGGCACCAAGCTGGAAAAGACACTGAACGTGGAAGTTCGGGCGGATGCTGATCCCATTCCCACACTGTATTCCACAAACAATGCGGCCACCTACTCCCGTCCCACTCCCAGCGTGACCAGCGGCAAAATCACCAGCATCCAGCAGGTCAGCGGTACATGGCTCATCTGGTTCAACGGCGAAGATGCCTACTGCTGTGACAACGGAAAGAATGGCCGCCCCGCAGGCTGCCCCACCTACAATTACACGCACACCTCCACGGTGGACGCCACCCAGTATGTGCCGGGTGACCACTACGGCAACCAGATGCGCATCTGGGGCGGTCTTGACCAGCTTTCCATGGGTCTTTTGACCGTGCGTGAATCGGATGATTTTTCCACAGAGTTTTGTGCGCGAAATTCCTCCACCTATTCGGCATCAGACGCCGCTGTGCTGGAATACGCCGCCCGCATCTACAACGAACAGCAGCTTTATATCATCGAGCATTACCCGAACAGTCAGGCGGCTCAAATCTATCTCTCCTCCGCCCGTGCGGCCATGGGGTTGTCCACTGGCGCAGCAACCTACGATGTGGCCGGGTATTACACCTACATCTACGACAGTGGTGACAGCAGCTGGCAGCGTGTGGCCCTTGTGGGTGAATCCTTCTCCGAGGGCGAGGACGAGGGCGGCGAGGAAGGCCCGCCCCCGACCTATGACGCAAGCTGGAGCGTGGACGTTACCGAGAATGCCAGCGCCAGCTTTTCCGCCAGCATGACTGTCAAAGTGGACAAGACCGCCAACATCACCCACGAGCGCCTGAACGATGTGGAAATTACAATTTCCGGTAACCCGGCCAATGGCAGTCTGGACGGCGGCAGTTGGTCGCTGACCCCCAGCCCGCAGGTCATCCGCACGGTGAACGGTGATGGTTCCGTCACGTTCACATACCAAGGCAACGTTACCAAATCCGCCTCCCGTTCCGCCAGCGGCAGTGTGACCGGCAAAGCATCGCAGAGCGAAGCCGACAGCGAGGCCGCAAGCCAGCGGGCCGCCGCCGAAAGCAGCCTGCGCAGCGAGGCCAGAGCCGATGCACAGAATCAGGCCAACGCCATCGCCAATGCTGCCGCCCAGCAGGCGCGGACGTTTCTGGTCAGGGAGACCGGCGTTCCCCATGGCTTTGACGCCACTTCCAGCAGCGAACAGGGGCAGACGGTGCAGCCCAACGGCAGTTCCACTGCGGTGATTTACAACCAGCCATGGCAGTGCAGCGTCAAATGGGAAAAGCTGGACAACATCACCGGCGGTCGGCTGACAGAAGATACGGAGTTTACCTTTTACGAATGGAATACCAATTCCAACCGTTATGAGGTCAGCCCGAATTATCGGGTCGTCCGTCTTGCGGACGGAACGTACACAGTGCGGTGTATCAATCCCAATTATACCGACTGGCAGGAAGGATTTGTCTACTACACACAGACCAACCTTGGCCGGTTCAAAATCATGGAAACCACCGCCGCTTACGGTTACAATTACAACCCGTGGTCGGTGGAGTTCACCATCTCCAGACAGAACGACACTGCCCATTATCTTGGCTCCAATGCTGACAAAAACCAGCCCTGGGGCAACAAACTCATCATCCACAAGACCGACAGCGAAACCGGTAACGAGATTGCCAGTGACGCTGTCTTTTCTTTGTATGAGTGGAATGCCCGGCGCGGTCTGTATGAAATCAGCACCAACTATGCCATTGTCCGGGACGCGGACGGCTCCTATACAGTAAAGTGTCGGCATTCCGACTGGATGCAGGCGCAGTATGGCAATCTCTATTTCGAGGATACCCTGTGTGACACCCGGCAGGATGCCGCCAATCATGATGGCACCGCCAGCGCTCACCCGGTTTACTACATCGATTACGATATGACAGGCTATCCCAACAGCCGAGGCTTTACCAACGACGGTCAATTTCTCGTTGTGGAACACAAGGCTCCCAGCGGTTACTACGGCGACTGGACAGAGGTGCAGAATCCCGGCACCGCTGGTACCGATTTGGGCAAGCGGGCCTATTATATCCGGCTGACCGGGGACGGCAGTACCATCGCCCTCGACAATGCCGATTACAACGCTGACATCCTGACTGAAAATGCAGGCGGCGTTTTGGTGGAAACGGCAGATGGTACCGTGACCGTGCAAATCTATCCTTCCTCCAAACCCGCCGACCGTACCTACATCACCAACCCCACCCGCCTCGCCGCCAACGAGGACAGCTACACCATGCAGCCCCAGGACGGTGTGTTCCAGAACGACCGCACTCTGGGCGAGATCGTACTGAGCAAGACCGATCTGGATGCGGCCAAATATCTGGCAAGCGGCAGTCACGGCACTGCTACGCTGGACGGCGCGGTGTATGACCTTTACTGCACCGAGGACATTCAGCACCCGGACGGCGTCACCGGCGTGGTGGATTATTCCCAAATCACCCGCAATGGCAGCCCCATCTGGCACACCACCATTCTCACCAACAGCGGGTGGAAATCCAACCACCTGCCGGTGCTGAAGAAAGACAACCTTGTTGCCAGCGCCGCCATCCAGAACGGCAAGCTGGTGTTCGCCAACCTGTACCCCGGCAGATACTATGTGGTAGAGCGCGGCACCGGCGTGAAAATCCCGGTGGACAGCGACGGCCAGTATTATGTGTCCGGCAGCTACCCGGTATTGAACGCCAGGCTGGAGCGCACCGGCCGCACTGCCCGGCTCACCCAGCAGGACGGCAAGTACACAG
>CALZZE010000066.1 GCA_945830575.1 uncultured Subdoligranulum sp. | reverse complement strand
TTTTTGCTGTTAAAATTTCTGAAATTTCTACTTGACTTTTGTTAGCAGGTCTTCCTGTTCCGGAACGGTGGTTACTGTAAATGAATTTCCAGCCCCTCTGTCGGTTCCGTCTGTTCCCTCAATTGCACATCCATGGCTGCCACTGCCTGAATTTCTTTGACAGCCAGCGGATTTTCATCCAGCTGCTGATGCAATACGGACTGCAGGCGCTGCCATTGTCTGGCGGTCATGACCACCGACAGCATCCGTTCCTCTTCCGGTTTCGTGACCGTTCTCACATACGGTGTCCGGAGGTTTTCCGGACCGTTGGGATTCTCAACATAATACCCGTCTGTGAAAACGCCGCCCGCCGCCAGCCTGTGTTCTCTGCCGATTTTCTCCAGATTGAGATAGGCGGTCAGGGCCTCTGGCATACTCTCCGCTTCCGGGAACATGTCATTCTCCAAAAGAAAATTGCCCAAATCCGCATCATGGAAGATGCCATTCACCCAAACCAGTTCATCCATGTGATAACTCAGATTAATGATCTCATCGCCGGGGATTCTCTGGAAACCCGGATACTTCCCCAGAAAGTAGTCCACCAGATCAGACAACTCTGTATCGTTCAGGCGATTCAGGCACGTAACCAGTCTGTCTGCTTCGGCCACCGTCACCACATCCACCAGATTATCTATGGGCAGTGCGGGTTCAAAGGTAATGCCGTGCAAAGTAATCGGGTCATCCACCGTGTTGCCCCCTGCGGTGAGAACTCCCGTCAGCTGCACTTCTTCATCGGCGGGCAGCCTGGTGGTGGCCTCAAAGGGCACGGTCATTTCTGACCGGGCCAGGCTGTATCGGATGGTACAGGTCACGTCATCCTCACCTCGCTTTGCGGCTGGCCCGGCATGGTTTCGGAAAGCGTCCAGCGATCATCGCTGGACCAGAAGCTCACATTCAGCACTCCATCCGATACCCGGATGTCCTGCTGTTCAAATCCTTCTCCCCAGCCATCCGAAAGCTGACCGGAGATGTCATCAATCAGCTCGTACATCTCCCGTTCATTCAGAGGTTCCGTCACCCTGCATTCGATCATGCCATACAGTTCAGAACCGTTTCCGACAACCTTCGGGAAATAGGACCAGACTTTCTGTTTCACCCGGTCACTGCCATGGTAATATTCCATGAGACCATGTTCCGGGTCAAGGTCATCAGAGTACCGTTTGATAGCCTGATCGATCTCCTCCGCATATTCTGCCAGCGCTCCATTCCAGTCCATCCTGTCCTCAAGACTTCCGTATTCGTCCCATTCGTACAGGGTCGCATGAAGCGGGCAGTACAGTCTGAGCAGCTTCGTTTGTTTCCAGGTTCCCCCGGTCTCTCCGGGCAGGTACCCCTGTTCCTTTAGTTTTTCAGGGATCCAATCGGGAAACCTTTCCGGGTCCAGCACCCCCATGATGCTGGAACGCTCCGTGGTGATGTTATCCCCTGTGGCCAGTTCCGTGGCAAAGATTGTCCGGCCCGATGCGGTGGGGGATGTTCCGAATCCGCTTTTCGCATAGATCACCTGATAGGCCTGATTCCTGTATTCCGGGAGCAGGCTCTCCGGCTTAATGGCAATCAACCGGCCGGTGAAATCCATGGACATGGAGCCTTTCAGCAGGGTTTCTTTGTCCAGCGGTTCCAGCGGAACGTTCAGCTGCAGCTGGCTGTCCATCAGCTTTCTACGGCAGGTACTGCACACATCCATGAATTTCTGGAGCATAACCATATAGTCCGTACCATAATAGATTTCTTCTTCCTCCGGGATAAAGCTCCGGGAGCCATCCAGCACCAGCACGATATACGGTGCTTCGCTGTTTTTCAAATCGGTGCCCAGATACACTTTCTTCAATCCGATGGATACGGCTGAATTCATCTCGTATCCCTTGTACTTTCCGATTTCCATCTTAACCTCCTGTAATCCCATGTCGATAAAGGTCATAGCCCAGCTGAATGTCCGCCGTTTCCACCTGTACGCCATGTTTGGTTAAGAATCGCAGCATCCAGATCAGCTTCCACCGTTTCCGGCTCAGCTGGGACAGACGTTCTATCAGAAGATGATCCACGGATTCCTCTTTGCAATCGTGGAGAAGCCCAAAAAGGTGTTTCCGGCACATCTGCTCACCGCAGACATTCCAGCCTTTGCGGGAGGCGACAGCCCTCAAATCCTCCATTCTGTCGATTGCATTGTGTTCGGCAGGATCAGCCCGAACAAACAAGATTGCTGTTTCCTTCATCTGTGTTCCTTTCTTCAACAAAAAAAGCGGGTACAGCTTTCAAACGCTGTACCCGCTGGGTCGAGTTGATTCCGATCTGGTGGGAGACCGGATTCTCACATTATGTTTTTTCCCCATGTAATCACTTCTTTCTTCTTCTGTAGATCATTACGCCGACAAACCCGATACCACAGACCCCCATCAGGACGAGGAGACCGGTCAGCGGGAACTCGTCCAAAGTCTGCGGGATTGCCCGCAGAACCGGGGCCGGTGCAGGCGTGGGTTCGGGCGTGGGTTCCGGTTCGGTATGCGGTTCTTCCGGTTCGGGAGTATTCACTGGCGGGATCAGTTCATCCACCATGGTCAGATGGTTGGAATCAGCAAACCGCCACTGCTCGTTGGGATTGGCGCGGTAATAAACCGTCAGCTTGTTTTCGGGGGTGCGCAGCACTTTGAACTGAATGTCCTGTGCCAGCCGGTAACCGGCTGGCGCGGCATCCTCATGGAGCGTATAGACGCGCTCGGTGGTTTCGTCCGAAAGCACAATACTGCCGGGAGCCATATCTTCGGCGGTTACGACAGGGATGGTATGCGGCCTGTCGGTGGAACTCCATTCCTCGATGATGGAGCCATCCTGGGAGAGGACCTTAAGTTTTGCTCCGGTCAACTCCTTGCCGCCCTTATCTGTTTTATGAATCACCAACGCGGGAGCATCCTGCATGATGACGGTCTGGCCGTCACAAACCTGCCATTCGCCGTACTTGTCCTTGTAGAACACTTCGTTTCGCTGGTCATTGCCGTTCTGCGTCAGCTTGAACGTGATGCTCTCGGCAATGGCATACCCTGTAGGTGCTTGATGTTCGGTCAGTGTGTATTCCTTTTCCAGCTCCAAGCCACGGATGGTGTGCGGAACATCGGTGGAGGTCCACCTTTCCACTTCGTTTCCATCGGAATCGGTAATCGTCAGTTCTGCGCCCGGCAGCTCGGCACCGATGGTAATATCCGTTTTGGAAATATGGACAGTGGTGCGCAGGTTGGTGTTGGTGGCGCTGACCACCTGATACGCCACATTCTGGCCGGGGTAGGTAAAGCTGATGTTCATCGGAGTGCTGTCCAATAGATACCCGGCAGGCGCTTTTATTTCCACAATGGTATATTTGCCGCTGTTGTAGGCGGCAGTCCAGACGCCATCTTCCGGCGCGGTATGGCCTGCGGCGTACTGCTCGCCCCGCATGGGAACATCCACCGGGAACCAGGCAAACCCGCTTGCATCGGTGGAGCTGCTTTCAGCCAGCAAAGCACCGGCGTTGGCCAGCTTATTGCCGTGGCCATCATAGATGTCGTTCACGGTAAAAAGCTGGTACACAGCACCGGCCAGCATGGTGGCATTCTCTCTGTCTTTCTTGTAAATGCCCACGCCGATTTTACCGGGCGCATCAGGAACAGGAACCACACGGGTGTTGGTGAACAATAACACCTGTTCTTCTTTCTGTTGGGCGGTGGCATCCTTTCCATTGACGATGCTGTATTCTTTCCGCTCACTATTCGCAGTAATGGATTGCGCCAGCACAAGGTCATTGCGCTGGTTATCCCAGCCCAGCGTTACGGTGTAGTTTTGTTCCGAGAGAGTGAATCCATACGGTGCGGTCACTTCCCGAATCTCATAGGTGCCGAGGGGCAGCGTAATGCTCACCTCACCAACAGCGCCATTGTGAGACACAGAGAGGAAATCATAGGTCGCCCCGGTGCCGTTGGGGGCGAAGGCGGTGCTGTCGATCTGTCCGTCCCTGCCGGTGGTGACAGTGGCCACAAGGTCGCCGTCCCGGTACCAGAAGGAACCCTGCCGGTCCGGCGTGGCAATGTCGCCTTTGGCGCGAATCTCAAAGGCGGCACCAGCGAGATTTTCTGTAGTATAAGTGAATTGTCCATCGGAATAACCGGTCAGCACCTCGCCCTGTTTGCGGATGGTGATCTGGCCCAGCGTTTCGTGATTGAAATACCGCTCGGTCACGATGTAATCGTCCATATCATCGTAGGCGCTGCCGATGACCTGATACACTCGCTCGGAGGTAATCTCAAACTCCACACAATAGCCGGGGTCATTGTAATATCCCTCCGGCCCCTGCACCTCCACCACACGGTAGCGGCCAAGAGGCAGCTTTTCCGGCGTTTTCAGAAGCCCGTTCCCGTCCGTGTAAAACACACTGGTTTTGGCGGTGGCACTGCCATTGCGGGGGTCCGTCATTTCCACTAAATCCGCCCGGCCATTTTCGGCAATCCGGTAAATGGAGAAAGCGGTGTCGGAAATTTTCACGGCTTTGCCGGTTTCCACGTCCGTCTTTATGAGCTGTAAGTAACCCTCTAATTCCTCATCCAGCACATGAAAACTCATGTAGCTGTTGCTGGCAGTGGTGACCGCTCCGTAGGGCGTGCAGAACACGCTCTGGGGAGCGGCGCTGTTGACTGTCACCACAA
>CALZZE010000065.1 GCA_945830575.1 uncultured Subdoligranulum sp. | reverse complement strand
CTACACACTGCATATCGTCGGCAGCGTCAGATGTGTATAAGAGACAGAATGAAAGTCAAGTAGGAATTTCAAGATTTCAAGTCAGAAAAAAGGCTACACGAAGCCAGACCGCTGAGCGCTCCAAAATTGAAACGGCGGTCGGCCAGAGAGGTATTCAGTATGAGATCAGATCCGCGCCAGTGTGTTTAGATAAGCGGTTACCGAGGCGTAGTAGATACGCAGGAACTTGTTGGCAGAAGCCATCATGTAGACCTTGTAAGGCTTTCCTTCGGAACGCTTTTTGTCCATGAATTGGTACACGGGTTCGTCCAAAGGGGCGCTTTGCAGATAAACGCCCATCACAAGGAACAAAGTCCTGCGCAGAGCGGCGGAACCCCGTTTGGAGATGCTGCGGCTGTGTATGTCCATTTTGCCAGACTGGCAAGGAGGTGCGTCAATGCCAGCAAAGGCAACCAAAGCCTTTTTGGAGTGGAACCGGCGCACATCGCCAATTTCAGCCATGAGCTGCGGACCGAGCGTAGAACCAACGCCGAACATTTCCATGACCACGGGATATTCGGGCAAGGAAGCGGCCAAAGACTGCATCTCCTGTTTGAGTGCGGCGAGTGCAGCAGAGGTTGCCTTAAGCTGCGCAATTGCCTGTTGTACTAAGAGCTTGGTTGTCTCATTTCGGGGCATAACGCCAATGCAGCTTTGCGCTTTGGAATGAATTTCAAACGCCTTCTCCTGACTGAAATAGTACCCATGCTTTCTGCACCATTTCAGGTATCTGGCAGAAAAAGATTTCAGGGACAATGTTGAAACGCACTGGCAATGCCAGAAGGTCGAGACAAAATCCACCCATTTCTCACTTCCATCGGCACGGGGGGAGCTATTGAACAGTCGATTGACCTCCGGGAATATGGCATCCAGCAAGGAAATCAGGTTGTTTTTCAACATGGTTTGTACCTTGGAATATTGCTGGTACTGCCGGTAGCAGTTTTTCAAAAGCAGCCGGGTATCTTCCTCCGGGACATACCTGGGCAGCGTAAGCCAGTGGTCAAGCCCGTAGTTGGCCAGCTTCACAGCGTCCTTCTTGTCTGTCTTGGCTCGTCTTAAACTGTTGTTCCCGTAGTCATGTACCAGCATTGCATTGACTACGGAGACATAAAGCCCTGCATCGTGGAGCAGCCAAGCCACTGGTGTATGGTAATTGCCCGTGGATTCCATGACCACACGGGTCTCGCCGTCCAGACTTTTGAGCAGCTTTGCCAACTCGCTTAGTTCACTGGCGGTGTGCTGCACTTCAAAGGGGGAAATCACCACCTCTCCGAAGGGGCGCATGACGGCAATCATGCTTTTTCCTTTGGAAACATCGATGCCAACGCAGTTCATTTACATTCCTCCAATACCAAGAATCTGCAACCGGAATCCATCTTTTCTCGCTGCCGATTCAATCTATTGTGTGACGCGAACTCCCCGGCATCCGGTGGTTCAACCTGCTCAAATCGAACGCTGCAACAAGAGGATGACTGACAGTCTTTCCGGCGGACATAGAAGCCCAAGGAGGCGATGGTCAGCCAGTTGCTCCTCTCATTGTAGCTTAGGCACGAGATGGAGGGAAAGCCGGACTGGCTGCCCGGCTTTCCTGTCCAAATATATTGTAATAGGAGGCGATCAGAATGGAAGTCAAAAATGTAATCTGCGAACTGCGGACGAATCGCGGGTTTTCTCAGGAAGCGTTGGCGGAAAAGGTGCACGTTACCCGGCAGGCCGTGTCGCGCTGGGAAAACGGTGAAACGGTACCGAACACAGAGACACTGAAACTGCTGTCAAAGCTGTTTGATGTTTCGATCAATACACTTCTGGGGTCTCCCAGAAAGCTGATCTGCCAATGCTGCGGGATGCCTCTCGAAGATTCTGTCATCAGCAGGGAATCTGACGGCACATTCAACGAGGACTATTGTAAATGGTGCTATTCTGACGGCAGTTTTGCCTATCCCACGAAAGAGTCCCTGCTTGACTATCTTGTCGGACATATGCCGAATCCTGATCACACAAAGGACGAGGACCGGCGTATGCAGTTTGACGCATACCTTTCGCAGTTGAAACATTGGAAATAACAGCGCCTGCTTCTGAACGGGAAAAGCAGCGATCCTCCGTGATACGGAGAATCGCTGCTTTTTTACAGCATGATGTCGCAGGACATGCTCATGACGGCGCTGCCGCCGATGCGCACCGTCACGGTGCCGCCGCTGTCATACAGGCGGCTGCGGATCAGAGACGGGCGGCCCATGTGTTCGCCCTGCAGGAAGGTATTCTCCTGTAAGGGACGTACCATGCCGTGAAGGTACAGGTAATAGGTCAGGGCGCCGTTGCTGGTTCCGGTGGCGCACTCCTCCGGGATATCATACAGCGGCGCGTAGTTGCTGCAAAAGGCGGTACAGGCATCCCCGCCTGGGCAGAACATGTGGACGCCGGTGACGTCATGGCGGCGGGAGAGCGCCGTGACAGCCGCTTCGTTCTGGACGGCCCGCATCAGCGTCTCGTGATCCCGGACAGGCATCATGATATCCGCAAGGCCGGTGGAGACGATCCACGGCTCCAGACCCTCGGGGCGGTCATCCTCCGTCAGGCCGTAGGCGGCGTACAGCTCCGGCCACTCCTCCTTCGTCAGCTTGCGCAGCAGTTGGGGCGGGGCCATATCCATCCACACGGTATCGCCGGAGACCTCCACGGTCAGGTCGGAGGCCTTCGTATGGGCGGTGTGGCTGCCGTCAGGCAGCAGGCCCTCCCGCCGCAGCAGGGCAAAAGAGGCTACCGTAGCATGGCCGCACAGGTCCACTTCCCCGGCAGGCGTGAAGTACCGCAGCGTGACGCTGCCGTCCTCGTTGACGGTGACAAACGCGGTTTCCGAGTGCTTGAACTCCGCGGCGATCTTTCGCATCGTCCCGTCATCCAGCGGGCGGTCAGGCAGTACCACGCCCGCCTGATTGCCGCCGAAAATCCGCTCAGAGAACGCATCCATAACATAAGCTCTCATCGGTCTGTCCCCTTCGTTCAGATGGAATATTTCTGTTTGTATTCGTCGTAAAACCGGGCAAAAGAGGCATCCTTTACCGCCTTGACGCTGTTGAGATACTCATGGGTATCAAAGCTGTCGCTCTCCACCTCGATCACCGCCACGGCGATATTGGAGCAGTGGTCCGCCACACGCTCATAGTTGGTCAGCAGATCGTTGAACACAAAGCCCTGATTCAGGGTACACAAGCCCTGCTGCAGGCGATCCACATGGTGAGACTTCATCTCGTCGCACAAACCGTCGATGATCTCCTCCAGCGGCTCCACCCGGGCGGCCAGCTGCAAATTGCCGCCGGTAAACGCTTCGATGGAAATGGCAAGGATCTCTGTCACAGCGCCCTCCAGTACCTGCAACTCATGTCTGGCGCTTTCGGAGAACTCGATCTTCTTCTCGTCGATCTCCTGACACACATCCGCCACGTTGCAGGCATGGTCGGAGATACGCTCAAAGTCGGAAATGGTATGGAGGTATTTGGCCACCTCCTCCGTCTGTTCCGGGGACAGCGAGCGGGCGGTCAGCTTCATGAGATAGGTGCCCAGCTTGTCCTCATAGCGGTCAATCAGCTGCTCGACCTCATCCACTTGCTCAAAGCCCCGTTCACTGTACTCCTTGCGCAGATGCATGGCCCGCAGCAGATTGTCCCGTGCCTTTTCCGCCATAGAATCCGTCACCAGACGGCTCTGCTCAATGGCCAGCGCAGGGTGCTGCAAGAAGCGCTCCTCCAACCGGTCCATGTCGTGCTGCTCCAGCAGCTCGTTTTCCTTGTCGGGGATCAGCCAGATCACCAGCTTTTCCATTAACGGAATGGCCGGCATCAGCACCAGCACTGTGGCAAGACGGAACAGGGTGTTCATCAGCGCCACAGTGACAGTGGTCATCACAGCGTTCATGAAGGTGAAGTGAAAAATGGCGTTTGCGCCATAGAAGATCACAGCCCAGATGGCCGCGCCCAGCACATCGATCAGCAGATAGACAAAGGCGGTGCGCTTGCCGCTGATATTGGCGCCCAGCGCCGAGAGCAGCACCGGGACTGCCGCGCCGATGGCGATACCCATGATGATGGGCAGCGCGATCTGGAACGTGATGGCACCGGTGCCGGAAAGCACCTGCAAAATACCCACGGCGGCACTGGCGCTCTGCAGTACGCTGGTAAACACAAGGCCCACCAGAATACCCAGCAGCGGATTGGAGAAGGTGGTCAGGATCGCGATGAACTCCGGGCTCTCTTTCAAGGGCGCCACCGCGCCGGACATAGCGGTCATGCCATACATCAGCACCGCGAAGCCCAGCAGGATATTGCCCACATATTTGCGGGAGGGCTTTTTCTTCATCATGCGCAGCAGGATGCCCACGATGGCGAACAGGCCCGTCAGCGTGGCGGTGGACAGCAGATCCACCCAGCCGCTGCCGCCGGAGAGACTGTTCAGGCACAGGATCCAACCGGTGATGCTGGTGCCCAGAATCGCGCCCATGATCACACCGATGGCCTGACGCACCTTCATCATACCGGAGTTGACGAAGCCCACCACCATGACGGAGGTGGCAGAGGATGACTGGATCACTGCGGTGACGCCGGTACCCAACAGGACACCCCTGAGGGGCGTCCCTGACAGCTTATAGAGCACCAGTTCCAATTTGCTGCCGGCCACCTTCTTCAAATTGTCGCCCATAACAGCCATGCCGTACAGGAACAACGCGATGCCGCCCAGCAGCGAAATGACGTCCGCAATGCCCATGCCCAAAATCCCCCATGTTACATATAATATCTTCTTTTATCAGTATACACAGCGGCGCGTTGTTTGACAAGCTTTGTTATTTTTTGAACATATATTTCCTGTAGGTGTTACGATGATGTGTGACAAACAGAAAAAAGGATAGCGAATAGGGAT
>CALZZE010000064.1 GCA_945830575.1 uncultured Subdoligranulum sp. | reverse complement strand
ACCAAAACCCCTGCTTACCAGCTTGCTAAACAGGGGTTCTTTGACAGTCTGAGGCTGCCCCGCAAAGGGCAGCCTCTTTGTTTATTCATGCCGGATGGCGGCCAATGCGCTGATTTTGACGGCGCGGCTGGCAGGCGCGAGGCCCGAGACCAGCCCGATGACGGTGGCGAAGGCCAGCGCCGCCAGCAGCAGCCACGGCGGGATGATGGAGATGACCTCGCTGCTTGCGCCGTAGTAGTACATGTTGCCGCCCATCATGCCGCCGATGTCCACGCCGCCCTGCCCCAGCATGGACAGGATGGCAGTGAGGTTGTTCAGCACAAAGCTGACCAGCAGGCTGATGACCGCCCCGATGACGCCGCCCACAAAGCCGATGGCGCCGCTTTCCAGCAGGAACATGGTGCGGATGTTGGCAAGCTCGCAGCCCAGCACCTTCATCACGCCGATTTCCCGGGTACGCTCGTAGATGGCCATGGTCATGGTGTTGGCGATGTTCAGCGCCGCCACCAGCAGGCTGACCGCCGCAAGGCCGGCCAGCATCATCTGGCTGCGCAGCACCTGCTGTTTCATCTGGTCGCGTTCCTGCGTCATGGAGTACAGGTTTTCGTACCCCATCTCCTTCAGGGCCTCCATCACGGCGTCCACGTTGTCCACGTCGTCCACCTTGATGTTGACCTCGTCGTAGGCCTGGGTCTCCAGCTTCTGTTTGGTGAGCTTACTGCTCTCCTCCATCAGCACCTTCATGTCGGAGATGGAGATGAGGAACACGTCCTGCGTCCACCAGCCCTTGGAGTTGTCCTCCTGGAGGGTGCCCACCACATCCAGCTTCCATGTTTTGGTTTTGCCGTTGGCATTGCCATCCGTGAGGGTGAGTGTCAGCGTGTCCTTGTTCACATCCACGAAGGGGGGCAGTTCGTTGCCGTTGGCATCGGTCATGCCCTTGTAGCGGTAGCGCTTGGCGCTGTTCTGGCTTTTGCGGGTGTCCTCAAAGTTGTAGCCCGTCCCCTCTCCCACCAGCACCCGGATGGTGCCGCTTTTGATGGAGGAGGTCTCGGTCAGCCACTGTCCCTCCGTGAGCTGAAAGCCCATCGGCTCCAGCGCGTCGGGGTAAGCGCCCATCAGATTGTAGATCTGGGCCTGATAGCGGTCGTTGCGCCCGCCGCTGATATAGCCCTGTAAATTGTAGGCGCGGGAATAGGGCGTGGCGGTCTGCACATGGGGCAGGGTGCGGAAGGCGGTGATCGCCTCATCGTTGAGCTTCAGCTCCTTGCCGTCCTTGTGGCCGCCGCCGTAGACCTGAATCTGGGTCAGGTCGCTCCACTGGGCCAGCATTTCCTCCTGGGATTTGCTCTGCGCCACGCCCAGACTGATCATCACAATGACGGCGCAGGTGCCCACCACCACGCCCACCACCGTGAGGGCGGTGCGGCCGGGGCGGCGGGTGAGGTTTTTGGCTGCCAGCGAGATTTGGTCAGAGATCTTCATCTTCGTCCTCTAATTGCGCCAGTTTTTTGGCTTTCAGACGGCGGCGGAGCACCACGGCGCCGCCCCCCACAGCGCCGCAGACGGCCAGCCCGATGAGCGCCTTGGCCCAGAGGGGCAGGCCGGTTTTTTCCTCCGGCATGGGGTCCACGTAGATGCCGGGGTCGTCCCAGACGGGGGCAGCCTCCACGGTGGTGGAAAAGCTTTCGGAAACGGTCTTGATCTGGCCGTCCGCGCCCTCATAGGTGAGGGTGATGGTGCCGGACAGCGGCCCCGCGGCCTCGGGGCAGAGGTCAAAGTCCACGCTGCCCTCGGTGCCGGCGTTCAGGTTGCCCAGATATTGTTTGGTGCCCTCCGCCCCCAGATTGTTGCCGGAGAGGGTGGCCTCCAGATTGGCCACCGGGTTTTTGCCCTTGTTCACGTAGCTCAGCGAAACGCTGGCGGTGGAGCCTGCCATGAGCGGCTCGTCCAGCTGCAATTCCCCGATCTCAAAGCGGTCGGGCTGGGTGATGGGCACCGAGATGGTGGTGCTGCCGGTGGCGGCGGTGCCGGAGAGCGCGCCGGTGCCGGTCATCTGCACGCCGATGTTGGCCACGCCGTTGGTAAAGCTGGCGGAGGGCAGGATGGGAAAGCTGACCTGCCGGGTGCTTTTGGGGGACATGCCGCCCACGTAGGCGGACAGGCTGCCCCCCGTGAGGGAGACATGCTCCGGCAGGGTGAGCGCCACAATGACGTCATTGAGGTTTTCGGTGCCGGTGGAGGCGTAGACGGTGAGGGTCAGCACAAAGGGCTGGCCCGCCAGCACCTCCTGGGTGCCGTAGCTGGATTCCCGCACCACCAGATTGGGTGTGCGGGCCTTGGAGGGGTCGTTGGGGTCCTTGTCCACGCACTGGCCCAACGTCACACTGAACTGCTGCATGGGCAGCGAGGAATCCGGGTAGCTTAAATCCACGTTGAAGGTGTTGCCGCCGCCGTTGTAGATGACGTCCCGGAACAGCAGCACATAGCCGTAGTAGTCGCCGCCGTCGTCGCTGCCCTCATACAGCTGGCTGATCTCGCCCAGACCCGTGTAGGTAAACACCGAGGAATTGACCCGTGCGGCGATGCCGTTGGGGTCCACATTGAGGGTGCGGCTGGAGTGGTCCACCACCTTGAGCACCACGTTGACCACATCGCCCCAGCCCACGGTGGAAATCTCGCCGCCCGCCCGGTCGGTGACGGTGGCCGCCACCACGTAGACGCCCTGTCCGGGGGTCACCGGGGTGGGTGTGGGCGCGGCGGTAGGCGCCGGGCTGGCCGTGGCCGTGGGCGCGGGTGTCGCGGTGGGATCTTCCCCCCACACCGGCAGGGCAAAGGCGCACACCAGCGCCAGACTGAGCAGGCTGCATAACAGTTTTTTCACGTTGATTCCTCTTTTTTCTGTTCTTTTGCGGCGGCGCCGCCGATCTCCAGGTCGCCCTGCAAATCGGCAAACAGCTCGTCCCGCCAGTGTTGCTTTTCCTCCGCCGTTTGCAGCACATCGCTCTGCACCCGGCCGTCCAGAATGGTGATGATGCGGTCGGCGCAGCGGGCCAGCTCCGGCTCGTGGGTCACCATCACAAAGGTGACGCCCTGTTCCCGGGACATCTCCAGCATCCGCCAGAGCACCTGTTTGCTGGTGCGGCTGTCCAGGTTGCCGGTGGGCTCGTCGGCAAAAATGACCTTGGGCTTTCCCACAAACGCCCGGGCGATGCCCACCCGCTGCTGCTGGCCGCCGCTCATCTCGGTGGGCAGGTGGTCGGCGCGGCCAAGCAGGCCCATGTTTTTCAGTTCCCGCCGGGCGGCTTTGATGCGGGTGGCCTTGTCCACGCCCTTGAACATCAGCGGCATGGCCACGTTTTCGGCGGCGGTCATGCTGGGCAGCAGGTTGTAGCTCTGGAAGATAAAGCCCAGATGCTGCTGCCGGAACCGGGCCAGCTCGGTCTCGTCCATGGCGCTGATCTCGTGCATGCCGATGAACACCTGCCCGCGGCTGGGCTTTTCCAGCCCGGCCAGCTGGTTGAGCAGGGTGGATTTTCCGCTGCCGGATTGCCCCACGATGCAGCAGAATTCGCCCTTGCCGATGCTGATGTTCACATCGTCCAGTGCCCGCACCCGTTCCTTGCCCACGGCGTAGACCTTGCGCAGGCCCACCGTGCGGATGATGGCAGCCAATCGCCCCGCCCCCTTCTCTGACATATAGTATATATTGTAGCACAAACCGGCGGAAATGGAAAGATACAGACCAGAATTTTACAACCACAAAAAAAGCGTGACAAATCAGGTCGAACTATGCTATACTTTTTTATATATCTTGAAATACAGGGAGTGTTGGATTACGCAGACGGTACGCAAGGGGGCGTTTTTTGCCCTGTGGGGGCTTTTGGCGGCGCTGCTGCTGACGGTGTTTACCCCGGCCGCCCACGCTGAAGGAGAGTATGACACGGTGCTGGATCGGCTGGGACGGCTCCAGACGCTGGCGAACACCTTTGTGGAGCAGGTGGACCCCTCCGCCGACCCCATGGTGCTGACGCTGGCCTACACCCGTGTGGGGGAGTACAACACCGATATCTGGAAGCTCACCGCCGGCATCCGGGACCCGGAATTTGAGGCCTACGTGGCCGCCAATGACGGGGAATGCCAGATGCTGCAGGGCGTGGGCACGGTGGTTCTGCCAAACGGACAGGGCATTGACTTTTCCCATCTGCTGGCCTCGCTGAATCTGGTGTACAACGGTCTGCCCATCTCGGGCAGCTGGGGCGGCGACTGCATGCAGCTGGCCAAAGGCTTTCAGGGACAGGCCGGTGACAGCGACGGCTACTACGCGCTGATGGAGGGCACCTTCGGCATTCCGGATGACGGCAGCGTCAGCCTGTTTGGCGACCAGGACCTGCGGGCCGATCTGGACAGCGTGGCGCTGGGCGCCAAGCTGAAGCCCGACACCGAGCTGACCGCCCTGCTGCGGGATTACTATGACGGTCTGGACGATTACACCCGGGTGCATGATTTCATCACGCTGAGCTTCGGCACGGTGGACACCGGCAATACCGCGGCCTTCCGGGAGACAGTGTTCACCACCATGCAGAAGGACGCCGGGATGCAGCTGCTGCTGTACACCAACGGGATGTGGAGCAACGAAGGCTGGACGCTGAAAAGCGACTGCCAGCCCGCGCTGCGGGCGGCCTCCGACCTGTTTGCGGACTATCTGGCCCGCACGGTGGGCGGCGAGAAGGTGAAGGGCGACGCCGTCACCCGGATGATGACGATGGCCGGCGAGGGGCTTGCCAGCGCGCTGGAAACGCTGGGCGACAGCAGCGCCGCCGAGGCGGCCCGGCAGGCCCACGCGGACGACGCGGTGAGCAGCGCACCTACCGGCGACCGGGTGACCGATGCCGCCAGCACCATCAAATCACGGTTTGACGTGAAAATTTTCCAGCTTGTGCTGCTCATCATTGCGGCGGTGGGCGTGTTCGGGCTGATCTTCTCGGTGGTTATGATCGTGCAGAGCATGCGGGAATAACAGAATATGGCCGGGGGGACGCATCGGATGCGTCCCCTCAGACTGTCAAAAAAGGCCAATCATCACAAGAAACCTTGCCCTCATTTGTAGGGGCCGGATATATCCGGCCCCTACAAATGAGGGCAAGGGCAGACTGTCAAAGAACCCCTGTTTAGCAAGCTGGTAAGCAGGGGTTTTGGTGTGT
>CALZZE010000063.1 GCA_945830575.1 uncultured Subdoligranulum sp. | reverse complement strand
TGAGCAAAAGTCCGCGTGGGATTGATGTGGTATCTTTAACTTTGGGAAACTCCGCACTCCCACTTGGAGACGGTCTTGTCACTGATGGAAAGGCAGTCCGCCAGCTGGCGCTGGGTCAGGTGGTTTTCCTTTCGGGTCCGGGCAATGAATTTGCCGATTCGGATCTGATCCATAGGTTCCTCCTTTCGGCTTTCATTGTACCGAAAACACGGGGCGGACACCACACACGGGGCGTAGAGTCGGCCCGTTCCACGGAGCGTAGAGTCAGAATGTCAGCCGCATCTGGTGCCATGCCGCGCCGCCGTGGGTGGAGCCGGACACGCCCTCCTCCACAAAACCGAACTTCGCGTAGTAATGCACCATATGATCCTTGCAGGTGAGCACCAGCCCTTTGCGCCCGGCGGCGCGGGCATCGTCGATGGCGGCTTGCAGCGCTCTCGCCGCATAGCCCTTGCGGCGGCAGTCCGGCAGCGTGTTGACGCCAAAAATCATCTGCCATGCGCCGTCCGGCTGATGCAGGGCGGCGTTCTGGTACATCTCGTCCCGCAGATCCGGCTCATCGGTGGTCATGCCGTTCACAAAGCTCACCAGCCGCTCCCCCTCCCACAGCAGCCAGAAGTGGTCGGGATACACCGCCAGCCGCTTGGCGAAGTCCTCCCTGGTGGCGGCCTCGGCGGGCGGGAAACAGGCCGCCTCCACCGCTGTAAGGGCGGGCAGGTCGGCCATGGCGGCGTGGCTCAGGGTCAGGTGCTGGTTCATGGGTGTGTTCCTCTCTTTTTGTTTTTTTCATCATACCACCCTTTGCCGTTCACCGTCAACAAAAACCGCCGCAGCGGGCGTACCTGCTGCGGCGGTCATGGTTGAAAAGCTTATGCCATGCCCTTGAGGGTCTTGATCTCCTTGATCAGCTCGGGAACGACCTTGAACAGGTCGCCCACGATGCCGTAGGTGGACGCCTCGAAGATGGGGGCGGCCTCGTTCTTGTTCACCGAGATGATGGTCTCGGAATCCTGCATGCCGGCCAGATGCTGGATGGCACCGGAGATGCCCAGCGCCACATAAATGCGGGGATGGACGGTCTTGCCGGTCTGGCCGACCTGATGGTCAACGCTCAGCCAGCCGGCGTCGGTGACGGCACGGGACGCGCCCACAACGCCGCCCAGCACGCCGGCCAACTCCTCGGCCAGCGCAATGCCCTTCTCAGGGTCGGCGGAGATGCCGCGGCCCACGGCCACGACCACGTCGGCGCCGATGAGGTCAACCAGCTTCTTGGCGCTCTTCTTGATCTCCACGATCTCCACGTCGATGTCCTCGGCGCTCAGGGCAACCGGCACCTTCTCCACCACGCAGCGCTCGGCAGCGGCCTCATCGTACTCCTGGGTCTGCATGACGCCGGGACGCACGGTGGACATCTGGGGACGGAAACGGGGGCAGATGATGGTGGCCATCAGGTGGCCGCCGAAGGCGGGACGGGTCATCTTGAGGTTGGTGTTCTCCTCAAACTTGGTGTTGTCCACGTCGATGGTGGAGGTGGTCTTGAGGAAGTTCTTGTACTTCTCCACGTCCACGTCCAGATGGGTGCAGTCGGCGGTCAGGCCGGTGTGCAGACGGGCGGCGCAGCGGGGGCCAAGGTCGCGGCCCAGATTGGTAGCGCCAATCAGCACGATCTCGGGCTTCTTCTCCTGCACCAGATCGCACAGCACCTTGGTGTAGGCGTCGGTGGTGTAGTCCTTCAGCAGAGGATGATCGGCGTACAGCACGCGGTCCGCGCCGTAGCCGCCCAGAGCCTTGACGTAATCCTCGTTCAGCTCGCTGCCCAGAATGACGCCGACCAGCTCCACGCCCAGATCGTTGGCCAGCTTGCGGCCTTCGCTGAGCAGCTGGTAGCTGATGGTCTGAGGCAGGCCTTCGCGCTGCTCGCAAAAGACCCACACGCCCTTGAACGCAGCGGTATCCATGCTATTGTATTCAGCCATTGTATTCTCTCCTCTCTCAGATCAGATGCTTGTCGTTCAGGATGCCGACAAGCTGGCCCACGCTCTCGACCATCATGCCCGCACCCTTGACCGGCGGGGAGAAGGACTTGTACACGTTGGTAGGGGAACCTTTCAGACCGATGGTGTCTGTCTCGATGAGGGGATCATCCTTGAGGGCCTCGTAGTCATAGACCTCCAGCGGCTTGGCGTAGCAGCTGTAAATGCCGGGGATGCTCATGTAGCGGGGCTCGTTCAGCTCCTTGATGCAGGTGATGAGGCAGGGGGTGTTGACCTTGAGGGTCATGTAGCCGTCCTCCAGCATCCGCTTAACGGTGAGGGTGTTGCCCTCCTTCTTGATGTTGGCGGCGTAGGTGACCTGGGGCAGGTGCAGCTTTTCCGCGATCTGGGGGCCGACCTGGGCGGTGTCGCCGTCGATGGCCTGACGGCCGCAGAACACCACGTCCTCGGGGCCAACGCCGATCTTGTTGACGGCAGCGGCCAGGATCTGGGAGGTGGCGAAGGTATCGGAGCCGCCGAACTCACGGCCGGAGACCAGCACGCCGCGGTCCGCGCCGCGGGCCATCAGCTCGCGGAGCATGCCTTCCGCCGGGGGCGGGCCCATGGTGACGACAACGACCTCGCAGCCGGTCTCGTCCTTCAGCTTCAGGGCAGCTTCCAGAGCGTTCAGGTCATCCGGGTTGGTGATGGTGGCCATTTTGGAGCGATCCATCGTGCCGTCCGGCTTGACAGCAACCTTGCCCTGCGTATCGGGGACCTGTTTGACACAAACGATTGCTTTCATACTTTCTTGCCCTCCTTACTTCAGCATCGCGCCGGAGATGACCATCATCTGGACCTCGCTGGTGCCCTCGTAGATCTCGGTGATCTTGGCATCGCGCATCATCCGCTCGATGGGGTAATCGCGGGTGTAGCCGTAACCGCCGAACAGCTGCACGCAGCGGCGGGTCACATCGCTGGCGGTGCGGGAGGCGATCAGCTTGGCCTCGGCGGCCTCCACGCTGTAACGCACCTTGGCGCCGTTCATGGCCTGCTGCTTCTTCATGGCGGCGGCATAGACCAGATACTTGGCGGCGTCCACGCGGGCCTTCATCTCGGCCAGCTCGAACTGGGTGTTCTGGAACGCGGCGATGGCACGGCCAAACTGCTTGCGCTCCTTCACGTAGGCAACGGTCTCGTCCAGAGCGCCCTCGGCGATGCCCAGCGCCTGCGCGGCGATGCCGATACGGCCGCCGTCCAGCGTGGCCATGGCCAGCTGGAAGCCCTTGCCGCGCACGCCCAGCAGACGATCCTTGGGAATGGTGCAGTCCTCCATGATCAGCTCGCAGGTGGAGGAGCCGCGGATTCCCATCTTGTCCTCCGGCTTGCCGACCTTGAAGCCGGGGTCGGTGCGCTCCACGATGAAGGCGGAGCAGAGCTTCTGCTTGCGGCCGCGCTTGTCCAGCACCTCGTCGGTGACGGCGATGATGATGAACACATCGGCAAAGCCGGCGTTGGTGATGAAAATTTTGGAACCGTTCAGCACCCAGTTGTCGCCCACTTCCTTGGCGCGGGTCTGCTGGCCCTGCGCATCGGTGCCGGCGCCCGGCTCAGTCAGGCCGAAGGCGCCCAGCCACTCGCCGCTGCACAGCTTGGGCAGATACTTGGCTTTCTGGTCGGGGGTGCCGTTCTCAAAAATGGGAGCGGCGCACAGGCTGGTGTGGGCGGACAGCACAACACCGGTGGTGCCGCAGACGCGGCTCATCTCCTCAACGGCCATGGCATAGGACAGCACATCGCCGCCGGAGCCGCCCACTTCCTGGGGGAAGTAAATGCCCATCATGCCCAGCTTGCCCATCTTGGCAACGGTCTCTTTGGGGAAATACTCCTCCGCGTCCACCATCTTGGCAAGGGGCTTGACTTCGTTTTCAGCAAATTCACGGTACATTTTCTGCGCCATCTGCTGCTCTTTGGACAGAGTAAAATCCATAGCGTTTTCCTCCTTGTAGTCGGATTTTTAAGAAGGAATCGTGGAGACCTGCTCCACGATTCCTGTATCATTGTTACAGCGCGTCCACGGGGGTCTTGGTGCGGTCGGCGTTGTAGACGTAGAAGCCCTTGCCGGTCTTGCAGCCCAGATTGCCGCCGCGAACCATCTTGCGGAGCAGCGGGCAGGCGCGGTACTTGCTGTCGCCGGTCTCCTTGTACAGAACGTCCATGATGGCCAGGCAGATGTCCAGGCCGATGAAGTCGCCCAGCTCCAGGGGACCCATGGGATGGTTGGCGCCCAGCTTCATGGCGGTGTCGATGCCGGCGATGTCGGAAACGCCCTCCATCTTGATGAAGGCGGCCTCGTTGATCATGGGGATGAGGATGCGGTTGACCACGAAACCGGCGGCCTCGTTGACCTGCACGGGGCTCTTGCCGATCTCAGCGGAGATCTTCTTGATGGTGTCAACGGTCTCCACGGGGGTGTTCACGCCGGCGATGACCTCGATGAGCTTCATGCGGTCGGCGGGGTTGAAGAAGTGCATGCCCACCATGGGACGGGACAGACCCTTGCCGATCTCGGTGATGGACAGGCTGGAAGTGTTGGAGGCGAACACGCACTCCGGCTTGCAGATCTTGTCCAGCTCGCCGAAGGTGGTCTTCTTGACCTGCATATCCTCAAAGGCGGCCTCCACGATCAGGTCGCAGTCGGCGCACAGATCCTCTTTCAGGCCCGGGGTGATGGCGGCCAGAATGGCGTCCACCTTCTCCTGGGTCATCTTGCCCTTGGCGACCAGCTTGGCGTAGCCCTTGGCGATCTTGTCCTTGCCGCCCTCGGCCCACTCCTGCTTGATGTCGCACAGCGCGACGGTGTAGCCCTCGCACTGCGCAAAAGCCTTCGCAATGCCCTGACCCATGGTACCGGCACCAATAACGCCTACTTTCATAATTGTATCCTCCTATTATGATAATGTGTGAAATCAGTTGTTAGTAAAGACCGGCTTGGGCTTCGGCTTCTCACGGGAGAGGAAGCACTGCATGCCCTCCACCTGATCGTGTGTCTCGAAGCAGTCGCCAAACAGCTTCTCCTCCACCTCGACCGCCTTCTCGATGGGCAGGCTGATGCCGTCGTTCATCGCCTTCTTGCAGTTGCGCACCGCGATGGGGGCGTTGCGGGCGATCTTCTCCGCCAGCTTGAGGGCCGCGGGCAGCAGCTCCTCCTGCGGATAAACGGCGTTGACCAGACCGATGCGCAGCGCCTCGTCCGCCTTGATGTTCAAAGCGGAGTAGACCAGCTGCTTGGCCATGCCCATGCCCACCAGACGGCCCAGACGCTGGGTGCCGCCAAAGCCGGGGGTGATGCCAAGGCCCACCTCGGGCTGACCGAACACGGCGTTGTCGGAGCAAAGACGGATGTCGCAGCTCATGGCCAGCTCATTGCCGCCGCCCAGCGCGAAGCCGTTCACCGCGGCGATGACGGGCAGCGGGAAGCTCTCGATCATCAGGAAGATGTCGTTGCCCAGCTTGCCGAA
>CALZZE010000062.1 GCA_945830575.1 uncultured Subdoligranulum sp. | reverse complement strand
AGCAGCGTTCCGCTCATCTCGGTGTACCCGTCGATGGCCACCATGGTGGGCATCACCTGATTCAGCTGGCCGCTCAGCGCCGCCATCTGCTGGTTGGTATCCCCCAGCTGCTGCTCCATCCGGGCGATCTGCCCTTCCAGCTCCGGAATTTGCTGGTTCAGTTCCTCGATGCCGTCCCGCAGTTGCTCGGCGATGCTGGCCTTCTGGCTGTTCAGCTCCGCCTTGCCGCTGTTGAGCTGGCTCTGGGCCTTGTCCAGCTCCGCTTTGCCGCTGTTCAGCTCCCGCTGGGCCTTGTTCAGCTCCCTCTCGGCGTCCGCCAGCCGGTCACTGACCTTCACCAGCAGCTTGTTGTTGACCTGATCGATTTTTTCCTGATTCAGCGTGACTTCCACGGTTTTTTCCACCAGACCGGTGGCGGACACGCTGGCAACGCCGCCCACGCGCTCGATGGCGGGGACGATCTCGTCCTCCACATACTCGGTCAGCTGGTAGATGTCCATGCCCTCGTAGTCCACCGCCACGTACTGGGTGGCCATCATGTCCATGCTCACCTCCATGATGGTGGGGGTGCCGGCCATGTCGGGCAGGGTGTCTGCCAGCTGGTTGATCTGGGCGCTCACCTTGACCATGGCGGAGTCCATGTTGGTGTCCTCGGCGAATTCCAGCATGACCATGCTGTAATTCTCGTTGCTGGTGCTGGTGACGTTCTCCACGCCGTTGACGGTGCCCAGCGCCGACTCCAGCGGCCCGGTGACCTCGTCCTGCACCTTCTCGGGGCTTGCGCCGGGGTAGGTGGTGATGACCATCAGGTAGGGCAGGCTCATGGCGGGCAGCAGGTCGGTCTGCATTTTGCTCAGACTCACAAAGCCCAGCACCAGAATGAGCACCACCCCCACCAGCACGGTAAAGGGCTTTTTGACACTGAATTTTGACAGCATGGTACCTCTCCATTTTCCGACCGACCGGTCGGTCGGTTTTTCCTCTGTCAGTATAGCACAGCCGCCCCTGCTGTGTAAAGCGGGGGCGGCTGTGTTATTTTTATGAAGATTTTATGAACCGCGGCGGCTGTGCAGGTACTTTTTGTCCAGCGCCCAACGGTCGGCGGCGCGCAGCACCATCCACATCAAAAACACCTCCAGCGGCAGCAGGACGGCGTTTTTCACAAGGCCGGTGGTGAAGTAGTAGAGGTAGCCCTTGCCGTAGAGCATGGCCTTCCACACGCTGCCCAGCGCCACGTTGTTGCCGAAATTGATGAGCAGGCGCAGCACGATGAGCCGGGGAATGGACACCGGGCGGCGGTAGAGCAGCACGCCGTAAATCAGCCCGGACAGCACCGCCGTGAGCAGGTAGCCGGGGAAATACGGCTCGCCGTAGCCCGCCAGCAGAAAGCCCACCGTGTCGATGACGCCGCCGGCCAGCATGCCCACCACGGGGCCGTAGCAGGCACAGCCAAGACCCACCACCAGAAAGCTGAAATAGATTTTGAGGGTCTGCCCCAGCAGGTAGATGGGCATGCTTTCCAGCACGATGGCCATGGCACACACCAGCCCGGCAAAGGCCAGCACCCGGATGTTTTTCAGCTCATCGGCGGCGGCGCGCCAGTAGGCGGCGGAAAAGACGGACGGTTGGTACTTGTTGATCTGCATAAAAAACTCCTCCTTTATGCGGTTTGCCGCACAAAGGAGGAGGCAGGTTCGGGGAAAGGGCGCAGCACGACTCCCTTTGCCCCCGTGTTGCACACCATTATGCAGCAGTGGGATGCGGAAACCACACCGCGGACCCGTCTTTGGGTCAACTTCGTCCTGCCACAACTCCCCGTTGGTCAGGCACTATGGGGACACCCCCACGCATGGTTCCCTACTCTGCGGAACACCTTTATTATACAGGTTTTTTCAAAAATTGCAAGACACTTTACACGCCGGAATCGCCGTAGTTTTTCAGCACGCGGGCGCTGGGGTCGTCCACATCGCAGCCGGGCCACGCCTTGTTGGGCATCCAGTAATCCACGATCATCTCGGCCTGACCGGGATAGTATTTCTCAAAAATCTCCCGGTACAACAGGCTCTCCTTGGTGAAGGGCCGGGCGTAGGTATAGCGGCCGCTCTTTTCGGCAAACTCCCGGTCGGTGTAATAGCCTTCGGCGTATTCCTTGATATCGTCCACCATGGAATGGCCCACCGCGTCGGAGAAGGCGGCCTTCTCCCGCCACAGGATGCCCTCGGGCAGCCAGTCGCCCTCGAAGGCCTTGCGCAGCAGGTACTTGCCCTTGCCGTAGGTGTTCAGCTTTTTGGCCGGGTCTATGGCCATGACATACTTCACAAAATCCAGATCGCCGAAGGGGACGCGGGCCTCCAGACTGTTGACGCTGATGGAACGGTCGGCGCGCAGCACATCATACATGAACAACTCCCGGATGCGTTTCTGGCTCTCGGTCTGGAAGGCCGCGGCGCTGGGGGCAAAGTCGGTGTACTTGTAGCCGAACAGCTCATCGGAAATTTCGCCGGTGAGCAGCACCCGGATGTCGGTGTGCTCGTGGATATACCTGCACACCAGATACATGCCCACCGAGGCGCGGATGGTGGTGATATCCCAGGTGCCCAGCATGGCGATGACCTTCTCCAGCGCATCCAGCACGATGTCCCGGTCGATGATGACCTCGGTGTGGTCGGCGTGGAGGTAGTCCGCCACCTGCTTGGCGTATTTCAGGTCGATGGCGTCGGTGCTCATGCCGATGGCAAAGGTGCGGATGGGCTTGCCCAGCTTTTTGGCGGCGATGGCACAGACAAGGCTGGAATCCAGCCCTCCGGAGAGCAGAAAGCCCACGGGGGTGTCCGCGTCGAGCCGCTTGTCCACGCCGGCCACCAGCTTTTCCCGGATGTTCCGGCAGATTTCCGGCAGCTCGTCCCGGTTGTAGGCGGGGGTGTCGGCAATGTCGCAGTAACGCACAAATTTGCCGTTGCAGTAGTAGCTGCCGATGGGGAACGGGTAGATTTTTTTGCACAGTCCCACCAGGTTTTTCGCCTCGGACGCAAAGGCGATGTGGCCGCTTTCGCTGTAGCCGTAGAACAGCGGGCGGATACCGATGGGGTCGCGGGCGGCAATGAGCAGCTTCTTGCGGCTGTCGTACAGAATCATGGCGAATTCCGCGTCCAGATGGCTGAACATCTCCAGCCCGTACTTGTAATACAGCGGCAGGATGATCTCGCAGTCGGAATCCGATTCAAAGGTATAGCCCTCGGCCTCCAGCTCCGCCTTGACGGGACGGAACCCGTACAACTCGCCGTTGCAGACCACGCAGTCCGCACCGCGGAAGAAGGGCTGCATGCCCTCCGGCGTCAGACCCATGATAGCCAGCCGCCCAAAGCCCAGCAGGCCGAACTCCGTCTCGGCCACCCGCTGGTCGTCCGGCCCGCGGGAGGCGGTACGCATCAGATATTCGGTGAATTTTTCCTTGGACAGATCATGTCCCGCATAGCCCAGCACACAACACATTTTGATGACACTCCTTTTTTCTTCCACCATTTTGGCGAAAAAAAGAAGACAGCCTTTTCGCCCTTGCCGTTAGGACGAATCGCTGTCTTGATCCGCGGTGCCACCTAAATTACCGCAACCCGAACACGGGCATACGGTCACTTTTTCCGTACACGTTCACCTTTGAAACGCTGCCGCTGTAACGGACGGCCTCCGGCATTCCCTACTGGTTTTCACGTTCAGGTCGCAGCTCAGGGGTGTTCTTTCGCGTCCCCTCCCCTCCCGGCTTTCACCAGCCGCCGGGCTCTCTGCGCGGGATGGGGGCGGTACTTTTCCCCGTCAACGCTTTTCGTGGTTTTATGTTAGCACTTTAACGCGGTGATGTCAAGAAAAATTTTGCATTTTGTCCTGCCCCTTGTTAAATCCTGTAAAACGTGGTAGAATAGGCTATAAACCTGTTTTTCCGGAGGAAAATATGCTTGAACTGAAACACGTCGGTTTTGAGACCGACGATAACAAGGAGATCCTGCATGACGTCAGCCTGACTGTGCAGGATCGCTTCGTTGCCATCACCGGCCCCAACGGCGGCGGCAAATCCACGCTGGCCAAGGTCATTGCGGGCATCTATCAGCCCACCAGCGGCCAGATTTTGCTGGACGGCGTGGACATCACCCACAGCACCATCACCGAGCGGGCCAATCTGGGCATCAGCTACGCCTTCCAGCAGCCGGTGCGGTTCAAGGGTCTGCGGGTGCATGACCTGCTGAGCCTTGCCGCTGGTAAGGACACCAGTGTGGCGCAGGCCTGCGCGTACCTGAGCGAGGTGGGCCTGTGCGCCCGGGATTATATCGACCGGGAAGTGAACGCCAGCCTGTCCGGCGGCGAGCTGAAGCGCATCGAGATTGCCATGGTGCTGGCCCGGGGCACCAAGCTGTCCATCTTTGACGAGCCGGAGGCCGGCATCGACCTGTGGAGCTTCCAGAACCTCATCCGTGTGTTTGAGAAGATGTATGAGCAGACCAAGGGCAGCATCCTCATCATCAGCCATCAGGAGCGCATCCTGAACATTGCGGACACCATCGTGGTGGTGAAAAACGGCGGCATTGAGAAAATCGGGCCGCGGGCCGAGCTGCTGCCCGGTCTGCTGGGCAGTGCGGACGCGGCGGGCGCGGCCTGCAGCGTGCTGACCGACAAGGTAGAGGGGGTGCGGTAATGGACGCCATCGAAAAGAATCTGTTGAAGGAAGTGGCCGAGCTGGACGCGCTGCCGGTGGGGGCCTACAACATCCGGGCCAACGGCGGTCTGGCGGGGCGCAATACCACCGCCAACATCGACATCGTCACCAAGACGGACAAGCCGGGCATTGACATTTTCATCAAGCCGGGCACCAAAAACGAGAGCGTACACATTCCGGTCATCATCAGCCGCACCGGCCTGAAGGATTTGGTATACAACGATTTCCACATCGGGGCGGACTGCGATGTGACCATCATCGCGGGCTGCGGCATCCACAACTGCGGCGGCGGCGATGCCCAGCATGACGGCATCCACACCTTCTGGCTGGACAAAAACGCCCGCCTGCGCTACGTGGAAAAGCACTACGGCGAGGGGGACGGCCGCGGCAAGCAGGTGATGAACCCCACCACCATCGTGCATCTGGGCGAGGGCGCCCACATGGAGATGGAGACCACCCAGATCTCCGGCATTGATGACACCATCCGCAAAACCGGCGGCGATCTGGCCGCAGGGGCGTCTCTGGTGGTGCATGAAAAGATCATGACCACCGGCGACCAGAAGGCGGTGACGGATTTCAACGTGGACCTGAACGGCGACGGCTGCTCCGCCAACGTGGTGAGCCGCAGTGTGGCCAAGGACACCAGCGTGCAGGAGTTCATCAGCCGCATCAACGGCAACTGCGCCTGCGCGGGCCACACCGAATGTGATGCCATCATCATGGACCACGCCAAGGTGCTGGCCAGCCCCCAGCTGACCGCCAACCACATTGACGCCAGCCTCATCCACGAGGCCGCCATCGGCAAAATTGCCGGCGAGCAGCTCATCAAGCTGATGACGCTGGGCCTCACCGAGCAGCAGGCCGAGGAACAGATCGTCAACGGATTTTTGAAATAAGATGTTGCCATGGGCAGCGCCCGGCGGGAACTCGCCGGGCGCTGCCCTGTTTATTTGACGATGCGGTGGCGGCACATAGCCGCAGGGATGCCTCCGGCAATCCCTTGCCCGTTTCCCTTAGTTAAAGATATTGTTGGGTATCTCAAGATGTGTCATTCGA
>CALZZE010000061.1 GCA_945830575.1 uncultured Subdoligranulum sp. | reverse complement strand
TTCACTTTTTACGGCGGCATCTACCGGGATGTTTCGCTCATTGTGGTCAACAAAAACCACTTTGCTCTGGGGCATCTGGGCGGCCCCGGCATCAAGGTGACGGCCACCCCCGCCGACAATTATCAGAAAGCCGCCGTCCATGTGGAGACTTGGATCGAGGGCGAGGGCGACGTATCCATCACCCTGCTGGACGCGGACGGGCAGGCCATTGCCGCCGCCAGCGGCACCGATGTGACGCTGACGCTGGAAATCCCCCGCCTGTGGGACGGTGTGAAGGACCCCTACCTGTACACCGCCGTGGCCACGCTCAAAGTCCATGGCGAGGTGGTGGACGAGGTGCGCACCCGGTTCGGCGTGCGGGATTTCTCCATTGACCCCAAACAGGGCTTTTTCCTCAATGGGCGGCCCTATCCCCTGCATGGCGTGTCCCGCCATCAGGACCGCAAGGGGCTGGGCAATGCCATCACCCGCGAGATGCATGACGAGGATATGGCCCTTATCAAAGAAATGGGCTGCAACACGGTGCGGCTGGCCCACTACCAGCACGACCAGTATTTCTACGACCTGTGCGATGAAGCCGGTATGGTGGTCTGGGCGGAGATCCCTTACATTTCGGAACATATGCCGAACGGGCGGCAGAACACGATTGACCAGATGAAGGAACTCATCACCCAGAACTACAACCACCCCTGCATCTGCGTGTGGGGCGTGTCCAACGAAATCACCATCTCCACCAAGGACAAGGCGGATATGCTGGACAATCACCATGTGCTCAATGATTTGTGTCACCAGATGGACCCCACCCGTCTGACCACGCTGGCCTGCTACGCCATGTGCGGGCCGTTCAACAAAGTGGCGCACATCACCGATGTGGTATCGTGGAATCTTTACTTAGGCTGGTATGTGCCGGGATTATTTTTGAACGATTTGTGGTGCAAAATTTTCCACCTGTTTTATCCCAACCGGGCGCTGGGCTATTCGGAATACGGCGCGGAGGCTATGCCCAACCTGCACAGCGCCCATCCCCGCCGGGGCGACCACACCGAGGAATACCAGTGCGTCTACCACGAATACATGCTGAAATTCTTCCAGCGGGATGGCCGGATGTGGGCCACCCATGTGTGGAATATGTTCGACTTTGCGGCGGACGCCCGCGATCAGGGCGGCGAGCCGGGCATGAACCACAAGGGCCTTGTGACCTTTGACCGCCAAATCAAGAAGGATGCTTTCTACCTCTACAAGGCTTGGTGGAACGACGAACCGTTTGTGCATATCTGCGGCAAGCGCCGGGCCAACCGGGAGGAAAGCACCACCACCGTCAAGGTGTACACCAACCAGCCCGCTGTGGCGCTGTACGTCAACGGCCAGAAGGTCGAAGAAAAGACCGGCGACAAGGTCTTTGCCTTCCAAATCCCGCTGAGCGGCACCGTCACGGTGGAGGCCCGCGCCGGGGAACTGCGCGACACCGCCGCGTTCACCAAGGTGGACGCCCCCGATGCCAGCTACCGGCTGCAAAAGAGTAAATCCACCAGTACCAACTGGGTGTGAATTGAAAAAAGGAGGAACTCATGGAAGATTTGAAAGCCCGAAAAAAAAGAACTGCGCAAAGCCTACAAAAAGGCCAAGCGCAAAACGGTCACACCGTGGAAGGTGCTGACCATCCTCTGCGCGCTGGTGATGGTAGTCAGCATTCCCTTGTACCTTGTGCTGAATATGTTCGACAACACGGTGGCTGCCTTTGTGGGCGGCACCTTCTGGACGGTGGAGAACGAAGACCCCAACGCCCAGTATTTTACAAGTGATTTCGCTTCCGCCGAGGAAATGATCGACTACGGTCTGACCCTCTGCCAGCGGGTGGAGGAGGAGGGCGCAGCGCTGCTCCTCAACGAAAACAACGCACTGCCGCTGCAAACCGGAAGTGCGGTCAGCTGCTTCTCCACCTCCTCGGTGAATCTGGTGTACGGCGGCACCGGCTCCGGCAACATTGACGCTTCCACCGCCGACAACCTGAAAACCGCGCTGGAAAAGGCCGGCTGCACCGTCAACCAGACGCTGTGGGACTTCTACAAAACCGGCGAGGCCAAGGACTATGCCCGCGCCGGCGGCACCGGCGTGATGCCCGTGGGAGCGGCCACCAACGAAGCCCCCTGGACCGTCTACACCGATGAAGTGAAAGGTTCCTTCGCCCAGTACGGCGACGCGGCCGTCATGGTGATCTCCCGCGTGGGCGGCGAGGGCGCAGATTCGGAGTACGTCTCCACCAACTATCTGGCGCTGGATGATAACGAACGGGAACTGATGAGCCAGCTTGCGGCCCTGAAGCAGGACGGCACCTTCCAGCGTCTCATCGTGCTCATCAACTCCGCCAACGCGGTGCAGGTGGACTTCCTGCAGGACAATGAGTACGGCGTGGACGCCTGTCTGTGGATCGGCGATGTGGGCATTTCCGGCATCAATGCGGTGGCGGAAATTCTGACAGGACGGGTGAATCCCTCCGGTTCGCTGGTGGATACCTACTGCTACAACAACTTCTCCTCCCCCGCCATGAGCAACTTCACCCCCATCACCTATGCGGGGTACCAGGGCGGCGAAATTCCCTCCAATGCAAGCACCTACATGATCTATCAGGAGGGCATCTACGTCGGCTACAAATACTATGAGACCCGCTATGAGGACACCGTCATGGGCACCGGCAATGCGGGTGACTTTGATTACGACAGCGTGGTGGCGTTCCCCTTCGGCTACGGACTGTCCTACACCACCTTTGAATACTCCGATTTCGACGTGCAATATGACAGTGACCAGGACCAGTACGTTGTGACGGTTTGCGTCACCAACACCGGCGATGTAGCCGGCAAGGAGCCTGTGCAGATCTACGCACAGACCCCCTACACCGACTACGACAGGGAAAACGGCGTGGAAAAGGCCGCCGTACAGTTGGTGGGCTTTGGCAAGACCGGCCTGCTCCAGCCCGGCGAGAGCGAGACTGTCACCGTGACGGTGGACCGCCGCGAGCTGGCCAGCTTTGACACCTACGGTGCAGGCACCTACATTCTGGATGCCGGCGACTACTACCTGACTGCCGCCACCGACGCCCACAACGCTGTGGAGAACATCCTCACTGCGAAGGGCTATCTGGACGGCAAGCTCGACAGCGTGGACAAGCTGTTCAGCGGTGAAGTGGAGGAAAACCAGCTGGGCGATGCGCTGGCGGACGCGCTGGGCGATGTGGTGGATCTGTTCCATTCCGGCAGCCTGACCTACCGCTGGACAGAGGACACGCTGGATACCACCACTTATGCCACCTCCAAAAACGGCACGGCCATCACCAACCAGCTGTCCAGCGCCGACCCCAACCTGAACGAAAGCTGTGAGGACACGGTGGTCTGGCTGTCCCGTTCCGACTGGGAAGGCACCCTGCCCAAAGAGACCGTCCAGCTGGCGCTGACCGAGGCGCTTATTGCCGACCTGCAGGACGTGCAGTACGATCCCGCCGACTATGAGCCGCAGATCATGCCCCGCATGGGCGCAAAGAACGGCATGACCCTCTATCAGATGATCGGCAAGGATTACGATGACCCCGACTGGGAAAAGCTGCTGGACCAAATGACCTTTGACGAGATGGTGGCCCTGATCGGCGACTCCTTCCACTGGCGGATGCCCGTTGTCAGCGTGCAGGCCCCCGGTACCCGCGATGAGAATGGCCCGCAGGGTCTGACCGCCTCGCTGCTTGGCTCCGACAAGACCCAGCTGGCCGCCACCGCCTTCACCTCTGAGGACGTGATGGCCGCCACCTTCAACACCGACCTGATGTATGAAATCGGCAAGGTCATCGGCAACAACTGCCTGCAGGCGGACATTGTCTGCCTGTACGGTCCCGGCAACAACATCCACCGCACCCCCTACGTCGGCCGCAACTTCGAGTATTATTCCGAGGATGGATTCCTGTCCGGCAAGATGTCCGCCTACGAGGTGAAGGGCATCGAGGACAAGGGCGTCAACGTGGTGATGAAGCACTTCGCCCTCAATGACTGCGAGCAGGACCGCATCGGTCTTGGCGTCTGGGTCAGCGAGCAGGCGGCCCGTGAAATTTACCTCAAGGCGTTCCAGGCTCCCTTCGAGGAGGGCGGCGCCAACGGCGTCATGACCGCCTACACCCGCTGGGGCACCCAGTGGTCCGGCGGCCACAAGGGACTGATGACCGGCATCATGCGCGGCGAGTGGGGCAGCAACGGCTTCTCCATCACCGACAACGTGCTGACCACCTACATCAACGGCGTGGACGGCATTCTGGCCGGCGTCACCACCTTTGACGCCATGCTCAACTATGTGAATGAGCAGTTGCCCAAGTACAAAAATGACGCCGTCGTTGTGAACGCCATGCGGGAGGCCTGCCATCACAACCTGTACGCGCTGGCCAACTCCAGCGGCATGAACGGCATCGGCGCCAACACCACCATCAAGACCACCCGGCCCACCGTGGTGACGATGGCCCAGATCATCGCCTGTGCCGCCAGCTTCTTCTTCCTGCTGGGACTGGTTCTGTGGATCCTCGGCGTGCGCAAATTCCGCAAAACCGAGGGCTACCAGAACTGGAAAGCCTTCAAGCGGGAGCAGAAAGCTGCCAAAACGGTATGATTTCGGAGGTACGCTCCATGAGTGAAACCACCCCCAACTCCGGCGTGAACCGGGCCAGGCTGTACCAGCTGGTGCTGTTCCCTTTGAACAACGGCGCCACCAATGTGTATTATGTGCTGGTGCTGTCCTACATTGCCACCTTCGGCGCCAACGTGCTGGCGCTGGGCACCCTGTTTGCCTCGGTGATGGTCACCGGCATGCGTCTGTGCGACGCCATCACCGACCCCATCATCGGCGCGCTGATGGACCGCACGAACGGAAAATTCGGCAAATTCCGGCCCTTCATGGTCATCGGCAACGGCATCATGGCCGCCAGCATTCTGGTGCTGTACGGCCTGACGCCGCTCATCCCCGACACCATGATGTGGGCACGGTACGCCGCCTTCGTGAGCCTGTATTTCGTGTGGGTCATCGGCTACACCTTCCAGACCTCCTGCACCCGCTCGGGGCAGACGGTGCTCACCAGCGACCCCAACCAGCGCCCGCTGTTCACCATCTTCAACACGGTGGGCAGTCTGCTGGGCATGGGCGCCATGCAGTTCTTCGCCCCCATCCTCGCCAAAAACTATGAGGGCGGCTATTCCTCGGCGGCCTTCTTCCGCACGCTGGCTCCGGTGGGCATCGTGATCTCTGTGGCGCTCACCATTCTGGCGGTCATCGGCATCTGGGAGAAGGATCAGCCCAAATACTTCGGCATCGGTGGTGCGAAAACCGAGAAGGTCAGACCCTCCGAGTATCTGGAGATCATCCGGCACAACCAGCCCATGCAGCGGCTTATGGTGGCCGGCGCGGGCTGCAAGCTGGCGCTATCCATTGCCACCAACACCACCGTGCTGTGTATGCTGTACGGCTGCATGATGGGCAACTATGACGGGCTGTACCTGCCCATGATGGTGCTGGGCTACGTGTTCAGTGTGCCGTTCTTTCTCCTCACGGTGCGCACCAGCCAGAAACAGGGCCAGAAGGCCAGCCTGATGAAATATGTCAGCGTGGCGCTGGTCTGCTATGTGGGCGTGCTGGCACTGCTGCTCCTGTGGGGCCGCGGCGAGGCGTTCACCCTGTCCATTCTGGGCGAAAACGGTCTGGCGCTCAACCTCTATACTGTTCTTTTCATCCTGTTCTTCGGCATCGGCTACGGCGCATACTACGCCACCGCCGATATGCCCATCCCCATGGTGGCGGACTGCTCGGACTATGAGACCTACCGTTCCGGCAAGTACATTCCCGGCATCATGGGCACCCTGTTCAGTCTGGTGGACAAACTGGTGTCCAGCCTGTCCGCCACTGTGGTGGGCGTGGCTGTGGGCCTCATCGGGCTGGACATCCTGCCCACCCAGTACAGCCCCTACACCCCCGGCATGAACGTGGTGGTCATCGTGCTGTTCTGCGTCATCCCCATGGTGGCATGGGCCGCCACTCTCATTGCCATGAAGGGCTACGCCCTCACCGGCGAAAAAATGAAGGAAATCCAGGCCGTCAACGCCTGCCGCAAGCAGGCCATCGCGGGCGGCATGTCCATGGAAGAAGCCATGCAGAAGTGGCAGACCATGGAAGACGTTCGCCCCCGCTGATTTGTAGTCTCCTGTTCTCCCAACATGCCCCCCTGTTTGGCAAGCTGCCAAGCAGGGGGTGTATTTTATGGGTAACCGCCCACAGAAACCACGCCCTTGACAAAACAGCCGGGACCGAAGTGAGCCCTCGGTCCCGACAGAGAAAATACTTCAGGCAACACCGCATAATTCTACGTGCCGATATGGCGGGCGAGGTGTGCCAGTTGCTAAGCAAAATGCGCAGATAATACTTTGTGCTGCGAAGGTGAGCGCCGCCTGCGGCGGATGCAGCGAACCGGAGCAGGGGCAGCGGTCGCAGAGTGCAAGCAGAGCGCAGCACGATGCGGGCACCGCAACCCGTCATTATCGAGCATTTTTGCAACGCAGATGGCGCGCATCGTTCGTCGGAGCTTTGGGTTTTGGCGCGTGGGGCCACATTTGAGCGCAAGCGAAAATGGGGAGCGCCAAATGCAAGCCGCACGGGGCTTGCAACCAAACGAGCGGGCCAGCTTTGCTGGCTGGCGGGCCTTATGCCCGCCAAGCGGCGCGTAAGGCGTCAGCCGTGAATTGTAAGGGATTGCCTTCAAAAGTTTTTGCGATTCCACCGCAGAAATCGCCCGGTTTTTGTGGAAAACGCACCCAGCGATGCCGTTTTCACAGCACCATTGATTTACCGGCAGACAGCATTTTTTTGCGGTCTGGATGGTTTCCAGCCACTGCTGCTCCCGCACTGCCATTGTGTTTTGTTCCATGGGGGTACCTCCTTTGAGATTATTTTCTCATGGAGGGAGGGTGAGGCGCAAGATATGGTTTCGATGGGCGGTTACGTTACATCTCGAAGCTTTTTGCCCAATAACGGTCAGGAATCGGGTTTTAGGTCAAAAAGCAGCAAAAAGAAAAACGCGGCAGTTGCATTTTATAGCGTACTGTCGTTCTTTTTTGGAGTGTACCATCGGAGACTCGAACCCAGGACCCACTGATTAAGAGTCAGTTGCTCTCCCAAGTGGCAAGC
>CALZZE010000060.1 GCA_945830575.1 uncultured Subdoligranulum sp. | reverse complement strand
CAGCACGAAACGCGTGCCGGAATCATTGACAAACGCTGGCAGGGTGGGTACAATGGGATGAAATTCTGCTTATGGACAAACCGGCATGCTGCCGGCGGCATCACCGGCGAAACCGTGTAACTCCTGCTGCTTTGTGCCCGAGGCCGAAGCTTTGCAGAAGAATTCACATAACAAACGAGGCGTGCAACATGAAGAACAATCCGGCGCTGCGCGGCGCGCTGCTGACCCTGCTGGGCGGCATGCTCTGGGGCTTTTCCGGCACATGCGGCCAGTATCTCCTGCAAACCAAGGGATTGACGAGCGAGTTCATCGTCCCCATCCGGCTGACGGCAGCGGGCCTTTTGCTCCTGCTCGTGTGCGCTGTGCGCGAGGGCAGGCGCGTCTTTGACGTCTTCAAAAAGGACGCGCGGGGCATCGTGATCTTCGGCGTGCTGGGCATGAGCATGTGCCAGTACACGTATTTTTCCGCCATCGGCGCGTCGAACGCCGGCACGGCGACGGTGCTGCAGTACACCGGCCCGGTGCTGATTCTGGTCTTCATGTCCCTGCGCAGCAGGCGGTTGCCCCGTCCGGCGGAAGTGCTGGCCATCGTGCTGGCGCTGACGGGCACGTTCCTGCTGGCCACGCACGGCAACCCGGGGACCATGGTGCTTTCGACCAAAGCGCTGTTCTGGGGCATGCTCTCCGCCGTCGCGCTGGCGGTCTACACCGTGCAGCCGGGCAGACTGCTTCAGACGTACGGCTCGGCGGTGGTCACAGCCTGGGGCATGCTGATCGGCGGCGCCATGCTGATGGCGGCGTTCCGCCCGTTCGCGATGGAGGCCGCGCTCGACGCGCAGGCCGTCGCCGCGATGGTCGTCATCATCCTCGTGGGCACGGTGGCGGCATTCTCGGCGTACATGGAGGGCGTGCGCTGCGTCGGCCCGAAGAAGGGCAGCCTGTATGCCTCCATCGAGCCGGTGTCCGCGGCGGTGTTCTCCGCGCTGCTGATGGGCGCACGCTTCACCGGCATGGATCTGCTCGGCTTCGCGTGCATCCTCTCGACGATCTTCCTGCTGGCGATGGACAAGAAGGACTGACCCCTGTTCAACGTGCGGGAACTCGGGAAGGCGGTCAATCACGCCCAACGAACAAGACAAGGGGCCGTTAGGCGAAAACCTGACAGCCCCTTTTTCGTGCCCGGAATTCGCGCAGCGGTTCGCTGCTTACTGCTCAAAGGGCCGCACAAGCTCTTCGCGCTCTGGCAGAGGTTCACGCCTGCCGTGCGGCAGCTTCACCTTGCCGCGCCCGTAGCGCTCCGTATGGCTGATGTAGGTATCAATCAGCGGCAGCAGGATCAGCGCCGCGATGCCGGCCGTCAGGCCGCCGTTGTACAGCACAAAGCCGCCGTGCATGACGCTGGTCGTGGTACACATGACTGCGGAGATGAAGCCCGCCATCAACCCGGCTTTCCGGCTGAACTTGCCGGTGAACGGACACAGGCCGGTTGCAAAGGCGATGCCGTTCATGTAGCCCTGTGTGCTGAGCGTCCACGGCACGGGGCGGCCGCCGATCATGCAGAGGGCATGGACGAGCAGCGAAAGCAGAGCGTAGCCGGCCAGCACAGGCCACACGTTTTTGGGATGCTGGCCGGATGCGGAGAACGTCATGGCCGCCAGAATGATGCCGCAGGTCGCGCCGGTAAAGCCTGCGCCGTCCGTGAGCAGGATGACGAGGTTGAAGTAGGCCGTCATCATCAGGCCGTAGAAGCCCAGGTTGATCCAGACCAGGCCCAGATTATACTTGCGAAGAAAGTTTGTCTTGTAGCCGGAGTCGGCCAGGATCTGCCCGTATCCGCGGAAGCTCCTTCCGTTTTTGTACCAGCCGATGGCCAGGCACAGCAGGAAGACGAGCACATAAAAGACCGTGCAGAAGAGCTGATAGGAATTGCCGTGTGCGGCATACACGGCGTTGTCGGAGGCGATGGCCTGCGGCATCTCCACGCCCATGGTTTTATAGAGGAAGGAAAAGACAAACAGACCGAGCAAGCCCGTCGCCAGTCCGCCGTTATACAGGTTGAAGCCGCGGTGCAGCTTGGAGGTGCCGGGCAGCAGCGCCGGCACGGACACGCCAAAGAAGATGCACAGGAGAACACAGGCGAGAACGGCAAACAGATTGATCTGCCGGCTGCCCAGCGTCACCGGCAGATTGATCGAGAACGGATACCGAAACAGCAGCTCGCTGACAAACGGCCCGAAGGAGGTGATGAACATTGCCCAGTCCAGGTTTTCGCGGAAACGCAGCCGATGCAGACGGCAATGGAACCAGAAGCCGGCCATCAGCGGCAGCATATTCACCAGATTCAGGCCGTAAAAGCAATGGGCGACGACCAGAAAGTATCCCGACCACACATTCGGGCGGAACTTGACGCGGCGCAGCCGTGTGAGCAGCGTACAGAAGCCGCCGCAGATCGCCGCGTTCAGGAAGGCCGCCGACAGGCTGGAAACCCGGAAATAATCGGTGACCAGCGGACAGGGCTGAACCTGCAGGTGCAGCCAGGCCTTGATCACCTGGCGGGGCGTTTCCCCGAGATAGACGGCTGCCGCGGCGGACGCCAGCAGCAGACACAAAGTAAACAGCAGGCACATCCGACGGATGACCTGATTGATTTCGTGCTGCAAATCATACATGGTGCGCAACTCCTTCAGGCAAAATGAAATACCGCCGCCCATTATAGCATAGTTTTGCTGCGATAGAAACAGGAATTGGCCATCTGATGGATGAAGCGCACGGATGGAGGCGGAAAGAAAACCAAATGAAAAACCACCCATGAAGGGTGGCTTATATTTGGTGAGACTATCCCAAGAATTGTGTAAACCTCCAAGCTGGTGTAGAATAAGAAACATCAGTTTGGAGGTTTATGAGTATGTCGAGAAAGAACCGGACTCCGGAAGAAAACGCGAGGCGAGCGAAGATTCGCGAGCTGCTGCAGGAAGCCAACATCAGCAGCATGGCGGATATTCAGAGCCTGTTCAGGGAAACCATCGCAGAATTCATGGAGAACGGACTGGAAGCGGAGCTGGATGAAGAACTCGGTTACAGCAAATATGATTTCCGCAACAAGGAAACAGATAACTCCCGGAATGGTCACAGCAGCAAGAAGCTGAAAACCAGCTTCGGAGATGTGGAAGTCAGCACTCCACGGGATCGGAAGGGAGAGTTTGAGCCGCAGCTGCTCAAGAAGAATCAAACCAGCATCAGTCAGGACATTGAAGAAAAGATTCTGTCCATGTACGCCAAAGGAATGACGACCTCGGATATCGAAACTCATATCCGTGACATTTACGGCGTAGAGGTATCGGATACCACCATCAGCAGAATCACGGACAAGGTCCTGCCCATCGTCAGGGAATGGCAGCAGAGGCCCCTGGAAAGCACCTATGCCGTCGTTTTCATGGACGCCATCCACTATCACGTCCGTAGCGAAGGTCAAATTGTAAAGAAGGCCGTGTATATCGCCATTGGAATTGATCTGGAAGGCCGTAAGGATGTTCTGGGCATGTGGGTCGGAGAAAATGAGAGCGCCAAGTACTGGGCGACGGTTCTCAGCGGCCTCAAAAACCGTGGAGTCAACGACATTTTCATTGCCTGTACGGACAATTTGACTGGGTTTTCCAATGCAATCAATGCAGTGTTCCCGCAGACGGATGTCCAGAACTGCATCATTCATCAGCTGCGCAATTCGAGCAAATATGTGTCTTACAAGGATTTGAAGGCGCTCATGGCCGATCTCAAAGCTGTTTATGCCGCGGTGGATGAACCGTCGGCTCAAAGCGCCCTGGACGCATTTGAAGAAGCCTGGGGAAAGAAGTATCCCCGGATCGCTGCTTCCTGGCGGGAAAATTGGGCGAATCTGAGCACGTATTTCAAGTTCCCGCAGGAGGTTCGCCGGCTGATCTATACGACCAATGCCATTGAGGGCTTCAATCGCCAGCTTCGCAAGGTCACCAAAGCCAAGGCAGTTTTTCCTACGGATGACAGTCTGCTGAAAATGCTGTATCTCGCCATGATGGACATTACGAAGAAATGGACCGGACGGCGGCAGGATTGGAGCGTCATTCATGCCCAGCTGGCGATCTATTACGCAGATCGGATGCCTGAGTAACAGAAATCCTTTCCCCGTCAAGGGTATATGAACAGCGGCTGCGCCGCTGCCCTTGACAGGCTGCAGGATTTCTGCTTCATGGCAATCAAGGCGGCGAACAGGGAGCCCTGCACGCCGCCTCGATCAACTTTGATTCTTACACCGGCTTTTGTAGTTTACACAGAATTGGGGATAGATCCAAGCCGGTGTGGACACAGACTTCGGTCGAGCCGAGATGTCTCAAGGTCTGAAGGATGATGGCATGTGGTACATCGTCGAGCAGCGCCTTCGCATGGCTACCTCTCTGGGCGGCCTGAAGACCAGCGAGTCTTTCGAGGTCTATGACGAAAACGAACAGCCGATCGCGGGTCTCTATGCCTGCGGTGAAACCATTGGTGGTGTTCATGGCGATGAGTCCATGCCGTCCAACTGCGTGTCCTGGGCCATTACCTCCGGCCGTCTTGCGGGTATGGCTGCAGCTGAAGCAGTAGAGTAATCTCGATCTTCCTGCGAACACGACTACCAACTTCGCAATCCAATCAAAGACCAGCAGATTCACAGCCGAAACCCTAATCGGCATGGATCTGCTGGTTTTTTACTCCAAGAGTGTCGAGCAGGAAAAGAGGATGCAGTTTTGAGGAATGATATCCTCATTCTATCTGCACTCCGGACGTTTCCCCCAAATCGTCCAAAGTGGGTGCATTTTTGCCATACCCTCCCCCATTCCGCGAAAAAATCTCCGTTTCCGGGTATCAAAAAAGCCGGAAGGGAACGAACCCTATCCGGTCAAATGACGCCATTCCTTTATTTTCTCTCGTCAAAAAGGAGATTATTGTCGTCGCTGCCCTATAATCTGACGTTTCATCAGTCCAAACATGCAAAAATAACCACCCAAGCTTCGTATCTAAACTTGGGTGGTTATATGGCTTCGTACGGTAATTCTGATACAAGGGACGGTTGCACCCGCAGGTACAGCGGCGGATGCATTTCGCTCCTATTACCCCACTTTTCTCGCCACGACCCTGCACTCCTTCTCCCAGAACGCAATGCCGTATGTCCAGATTTCCTTCACGCGATACCGGCGCAGCACCGCCGTATAGTCCTTTTCCTCGATCTGCTTCATCGCTGTTTCGCAGGCAGCGTCCAGCTTTATTTCGTCCTTGACATCCTTGACCTCGACGACAAAACCGATCTTCCGATCCTTGCGCTCGACGATGATGTCGCTGCGCCCTTTTCCGGTTTCCGCGTTGGAGGACACACGCCAGTTCGCGCAGGTGCTGAGCAGAGCCAGCAGGAATCCGTGATAGAAGGATTCACGGGCATCGTAAAAGCTCACGGTGTCAAGCAGTTGATCGTTCAGATACTCGGTAATCGTCGCCGCGTCCCCCGTCTCAAACGCCTCGTACAGGCCGGTCAGCTTTTCTGTGTCCGCCTCCGTCTTCTCCCTCAACCAGGACAGAACCTGCTGCATGTAGATCTGGCGCACTTCGCGGTTGGGAATCCGCAGCCTGTACCGGTTGCCGTCCGGCGCCCCAGCTGCCGTCAGATAGCCCGTCATGTACAGCAGGCTCCAGATGTTCTCAATACTCTGATCAATCTCGTTATGAGTCAGGTTTTCGTTGAGCGTTTTTGTGATGGTTTCACCGGCAATCAGATTCTCGATCTCCATCTGCGTCGTCCCGTCGGACGCCTTTTCGATGAGCCGCCGAACCATGTCGTTACCGCTGGTGTTAATCCAATAGGCTTTGGGGCGGGCCTTTGCATCCGCACGCAGCGCATAGCAATGGTTGATCACATCCCACGGGCAGTACACATCCTGCCCGCCGAAGCGGTATCCGTCATACCATTCGCGCGCTTCCTCAAGGTGAACCTCCAAACCGTAGGCATGGAGCATCGCGCGCACTTCTGTATCCGTAAACCCGAAATACTCGTCAAACTGGACATCCGAAATCGAATGCACCGTCAGGTTGTTCAGCCCCGTGAAGATGCTCTCCTTCGACACGCGCAAGCAGCCTGTCAGCACCGCGAAGAACAGGCTGTCGTTCGTCTTCAGTGCCGCACCGAACATGGCCCGGATCACGTCGATCATCCGGTCATAGTACCCGTGCTGATACGCCTTGTCCAGCGGCACATCGTATTCGTCAATGAGCAGAATCGCTTTCTGGCCGTAGTGCTTTTCAAGGAGGGAACAGAGTGTTTTCAAGCTGATCCGTATATCTGAATCCGAGTATTCTCTGCGCAGTATCCTATTTATGAACTGTTTCTCATCCTCATCCAGCTTATCGCTACACGCCAATATGCGAAGTCGCGAAGTCTCACTGACAATAATCTCGCACAGCGCTCGGTATGCCGTTTCGAACGTCAGACCATCCACGCCCTTGAGCGAGACAAACACGACTGGGTACTTCCCCATGTGCGCTTCGCAGAGCTGCTTTTCCTGCGATACGCGAAGTCCTTCAAAGATGCTGGTGTCCACGCCGATCTCAAAGAAGCATTTCAGCATGCTCATGTTCAGCGTTTTACCGAACCGGCGCGGGCGCGTAAACAGGTTGACCTCACCCCAATTCTGCATGAGGTCAACAATCAGCCCCGTCTTGTCGACATAATAAAAGCCTTCTCTCCGCAGCTTTTCAAAACTGTCAATGCCAACAGGCAGTTTCTGCGCAATCATCCTCTCGCCCCCTGTTCCCGCAAAGGCTACACCATTTCATTATTAGTATACCATCTTTTCAGGAAGGTAGCAAGGCAATCACAGGCTATTCTTTAGCAAGCAGCTCATGATCCGTATGGTGGGTATCACACCATCACAGACACAGATGGCAACATCCCTGCAAATTTACCATTTGCTTAACCAGCTACAACGCCTCTTCTGTTGCATGTTATGATAGGGTCATCTTTACTATAATACCGATGTCTGCAGTAACTCCGGAAACAGAGCAGTCAAACTTGCGAAGCTCCTGTACGGGAGGAAACCTCTTTCAGGTACCGCCCCAGCGCGTCGCGCCAGTCCGGCAGGGGCTCAAAGCCGCTCTCCACAAGCTTTGTCTTGTCCAGACGGCTGTTGAACGGCCGCGCCGCCTTCGAAAGGCCGTACTCCGCCGTCGTCACGGGAACCACCTGTGTGGTCATGCCCGCCTGACGGAAGATTTCCGTGGCGAAGTCCGCCCAGGAGATGTAACCGCCCTCGTTGGTCGCATGATAGTAGCCG
>CALZZE010000059.1 GCA_945830575.1 uncultured Subdoligranulum sp. | reverse complement strand
TCAAGGGCGGCATGACCAACTGCCAGAACGAGATGAAGAAGGCTGTCGAGGCCGGCTACTGGAACCTGTTCACCTTCAACCCCGCTCTGAAGGCCGAGGGCAAGAACCCCTTCACCCTCACCTCCAAGGCTGGCAACATGGACAAGTATCAGGAGTTCCTCGCCAACGAGACCCGTTACAGCCGCCTGAGCCGCGCCTTCCCGGATCGCGCCAAGGAGCTGTTCGAGAAGAACCAGGCTGCCGCCGAGGCCCGCTACGAGCACCTCAGCAAGCTGGTCGAGCTGTACAAGTAATCTCTTCTCACAAGCAACCCACGGGGGCTGCCGCAAACGCGGCAGCCCTCTTTTTGGTTTAAATATGACCCGAAACCCATCACTCTATTTATTGACAAACCAAATAGTTCCATTGTCATTATCAATAAATCGTATTTGCGCGACAGCCTTCGCTATGGTATGATGAAAGTACTATAAAGAAGGAGGAATCTTCCTGTGAACGACAAAAAAGAACTTCCCGTTGCGCTGGCAGCGGGCCTTGGCATTGGCGTCATTGCGGCGGTGCTGGTGCTGCTGGGCAACCCTGCCAACATGGGCTTCTGTATCGCCTGCTTTGTGCGGGACATCGCCGGTTCGGTGGGCCTGCACCGCGCCGCTCCTGTGCAGTACATCCGTCCGGAAATCATCGGTCTGGTGCTGGGCAGCCTGATGCTGGCGCTGGTGCGTAAGGAATGGTCCCCCAAGGGCGGCAGCGCTCCCATGACCCGGTTTGTGCTGGGCTTCTTCGTCATGATTGGCTGCCTGATGTTCCTCGGCTGCCCCTTCCGCATGATTTTGCGTTTGGCAGGCGGCGACGGCAACGCGCTGTTCGGGTTGGCCGGGTTTGTGGCGGGCATCCTGTGCGGCGTGTTCTTCCTGAACAAGGGCTACACCCTGCGCCGTACCTACCGCCTGCCCACCGCCGAGGGCACTGTGCTGCCCGCCATCATGGTGGCGCTGCTGGTACTGCTGGCGCTGGCGCCGTCCTTCATTTACTTCTCGCAGGAAGGCCCCGGCTCCAAGCACGCGCCGTTGCTCATCAGTCTGGCGGCGGGCCTCATCGTGGGCGCCATCGCCCAGCGCACCCGCCTGTGCATGGTGGGCGGCATCCGTGATTTCGTGCTGTTCCGGGAGACCCGCCTGCTGCTGGCCTTTGTGGCGATTTTCGCCGCCGCGCTGGTCTGCAATGCGGCTTTCGGCAACTTCCACCCCGGCTTTGCCGGTCAGCCCATCGCCCACACCGACGGCCTGTGGAATGCCCTCGGCATGATGCTGGCGGGCTTTGGCTGCGTGCTGCTGGGCGGCTGCCCGCTGCGTCAGCTGGTGCTGTCCGGCGAGGGCAACGCTGACAGCGCCGTCACCGTGGTGGGCCTGCTGGTGGGCGCGGCCTTTGCCCACAACTTCGGGCTGGCCTCCAGCGCGGACGGCCCCACCGCCGCGGGTAAGGCCGCGGTCATCCTCGGTCTGGTGGTGGTCACCGTCATCGCCTGCCTCAACACCTTCAAAAAGGAGAACTGAACATGAAACAACTGGACGCACGGGGGCTTTCCTGCCCCGAGCCGGTCATTATGATCCGGCAGGCCATGCAGAGCGGCGACGCCGCCTATGAGATGACGGTGGACAACCACGCCGCCAAGGAAAACGTGACCCGCTACGCCGAGCATCAGGGCTACACCGTGACGGTGAGGCAGGAGGGCGGCGACTACACGCTGACCATGCAGAAATGATTGGAATAGCGACCTTTTTTTCCCACTTCGGGGCCATTCGGTTCCGGCAGGACTGCCAGAGCCGGGGCGTGCCGGCCAAGGCCATGCCGGTGCCGCGGGATTTGAGCAGCAGCTGCGGCACCTGCGTGCGGTTTGAGGGGGAGCCCCCCGCCCGCCCGCCGGAGGAAGTGGAGCAGATCGTGGAAGTGACGGACAGCGGCTACCGGGTGCTGTACCGCGCCGAGGGGTGACACCATGGAAACACAAGTGAAGCTGACCAAGCTGGCGGCCTGCGCAGGCTGCGGGGCCAAGGTGGGCGCGGGCACGCTGGCCGCGCTGCTGGACGGGTTCAAAACCCGCACCGACCCCCGGCTGGTGGTGGGCTACGACAAGAGCGATGACGCCTGTGTATATGTCGTGAATGACGATACAGCGCTGATTTCCACCACGGATTTTTTCCCGCCCATCGTGGACGACCCGTTTTTGTACGGGCAGATCGCGGCGGCCAACGCACTCAGCGATGTGTACGCCATGGGCGGCGAGCCGAAACTGGCGCTGAACCTGCTCTGCACCACCGAGGCCATGACCAAGGAAGTGGTGCAGGAGATTCTGCGCGGCGGCTACGACAAGGCCTATGAGGCGGGGGCCATCATTGCGGGCGGCCACACCATTCAGGGGGCCGAGCCGCTGTACGGGCTGGCGGTGACGGGGTTTGTGCATCCGGAAAAGGTGCTCACCAACAGCGCCGCCCGCCCCGGCGATGCGCTGATTCTGACCAAGCCGCTGGGCGTGGGGGTGCTGACCACCGCCGCCAAGGCGGGACTGGTGGAGGACGCCGTGATGGCGCGGGTCTACCGTCAGATGGCGACCCTCAACAAGGCGGCGCGGGACGTGCTGGTGGACTTTGCGGTGCACAGCTGCACCGATGTGACCGGCTTTGGCCTGCTGGGCCACAGTTACGAGATGGCGCAGGGCAGCGGATGCACCATCCATCTGCGGGCGGATTCCATCCCCTACCACCCCGAGTCGCTGGAGCTGGCGGACATGGGCTTTCTGCCCGCCGGGGCTTACCGCAACCGGGAGTATGCCAAGGTGCGGGCGGCGGCGGGGATTTCCCGGGCCATGCAGGACCTTTGCTACGACCCCCAAACCAGCGGCGGACTGCTGTTCGCCCTGCCGGAAGGTCAGGCCGGGGCCTGCCTTGCCCGTCTGGAGGGCGCGGCCATCGTGGGATACGTCACCGAGCCGGACGATAGTCCGTTGATTTTAGAATAAAAAAGAAGGGCCGCCCCGCGGGGCGGCCCTCTCCATGTTCCAAAATCAGTTCAGTTTCAGATATTTGCGCAGCGGCACCGTCACGGCGGCGGCCATCACACAGCAGGTGGCCCACTCCACAATGGCCTGACCGCCCACCATGATGACCACAAAAGCCAGCGGGTTGGACACGCCCAGTGCCTCCACAAGGCCCTGCACGTAGGGCGAGCCGTAGAACAGCAGCACCAAAAAGCCCATGAAGAACACAGTGTTCAGAAATGCGGCCGAGAACCCGCCCACCGCGGCGCAGACCTTCTCCTTGCCGGGCAGGATCTTGCGCATGCCCTGGTACACAAGGCCGCAGCAAAGCCCCACCAGCACGCGGGCCACAAAGCAGACCACAAAGCTGCCCACCGGGCTGTACGCGAACAGCGCCGCGCCCATGGCGCTGGTGCCCTGTACCGCCTGCAGAAAGCTGGTGGCGCCGAACACGCCGCCCAGAATGGCGCCGTCCACGGGGCCCATCAGCATGGCGCCGATGGCCACCGGGATGCTCATCAGGCTCATGGACAGCGGTCCCACCTGAAGGTAGCCCAGCGGGGTGAAGTTCATGACCAACAGCAGCGCCGCCAAAAGGGCAAGCTGCGTCAGCCGACGAGTGCCGGATGTCTGTTTCATATTCAATTTCCTCCTGCTGCCGTCTCCCCCTTTTCGGACGGAACCTCTCCGCCCACGTGGAGTACAGCGCATGAGTAGTATACACCCGTTCACGGGAAATTGCAAGGAAAATTACGCCTCCGCCACCGCCACCAGATACTTGTAAATCTGCCCTTTGTACTCCTCATACAGGCCCAGATGCTCGTACAGCTCCTTATAATAGGTGAACAGCGCGGCGCGGGTGGTCACCACGTTCATGGGGTTCAGCGCCGTGTGTACCGCGCTGCCCGGCGTGTTGTAGTAGTTGTACACCGGGGTGGACAAGGCGTAAAAGCGCTCGGCATAGCGGATATAGCTCAGATTGAAATACAGATCCTCCGACCAGTCTAAGTCCTCGGCGCACTCCACATCCTCATGGGCGTGCACAAGGTCTGCCCGGTACAGCTTATTCCACATCACACCGTAATAAAAGCTGGCAGGCTCCTGCATCAGCCCGGCGGCAAACTCCTCCTTGGTCATGGGGCCTTCCAGCAAAAAGCCGAAGGTCTGCACCTTGACGGGACGGGTGATCTCGGCCTCCTCCTCGCCGGGGCGGGGCTTGGGCGGCCGGATGCGGTTGTAGTGGGCAATCACCAGATCGGCGTTGGATTCCTCCGCCCGCTGTACCATCAGCTCGGTGGCGTAGGGCTGGATGGTGTCGTCCGCGTCCACAAATTGCAGGTACTTGCCCTTCGCCTGCCGCAGTCCCAGATTGCGGGTGGCCGCCACGCCGCTGTTGGCCTTGTCAATGACCACGATGCGGTCATCCACCCGTGCGAACATTTCGCACACTTCCAGACTCACATCCTGCGAGCCGTCGTTGAGCAGTAAAATTTCCAGATTCTGGTAGGTCTGTTTGCGGATGCTCTCCACACAACGGGCAATGCGGTCCTTGGCGTTGTAGATGGGCACAATGATGCTCACCAGCGGTTGTTCCATGGGAATCCCTCCTTTATACACCTATTCTACCCCAAACCTTGTAAAATCGCAATGGGCACGGTATAATAATAAAAAAAGAAATCGAGGTAAACTGTATGAAAGACTCCATCGCCGCACTGCGCGGATTGGAAAAACAGCTGTATGCCTATCAGTATGCCCTCAGCGTCATGGAATTTGACGAGGCCACCGCCGCCCCCGCCGACAGCGCCGACGGCCGCGCCGCGGCGGCGGAGGTGCTCAGCCGCGCCAGATTCGACCTGCTCATCAACGACGACACCGCCGCCCTGCTGGCGCTGGCCGCCGAGGAGGCGGAGGACGGACAGCAGGCCGCCGAGGTGCGGGAATTGCAGCGTCAGTACGATGAAATCTGCAACATCCCCGCCGAGGAGTACGCCGCCTTCGCCAGCCTGACCCAGCAGGCCATCCCGGCGTGGGCCAAGGCCAAGCGGAGCAACGACTTCGCCGCCTTTGCGCCGTATCTGGAAAAAATCGTGGCGGCCCGCCGCCGTCAGGCCGCCTGCATCGACCCGAACCGGAACCCCTATGAGGTCTGGCTGGACCGGTACGAGCGGGGGCTGACCATCGCCCGGTGCGATGAATTTTTTGCCACGCTGCGAAAGACCATCGTGCCGCTGCTGGCGGAAATTCAAAAGCGGGGCTGCCCGGTGCGCACGGATTTTCTGGAACAGGACTGGCCCATGGACGCCCAGCGGGCGCTGAGCGCCAACATCATGGAGCTGTGGGGCCTGGACGCCGCCCACGTGGTGCTGTCCGAGAGCGAGCACCCCTTCACCAGCGGGTTCTGGCGGGGGGATGTGCGCATCACCACCCACTATATGCCCCGGGACATGGTGAGCAACCTGTACAGCGTGGCCCATGAGGGCGGCCACGCCCTGTATGACGCGGGCAGCGACCCGGCGCTGGATTTCACGGTGCTGTCCGGCGGCTCCACCATGGGCCTGCACGAAAGCCAGAGCCGCCTGTTTGAAAATTACGTGGGGCGCAGCGCGGCGTTTCTGCGGTATCTGTGGCCCACCCTCACGGACTTGTTCCCCGCCCAGCTGGCGGGCGTGACCTTCGAGGAATTTTACCGGGCGGTGAACCGGGCGGAGCCGGGGCTCATCCGCACCGAGGCGGACGAGCTGACCTACGCCCTGCATGTGATGGTGCGGTACGAGCTGGAAAAGGCGCTGATACAGGGCACGCTGACGGTGGCCGAGCTGCCCGCCGCGTGGAACGCCAAATACAAGGAATATCTGGGCGTGGAGGTGCCGGACGACACCCACGGCGTGCTGCAGGACATCCACTGGGCCTGCGGCGATATGGGCTACTTCCCCAGCTACGCGCTGGGCAGCGCCTACGCCGCGCAGGCCATGGACGATCTGCGCACAACGCTGGACGTGGACGCCCAGCTGGCGGCGGGCGATCTGCGGCCGCTGAAAAATGCGCTGTCCGACCGGCTGTGGAAGTACGGCCAGAGCAGAGAACCCCAATGGCTGGTGCAAAGCCTGTGCGGCGGCGCGTTTGATGCGGCGCACTACACCGGCTACCTGACCAGAAAATATACGGAACTGTATGAATTGTAAAAAGGAGAGATACAAAATGACGACCAATGAAAAAATCAGCGCTTTGCGCGCCGCGGCCAAAGCGGCGGGCGGCAGCGGCGTGCTGCTGATGACCAGCGACCCCCATTGCAGCGAGTACCTGCCCGACCACTACGGCAGTGTGGCGTATTTTTCCGGCTTCACCGGGGAGAACGCCACGCTGGTGGTCACCGAGACGGGCAGCGCCCTGTGGTGTGACGGCCGCTTTTACGTGCAGGGGGACAAACAGCTGGCCGGCACCGAGATCGTCTGCATGCACGATAAGGCGGCGGGCGTGCCCAGCGTGGAGGAGTATCTGAAACAGCACATTCCCGGGGGCGGGACGCTGTTTCTGGACGGGGCCTGCGTGCCCGCCGCCACCGCAAAGCGCTACCGTGAGGCGCTGGCCTCGGTGAACGCGGCGCTGCAAAGCCGCGATTTGGTGAAAGACCTGTGGACGGCGGGCCGCCCGGCGCTGCCCGCCACCCCCTGCCGCCTGCTGGACGCGGCGGTGACCGGCTTTACCGCCGCGGAAAAACTGGCGCAGGTGCGGGAAAAGCTGGCGGAAAAGGGCGCCGACGCGCTGGCCGTCACCGGGCTGGACTGCGTGGGCTGGCTGCTGAATCTGCGCGCCTCCGACCTGCCCTGCACGCCGCTGGCGCTGGCCTTTGCGCTGGTGGAAAAGAACGCCTGCACGCTGTTTGTTGCCCCCGGCCGCCTGAGCGCCGCCGATGCGCAGACCCTTGCGGACAACGGCGTGGCGGTGCGCGGCTACGAGGAACTGAACGCCGCCGTGGCGGCGCTGCCCGCCGATGCGGTGGTGCTGCTGGACGAGGAGCACACCAACTTTGATTTGTACAACGCCCTGTGCGCCCGCAAAACGGTACCCGGCGAGGATCCCATTCTGGCGCTGAAGGGCGTGAAAAACCCGGTGGAGCTGGAAAACATCCGGGAGTGCCACATCCGGGACGGCGTGGCGGTGGTGCGCTTTGAGATGGATTTGGAAAAGGCGCTGGCGGCGGGCAAAACGCTGCACGAAACCGACATTGAGAAAATGCTGCAGGCCCGCCGCGGCGAGCAGCCCGGCTATTTTGACGACAGCTTTGGCACCATCGCCGCCTACGGCCCCAACGCGGCCATGATGCACTACCACGCCGAGGGCGAGGTGGACAGCGTCATTGAGCGGCGGGGCTTCCTGCTGGTGGACAACGGCGGCCAGTACGACTGCGGCACCACCGACATCACCCGTACCTACCCGGTTGGCCCGCTCACCAACGACGAGCGGCTGTTCTACACGCTGGTGCTGAAAAGCCATATCGATCTTGCCAAGGCGGTGTTTCTGGACAGCGCCCCCGGCTGCGCCGTGGACACCTTTGCCCGCGCCGCCCTGTGGCAGCACAAAATCGACTACCGCTGCGGCACCGGCCATGGCGTGGGATTCATCGCCTCGGTGCATGAGGGGCCGCAGCGTCTCAACGGCATCAGTCAGGTGAAGTTCGTCCCCGGTATGACCATCACCGATGAGCCGGGCGTGTATGAGACTGACTTGGTGGGCATCCGCATCGAGAACGAGCTGGAGTGCGTGGACCTGGGCGACAACCAG
>CALZZE010000058.1 GCA_945830575.1 uncultured Subdoligranulum sp. | reverse complement strand
CCGTGGTCTCCGGTACGGTTTCCGCCGTGGTCTCCGGTACGGTTTCCGCCGTAGTCTCCGGCACGGTTTCCGCCGTGGTCTCTGCGATGGTAGTCTCTGGTGGTTCGCCTACCTCGGCGGCGTTTACCAGCGTAGCAGGAAGCAGCTGCAGACACAGCGTCAGAGCCAGCACCAGCGATATGATTCTTTTATTTGCATTGATTTTCATATGCGCGCCTCATACTTCCTTAACGTTCGGATACGGTTACGCCCAAGTCGTCCCATGTTACATCTGCCATAGTTCCTTTGCGGTAGAACTGAACCATGGTATTTCCCGGCTCCATGTTGAAAATCACTTGGTTACCACTGGGCTCTGCTCCGTATTTTTCCATAAAAAAGGGGTCAATTTCCAGAAGAGCGGGATTCCAACTCAGCACAACCGCACAAGGCGCACCTACAAGCTGTATGCTGTAGTTGTAAGCGGCGTAGTCCTTGGGTGTTTCGCCTGTGTTATATGTGAAGGAACCTTTTACGGTTGCCGTCTGCACCGTGGATGGCAGACTGGGAACCACTCTGGCCGCCAGGTACAGTAGATCCGTGCCGTAGTTACCTGTGGCATTGAGAACACGCTTGGCTTTTACTGCAATGCTCACCTTGCCCAGGTCGGACGCAGGGATGGTGATGTTGTATGTATTCGTATTGGGCAGACGACCGGGCAGGGTCTGGTGTGCCGCCGCTTCCTCGTCTGTTGTCAGTTCAGTTGCACCAAGGTAATACACAGTGTCCTTTTGGGAGATGGAATAGCCGTTTACGGAATATCCCGCCAACTTGCCGTCCGCTTCTGTGGGATTGCCCGAAATCTTGAAACTGATAATATAGCTCACATCCAGCTGATTCACCCGATCCTGATCTTCTGCCAGGTAATTGTAAATCTTGATGGGCACGGTAATGCTGGTCTTCCCATCTTCTACAGAGATGGAATAGGGGTAGACAGTCAGCCAATCATCACTGCCCGGGTTATCTGGCTGATTTTTCACACCGTACAGCAGGTTGGAGCCGAAGAGCTTCTCCGTCTCGTTGGTGGCGATGACCGCCTTCACATAGGAGCGGCGTATATAGGCACCATAGGTCACCTGTACGCCCAACGCAATGGCACACAGGCACAGCGCTACCGCAAAGGGGAAGAACCATTTACTATTTCTAAACTTTTTCATGGATGGTTTCCTCCCATTTCGCTTCTGTCAGGAATTGCTGCTTGTCTGGGCAATGACATAGAGAATATCCGTTTCCTTATCGGTTTCGTTCCATGTTATTTCCAGAATATAGTTGGTATAATAGTTTCCATCATCCGGGTCGCGTTTCACTCCTGTGCATCCTGATTTAACCCAGTACAGCGGTTCTGCAAATTTCTGAACCTTGTCGTATGCGGCATTTTCCGATAACCGGAAGGTCTCAGAATGCGCCGAATGGCTCTTATCCGCAAAAGTTCTATCTCCTGCTTCGGGCGATAGATTTAGATAGGTACCTTCTTTGAACAAATCTGTTTCATTTGCTTTATTCCAATAATAGGGCGTACCTTTTTCTGTGATACCCGCAAGATAAGCGTCGCCTTCTCGGCCATCAGCAACTGCCTCATACAGTTTCATTTCCAGGCCGGAAATGTTGGTGGTATGGGCAATGCACAGATCATATTTTTCTGATTCACTGCGAATCACAATGGGGCGTTTCAGTTCCACCCGGCCATCATGCACTTCACTTTTGTCATAACTCAGGTCAATGGCCTGCATTTCGGTATCACCGGGGGCGAGAATGCTGATATAGGTCGGAGGGTGAATCTTGCCAATGGAGCTGAGACGATATCGGTTCATTAACCACGCCAGCGTGAGACCCGTTGCCAAGGAAAAGGCGGCAAAAATGACCAAAACAGAAAGAACCGCCTGTTTGATCGCACGGGTTCTGCGTGATTGCTTCATTCCAATATCACCTCCGTTCAGCCGTTGTTCGCAAGCTCGAATCCTAATTCAATATAAGAAATATTATCACCTATTATTTCATCGGCTGCATTGTACCAGCCGGAATATAGCTCGTAATTCGCCGTTGCTATCTGATAGTTCTCTGGAAAAGTGATTGTACAAATAGGCGGACGAGAAACTTCCTCATCGACAGAGAAGAATTTTTTATAATCCGTATTACTTTCCATTGCTGAAACAAAATACGTATAATCCCGACTGTTCTTATCGGTAAAAAGATTCTTATTATATGAATTACCTGTGTAAATGAAGTTTCCAAATTGTTCCGGCCAAACCCAATACACTGGCAAACGATAAACCGCTGTCGTTGTGTTTTCTTCTGAATAAACAACTTCTCCCCAATCAAATAAATCAGGCGCCGCCTCATTTTCCGTATCAACAATTGTATTTTGATATGCTTTCTTAGTAGAAAGATTGACGCTAATCTCTTTTGTGAAATCGATATTCCCGCTGTACATGCCTTTCTCATCCATGTTAGCAAATAGCAAAATATGACCTTTTAAAAACTCTGCTGCGGTTCTCATATTATCATTTCCTTCAGAAAACGCATCTTTATACTCAATATCCTTAGACTCAGTTTTGTGCTCATACCATGCTGAAAGAATCGGCTGCAGCACAAGTTCGCGTTTGTCTGTGTAGCAAATGACATATAAATCAAAAGAGCCTCGATTGCCGGGGCGCAGGTCTGCATTGGCAAGGTAATTATTTAGGTTTTTGTCGGATTTGAGCCGAAAACTGCTGTTGGAGGAAGCAATGTGATAGGTTATTTCATTGATGGTTTCCTGTGTCGAGGCTTGCGACAAACCAAACATCGAATCATACACGCCCTGTTCTTTTGTTCCCACTGTGGCCAGAGCGAACTCGGGCTTGCCTGCGGCAGAAATCTGAATTGCCTGACCGCTGACGCGGGTGTTGTTCACAAACCATGCCACACAGGCAAAACAGAATACAATCAATGCGGCAAGAATGATGAAAAGGTGATGGAGCAGCTGGCGCATAGCTTGCTCGCGGTCCAGCACACTGTTTTGATCATTTTCTGGCATCGGCCACTCCCCCCTTTTTTCCTTTTTTCAATCTTATGGAATGTCAAGAGATTCTGCCGCAGCAAGCTGCGCGGCTGACAGCAAATTATCTCTCTGAAACTGACACTTTTTGACAGCCAGAATATAGCATTATAACATGCTGTACACTGATTGGCAAGCTTGCAGCGTAACGGATGTCTGCTGTCAGCGCCTTGCACACAGACAATTCAGCTGTCGTTTGAACAAGACCGATGGGGCAGTGTCATAACAACTCGGCCCCGGCACAACGATAGAAAAAGCCCCGCCGGATAGTCCGGTTGAACTGACCGTCCTGTTTGGCGGGGTGATTGTGTTGACGTTGATGTTTGAGATTCCCGCACCGGGTACCACAACTACCAAGTGCGGGGTGAATGATTAAGTTATAGGGTTAATGGGGGGGACAAACAGCTAACTCATGTGAGCCACGGAACCTGTCCACTTGGTGTTCTTTGACTCTTAATTTGCAGCAGCTGCAGAGAAACTCAAGGAAGCGGTTACTGGCAAAGCACCGGATGCATTCTTAAAGTTCTGGGTTTCCAGAGCGTTGCAGTCATAATCGCAACCTTCCATCCAAATGTAAGCAGTAACAGTGATGGTATCCTGTGTTGTAATATTGAAGTTATAAAGAACAGATTTGTCTGTTCCCTGATTCGTCATGATGTCACTGGCACCATTGTTAGTATTTTTTCCAGCGGTCAAAGAAATTACATTACCTCCATCAAGATTAACACCTGCATCAATGTTTGCAACATTTTTGGTACTTGGGTTAATTGCATTCTTGATACCATCTGCAGAAGCATTTGTACTATCTGCGGTAGTATTAATCTGTGTAGCAGTACCTGCTGCATCGTTAACCTGATACATAAATACTTTCTGATTTGTGCCATCATTAACAACCAGTGCTAAACGCAATACTCGGTCAAGTTCACCCGCAGTACCTGTAATTGCAGTATCACTATCCAGAATCAACTGGCAATTCTGAGCTGCCTTAATCTCGAAAGACTCTTTAATGTACTTTGCACTGTCGGCATCACCAAATGTATTGGCATAGTTTCCACCGACTACAATGTCAGTACCAGTTGCAGTAGCAGATTTCCATGCAGTGTCATATACAAAATCAAGTTCTTTACTGGAATTCAAAGCACCAATGGTAGAAACAGGTGAAAGTTCCTTGCTTGTTTTACCATCAGCCCAGTCATGTACAGTACCCCAGTTACTGCTACCATCGGATGCCTTTGCACCTTCAGAAATCAGCAATGTATATGCTGTCTTAGATGTCATTGTAGCTGTTTGAGCCTTAACCTGAGTGTTGCTCACAAACCACGCATAGGTCGAACTACCCAGCGCAATAGCGGCAACCAGTACCATGGCGATGGCGGCAATGAGCTGCTGTTTCAATGCTTTTGTACTCATTTTTTACACTCCTTCTTTCAAATGGGCAGGAAACAATTACCCCCCCCCATGCATTTTTGATGCACGGGGCGAGGGCAATTTATCTACCAGCTCCCTGCGGACGGATCGCGCTCTCCTTCTGCGGTCGGTCACATTTGAGGACGCGATCCCCCCGCAGGCAGGTCTGTGGTAAAATTTCTGCCAAAGTATTCGGTTTTCATCGTTTGCGCGATCTATAATAGAGCGGCCGTTGTGGCGCCGCGTCTATCCAAATTTGTCAGGCCGGAGGGTTCTGCTGATTCCGGCGGTTCTGCCAGGTGATGTCCTCCCGCAGGTAATAGTCCGGCGCATCGGTGCCGGCGGCGTTGATGGCGCCGCGGTTGAACAGCGCGTCCTGAATGTCCTGCACGAACTTCACCAGCAGGCTGCTGTCATCAGTGCCTTCGGCGTCAATGTTCATCACGAACTCCACGCTGCCGCCCACGATGGCGTCCACACATTCGGGGTCATCGCCCTCCATCCAGATCACGATGGTGTAGCGGTCCACATCGCCCACGCGGAAGTTGTCCTGCACATACACACAGGCGGTGTCGTGATTCACAAAGCTGACGCAGCCTTCCTCCGACCCGCCGTCGGCGGCAGGCTCGGCATAGACGGTGCGTTCACCGTTGTACCACACCGCCACGCGGACGGCCTCCTCGGCACCTTTGGCGCTGGAGCGCAGCGTGATGGACGCCCGATACCCCACATCCTCCTTACCCGCGTTGCGCAGGTAGTAGGTGTAGGCCATGTAATTGCGGCCGTTGTGCTCGCCCTCAATGTCGTCGATATTTTTGGGCAGGTCCTCAATGCTGATGTTGGTGGCGTCCTGCACTGGGTTGACGGTCAGACGGGCGGTGGGATTGACGAACTCACCGCTTTCGTCGATGGCAATTCCCTTGCGGAATAATTCCAGACGGTTCAGGTTGATGGTGAAGTTGCCCATCTTCTCCTGCATGAACGCCGCAATGAACAACGCGGCCACCAAAAGCAGCAGGCTGAGCAGCAGCACGTGCAGCTTGTCCATGCGCAGCAATGCCGTGCCGAACTCCCGCAGACGCCGACGGGGCATATACATGCTGACCAATTCGTCCCCGTCGGCCAGCGCCTTGCCCGAAGCCAGCTCCTGCTGCAATTCCTCGATGCGCAAGACCTGCTTTTTGCCGGGCTTGCGGCGAAACAGATGCCCCCTGTTCAGCCGCTCCTCATTCCGGCGGGCCTTTTTCTCGGCCTCCTCGGCAGCACGCAGAATTGCTTCGCGTTCATCTTCCGGGGGTGCCGAAGGCTGTTTCGGCCTACGTTTGAGCATATGTCCCCCTCATTACAGCTTATACCGCCGCTTGATATTGCCGCAGTAGTCCTTCAGCCGCCCTTTGTCGCCATCGCCCAGACGGAACTGCAGACCGCAGATATGCCGGTACAGGCTGCCCTTGAGCGTCTCCCGCTGCCAGCACACCACCGCGACCACCTCCGGGATGGCCTGACCCGCCGGTGTAACGCCCACACGGGGCAGGTCCACCAGAATGGTCTCGCCCACATCGAAATGGCGGTTGAGATACATAGCCAGACCACCGGCGGAAATATCCAGCGTCATGCCTTCTTCCTTTTCCACCACGCCGTCATAATTGACCGGCCAGGTGTCCTGCATGCACTCCACCTTTAAGGCAACCTTGAGACGTTCGTCCGCACGCTTGAAAAAGGTGCGCTGTTCCGTCACGCGGCGGATGCGCCAGTACCGGCGGATGCCCTCCTTGACGGTATCGTCCGGGTAGCCCGCCACGATCATGGTGTCCTCGCCATGGCCATAGCGAATGAGCAGCTTCTGGGATTCGTCCATGGCCAGCGGCTTGCCGCCCTTCATGGGAATGGAAATCAGAAATGCGGATTCGTCCAGCGCCTTTGCAAAGGTGCTGACCATATCGAATTCCGGCTGTTTGCCAAGAGGCGCGTCAAACGCAATCGCCAAACGGGTTCCGGGTTTGATTTTCAGCTCGCCAGCCATGGGTCGCCTCCGCCTGCTTTTTCTGGAATATCCTTCCATTGTTTAGTATACAGGATATTTCGCTATATTGCAACATCTTTTTCCGTTTTTTCTTAGGATATCAATGTTTTTATCTGTTTTATAGGGGTTCTCTCGATTGGCCTTCCTTCACCTCGTCCGGCCAAATCATTCGTTCGAAAACCAGCTGGACAGACAGCGTTTCATTTAGGCTGATGAGATTAGGCAAGAACGGCGGGGTAGTAAAAAGGAACGCAATACGCCCGGAATTTGTGAAACCAGCAGTTCAAGGCTTGCAATCAGCTCCGGCACAACCAGCCGAATGAAACATTGAGCAGCAGGGTCCCCCGTTCGGAGAGGGTTGACACGTGTCTCCAATGATATTATAATTATACTGCAACACATGTAGCACTTGCAACAATCAGTTTCATCCATATTGATGTGACTACAACAGAACCATTCCTTTTGTTGCACGGATGCGAATTTTTTACAGAGGTAACTGCCATGTCCAAAGCAAATCAGCGAGTCGCACTGTCAAAGCGTCTGTTAAAAGAGGGGTTAATGGAACTCCTGAAGAAAAAGACGATCCATGAAATCAGCGTGAAGGAGCTGTGCGAGGTTTCCGAAATCAACCGTACAACCTTCTACCGGCATTATCAAACGCCTCACGATGTTCTTCTTGAAGTTGAATATTATTTTATGAAGGGGTTTCAGAATACTCCAGCCTCTTTCAATGACATTGCTGATCTGAAAAAACATGCCACTCGCATGTGCAGCTACCTTTTTGAAAGCAGGGACCTTGTAAAGCTGTTTATACAAAACAACACGGACAGCGATATTCCTTTGATCTTTCAGAATTCCATGGATGGCTTCCTGACTTCCAGAAAAGTCCTTTACAGAGGGAAGGATATGAACGCAGATGCCTTTCGGCTTCTGCAAACCTTTTATGCCCATGGAGGGTATGCACTGATACGCCAATGGATTATTGATGACATTCCCCTCACAACAGAAGAAATTGTGGATTTGCTTATCGGCTTGGCCAATCAGAATTTTTCAATCATATAAGTGAAAAAGAAAGGGGCGTTGCAGATGCTTCGGATCGCAGTTGTGGAGGACGATGCGCCCACAAGAGAAAAGCTGTGTACCCTGATTCGGGACCACGCCGTCAGCAAGGGCAAGGATCTGGCCGTCACCCCGCTGGAGGACGGCTCTTCTCTGCTGGGCGGCGCACTCTCCGGGTATGACATTATTTTCTGGACATCATGCTCCCGACGTTCCTGATGCGCATCAACCATCTGTGGCTGCTCTGGCCGCTGGCCTATGCGGGACAGGCTGCCGCCCTGCTGTTTCTGACCCGGCTGCGCCTGCCCGGCGCGGCCTACTGCGCGGTGTGGAGCATGACGCTGACCCAGTTGTCCGCAGAAGCGGGTCTTCTGCTTTGGTATGCGCTGCAGCGCTTCCACTGGCCGAAAGCCGAATCCGCACGAAAACCCGCCGATTTTCCCACACGCCTTGCACAATTGTTTCTGAAATATTAAAATGAAGGTAATTCCATCCAAAGGAGGCTCACCATGCGCGAATGGACCAAGCTGTCTGACCGCTGGCAATTCACCGGCCCGGACGGAACCACGGCAGAGGTCACGCTGCCCCACACCTGGAACGCCAAGGACGGGCAGGACGGCGCCAACGATTACTGGCGCGGCAGCTGCACCTACCGGACCGGCTTTGCCAAGCCGGTCTTTGACCCCGCCGCCCAGCAGGTGTGGCTGCAATTTGAAGGGGTCAACGCCAGCGCGGAGGTCATCCTCAACGGTAAGACGGTGGCCACCCACGACGGCGGGTACTCCACCTTCCGGGCGGACATAACGGGTGTTCTGGACAAGACCAACCACCTGACTGTTCAGGTGGACAACAGCAAAAACGACCGGGTCTACCCCCAGAAGGCGGATTTCACTTTTTACGGCGGCATCTACCGGGATGTTTCGCTCATTGTGGTCAACAAAA
>CALZZE010000057.1 GCA_945830575.1 uncultured Subdoligranulum sp. | reverse complement strand
TCACCGCCGTGCAGCAGGGGCGCGTCAATGCCGTCATGGTGCAGAGCCTTGACCGTTTGAGCCACGACATTACAACCTTGTACCGCATCCTGCGATTTCTGCAAAATTACGGTGCAGTGCTGATTACGACCGAAACCAATCTGCAATATGAACTCTATCTGACGGGGCTGGACGCACGCTTGCTGCGCCGCCACAACCGAAAACCAATTTACTATGTGGAGTGTGAAGAACGATGAAAGAACCTGTGCAAATGCCGCTGCAGGCATCCGCCTGCGAAATTGAAAAAATCACCCTGCCACAGATTGTCAGCATCAAGCAGGCAAGTGAGATTATGAATCTGCCGCCGTATTATCTTCGGCGTGTCTGCCGCGAGAATCCGGACCTTGCATTTCAGTCCGGTGTTAAGTGGTACATTAACCTTGGCAAGCTGGCGGCCTACTACAACAATAAAACGGAGCAATCGGAATAATGGCATCGGCAAAACTTATGATACCCAAACGCAGCGCCCCCTATTATGTACTGACCGCTAATGTGACCGTACATGGAAAAAGGGTGCGGCGATATGGGCGCTTTGACTTTGACCCCACTGTACTGAAAACCCACCGCCAGCGTGAAAACGCTGCCATTGAAGCCGCACTCGTTTTTGAACGCGCAGAGCAACAGAAAGCCGACGATGAAAAAGATGGCAAAAACACGCCCTTCCGAGATGTAGCAAGAGCATACATTGATTCCAAAAAATCGATGCTCGATCCCTCTGTTCGTCTGGAGGGCGACTACGAGCAGCACAAGAATAAAGCCAACACCACAGCAGGTAAGGAAACCATGCTGCGCCGAATCTGCGAAATCAGCCCGGCATTTGCAGAAATGCCGATTTCAAAGGTAAATAAGCGCGAATGCGAGAAGTTTCTGGATCTGCTGGGTGAGGCCGATGTGCGCAGCGTGAAAGGGTATGCAGTGCTGAAACCCAACGCAAAGCAATATAAGAAACTGTCCTGTCCCCAAATTGCAGCACAATGTTCCATACAGACAAAATCTGTAGAGCGAGTGTTCCGCGGAGAGCGTACCACACTAAAAACAGCACAGGAAATTGCAGCAGCTCTCAATTGTAAGCCTGAAAAGCTGTTTCATATTGAACTGGATCACCGCCCTATTGCACGAAAAACCATCAAGGAGTATGCCATCTTTCTGCGGCTCGTAATGCAATATGCCGAACGCGAGTACGGCATAGACAACGATACCCAAACACTCGCGGTTAAAGGTACGCGCAGCCGCCCGGTAGACTGCCTGCACCCAGAAGAAGTAGAGGCTCTTTTTAAGGTGCTGCCGCGCTGTTCCACACTGGAGCAAGTCATCGTCATGGGGCTGCTGAATACCGGAATGCGGCGCGGTGAGTTAGCCGGGCTGACATGGGAAGATATTGACTTCGACCACTGCACCGTCCATGTGGATAAGTCACTGCTCATTGTGAACAAAGGCTATCACCTAACGACCACGAAAGAGGACAACGTCCGTGACATAGATGTAGCACCCGAATTTATGGAATATCTGAAAACCTACCGTGACCAATGGCTTGCACAAAAGCAACGTATGGGCAGTGCTTGGCAGACCTGCATGGACGGAAAGTGGGAATCGTACCGGGAATCCCTGCAAAAGCTGCGCGGGAAAAATTTTATCGTTATTAATGATTTTGGCTGGCCCATCAGCCCCGACCACTATGGCAAAATTGTTGACCGCGTGGCCGAGAAAGCGGGCATCCGCAAAATCCACCCGCATATGTTTCGCCACACCTTTGTCAGTATCCTGCTCTCCAACCCAGACATCGGTGTCGCTACAGTGGCGGCCGAGGCGGGCCATGCTCAACCCAGCACGACACTGGCAATTTATACGCAGGTTTACCACAAGCGGCAGGATTCCATCCGCAGCCAGATGAGCGAGACGCTCTACAAGAGAAAAACTCCCGAAAGATGAAAAGAGACGTGCAAACTTTACGCTTGCACGTCTCTTTTTAGTGGGCCATGCAGGATTCGAACCTGCGATAACTCGGTTATGAGTTACTGAAGAAAATTGAAATGACGCCAAATCTTGTCAAATACTTATAATTCTTAAGCGCAAACAAAAGATTGACTTTAGATATTGTAACGAATCGTTTAATCTTATTTACCAGCCAAATTACTTGTTGGTAGCCAATCTGGTAGCCGAAATTTGATTTTGGCTACCAAATCGCATTCATAAAAATTTCATATCTCCAAATCGATCAACGATTCCAAACCGATTATACCAACCATTATATCAACTTTGACACACTTGTCAAGAAAACAGGCAGCTGTTTACTTTTAGGCGTTCAGACATGAGCGCCTATTTTTTATGCGCACTTTTCAAAGAAGGAGGTGCTTTCCATGAATACGCAAATCATCGCTGTCGCCAACCAGAAGGGCGGCGTCGGCAAGACGACCACCTGCGCCAACTTAGGCATCGGGCTGGCCCAGGCCGGGAAGAAGGTGCTGCTGGTGGACGCTGATCCCCAGGCCAGCCTGACCATCAGCCTGGGCAACCCGCAGCCGGACAAGCTGCCCTTTACCCTCTCGGACGCGATGGGCCGCATCCTCATGGACGAGCCGCTGCGCCCCGGCGAGGGCATCCTGCACCACCCGGAGGGCGTGGACCTGATGCCCGCTGACATCCAGCTCTCCGGCATGGAGGTCTCCCTGGTGAACGCCATGAGCCGGGAGACGATTCTGCGGCAGTATCTGGACACCGTGAAGGGACAGTATTCCCATATCCTCATCGACTGCCAGCCTTCCCTGGGGATGCTCACGGTCAACGCTTTGGCCGCCGCTGGCAGGATTATAGTCCCCGTCCAGGCGGAGTACCTGCCCGCCAAGGGGCTGGAGCAGTTGCTGTCCACCATCAACAAGGTCAAGCGGCAGTTGAACCCCAAGCTCCAGATCGACGGCATCCTGCTGACGATGGTGGACAACCGCACCAACTTTGCCAAAGAAATCGCCGCCCTGCTGCGGGAGACCTACGGCAGCAAAATCAAGGTGTTCGGCACCGAGATTCCACATTCGGTCCGGGCCAAGGAGATCAGCGCCGAGGGCAAGAGCATCTTCGCCCATGACCCCGGCGGCAAGGTGGCGGAAGCCTATAAAAATCTGACGAAGGAGGTGTTGAAACTTGAAAAGCAGCGCGAAAAAAGTAGAGCTGGCCTCAGTCGATGACCTGTTTTCCACCGAGGAAAGCCGCGCCGATGCCCAGCGGGAGAAGGTTCTGGAAATTCCCTTGTCCGAGCTGCACCCGTTCAAGGACCACCCCTTCAAGGTCAAGGATGACGAGGCCATGATGGAGACCGCAGACAGCATCCGGCAGTACGGCGTGCTGGTCCCGGCCATCGCCCGCCCGGACCCCAACGGCGGCTATGAGCTGGTGGCCGGACACCGGCGGCACCGGGCCAGCGAGCTGGCGGGCAAGGACACCATGCCGGTCATTGTCCGGGACCTGGACGACGACCAGGCCACCATTATTATGGTTGACAGCAATTTGCAGCGAGAAAGCCTGCTCCCCAGTGAGCGGGCTTTTGCTTATAAGATGAAGCTGGAGGCTGTAAAACATCAAGGCGCACGGACAGATTTAACTTCCCGACAACTCGTCGGGAAGTTGGAAATGGCCGATGTAGTTGGTGAAAAAGCTGGTGACAGCGGCAGACAGGTTCAGCGTTACATCCGTCTCACCGAACTCATCCCCGAACTGCTGGACATGGTGGACGAGAAGAAAATTGCCTTCAACCCGGCCTATGAGCTGTCTTTCCTCAAAAAAGAGGAACAGGTGGACCTGCTGGACGCGATGGACAGCGAGCAGGCCACCCCCTCCCTCTCCCAAGCCCAGCGGCTGAAAAAGTACAGCCAGGAGGGCCACCTGACCCTCGACATGATGCGGGTCATCATGGGCGAGGAAAAGAAAAGCGACCTGGACAAGATCACCTTCACCAGCGACACCCTGCGCAAATATTTTCCCCGGAGCTACACGCCCCAGCGGATGCAGGAGACCATCATCAAGCTGCTGGAACAGTGGCAGCGCAAGCGCCAGCAACAGCACGACCGCTGAGAAAGGAGAGCCTATGAGGGATATTTCAGCCCGTGAGCTGAAAGGACATAACATTTTGGCTGTGGAGCGATTTCAGGACAGCACCCGATGGATGATTGAATTTGCGGTCCGCAAGCCCCGTACCCCCTACGGCAGCCCCGGCGATGAGGTTCGCCTGTTTCTCACCGAGGACGGCTACCGGCAGGCCCTGGACGCCCAGCGCAGCCAGCAGATCAAGATCAAGCGCCATGCCCACGTTGTCGAGGGGCACATCCTCGACTTCAAGCCGAAGAAAAAGCGCCGCCACCCGTAAACCCACCATTTGCCAAGACAAGAAAGGAATGAATTATGTGTACCGTTAGAGACATTGAAGAAGCCATCCGCGAACATTGCCAATCCCAGCATGACATGGAAAGCACCGAGATCGACCAGGTGATGCAGCGCCTGCCCTTCGGCACCGCGCAGGACGTTTTTACCCGGCCCCCTGTGCCGAAGCCGCCGTATTCCTGGCGCAGCCGGAACTACCGCACCTGACCGCCGCAGTCTCTTTGAAGATTGCGGCTTTTTTCATGCCATGAATGCCGAGAGGAGTGATGAAATGGCCGTTTTTCGTATTGAACGGACCCGTGATTATACCGTGATGAGCAACCACCACCTGCGCGACAAGGGGCTGTCGCTGAAATCCAAGGGACTGCTTTCCATGATGCTGTCCTTGCCGGAGGACTGGAACTACACCACCCGCGGCCTCGCCAAAATCTGCAAGGAGGGCGTGGACGCCATCGGCGGGGCGCTGCGGGAACTGGAAAGCGCCGGGTACATCGTCCGCCACCAGATGCGGGACCGGCAGGGCCGCATCAGCGACACCGAGTATGTTATCTACGAGCAGCCCCAGCCCAAAGCGCCGGATACGCCCCAGCCGGATACGGCTTCACCAGATACGGAAAACCCGTATCTGGCTGACCCGGATACGGAAAAGCCCGCAGAATTAAATATAGAGAAATCAAAGACCCAAAAACAAACAACGGATGTACCAAGAACCGATTCCATTCCCTTCCGGGGATTTGCGGCGGCCAGGCCACCGGAACAGAAAGGACGGGATGCGATGTCGGTGGAAGAAATGCAGAGTTATCGGGATTTGGTGTTGGAGAACATCGAGTACGACCACCTGTGCCGGGAGTTTTCCACCTATCGGGAGGACCTGGACGAGATCGTGGAGCTGATCGTGGAGACGGTCTGCGCCAGACGCAAGACCACCCGCATTGCCGGGGCGGACTTCCCCCATGAGGTGGTGCGGTCGCGGTTCTTGAAGCTGGACAGCTCCCACATCGAGTTCGTCATGGAGTGCCTGCACAACAACACCACCGAAATCCGCAACATGAAGCAGTACCTGCTGACCGTGCTGTTCAACGCGCCTACCACCATGAACAATCACTACACGGCCCAGGTCAACCACGATATGCACGCAGGCGGCTGGTAATGGCCGCTTTTCTGCTGCACCGCCCAAGGAGGCACGATATGAACCAGATGGAAATTTTCAAAAACCCGGAGTTTGGCAGCATCCGCACTTTTGAGCAGGACGGCAAGGTGCTGTTCTGCGGAACGGATGTAGCAACTGCTTTGGGATATGCCAATCCCCGTAAGGCCGTCCGCGACCACACCCGCTGTGGAACGAAATGTTCCATAGGGGTCCAGACCGGGAAAAAGGCGGATGGCACACCCGCCGTGCAGATGGTGGAAATGCTCTTTATCCCCGAAGGCGACGTTTACCGCCTTATTGTCCACAGCAAGCTGCCCTCGGCGGAGCGGTTTGAACGCTGGGTGTTCGATGAAGTCCTGCCCACCATCCGCCAGCACGGGGCCTACCTCACCAGGGAAAAGCTGTGGGAGGTCGCTACCTCGCCGGAGGCGCTGCTGAAGCTCTGCTCCGACCTGCTGGCCGAGCGCGAAAAGAACGCGGCGCTGCAAGCGGACAACGCCCGGCTGCAAGGCAAGGCCGTCTACTATGACCTGTTCATCGACCTGCGGCACAGCACCAACCTGCGCACCACCGCCAAGGAGCTGGAGGTGCCGGAGCGGCGGTTCGTCCGTTTCCTGCTGGAACGCCGGTACGTCTACCGCGCTCCCTCCGGCTGCGTGCTGCCCTACGCCAAGAGCGCCAACGATGGGCTGTTCTGTGTGCGGGACTACTACCGCAACGGCCACACTGGCTCTTACACGCTGGTGACGCCCAAGGGCAAGCTGCACTTTGCAGAACTGCGGCCGCTGATCCTGGTGACGGTATGACAGGCCGGTATCTGCTGCGGCGGCTGGTGGTCCCGCCTTAGTACCCAAGACTGCTTTCTGCATAACCGACGAAGGGAGGCGAGAAAAATGCAGGAGGAAGTAGAAAACAGAACCTTGACGCTGGTTGTCAGCGGCACCAAGTTCACCGGGCGGCTGTTCAAGGCCGCCATATCCAAATACATGGCCCACCGCAGGGAGAAAAAGCTGGAAAAACAGCGCAGCCGGGATTCCCCCGTCACCCCCAAGGGCAAGCAGACCGTGAAGCAGCTCATCGGGCAGAACCAGGGCGTCTCCAACATCGAGATCAACGACCCGTCCATCAAGGACTTTGAGCGCATCGCCCGCAAGTACGGCGTGGACTATGCGGTGAAAAAGGACCGCAGCGCCTCGCCGCCCAAGTACCTGATTTTCTTTAAGGCCCGGGACGCCGACGCCCTGACGGCGGCATTCTCGGAGTACACCCAGAAGAAGGTCAAGAAGGCCGACCGCAGCGAGCGCCCGTCTGTGCTGGAGAAGCTCGCCCAGTTCAAAGAGCTGCTCAAAAATACCGTGGTGGACCGCAGCCGCCGGAAGGAGCTGGAACGATGAAGCAGCTGAATTTGAAAAAGCTGGTGCTGCTGAACCTGCCCTATTTCCTGCTGGGCCTGTTTGCCACCAACCTGGGCGAAGCCTGGCGGCTGGCGACCGGCGCGGATGCCTCGGCCAAGATGCTCTCGTTCTTCTCCACCCTGCCGGTGGCGCTGGCAAGCTGGTGGCCCAGCCTGCACCCGCTGGATTTTCTGGTGGGGCTTTGCTGCGGCGCTGGCTTGCGGCTGGCGGTGTACCTGAAAGGCAAGAACGCCAAGAAGTACCGCCACAACGTGGAGTATGGTTCGGCCCGTTGGGGCACCCATGAGGATATTGCCCCCTACATCGACCCGGTGTTCCAGAACAACGTCATTCTGACCCAGACCGAGCGGCTCACCATGTCCAGCCGCCCCAAGAACCCCAAGTATGCCCGCAACAAAAACGTGCTGGTCATCGGCGGTTCCGGCTCCGGCAAGACCCGCTTCTGGCTCAAGCCCAATCTGATGCAGATGCACAGTTCCTATGTGGTCACCGACCCAAAGGGCACCATCCTGGTGGAGTGCGGCAAAATGCTTCAGCGGGGCGCGCCCAAGCTGGGCAAGGACGGCAAGCCGGTGAAGGACAAACACGGAAAGGTCATCTACGAGCCGTACCAGATCCGGGTGCTGAATACCATCAACTTCAACAAGTCGATGCACTATAACCCGTTCAGCTATATTCACTCGGAGAAGGACATCTTGAAGCTGGTAACGACCCTCATCGCCAATACCAAGGGCGAGGGCAAGGCCGGGGACGATTTCTGGGTCAAGGCGGAGACGCTTTTGTACTGCGCGCTGATCGGCTACATCCACTACGAGGCCCCGGTGGAGGAACAGAATTTCTCCACCCTCATCGAAATGATAAACAGCATGGAGGTCCGGGAGGACGATGAGGAATTCAAAAACGCCGTGGACCTGATGTTCGACGAGCTGAAGGAACGGGACCCCAACCACTTTGCAGTGCGCCAATATGCCAAATATAAATTGGCCGCTGGCAAAACCGCCAAGTCGATTTTGATTTCCTGCGGGGCACGGCTTGCCGCGTTCGATATTGCCGAGCTGCGGGAGATCACCTCCTACGATGAGCTGGAGCTGGACACCCTGGGCGACCGGCGGACCGCGTTGTTCCTCATTATGAGCGACACGGACGATAGCTTTAACTTCCTGATCTCCATGTGCCACACCCAGCTGTTCAACCTCTTATGCGAAAAGGCCGACGATGTGTACGGCGGGCGGCTGCCGGTCCATGTGCGGTGCCTTATCGACGAGTGCGCCAACATCGGCCAGATCCCCAAGCTGGAAAAGCTGGTGGCGACCATCCGCAGCCGGGAGATTTCCGCCTGCCTGGTCTTGCAGGCTCAGAGCCAGCTCAAGGCCATCTACAAGGACAACGCTGACACCATCATCGGAAATATGGACAGTTCCATCTTCCTGGGCGGCAAGGAGCCGACCACGCTCAAGGAGCTGGAGGCCGTGCTGGGCAAGGAGACCATCGACACCTACAACACCGGCGAGAGCCGTGGGCGGGAGACTTCCCACTCGCTCAACTATCAAAAATTGGGGAAGGCGCTGATGAGCCAGGATGAGCTGGCCGTCATGGACGGCGGCAAGTGCATCTTGCAGCTGCGCGGGGTGCGGCCGTTTTTGTCGGACAAGTACGACATCACCCAGCACCCCAACTACAAGTACACCGCTGACGCCGACCCGAAGAACGCCTTTGACATCGAAGGATACCTCAAGGTCCGGCTGAAGCTCAAACCCAACCAGGTCTGCGACGTGTATGAGATCGACGCCGCAGCTGGCGAATGATGTTCCGCTTTAGAAGGGAGTGATCGTATCTACCCGCCACAACCGCCCCGCTGGGGCCATCGGCGTACAAAGCGGACGATCTCTACAAAATAATGAAAAAGGAGGAAGGCCGGAATCAAGCCCCCGGAAACCGGGCGGCAGATTGTCCGGCTTTTGTATGCCTATGAACCATGACTAATCAATCTTTTTCAAATGATTCCGGCCAACTTTATTTATGGAATTTTTCAATCAGGCAATCACCGTTCTCC
>CALZZE010000056.1 GCA_945830575.1 uncultured Subdoligranulum sp. | reverse complement strand
AGCCGCAGATTGGCGAAGTGGGCATCGCCCCTGATGAAACCAACCGCAGCGGGGAAGTCATACACGGCCTGAACACCGAGGACGCCACCTTGACGGAGGGCAGTATCCGGTATGATATCCGGTTTTATGCCAGCGCTCCCGGCGAGGACGGGCTGATCGGGTTGATTATCAATCTGGAGGCGCAGAACCGATTCAACCCCGGCTACCCGCTTTTGAAACGGGCCATCTACTATTGCAGCCGCATGATTTCAGCGCAGTACGGCACTGAATTCACCAAATCGGAATACGGGAACATCAAGAAGGTGTACTCCATCTGGATCTGCTCCAACCCGCCAAAAGACCGGCGGAATACCATCACACAGTATTCCATTCGGGAAGAACAAATCGTGGGTGAGGCCAAAGAGGAAGTCAGAAACTACGATTTGATGAGCGCAGTGATGATTTGCTTGGGCGAGGAAACCGACAGGAATTACAGCGGGTTGCTGAAATTTCTGGAAGTGCTGCTCTCGGATGAGAAAACCGCCGCCGCCAAGAAAACCATTTTACAGAACGAATTTAACGTGCCAATGACACAGACACTGGAAACGGAGGTGTACCAAATGTGCAATTTGAGCCAAGGCGCGATTGAGAAGGGAATCCAGAAAGGATATGGGCAAGGTCGTGAGGAAGAACGGATTGCGTCCGTCCGGAACCTGATGCAGAATTTGCACATGACTGCGGAGGATGCCATGAAGGCGCTGAACATCCCGCAGGAGGACCGTGACCGTATCAAGAAGGCGCTGGCAAACTGATCAAGCAAAAAGTCGGGGACGAGTGAATGAACGACTCGTTCCCGATTATTGTTGTTGATGGAAATATGACGAAAACCCGTCCGGTTATCGCCGGGGCTTTGCAACAGCGAAGCCGAAGGCGGTGCCGCAGGCTCCACCCACAATGTGCATGAAGTTGGCAACGTTATCCCGGACAAACAGAATGGAATACACCTGATCACCCAGATACAGCGCTGCCACCGGCAGCAGGGTCAAGGGAATCTGGCCGCTTTTCATTCCCGCAAGGCTGGACAGCATAATCAGCATGAACACGATGCCGGACGCACCCAGCAGTGCGGCGTTGGGAAACAGGATACACTGCAAAATGCCGGAGGTCACTGCGGTAAATGCAATGCCAACGAGCAGGGTTTTACTGCCGTATTTTTCTTCCAGCGGCGGTCCCAGAACCAACAGCAGGGTCATATTGCCGAGAAAATGCTGGATACCGCTGTGGCCCAGCACATGACCGAACAGCCGCACAAAAAACAGCGGGCTGACGGGCGAGCGGTAAACGCAAAAGGCCGCTAAGGTGGAAGCCCCGCCTGTGATGGCATCCAGCACCAGCACAAGAAGAGAGGCGAAGAAGAAGGTCAGAATGACCGGCGAATTGTATTGCAGTTTTTTCATAAACATCCTCCAGGAAAACGATAGTACCATTATAAAGGATGTCTAAAGAATTGACAATCCGCCACAAGGATAATTTGCAGGTTCCTACCGCACAGATTCATAGAGAAGGCATTGACAAATCGGAATGAAATTATATTATAAAAATCCGTATACACAATCGATTTCGGAGCGCTGTCAAGATAAGAACCCCACTCTTAGTGCTTGCCACTTGGGAGAGCAACTGACTCTTAATCAGTGGGTCCTGGGTTCGAGTCCCCGATGGTGCACCAGAAAAGACGTTGTAATGAAAATTACAACGTCTTTTTTTAGTTGTCACTTGTTTGCAGTGCAAGCGAGGAAAGGATTAGCGGGGGTTAGACGCTAATCCTTTTTCTTTTGCAGATAATCCAAAATCTTGAGAGTGACTGAAACCGTGGCATAGATGTATCCGCCGAGCAATCCCAACAGAATCGCTCTGATTGAGTAGACACGGCTTTTTTGTTTAGTTGGTATTCATGACATTTGATTCATTACTTTATGGTATTCAAGGTGTATTTCTGAAAAAGAAGTACACCTATTTTTTTGGAGGAATTTATTATGAGTAAAATGCACACCCTCGCCTTTCAGATTGATGATGACATGTATGTCGCCATTAAGGGTTACCTTGATCAGTACAAGCTGATCACGAACCAGAAGATTTCTCAGCGTTCCTTTATTCTCAAACTGATCAAGGATCAGTTAAGCACACCCGTTGAAGAGTACGTCAGCCAGAACAAGACCAGTGACGAAAGCGGTGAAAGCTCCGAAGATGAATCGGAAGATTGTCAGTAAACACAAGAAGTAGGAGGAAATATGTCGAGATCTATGAAAAAGGGAGTATGTGTTCTTACGATACTGCTCTTTCTGTTTACATTGGTTTTGCCTGTTTTCGCAATGGAAATCGAAACAGGTCAGGAGCCAGCCACCGATGCTGCACAAGTTTTTATTGAGGCAGTGAACGCCCTTGACCGGGACGCCATCATCAACGCATCCAACGCATGGGGTCTTGCCAGTCAGGCCTGGCAGGCTGACCCGGAGAACGAGGAACTGGCTGCCGCGCTGGATGAGGTCATCGCCGCGCAGGATGCGGCCACTCAGCCGTTATACGCGGCGGAGGATTTATACTACGAGCTCAGCGAAGAAGAACAGCAGCGGGAGGATGTGCAAACCGCCTATAACGCCTTGTGCAGTTTGTGCACCGCCATGTGCAGCGCCATGGATAACCCCGTTTCTCCCGGAACAGGCGCAGAGGATCCGCCGGAGGATGCGCTGTCCGTGCTGTACGGGGATTTACCGGACGCTCCCACCGGCAGCTACATGGGCAGCGCCGGATTGCCCATCGCCACCGGCGAAACCAAAGTCAGCATCTCCGGCTGGACCGAGGATTTGTCCGCCAGCGGATACCTGAACGCGGAAGCCCTTAACAGAAATAATCTGACCCTGACTGTGGGCATGGAGGACGGCGAAGATTTCGCCATCGTCCCCATTCTCACACAGGTGGAGTACCCTGCCAACAACAGCGTGTCGTACATCACCTTGCCGGAAGATGTGACGCTGCTGGGGTATGATTTCACCCCGGCAGAGGATTCCGCCAAGCTACTGGAGCAGACCTACATGGAAACCTCCGCCGCAGTGTCCGGCATTTATGTGCAGGCCAGCCATGATTTTACCGCGCTGTTCACCTATGTGGCCGGGGACGGCACCAAGCTGGAAAAGACACTGAACGTGGAAGTTCGGGCGGATGCTGATCCCATTCCCACACTGTATTCCACAAACAATGCGGCCACCTACTCCCGTCCCACTCCCAGCGTGACCAGCGGCAAAATCACCAGCATCCAGCAGGTCAGCGGTACATGGCTCATCTGGTTCAACGGCGAAGATGCCTACTGCTGTGACAACGGAAAGAATGGCCGCCCCGCAGGCTGCCCCACCTACAATTACACGCACACCTCCACGGTGGACGCCACCCAGTATGTGCCGGGTGACCACTACGGCAACCAGATGCGCATCTGGGGCGGTCTTGACCAGCTTTCCATGGGTCTTTTGACCGTGCGTGAATCGGATGATTTTTCCACAGAGTTTTGTGCGCGAAATTCCTCCACCTATTCGGCGTCAGATGCCGCTGTGCTGGAATACGCCGCCCGCATCTACAACGACCAGCAGCTCTATATCATCGAGCATTATCCCAGCAGTCAGGCGGCGCAGATCTATCTGTCCTCCGCCCGCGCCGCCATGGGACTGTCCACCGGTGCCGCCACCTACGCTGTAGCCGGGTATTACACCTACATCTACGACAGCGGCGACAGCAGTTGGCAGCGGGTGGCACTTGTGGGTGAATCCTTCTCCGAAGGCGAGGACGAAGGCGGCGAGGAAGGCCCGCCCCCGACCTATGACGCAAGCTGGAGCGTGGACGTTACCGAGAATGCCAGCGCCAGCTTTTCCGCCAGCATGACTGTCAAAGTGGACAAGACCGCCAACATCACCCACGAGCGCCTGAACGATGTGGAAATTACAATTTCCGGTAACCCGGCCAATGGCAGTCTGGACGGCGGCAGTTGGTCGCTGACCCCCAGCCCGCAGGTCACCCGCACGGTGAACGGCGACGGCTCTGTCACGTTCACCTATTCGGGAAGTGTTACCAAATCTGCCTCCCGTTCCGCCAGCGGCAGTGTCACCGGCAAGTCCTCCCAGAGTGAAGCCGACAGCGAGGCAGCAAGCCAGCGGTCCGCCGCCGAAAGCAGTCTGCGCAGCGAGGCCAGAGCGGATGCCCAGAATCAGGCCAACGCCATTGCCAATACTGCCGCCCGGCAGGCGCGGACATTTCTGGTCAGGGAGACCGGCATACCCCATGGCTTTGATGCCACGACCAGCAGCGAACAGGGCCAGACGGTGCAGCCCAACGGCAGTTCCACTGCGGTGATTTACAATCAGCCCTGGCAGTGCAGCGTCAAATGGGAAAAGCTGGACAACATTACCGGCGGTCGGCTGACCGAGGATACCCAGTTCACATTCTATGAATGGAACACTGGCGCAAACGGCTATGAGGTCAGCCCCAATTATCGGGTCGTTCGCCTTGCAGACGGCACATACACGGTGCGGTGTATCAATCCGAATTATACTGACTGGCAGGAAGGATTTGTCTACTACACACAGACCAACCTTGGCCGGTTCAAAATCATGGAAACCACTGCGGCGTATGGCTACAACTATACCCCTTGGACTGCCGAGTTCACCATCTCCAAACAGAACGATACCGCCCATTATCTTGACTCCAATGCTGACAAAAACCAGCCCTGGGGCAACAAACTCATCATTCACAAGACCGACAGCGAAACCGGTAACGAGATTGCCAGTGACGCTGTCTTTTCTTTGTATGAGTGGAATGCCCAACGCGGGCTGTATGAGATCAGCGCCAACTATGCCATTGTCCGGGATGCAGATGGTTCCTATACAGTAAAGTGTCTGCATTCCGACTGGACGCAGGCACAATACGGTAATCTCTATTTTGAGGATACTCTGTGCGATGTTCGTGAAAATATTTCTAACCATGATGGAACCGCCAGCGCTCACCCGGTTTACTACACCGATTACGATATGATCGGCTACCCCAACAGCCAAGCTTTTACCAACGACGGCCAATTCCTTGTTGTGGAACACAAGGCTCCCAGCGGTTACTACGGCGACTGGACAGATGTGCAGAATCCCGGCAGCGCTGGTACCGATTTGGGCAAGCGGGCCTATTACATCCGCCTGACCGGGGACGGCAGTACCATCACCCTCGACAATGCCGACTACAACGCTGACATTCTGACTGAAAATGCAGGCGGTGTTTTGGTGGAAACGGCAGACGGCACCGTCACGGTGCAAATTTATCCTACCGCCAAACCCGCCGATCGTACCTATATCACCGACCCCACCGGCCTTGCCGCCAACGAGGACAGCTACACCATGCAGCCCAAGGACGGCGTGTTCCAGAATGACCGCACTTTGGGTGAGATCGTGCTGAGCAAGACCGATCTGGATGCGTCAAAGTATCTGGCAAGCGGCAGTCACGGTACCGCAACGCTGGACGGCGCGGTATATGACCTTTACTGCACCGAGGACATTCAGCACCCGGACGGTGTCACCGGCGTGGTGGATTATTCCCAAATCACCCACCATGGCAGCCCCATCTGGCACACCACCATCCTCACCAACAGCGGATGGAAATCCAACCACTTACCTATTTTGGCAAAAGACAATCTGGTCGCCAGTGCCGCCATTCAGAACGGCAAGCTGGTGTTCGCCAACCTGTACCCCGGCAGATACTATGTGGTGGAGCGTGGCACCGGCGTGAAAATTCCGGTGGACAGCGACGGTCAGTATTATGTGTCCGGAAGTTACCCGCTGCTGAACGCCAGACTGGAGCGCACCGGCCGCACCGCCCGGCTCACCCAGCAGGACGGCAAATACACGGACTATGTGTACCTCAATCAGTATTCCACCGTAGCGCAATCCCGCGCACTGGATGGCTCCAAGACCTATGACGGCTACTACCTGTCCTACGGCACCGGGTATCTGTGTGACGAAACCAACCATTACCGCGCTATTTTGTACGGCACAGAGTCCCGCTACATTTACCGCAACGAGGACACCAGCCGGGATGAAGTGCTGAAATCCGGTTTTGAGCTGAACAAGGTCATTTCCACCACCGGGCCGGGCAGCCCTGCCCCCAAGGTGGAGGGCGCTGGCTTTACGGTGTACCTCATCCGGGATCTGAGCAAGGCTGGCCAGTTTCGCATCAACCCGGACGGTACCTATGACGCGCAGAGCATTCTGGATGCCTATCGCAAAGACCGGTATGACAACGAAACCCTCAAGTACGATTTCACCGGCGAGGAACAGGCGGTAGCCCGGATGTATGAGAGCAGCTCCGCCGCCGTGGATGCCTACAACGCCACCCTCGCCGCAGACGGCGATTATGCCAACGGCAAGGGATACGGCTGGCAGCCCGCCCGCGATGCCAACGAATACCGGCTGGGAGAAATTTTCACCAACGAGGACGGAAAATTCCGGGTGCAGGGCCTGCCGTATGGGCAGTATCTTGTGGTGGAAACCACGGTTCCCAAAGACGTATTTCAGGCAGACCCGTTTGTGGTGACAGTCAACAGCGCCGCTCCCCAGAGCGTGTTCTGCACGCCCTACGGCGCGGTCACCACCGCCAGCAACAGCCACATGAGTTTCCATGTGCTGGATGAGGAACTGGAGGGTTACTTACAGCTCATCAAGACGGATGTGGAAACAGGAAAAGCCGTAAGAATTGCCGACACCGCTTTCTCCATTTACCGGATCGCCGAAAATGGCCGGGCGGATTTGGTGGAAATGACTGATCCCCGCAATGGCAGCGCCACCGCCAAAACCAGTGTGTTCTACACAGACCGAAACGGCCTTCTGAAAACGCCGGAAAAGCTGCCCCTTGGCCGCTACCGTGTGGTGGAGGTGCAGGGGCCGGAGGGATATTACAATAACCCCGACTATTGTGTGGAGTTTGAGATTACCTCCGAGCGTGTGTATCAGGTCATTGATAACGCCTATGACGATATGGACGATTACATCGTGACCGAGCAGTATTTCAACCATGAAACGCTGGGCCAGATCACCATCCGCAAGCAGGGCGAGGTGCTGACCGGTTATGAAAACGGGCAGTTCGTGTATTCTACGGAACCTCTCGCCGAGTCCGCCTTTGAGATTCGCGCCAAAGGCGACATTGCCACGCCGGACCGGCAGGGTTCCTTCTGGTACCGGGACGGCGACCTTGTGGCCACTGTCACCACCGGCAGGGACGGACAGATCGACAGCACCGCCTTCGCCCCCAACGGCACCGGGGCGACGTGTGACTTCCTGACCATTTCCCATGACGGAACCAAAGGCGAAGTCAATGTAACCTTACCCCTCGGCACCTATGAGATTCGGGAAGTGACCGCGCCGTATGGATTCACTCTCTCGGAGCTGGTCTACACAGTGACCCTTGGCTGGGATAACCAGTGCAATGACCTTGTGCTGGCGCTATCCATTACCGCGAATGGTGAGCGGAAGGAATACAGCATCGTCAACGCGAAGGATGCCACCGCCGAACAGAAAGAAGAACAGGTGTTACTGTTCACGAATGAGCGTGTGATCCCGGTTCCCGACGCTCCCGGCAAGCTCGGTGTGGGCATTTTCAAGAAAGACCGGGAAAACGACACTATGCTGGCCGGTGCTGTGTATCAGCTTTTCACGGTGAACGACATCTACGATACCCACGGCGATACGCTGGCCAACGCCGGTGATCTGCTGGCCACCAGCGATGCCACAGACGAACAGGGATTTGTATGGTTCCCGGTGGAGGTTCCCATGCGCGGCGAGCAGTATGCCGCAGGCCATACTGTGCCGGAAGATGGCGTATGGACCGCCGCCTACAACAGCGGCAAATACACCATTGTGGAAGTGAAATCGCCTGCCGGGTACCTGTTGGACAGCACACCGCTGAATGTCAGCTTCACCTACCCCGGCCAGAACGCGTCGTATCAGGTGGTCAACACCACCAACACCAACCTGCGCACCACCGTCCATATCTCCAAACAGGACATCACCAACGGTGCCGAGTTGCCTGGCGCAGAACTGACGATTACCGATTCCGATGGAAACGAAGTGGAAAGGTGGATCTCCGCAGATGCTCCGCACACGATTCGTAGACTGGAACTGGAAAAGGAATACACTTTGACCGAGCATCAAGCGCCTACAGGGTATGCCATTGCCGAAAGCATTACATTCAAGCTAACACAGAACGGCAATGACCAGCGAAACGAAGTGTTCTACAAGGACGAGAACGGCGAATGGCAGGTTTGTGACGGCCAGACGGTCGTGATGCAGGATGACATCATCAAGGTCGACATTTCCAAAACCGACATCGTGACCGGGGAGGAACTGCCCGGTGCCACGCTGCAAATTTACGACAGCGAAGGCCAACTGGTAGAGCAATGGGTTTCCACCGACACCCCGCACCGCATTGACCGCCTGCCCGCTGGCAGCTACACACTGTTGGAGCTTACCGCGCCGGAAGGATACGGCATTGCGGAAAAGGTGGTGTTTGAAGTCCTGCCCACCGGCGAGATTCAGACCGTCACTATGAAGGATGCGCCTGCCCTCTACATTCACAAAACCGATGTGGGCGGCAAGGAATTGCCGGGAGCCACATTGAGCATCTGCGATGAAACAGGCACCTGTATTGTCACATGGACCAGCACCAGTCAGCCCAAGCAGTTGCCGGTGACCGGCCCGGATGACACCCTTTCCGGTGGCATCATGCTTTCGGACGAAACCACCGAGCGTGTGTACACCCTGCACGAAGATGCCGCCCCCGCCGGTTACCAGCTGGCGCAGGACATCCAGTTCAAGGTGCTGCGCACCCCCGAAAACAAGCTGACGGTTTATTACCGCGCCAATCCGAACGAGCCTTGGCAGTTTGTGGACGGCGCTCATCTGACCATGGTGGATGAGCTGCTTCCGCCCGCACCTGTCTCCGATCCGGAAGAACCGCAGCCCACTCCCGAACCCACACCTGTTCCCACACCCGCACCGACTCCGGTGGATCGCCGCATCCCGCAGACTTTGGACGATTTCCCGCTGGCCGGTCTCCTCGTCCTGATGGGGGTCTGTGGTATCGGGTTTGTGGCTGTGATGATCTACAGAAAAAGAAAGAAGTGATTACATGGGGAAAAAGCATACTGTGAGAATCCGGTCTCCCACCAGATCGGAATCAACTCGACCCGGCGGGTACAGCGTTTGAAAGCTGTACCCGCTTTTTTTGTTGAAGAAAGGAAGTAACCGCCCACGGAAACCACGCCCTTGACAAAGCATCCGGGACCGAAGGTTCGC
>CALZZE010000055.1 GCA_945830575.1 uncultured Subdoligranulum sp. | reverse complement strand
GGGCGCGGGACAGCGCCGCACAAAACCACACCCCACCGCCCCCCCGGGGCCGGCGCACAGGCGCCGGCCCGGGGGCTTGTGTTTATTCCATTTGCCACAGCTGGGCCGAGAAGGGGGCCAGCGTGAGGGTGAGGCCGGGGTCGGCCTGTATTGTCCGTTCAGTACGGGGCGTACCGCCGCCGAAGGGCTGCCAGTCGGTGTCCAGCAGCAGTGTGCAGGCCGCGGGCGCGGGCAGTGTCAGCGGATATTCCAGCGGTGTGTCGCCAAAATTGAAGGCCGCAAACACGGTGGTGTCCCGCCCGCGGCGCAGCATGGCGCAGGCACACCAGTCCGGGTGGGCGCAGTCCAGCCACTGGAACGCCGCCGGGTCGTATTCCCTCGCCCAGAAGGCATCCAATGTGCGGTAGCGCCACGCCAGCTCCGCACGGAAATGCCGGAAGGCATCGTGGTTGGGGTAGCGCAGCATCTCCCAGTCCTGCGGGCGGGTCTCGTCATATTCCCGAAGCTGGGCGAACTCGTTGCCCATGAAATCCAGCTTTTTGCCGGGGTGCGCCGCCATGTACAGGTACAGCGCCCGCGCCTGCGAGAATTTGCCCTCGTAACCGCCGTACATCTTCTGCACGATGGTGGCCTTGCCGTGGACGTTCTCGTCATGGGAGAAGGGCAGAATGTAGTGCTCGTTCCAGCAGTACATCATGGAAAAGGTCAGCTTGCCGAGATTTTCTTTGCGTTCCTGCGGGGATTTTTTGAAGTAGTCCAGCGTGTCGTTCATCCAGCCCAAATCCCACTTGTAGTCAAAGCCCAGCCCGCCGTACGCCACCGGCGCGGTGACCTTGGGATAATCGGTGGAATCCTCCGCAATGAGCACCGCCGTGGGGTGGCGCTGCTGCAGACCCTCATTCATCCCCTTCAGAAATTCCAGCGTGGAGCCGTTCACGCCCCGGGCCGGGTCGCCCTGCCAGTAGATGAGCCGGGAGACCGCGTCCATGCGCAGCCCGTCAAAGTGGAACACCCGCAGCCAGTAATTGGCGCAGGACTGCAAAAAGGTGCGGATCTCCCCGCGGGAATGCATGAAATTGCAGCTGCCCCACTCGCTCTGCCCCACCGCAGCGGCGGGGTATTCGTACAGCGGGGTGCCGTCAAAGTTGTGCAGGCCGTAGGCGTCCACCGCAAAATGCACCGGCACAAAATCCAACAGCACCCCCACGCCCGCCTGATGGCAGGCGTCCACCAGCCTGCACAGTCCCTCCGGCGTGCCGTAACGGCTGGTGGGTGCGTAAAAGCCGGTGGTCTGGTAGCCCCAGCTACCGTCAAAGGGGTACTCCGCCAGCGGCATCAGCTCGATGTGGGTGTAGCCGTTGTCCTTTGCGTAGGCGGGCAGCGTGGCCGCCAGCGCGTCATAGTCCGCGTCGGCGCGCTGCCAGCTGCCCAGCTGCACCTCGTAAATATGCATCGGTTTATCAAAGTTTTTGGAGCGCCCCGCCATCCATGCCCCGTCCCGGAAGTCGTGGACGGGCAGTCCCGTCACCACACTGCGGCCATCGGGGCGCAGCGTCATGGCAAAGCCGTAGGGGTCGCAGTGGTCCACGCAGCTGCCGTCCGCCCCTGTCACCCGGTACTGATAGCAGGTGCCCGGCGCGGCGGGGACGGTACACTCCCAGATGGCAGAGGCGTCCGGCCGGCGGGTCATGGGATACTCCGCCCAGCTGCCATCGGTGCGGTGGCTGGTGACCAGCCGCACCTGCCGCGCCGCAGGCGCCCACACCGCGAACCGGGTGCCGCCCGGGCCGGGGTGCGCGCCGAAATATTGGTAGGCGTCAAAACATTTGCCGGTGTAAAATGCCTGCAAGTCCATAGGGTGCCTCCTGTTTTTGAACATTGTGTCCAAATTATAGCACGGGAGGCGGGGCGGGGCAATCTACAGTTTTATACAGGGTGTTCAAAAAAAACAAAACTGCCCGCCGTGGCAGGCGGGCAGAGGGATGGCAGTCACACGCCGGGGGTGGTGTCGGCCTCCAGAATGGCGTCGTTGACTTCCTGATATTTTGCGGCGGTCTCGTCATCCAGCAGATAGACCGTCACCGGAATCACGGCATTTTTCACCGATTCATCGTAGGTTTCGTAGTACAGGTCGATGAAGGCGTGACCATTCATCATGGCGGTGCCGGTGTCGGCGGCGTAGGCATAGCCGTAGACGAACCGGCCGTCGTCGGAGGTGATGTACAGCAGGCTCCCATAGGGGATGATGTTGGGGTTGACCGCCACGGTGCCGTAGGTCAGCCGCCGACCGCTGGCCCCCTTGGCGGTGGGCGAGGCGGAGTATCCTGTGGCGCGCTGGCTGGTGAACACCTCGGCCACGCCCTCCACAGGCTGGCCGTCCACGATGTCGGGGCCTTCAAAGCGGGAGACCGGCACGGTTTCGCCGTACACCTTGGTGATGTCGGGCACCATGGCCTCCGCCATGTCCCGGCGCACCTCCTCGGTGGCCACCAGCTCGCCGTCCGCCCAGGTTTCCCGGTAGGTCACCACATCCAGCCCGTCAACGCCCTCCTGCACCGTAGTGGTGTAGTCCTTGCAGCGGTAAAACAGGCTGGTCTCCACCTGCTGCGTCTGCATGGGGATGACTTCCGGCTGGGTGTATTCCCGGTATTCCACCCGGGTCACCGTCACCTCGCAGCCCTCGGCGGAGGCATTCAGCGCCGGTTCCACCCAGTCCTCGGGGCCGGGTTCCACGCCGGCCTTTTGCAGCGCGTCCGCCACGGTGCCCTGCGTCATCACCACCTGGGTGGTCTGGCCGTCCGCCGTCACCGGCACCGTGAAGGCGCGCAGAACATGCAGGCTGTCCCCGCTGCCATCGGTTTCGGTGACAACCAGCTCATCGTCCGCTCCCATTGGGTGGACGCCGGCCTGCTCCAGAATGGTGTTCAGGTTTTGCGCCGCTGTGACGATGGTTTTGTTTGCGCCGTGGCTGTCGGTGACAGTGACCACCCGGGTCAGACTGCCCACCCACAGCGCCATGGCGGCCAGCACCGCCCCGCCGCCCAGCAGGGCGGCGTATTTGGGCAGCACCCGCTCCGCCCAGCGGCGCAGGTGTTCTTTGGTTTTGGTGGAAAGCATAGGGTTCCTCTCTCGAAAAAGTGCCGGCCCAAAGGCCGGCACAAAAATTTTCCCTTGTAATGTCCGCGTTCGCGGACACCCTATTTCGGAAACAACGCTTCGCGTTGCTGATTGCGTCACGCTGCGCGTGACACTCGCGATAGGATCGCTCGGGCAATCAGCGCTTGCTGAACTGGGGAGCGCGGCGGGCAGCCTTCAGACCGTACTTCTTGCGCTCCTTCATACGAGGATCGCGGGTCAGGAAGCCGGCCTTCTTCAGCACGGGGCGCAGCTCGGGGTTGTACTGCAGCAGGGCGCGGGACAGGCCATGGCGGATGGCGCCGGCCTGACCGGAGCAGCCGCCGCCAACCACGTTGACAGCGATGTCAAACTTGCCCTGGGTCTCGGTGAGAACCAGCGGAGCGTTGACCAGCAGCTTGAGGGTCTCCAGACCGAAGTAATCGTCAATGTCGCGGCCGTTGATGGTGATCTTGCCGGTGCCATTGTACACGCGGACGCGGGCAACGGAATGCTTACGACGGCCGGTGCCGTAGAAATAAGGTTTCGTCTCGTACATCTTCTATTGCCTCCTTAATCAAAACTCGACCGCAACGGGCTTCTGGGCAGCGTGGGCATGCTCAGCAGTCTTGTAGCAGTGCAGGCGGGTCATGGCCTTGGCGCCCAGCGTGTTGGAGGGCACCATGCCCTTGACCGCGTAGGTCATGGCCTTGTCGCTGTTCTCAGCCATCAGGGTCTTGTACTGGGTCTCCTTCAGGCCGCCGATCCAGCCGGAATGGGTGCGGTGGAACTTCTTCTCCAGCTTCTTGCCGGTGAGGACAGCCTCATCACAGTTGATGATGATGACATGGTCGCCGCAATCCACATTGGGAGTGAAGGTGGGCTTGTTCTTGCCGCGCAGAATGACGGCAGCCTGGGCGGCAACGCGGCCCAGCGGCTTGCCGGCGGCGTCGATCACATACCACTTGCGGTCAGCCATTTCAGCGGGCTTTGCGAGAGTCGTGCTCATAGTTTGATTCCTCCATTGGTTATTCACGCATCTATATAGGGGCATTGGAATGCCGTTATCGCGCAAGTGTGATTATAGCAAATCCGCGCTGATTCGTCAAGAGTTTTGAAAAGGTTTTTTGAGTTATTCCGGAGATACTCTTGAATTCTCACGTATTCTCTTCGATACTCCCGAATTCTCCCATCTCATTTTTCCTATCCGGCGGGGTCGCGCCTGCCATATCATCGGGGGGCGTCATGTCCATTTTGCCGCCCCGGCCGCCGTTTTCGCCAAAGACCTTCTCCGGGCGCTCGCCGTCCGCGCCGGGCATCATGCCGCCGCGCATACCGCCGCCCATGCCCTGCACGTCGCTCTGGTTCAGGCTTTCCAGCGTGGTTTCGGCGGCAGTCTCGCCGCCGGCGGCGGTGCCGCTGTCCGCAAAGCCGTGTTCGTCAGCGCCGTCCACCGCGGCCCCGGTGAGCAGCGTGTAGCTGCCGCCCTGCGCCATGGCGGGGGTGCTGAGCGTCACGCACTGGTAGCTTTTGCCGGGGGTCCAGTGGGCCAGCACCGCGCCGGTGTCATCCACCAGCGTCAGGCTGGTGCCGGCGGCCTGCGCCCCGGTGGCGGCCAGCCAGCTGGCCTGGGTGCTGCTGCCGCCGAAATTCACCGCCATGCCCTGACTGCCCGCCGCCATCACGATGCCGCCGGTGATGACGGGGGTCTGCTCCGCATCCAGTGCGCCGTCCCCGCTGCCGGTGGGCCCTGCGATGAGCAGCACGCCGCCGGAAACCGTCAGCGCGCCGTTGGAATCCAGCCCGTCGCCCTGCGCGTCCACCAGCACGGTGCCGCCGGAGACCGTCAGGCTGGGGGCGTCGCCGTCCCAGTTGTCGGGGCTGGAGGCGTTGATGCCGTCATCGCTGGCGGTCACGTCCAGCGTGCCGCCCGCCAGCAGGATGGTGTTGGCCTCGATGCCCTCCTCGCTGTGGAGAATGGTGATGTCGCCGCCGTTCACCGTCAGCGTCTTTTTGGCCTTGAGCCCCTTGCCCACGGCGGACAGCGTCAGCACACCGCCGTCCACCACCAGATCGTCCTTGCAGCGGATGGCGTGGTCAAAATTGCCGGTGACGGTCAGCGCGCCGGTGCCCTGAATGGTCAGGTCCGCGTCACAGAACAGCGCGGCGTTGGGTTCCTCATCGGTCTGGTCGGTGTAGACGCTGCCGTCCGTCAGGGTGGACGCGGTGCCCTCCGCCAGCGTGATGGTCACTTTGTCCGCCTGCCTGACCCACAGCGCCGGACCGTCTGCGGCGGTGACGGTGAGGTTTTGCAGAATCAGCTCCACCTTGTCATTTTTGCCCGCGTCCACCACCACGCGGCCCTGCAAATCGCCGGTGAGGGTGTAGGTTCCCGCCTTGCTGATGGTGACGTTTTCGGTGCCGGTGCAGTCCAGCACCGTGCCCACCACCGCCGGCTCGGACACGCCCGAGGTCACGGCGGACACCGCCGCCCCGGTCTGGGAGGCCGCCGCGTTGCAGCCGGACAGCGCCAGCGCGGCCGCCAGAGACAAAACCAAGAACCGTTTCATAAAATTCCCTCCTGTGTATCGGTGTGGCAAAGCTGGATGGGCAGATTGCCGTTGCGGCAGCGCAGCGCGTCCAGAAACGCCTTGTGGGATACGTCCCGGCGCATCCGCACCCGGTATTTCAGCTCAAACACGCTGCCCATGCCGCTGGTTTTCACGCTTTCCAGCTCCAGCTTATCGGTGTATCGTTCAAAAAGATCGTCAAAGGCATCCTCATATTCCAGCGTTTCCGGCACGGTAATTTTCAATTCCCGTTCCCGGGCGTCGCCGTCCCCGAAGGGGATTGCCAACAGCGCCAATTCGGCCAGACCTGCCGCCACCACCAGCAGCGCCGCCACCCCCAGATACCCGGTGCCGGTGGCAAGACCCACCGCCATGGCGAGAAAAATGGTGCCGATGTCCCGGGCCGAGCCGGGCAGGCTGCGGAACCGCACCAGCCCGAAGGCCCCCATCACCGCCACGCCGGTGCCAAGGCTGCCGTTCACCAGCAGAATGACCATCTGCACCATCAGCGGCAACAGCGCCACCGTGACCACAAACCCCTTGGCCACCCGGTTTTTGTACTGCGCCAGTGCAGCGCACACCAGCCCCAGCACCAGCGCGGTGCCGCTGCACATCGCCAGCTGGCCCAGCGTAAAGGCGGTTCCCGCCAACAGAACATTATCCAGCATGTCGCACATCCTCCTGCAAAAATTCCCTGTAACAGCAGCCGTATTTGGAAAAGCTGACCGGGGCCGCCCCCGCCTGCGCCAGCCCGTGGGCCAGCCACAGCGGCATCACGCCGGGCAGCTTGACCTCCATCAGATACAGCCCCTGCACGCTCAGCGGGCTGCCCCGGTCCCCGGCGGACAGCGCCAGCGCATCGGTGCGCCAGCGGATGTTTTCGTCCAGCGTCAAGCGCAGGTCAGGGTCCTGCCTGCCGAACATCGCCGCCCGGTCATAGGCCAGAAACACCGCCGGGCCGGTGCGGTACAGCGATTGAAAGTATTCGATTTCCCGGGCGATCTGCCCCTCCGGCGCGGGGCCATCGCCCGCCAACCAGCGCTCGGCGGCGGTCAGCTCCAGCGCGGTGCGGCGCTTGTAGACCACGCCCCGGTACTTCTTTTTCAGTTCCACAAAGACGGTGTCCCCCGGCCCGGGCACCCCGTAGCTGCGCAGACGCAGCTTTTCTTTATACACCGGCTTTTGCAGCGAGGTGCGGATGAGCCGGTAATCCGGCGTGTCGTAATACACATTGCAGATGGTGTGCCGCCCGTACTGGTCGATCTGCATATGGCGGTGCAGCATCGGGGCCAGCGCATCCAGCTGCGCGGGGGTGAGCAGATACTTTTTCTCCACCCGTTCAAAGGTCAACTGCGGCATATGCCTCCCTCCTTTTGCACACAGTATACAACCGGTTTCTGAAAACAGTCTGAAAAAACGGTTTCAGAGTATTTTCAGCTTTGTGCTGTATGGTATAATAAAGGAAAAGGAGGGTCGAAGGATGCAGATTCTCATTGTGGAGGACGAAAAACGTCTGGCGGATGTGCTGGGCCAGCTTTGCCGGGAGCAGCGCTGGCAGGCGGACGTGGTGTACACCGGCACCGACGGGCTGGAATACGCCCGCAGCGGGCAGTACGACGCGGTGGTGCTGGACGTGATGCTGCCCGGCCTGGACGGCTTCGGGGTGGTGCGCACGATGCGGCGGGAGAACATCGCCACGCCGGTGCTGATGCTCACCGCCCGGGACGATGTGCGGGACAAGGTGACGGGGCTGGACTGTGGCGCGGACGATTACATGACCAAGCCCTTTCAGCCGGAGGAGCTGCTGGCGCGGCTGCGGGCGCTGACCCGCCGCCGGGGCGAGGTGGCGCTGGAGCAGCTGGCATGGCAGGACCTGACGCTGGACCTGACCAACTACGAGCTGCGCTGCGGCGAGCGCCGGGTGCGGCTGGGGTTCAAGGAATTTGAGGTGCTGCGGCTGCTGTTGGAGCATCCCGGCATGGTGGTGCCCAAGGAAACGCTACTGACCCGGGTATGGGGCGCCGAGAGTGACGCCGAGGACAACAACGCCGAGGCGTACATCAGCTTTCTGCGCAAAAAACTGCATTTTCTGGGCAGCCGGGTGGGCATCGCCACGCTGCGCAAGGTGGGCTACCGGCTGGAGGTGAGCGCATGATCCGCACGCTGCGCCGGAAATTTGTGCTCATCAACATGGCGCTGGTGAGCGTGGTGCTGGCGGTGATGCTGGGGGGGCTGTTGTTTTCCACGGCACGAGGCGCGCAGGCCGAGACGATGGACGCGCTGCGGCGGGGCGTTTTGCTGTGGGAGCCGGGGCGCATCAAGATCGTGCCGGGCGGCCCACGGCGGCAAAACAGCCCCACGGCGGTGTTCTGGGTGCTGGTGGATGAAAGCGGCAACATCCTGCAAAGCGATACCCGTCAGGTGGACATTGAAACGGACACGCTGGCGCAGGTGACGGCGGCGGCGCTGGCCGCCGGGCGGGAGGAAGGCACGCTGGCCGACCCGGCGCTGCGGTTTTTATGCCAGCAGACGCCGGAGGGGCTGCGCATCGGCTTTGCCGACCGTTCCGTGGAAATCGCCACCATCCGGCGCGCAGCGCTGCGTCTGGCGGTGGTGGGGGCGCTGGCGCTGGCGGCCTTCTGGGTGGTGAGCGTCTTTCTGGCCCGGTGGGCGCTGCGCCCGGTGGAGCAGGCATGGCAGCAGCAGCGGCAGTTTGTGGCGGACGCGAGCCACGAATTAAAGACCCCGCTGACGGTGATTTTGGCCAGCGCCGAGCTGATGGCCCGCCACCCGGAACAGACCGCCGCCCAGCAGCGGCAGTGGCTGGACAGCATCCGGGAGGAGGGCGGCCGCATGAAGCAGCTCATTGAGGACCTGCTGTTTCTGGCCCGGGCGGACGCGCTGCGCACGCCGGTGCTTTCGGAGTTGGACTGGAGCGAAATCACCGAGAGCGCCGCGCTGGCCTTTGAATCGGTGAGTTTTGAGCAGGGCGTGGCGCTGGATGTGGACATTGCCCCCGACCTGACGGTGCTGGGCAGCGCGCCGCAGCTGACCCAACTGGCGGAGATCCTGCTGGACAACGCCTGCAAGTACGCCGCCGGGTCCCGCCATGTGACGCTGATGCTGCGCCCGGCGGGCAGCGACGGCGTGCTGACGGTGAGCAGCACCGGGGAAACGCTGACACAGGAGCAGCTGAGCCATCTGTTTGAGCGGTTTTACCGGGCGGACCCGGCCCGGGCCGCCGGGGGCCACGGGCTGGGGCTTGCCATCGCCCAGAGCATCGCCCACACCCACCGGGGCCGCATCAAGGCCCAGAGCGCCGGCGGCGTGACCACCTTCACGGTGACGCTGCCGCTGCACGCCTAACGAAAACCGCGCCGCCCCGAAAAGGGCGGCGCGGTCGCTGTTCTGTTCAGTTTTTGGGGCGTTTTCTCTCCCCGGTGCGCAGCGGCACGCTGCACACCATGGCGATGCCCAGTGCCAGCGCCACCGCCACCTTGAGCGTTTCAAAGCCGTGGATGGCGCAGAGGTTGTTGTCCCCCCGCAGGAAGTAATAGGCGGTGTAATAGATGCCCGCGCCGGGAACCAGCGGGAAGATGCCGCACAGCAAAAACACCGTGACGGGGGCGCGGTGGCGGATCGAGAACAGCCGCGCCGCCGCCGTGAGGGGCAGCGCCGCCAGCAGGGTGGCCGCCGGGGCGGACAGGCCCAGCGGCCCGTTGCCGATGCAGTACACCAGCCAGCCCACCGCGCCGGTCAGGCCGCAGGCGACAAAATGCCGCTTATCCACATTGAAGGTCAGCCCGAAGCAGATCGTGGCCAGCATGGCCACCGCAAACTGGACTGCCTGTTCCAGCCAGAAACTCATACCAGCACCCCCCGCAATGCGCCGTACACCAGCCACGCCGCCGCCACGCCCGCGGCGAGACAACCCGCCACCAGCAGCGCGCTGAGCAGCCGGATGGAGCCGGACAGGTAATCCGCGTTGATGAGATCCCGGATGCCCATGGT
>CALZZE010000054.1 GCA_945830575.1 uncultured Subdoligranulum sp. | reverse complement strand
GCCGGATGGAGCCGGACAGGTAATCCGCGTTGATGAGATCCCGGATGCCCATGGTAAAGGCCACGCCGGGGGTGAGCACCATCAGCGCACCGATGATGCCGCTGTTGGGGTTGAGTGACGGGTACACCAGCAGCCGCACCAGCAACACCAGCAGCGAACCGCCCAGCGCCGCCGAAATATCGGTGAACAGGCGGCTGATACGATGCCTGGCAAACAGCTGCTGGCAGACGGTCTCCACCAGTCCGGCGGCGAAGGCCGCCGCCATTTCCGCCGGGCCGCCGCCGAACAGATACCCGAAGCAGGCACTGCCCACCGCGTTGGCCAGCAGCTGGCGGCGCGGGCCGTAGGCGGGCATGGACGGGATGGCCGCCAGCGCCGCCTCGGCGCTGTCCAGGTCCAGCTCACCCTGCGCCAGACGGCGGGACAGCGCGTTCACCGCCTCCACCCGGTCCAGATGGATGGACACCGCCGGCACATGGCGAACCTCGCTCACGTTGCCCAGCGAGGTGGAGGAAAAAATGCCGTTGGTCAGCACATACACATGGAAATCCTCAATATGCAGGCACCGGGCCATGATCTCCATGGTCTGCTGGGCGCGGGACACCTCTCCCCCGCTGGCCAGCAGCAGCGCCCCCGCATCGGCGGTGAGGCGCATGGCCCGGCGCAGTTCGGTCTGTGAAAGCTCAGTCACGAATGTTCTCCTGCACGGCGGCGAAGGCCGGATACCGGGCGTACAGATGCGCCGCGATGGCCTCCATCAGCCGGTAATCTCCCTCGGAATCAATGTCGATGATGCCTGTGTCCATCATGACGCTGACGCCGATCTTGCCGTCCCACAGCATGCCGGTGGTGTTTTCCGCCAGCCAGTCCCGCTCGAACACGTAGATGGAGGCGTTCACATCGTACACCTCGGGGGCCTGCTGGCGGCCGGTGAACCGGGAGGGATTGACCACCTCCACGTGGTCCTCCACCACCTTCACCTGATTGAACCAGGGGTTGCGCCGCGCCTCGCAGACGCTGAACACAAGGCTCAGGTCGGGGCGGTCGTGCTTTTTCTCATAGGCGGCGGCGATGTCCGGCGCGGTGCGCAGCGGGCTGGTGATGTCCAGGTCCATCAGGTAATCGTAGCGCTCGCCGCGCATTTTCTCCATGCGGTGCAGGCTGTCCTGAAACACCGCCATCTTGGGCACCGTGTCGCCGCCCAGCTCCTCGCTGCGGGGCAGCCAGATGACCTCCGGGTACTTGGCCCGCACCAGCTCGGCCAGCTCCGGGCTGTCGGTATTCAGCGCAATATCGGCTTTTATTTCCGGGTGGGCCTTCAAAAACAGCTCGGCGGCGCTCAGGGTATAGTACACCAGCGGCTTGCCGCAGAAGCTCTTGAGGTTTTTGTTGCGGAAGCCCTTGCTGCCCGCACGGCCCGCAATGCTGATGAGCAGTTTCTCCATCTTACAATTCCCCCAGTGTCAGCTTTAATACGTCCAGCGCCGTGGACGGCGGGTTGAGGCTCTCCCCCTCGCCGTGCAGCGCGTAGTCCACAAAATACGCCATTTCCCGCTCATAGCGGCGGTTCACCGGCTCCTCGTAATGCTCCACGGTGCCGTCCGGCAGCGTCAGCGTGCCCGCGCCGAAATCCGCCGTCACGCTGCCCTCCGGGCAGAACAGCTCGATGGAGCGGCGGTAGCCCCGGCCGAAATAATCCAGATGCACCTCGCCCAAAAGGCCCGGCCAGCGGGCAATATACAGCGATACATCGTCAGAATCAATCTCCAGCTCGGAGTAGGTGCCTTTGAGGTTATACAAAGTGTCCGGCACGCCGAACAAATCCACCAGATAGTCCCACTCGTGGATGAGGTCGATGGTCACGCCGCCGCCCAGCGCCTTGTGGGCGCTGTACACCGTGCGGTAATCCACGCCGGGCCGCCAGTCCGGCAGATAGGAGGAGCAGAGCACCCGGGCGCAGTAGGGGCGCAGACCGGGCAGCTTGTCCTTCAGCGCCAGCATGACGCCGCACCACCGCATGGGCGCGGCGACATAGGCTTTCTGGCCGGGGGCCAGCAGCGCGGCGGGGGTAAGGTGGGTCTGGTCGGCGGAAAAAATCGGTTTTTCGATGAACAGCGCCCCCGCCTTGCCCCGCAGCCAGCCCAGCGCGTCGGCGTGCAGGCTGGTGGGGTTGGTGACGAAGGCAAGGTCATACTGCCCGATGGCCGCCGGGTCGGTGAACTGGGCGCGGAGCAGCTCCGCCGCGCCGGGACGCAGCGGCCGGGACAGGTCGCTGCGCAGCGCGTCTGCCTGCAATGTCCAGCCGTTTTTTTCGCACAGTGCCGCCAGATTTTGCAGATGCCGGGTGCCGATGGAGCCAAGGCCGATGAACAGCGCGGTGATGGTCATGCCTTATTCCTCCCCGTTGGTCAGATCCAGCAGCGGCATCAGGCGCAGGTCCTGTTCAAAGCTCCAGCGGGGCTGCGCCTTGCCCTGCAGCACCTCAAAAAAGTTCGTCAGTTCGTCCACGTAGGCGTTTTCCACAATGTTATCGCTGTAACGGGGGTCGTGCTCGAACTGGCCGTAGGTGTCCACGAACCGTTTTTCGCCGTTCTCGAAGGCGTACAGCGCCTTGGGGCTGCCCTCCCAGAACAGGTGCAGGCCGTCCCCGAAGCACTCAAAGTTGCGCACCGCCTTGGGGGACACCACATCCGCTGCCAGCACGCCCTGCACGCCGCTCTCGTGGCGGAGCATCAGCGTAACGCAGTCGGGGTACGGCAGGCCAAGGCCGCTGACGGAATCCTTCATGCAGTGGACGCTCTCCACGTCACCGAAGGCGTCCAGCAGCCAAGGGAGGTCGATGCCGAAAATCTCCCGCACGCCGCCGGTGCGGGCGTTGCCCACAAAGAAGTTTTTGTAGTTTTCCCAGGGGTGCCAGTCCGGCAGATACTGCCCGATGTGGTACACGTAATGCACCGGCTTGCCGAACGCCTGCACCCGCTGTTTGATGTACTGCGTCTCCCGCCGGTACAGCATGGTGGAGGACAGAAACAGCGGCAGGCCTTTTTCCTTCGCCAGAGCGATGTTTTCCTCATACCCGTCCGGCACCAGATTCAGCTCGGTGAACACCGGCAGGCCGTTTTGCAACAGCTCGGTGATGATGCCCGCGTGGGTCAGCGGCGCGGTGCAGACCAGCGCCGCGTCGGGGGCGTGGGCCATGGCGGCGGCAATGGACGGCTCGGCGGCGTCCACAAGGCCGAGGTTCATCGCCTCGGCGCGGCGGGCATCGGCGGTGTCCACGCCGATGATTGCAAAGGTCGGGTCGATGCCCCGGCACAGCCGTGCCCGGCGCTTGCCCATGGAACCGAGACCCACGATGAGAAGCTTCATAGTTGAACCACCTTTATGTCGCGTCATAAAATTTCTTTGGCCGGGAAAAGTCGAAGTTCAAAAGGATGCCCACCAGCTTTTCGGCGGTGGGGCCGCCGTCATAGGGGCTGACGGTCTGTCTGGCCTGCGCGGCAAAATCCGGGGTCAGCGCTTTGCGCAGGGCGACCTCGATGTCGGCGGCGTTTGCCGGGCAGCACAGCACGTTTTGGCAGATGATGCGCCCCGCCTGCCGCCTGCCAATGTTGACGGCGGGCACGCCGAAGGTGGGCGTTTCCACCACGCCGCTGCTGGAGTTGCCCGCCACCACCGCCGCATACTGCATGGCGGACAGGTAGCGTTTCAGCCCAAGGCTTTGCACAAAGCCCGCCCGGCCGGGGTGGGCGGCGGCGAAATCCCGCAGCATGGCGGTGCAGACCTGCCCGCCCGCGTCGGCGTTGGAGCCGGTGAGCACCCAGAACACGCCCTCCACCGCCTCCAGCGCCTGACACAGCGCCGCCGTCTGCGCGGCGGGGTCGCCCGCGTCCGCGGCGGTCTCGGGGTGGTAGGTCACAAGACCGAAGGGCCTCTCCAGCGGGAAGCCGGTGGAACTGCACAATTCCTCCCGGCTCATTTTGGGCATGGTGCGGATGTTTTCATCCCCCAGCCCACCCACGTTAAAGACCCGCTGGGGTTCCTCCCCCATGCGCAGCAGCCGCGCCGCACTGTCCACACAGGAGGGAAAGTGCAGCGACGCCATTTTGGTGATGCAATGGCGGTAGTATTCGTCCGCCGCGCCCAGCGTCACATCGCCGCCGGAAATGTGGGCGATGGGAATGTGCCGCGCCGCGGCGGCAGCGGCCACCGCGAAAATTTCAAAGCGGTCGCCCAGCAGCAGCACCGCGTCGGGGCGGTGGGCGGCAAAATAGTCATCAAATACTTCGATGGTACGCGCAATGGTGCGTCCCACCGGCTCGGTTTCCTCCTCCGGAAAAATCGGCAGACGAGCCGCGATGGGCACGCCGTCCTGCTCGATTTCCTGCACGGTCTGCCCCAGACGGGGGCACAGATGCGCGCCCGTCACCAGCAGGCGCAGCACGCCCACCCTGTGCAGGCGGCGGATGACAGGCAATAAAAGTCCATATTCAGCGCGGGTGGCAGTGACCACCGCGATGTTATACATAGCTTCACCCTACCTTAATCAATTTTCATCAGCACCCATTTTTACGATAACGATTCCATCCACCAGTTGAATACTGTCCTTGGCCGGGAATACCCCCATGCCTTTAACATATGGATTCATTTTAAGTTCATCGCTCTTTTGAGAATTGCATACCTGGATTTTGTATTGAAGCTCATTTTCAAAATATCGTGCATAGATACCAGGGTACGTTATTGATGAATTACTTTCCATACCTGTAATTCCATTCACTGTGTCTGTTCCTTTGACAGGCGTATGAAGAGACACATTTCCAATAAACGCTACAGGAGTTTCCCCGTATACATACCCATCTAACTGCTCAATTCTTGTCAACACTCTGGTCATTGTTGACAGCGTTGTTTGATTAATAATTTCTTTTTTAATATACGATAGATTGGCCAGTTGAATATTCATTACAATCCACACAAAAATACAGACGCTGGCAATCACATATCCATTGATGTATTTCTCTGTAAATGAACTGCAATCGTTGTCTATTTGTTTTCTGTTCAATCCAACCAGTAAGAGCGCGAAAACATAAAAGAGCCAGTAACCGCATTTAGTCAAGTCATGCACCGGTCCTCCCATGACATAGGTCAAATTCATTGCAATCGGCAAAATCATCACTAAAACTATCGCTAATATACGAGAATTCCTGGCCATATGTTTTTTAGAAATGCACGAAAGAAACTTCCATATACCTAACACTCCAGGTATGCAAGTAACAATCTTTGGAAAGCACAATCGGAGGATTGCATAGGTTTCGGATCCATTAAAATGAACTATGTTTTTTATGAGCGTTTTTAGCCCTGTCGGATACAAAAAAGATGTTAAAATGTAAAAATAAGATTCTTTGATTCTGGGAATCACCGTTCCAGCTTTTGTCCAGATAGTAGAAAGACTATTGTATCCGCCCTGCGCCAGAGAAACTCCAGAAATCAAGCATGCTGCTTTTGTGAGAACAAGATATAGTATCCCCCCCCCCGATAATCATTCCTATTCCCGCCATACCATTTTTGAATACGTTTACGGATTCCTTGCCTTTTAGCAATTCCAATACGGAATAAATGATAATTAGGACAAGTGCATTTGATAAATAGCTTTGGTATAGCCCCAAAAGAATTCCTGTTGAAAGAGCCCCCACAATAAACCAATATCTGGAATTACAGACACACCCCATTTTCCATGAAAATGCCAACAACGAAGCCAACATCATCGCAAGCATATCCGCAGTTAAATCATGTGTATAGGTTGCGATGCATGAAATGATCGATATATTGGTGACATAGATTCCAGAAATCAAAAAAACATCACTAAATCGATGAACGTCAAAAAATCGAACGGTAAAATATACCGCACATGATACAAACAGGAGTGCTAAAAGCCCTGTGAGCCAAGGTGATACTATGGTCTGGCCGGTAATCTTCCATACAACGGGAACCATAAACCGTCCCAGTTGAACTTTCCATGCCCTAACGTCCGCTGCGCAAAACTCACAAAGCGAATCATGCGAAAGGTTCAGATTTGCAAACGCAAACCCATGTGCTGCCATCCCCAAAAGAAAGGTGAAGAAAAAAGAGTATTGGATTCGTTTTTTGTCCGCGTTCCAAATTCGTTGAATCATTTACTGTCTCTCCTGCATAATGATTTTTCACAGTTCGATCTTTTCATCTTCCTCAAAATCCCGCTTGGCCCGCTGACCAAGCACCTGATACCACCGCATGGGAGAGATGCCGTCCCCCGGACGCTTGGTGGTGAGATTGTCGGCGGTGAACTCCTCGCCGGCTTTGATGGACCGCGCCGCCACGATGGATTTGCGGGCCACCGCCTTGTTGGGGGCCTCGCTGCTGGTCACGTGCTTTTTGCCGTCGCCCAGCGCGGCCTCGGTGTGGCGCACCGCGTCCACCATGGCCTTGAACTCCGCCGGGTCAAGGCTGGCCTTCTGATCCGGGCCGGGGAGCGATTTGTCCAGCGTGAAATGCTTCTCAATGACCTGCGCGCCCAGCACGGCGGCGGCCACATCGCACTCCCAGCCGGGGGTGTGGTCGGAGAGGCCCACCGGCAGGCCGAACTGCTCGAACAGCTCGATCATGGCGGTGAGGTTGGCGTCCTCGTAAGGGGTGGGGTACTGGGTGTTGCAGTGCAGGATGGTGGCCTCGGGACAGCCGCCGTCATCCAGCACGCCCAGCGCATCGGTGATCTCGTTCAGGTTGCTCATGCCGGTGGACAGCAGCACCGGCACACGCAGCCGGGCCACCTCCTCCAGATAGGGCAGGTTGGTGATCTCGCCGCTGGGAATTTTGAGCAGCGGCAGGTTCAGCGTGCCCAGAAACCGCACGCTGGGAATGTCAAAGGGCGCGGAAAGGTACTGGATGCCGATGGAATCGCAGTATTCCTTCAATTCCCTGTGGGCCGCGAAGTCAAAGTGCAGCTTGCGCACCATGTCCAGCTGGCTTTCCGCGGCGTCGGTGGTCTGCTTCTGGTAGGCGGCCTTCTCGGCAAATTTGCTCACCACCAGTTCCGGCACGGCGGTCTGGAATTTTACGATATCCGCGCCGCACTCCTTGGCAGCCAGCGCCATTTGTTTGGCCATTTGCAGGTCGCCGTTGTGGTTGACCCCGGCCTCGGCAATGATGGTTACAGGCATAGTGACCTCCCGGATGTTTTTTTGAATGAGGAATTAGGAGTTAGGAATTAGAAATTGCCGCGCAGCGGCCTCCTTCCTAATTCCTCATTCCTAATTCCTAATTATTTTCCAGTCTGCGGCGCATTTTCTCCAGCTCTTCCATCTGGCCCATGTCCATCCAGCTGCTCTCGCTGATAGGGTAGACGCCCACCTTCTCGCCGGCGTCCCGGTAGCGCTTGATGACGTCCGGAAACCCGATGGATTCCCCGTCCCGCATCTCCTCCACCACACGCGGCTCCACCACGTAGACGCCGGTGTTGGTGAGGAAGTTCAGTTCCGGCTTTTCCCGCATCGTGCCGATGCCGCCGCTCTCGTCCAGCTCCACCACGCCGTAGGGCACCGTGAAATGCTTGAAGGCGCACACCATGGTGATGAGGTTGCCCTGCGCCTTGTGGTGCTGGTACAGGTCCCCGAAATCCACGTCCAGCAGCGTGTCGCAGTTGGTAAAGAAGAACGTTTTGTCCATGCGGCCTTTCAGCAGGCACAGCCCGCCGCCGGTGCCCATGAACACGTCCTCGTCCACAAAATCCACCTGATAGTCTTTTTCCAGGTCTCCGAAGTAGCTTTTGATCATGCCCCGCTTGTAATTCACGATGAGGGTGAATTCCCGGCAGCCAAAGCCCCGGAACCGGTCAATGATGAGTTCCGCGATGGGCTGCTCCCCCACCGGGATGAGGGGCTTGGGCAGAATTTTGGTGTAGGGGTACAGCCGGGTGCCCAGCCCGCCGGCCATCATGACCACCGGGATGCCCGCCTGCTTGCGGTTGTCCACGTCCAGACCGTGGGCAAACACGATGTCCGCGATGCCGCCCCGCTTATCCAGAATGGGCAGCGCATCGATGCCGCAGGCTTTCAGCACCTCTTTGGCGCGGCCCCGCTCGGCAATGGGCAGGCTTTTGGGGTGATGGTTGGCCGCCTGCTCCACGGCGGCGTCCAGCGTGCCGCCCCGCAGGAAAAACTTGCGGATATCCCCGTCGGTCACCACGGCCTGCAGCTTGCCCTCCGGCGCCAGAAACAGGATGCGCTGGCCGGTCTCGTCCAGCTTGCGCATGGTTTCCAGCACGGTGGCTTGGGGGGAAATGATGAGTTCCTCAACTTTCAACATGGGGGTTCCTCTTTCTTTACACCAGCGCCAGCACCGCGTCGATGACCCGCTGGCAGTCCGCCTCGCTCAGGTTGGTGGAGCAGGGCAGATTGACGATGTAACGCCGGTAATCCTCGGCCTTTTCCAGATGATACGCCTCGTTTTTGGGGTAGTCCGCCTGCTCGTTGATGAGCGCCCACACCGGGCGGGTCTGGATGCCCTGCGCCTGCAGCTGTTCGATGACGGTATCCCGGTCAAGGCCGGAATCCTTCAGATACAGGCTGAAAAACCACAGGTTGGGACGGGTGCAGTCGGTGCGGAAGGGCAGGATGCGCAGCCCCTTCACGCCGTCCAGCGCGGCCTTGTACTGGGCGTAGCGGGCCTGCTTGACCTTGATGAAGTCCTCCAGCCGTTCCAGCTGGGCGATGCCAAGGCAGGCCTGCACGTTGGTCATGCGGTAGTTGTAGCCCATCTCATCGTGGTAAAATTGCAGCATGTCCGCCTTGGCCTGGGTGGAGCGGTGCTTGCAGGCCTCCGTCCAGTCGGGGTGGTTGCTCACCACCATGCCGCCCGCGCCGGTGGTGATGATCTTGTTGCCGTTGAAGCTGTAGCAGCCGATGTCCCCGATGGTGCCCGCGGCGCGGCCCGCGTAGGGGCCGGAGGTGTAGCGGGTGCCCAGCGCCTCGGTGGCGTCCTCGATGAGAATGAGGTGGTAGGTTTCGGCCAGCGCCATCAGGCGGGGCAGGTCGGCCATGTTGCCGAACACATGCACCACCACCATGGCCTTGACGTGGGCGCCGGTGGCGTTGTTGATGAGTTTGCCGTTTTGCAGCGTGCAGTGAGTGGCGCAGAAATCCTCCACGGCGGCGGGGTCCAGACACAGGGAATCGTCACAGCCCAGAAACACCGGCTGTGCGCCCACGTAGCGGGTGGTGGGGTTGACGGCGGCGATGAAGGTCAGCGCCGGAACCAGCACCTCATCCCCGGGGCCGAGGCCGGCGGCCATGGCCGCCAGATGCAGCGCGCTGGTGCCGGAATTGGCCGCCACCGCACGGGGCATGCCCACATAGGCGGCAAATTTTTCTTCAAATTCCGTCACCTTGCCGCCGCTGGTGGACACCCAGCCGGAGGTGATCGCCTCGGCGGCGTAGGCGGCCTCTTTTTCGCCAAAGTTGGGCACGGAAAGCGGTATAAATGCTGACATGAGCCATCCCTCGTTTTTTCAGAGATTTTGGGTTCCTTATATTTAATCTATTATAGCGCTTTTTGTCCAAAACAGCAACAGGAAAATCGGCAGTAAAAAAATTTGCCGGTTCCTGTAACAATTCGTATACACGGCTCGTTATAATAGGTAGAGGATATTTTGCGTTGAGAAAGAAGGGATCCACATGACCACTGCCATGACCGCCGCCCCGCCCCGCCCGGAGCAAACCTTTTGCCTGCACGGGCTGCGGGTGGATCTGCCCGCCCATCGGGTATGCCGGGGCAGGCGGGAGATCACGCTGACCCCGCAGGAATACGCCCTGCTGGAGGCTCTGGTCATCAACCACGACCTTGCGATGACCCGGGAGCAGCTACTGTCCATCGCGTGGGGGTACGATTACGAGGGCGAGACCCGCACCGTGGATGTCCACATCAACCGGCTGCGGCGCAAGCTGGACCTGTCCCGGGAGATTCAGACCGTGTACAAGGTGGGCTACCGGCTGGACACCCATGAATCCTAAAGTGAATCCCGCCCCGGCGCGTTTGCGCCGGGGCGGGAATTTTACTTGTGATTATGCGCTGTTACGCTTTTTTCTCAGCGTCCAGCTTGTCCAGCAGATCCCAGACGCCCA
>CALZZE010000053.1 GCA_945830575.1 uncultured Subdoligranulum sp. | reverse complement strand
TTAAGGTTCCACAAGTTTCAGGTTTGTTCAATTTTCAAGGTCCTGCGTTGCTGTCTGCCGGACAGCTTATTTATTATACCTCATTGAGTTCCGTTTGTCAAGAACTTTTTTGAGATTTTTTTGAAGAAGTTTTTAACCTCTTCGATAAGCTGGAATCCCGATTTTCCGCACCGTTATGCGGTTTCCGGGGCTGTGTCTCTCGCGGACAGCTTTGATATAATACCACGGTTCGGAGCATTTGTCAACACCTTTTTTTCGATTTTTTCTACAAATTTTCGAGCTTATTTTTGGCATACTGCATATAGGGGTTTTCAGCCGGCTAAAGTACTACTTAGGGGGCTCTTGCTTTTGGTTTCACTACCTATTATAATAGAGGAACAATGATAAGGAGGTCTGCACCATGCTGCTGGCTTTGAATATCGGCAACTCCCACATCTGCTTTGGCGGCTACTCCGCCGACGGCAAGCTGAACTTTTCCTCCCGGCTGTACGCGGATAGTGCGCTCAGTTCGGATGAACTGCTGTATAAAATGGTCAACATGCTGGCGCTGTACGGGGCGAACCCCCATGAAATCACCCATGTGATTTTTTCCAGTGTGGTGCCGGCGCTCACCGGGCGGCTGCGGGAGGCGCTGCACAAGATGTGCGAGGCCCCCATCATGGAGATCGGCCCCGGTCTGAAAAGCGGGGTGCGCATCCGGATGGACAACCCGGCCCAGCTGGGCGGCGAGCTTCTGTGCGCCGCGGTAGCGGCCCTGCAGCGCCACGACCCGCCGCTGGTGGTGCTGCATCTGGACACCGCCGTGACCATGCTGGCGGTGGACGGCGCGGGCAGTCTGGTGGGGGGCGTCATCATGCCGGGGCCGCAGCTTTCGCTGTCGGCGCTGGTGAAAAACACCGCCCAGCTGCCCCAGGTGGAGCTGGACGCCAGGCCGCGGCGGCTGATTGGCACCAACACGCCGGACTGCCTGCAAAGCGGCATGGTGTACGGCACAGCGGCCATGCTGGACGGCATGGCGGGGCAGTTCCGGGAGGCGCTGGGCGCACCGGACGCGCCGGTCATTGCCACCGGGCAGCTGCCCGCGCAGGTGCGGGCGGCCTGCCGCACGCCCATCGAATACCGGGAGACGCTGGTGCTGGACGGGCTGTATGCCATCTGGAAAAGGAATTGCAAGGCGAGATAAAATGACCCCCTGCGGCAGCATACCGCAGGGGGTGTTGTGTTTTATTCGGTGACCACAGGGTCGCTCTCGCTGGCGGGGGCGGAGGGTTCCCCGGTCGACTCCGCGGGCGGCGGGGCGGTGGGCTCCGCCGGGGGTTCGGTGGGGGTGGGCTCCGGCGCGGGCGCCACGTAGTTGGGATCCGGCTCATTGCAGCGCGTACAGGCGCCGTTCTGGAAATCGTGTCCCAGTGCGTCGGTGTAGGTATCGTCAAAGCTCTTGGAGCTGTCCTCGCTGCACTCGTGGTGGGTGTAGCCCTGCTGGGTGCAGGTGGGCGGCACCACCGTGTCGGTATAGGTGTAGGTGGGCATTGGAGTGGGGGTGGCCTCGGCGGGTTCCTCACTCTCCGCCGGCTCCTCCTCAGGCTCCTCCTCGGGGGCTGCGGTGGGTTCCGGGGTGGCCACCACCGGCGCGGTGTAGACTACCGCGTCCTTGTCCTCGCCCCGGGCGGGTACAGCGGTCAGGGGAGGCCGGTCGTCCTCCGTCATGTAGCTGTGGGTGCGCACGTAGCTGAACAGCGCATCCATGGCGGCGCGGGTCAGGTGGATGCCGTCGCTGCTCTCCACGTAGCCCGCCTTGGCATAGCCGGTGGCCTCGTCCTTGAGGGTCTCGGCGCTGTTCAAAAACTTCCAGTCCTTTTGCTGGCACATCTCCACCAGCGCCTTGTTGAACTCGTCCACCTGCGCCTGGGTCAGCGCCTGATTGGAATGGCTCTGGCCCAGCGGCGGGATGGCGTTGACGATGATATCCACGCTGGGATACGCCTGCACGATGCTCTCGATGCCGGCCTGATAATCCGCGATGAATTTTTCGGTGCTGGCGCTGGAGCCAAGGTCGTTGGTGCCGAAGGTGAGCACCACCCGTTTGGGCTGCATCAGCGCCACCGCCTGCGCCATGGTCTGGTAGCCGGAATACCCCTGGAACCCGGCACAGGCAAAGGTGGACAGGCTGCGCGCCGTCATGCCCACCGAGCCGATGGCGTTGTTGGCGGTGCAGTAATCGAACAGCCGGTACATGCGGGCGGTGTTGCTGTCGCCCAGAAACAGCGTTTCGTCCACGTAGGTCTGGCCCGCGTCGGCGGTCAGCTCCAGAATGGTGGTGCTGTACTGGGTGGTGTCGATGGTGTTCTGGTCTTTATCGTAGCCGCTCTCCACCACCATGGGAGCGCTGTCCACGGTTTTTGGTTCGTCGGGACTGTCCGCCGCGCCGTGCACCAGCAGCAGCGCCGCCCCGGCTGTGAGCAGCAGCGCCGCCGAGCAGCCTGCCAGCACCATGTACATCTTGGTGCGGATGCCCATCTTGCCCATGTTCCCCGTCCTTTCTCAGTAAACGTGCCTTTTATTTTACACCATTCCGGCGAAAAAGGCCAGCGATTTGCCGTTTTTTCATCAAATTTCCACCTTACACCGCGCCGTAGATGCCCCGGACGCTCACCTCGCCGGTGAACACCCGGTGGGTGCCGTCGGCACATTCCACCACAAGGCGGCCCTGCTCGTCCACATCCCGGGCGATGCCCGCGCCGCCGTCAAACTGCACCGGGCGGCCCAGATTCACACAGGCGGCCTTGTAGCGCTCCCGGAAGGGGGCAAAGCCCTCGGTCTCGTAGGTGTACAGCGCCCGGTCAAAGCCGAAATCCGTCAGGTACTGGGCCAGCCATTCCGGGTCGGCGTTCAGGTCCACCGGCACGCCCTGCAGGGCAAGGCTGGTGCCGTGGGGCAGGGCGGCGGCGTCAAAATAGGCCTGCGGCTGGGCCAGATTGATGCCGATGCCCACCACAAAGCTGCGGCCGTCCGGCGCGACCTCGCAGAGGATGCCCACCAGCTTTTTGCCGTTCAGCAGCAGGTCGTTGGGCCATTTGATCTGACAATCCACGTTGTACCGCTGTTTTAAGGCATCCTGCACCGCAAGGCTGGCAAACAGGGGCAGCGTGGCGGTCTGGGCCAGCGGCACCCGGATGACCGCCGTGTAATACAGCGCCTGCCCGGCGGCGTTGACCCAGCTGCGGCCAAGGCGGCCCCGGCCGGCGGTCTGGCTGGTGGTGTACACCGCGCCCACCGGGCCGAACCGGTCCAGATGCTCCTTGGCCCAGCGGTTGGTGCTGTCCACCGATTCCAGATAGAGTACGCTCTCGTTCATTGGGGGACCTTCTTCCATGCAAAGCTGCACTGTCCGTCCTCGATGGTGATGACGCCGTAGCTGCCGTCATCCCGCAGACTGCCGGGGTTGAAGGTGGTGGCCGCGCCGCCGATGCCCCGTTCCAGTGCGCGCCAGTGGGTGTGGCCGTACAGCGCCACATCGGCGCCGCGCTCGCCGGCGCACTGGGCCAGACGCTCGGCGCCCATCTTCACGCCGTACTCGTGGCCGTGGCAGAAGAAAAACAGCACGCCGCCAAAGGGGACCATGCCCTCCAGCGGGTCGTGATGGCGCACATCGCAGTTGCCCCGAACCCGGTAGACGGGGCAGGCCAGCGGCGGTTTTTGCAGCTCCAGCGCCTGATCCAGATCATACAGCCCGTCGCCCAGAAAGAACACCGCGTCGGCAGGCTCGTTTTTCAAGACCCAGCGCAGGTCCCGCAGACGGCCATGCACATCGCTGATGACAAGAATTTTTTCCATATGGTTTCTTCCTTATTATATAGAATCTTCATTTTCAAACCGCCGGGCCACCGTCTGCAGCAGCTCCCGGATGGGCAGGTGCTGGGGACAGATGGCCTCGCATTTGCCGCAGCGCACGCAGTCCGAGGCTTTGCCGCCGTGGAGGGTGTTGGCCTCGTAGTAGGCCTCGCTGTTCCAGCCCTCATACACCTGACTGGTGTTGTAGCAGGCGAACAGGGCGGGGATGTCGATGGCCTTGGGGCACCCGGCGGTGCAGTAGCGGCAGGCGGTGCAGGCAATGCTGTCCTGCCGTTTGAGAAGCGCCTGCACCCGCTCCACGGCGGCCTGTTCGGCGGCGGAGAGGGGCGCAAAGTCGCGCATGTACGCGGTATTTTCCTCCAGCTGGGCCAGCGTGCTCATACCGGACAGCACCACCGCCACCCCCTCGTACCCGGCGGCGAACCGCACCGCAGCGGCAGCAGGGGAAAGCCCCGCCTGCGCAAACAGCAGCTTGCCGGCGGGGGGCAGCTTATCGGCCAGACCGCCGCCCTTCACCGGCTCCATCACCACGACAGGCTTGCCGTGGCGGCGGCAGACCTCCCAGCAGCGGCGGCTCTCGATGCCGGGGTCGTCCAGGTCGGCGTAGTTGAACTGGATCTGCACAAATTCCAGCTCCGGGTGGTCGGTGAGGATCTCATCCAGCACATCGGCCTTGTCGTGGAAGGACATGCCCACGTGGCGCACCTTTCCCTCGGCTTTCAGCTGCTGCACCGTCTCAAAAGCGCGGCAGGCTGTGAATTTTTTGTAATAGTCGGCGTTCAGCGCGTGGTACAGGTAGTAGTCGAAATACTCTACGCCGCAGGCGTCCAGCTGGGTCTGCAGGAAGGGTCGGATGTCCGCCTCGGCCTTGAAGCAGCTGTTGGACAGCTTGTTCGCCAGCGTGTAGGCGCTGCGGGGGTATCGCTGCACCAGCGCGGCGCGGATGGCGGTCTCGCTTTTGCCGTCGAGATAAGGGTGAGCGGTGTCAAAATAGGTGAAGCCCCGCTCCAAGAACAGGTCCACCATATTGCAGAACTGGGCGTGGTCCACTTCACCGTTTTCCAGCATGGGCAGGCGCATACAGCCAAAGCCCAGCGGCTTGCAAGAGATACAGGATTCCATAGGAGCCTCCTTGGAAAGCAAATTTGTCTTATATTTTATTGTACCGCATTTTCAAAGCCGGTGCAATGTGCTATAATATAAAATGGTGATGAAAATGAAAATAATTGTGCCCATCATGGCGAAAAATAAGACCGAGGCGGCCGTGCAGGCGGCGGCGCTGCGGGAGAATCCCGGCGCCGACTGGGTGGAGCTGCGCCTTGACCCGCTGCCCGCCGCGGACTGGCGGGACACGCTGACCGCGGTGCGGGCGGCGGTGGGGGACAAGCCGCTCATCGTGACCATCCGCACCAGCCGGGAGGGGGGCCTTGCGGACATTTCGGTGCCGGACTATGCCGCCGCCTGCCGGATGCTACTGGAAGCCGGCGGGGTGGATTATCTGGACGTGGAATTTTCCGCCGGGACGGCGGTGCTGCCCCTCACCGACGCCGCCCACCGGGCGGGCGCGAAGGTGATTTACAGCTGCCATCATTTTGAGGGCACCCCCGCCACCGGGGAGATGGTGGACACGCTGCTGGCCATGGAGGGCGGCGACATTGCCAAGCTGGCGGTGATGCCCCACTGTGCCGCAGACGCCGCCCGGCTGCTGGAGGCCACAGCGGCGGCGGCGGCGCAGATGCCCCACACACCGCTCATCACCATGAGCATGGGCGCACTGGGCGCGGTGACGCGGGTGTGCGGCGGCGCGTTTGGCAGCATGGCCACCTTTGGCACGGCGGGCCGCGCCAGCGCTCCCGGCCAGCCGGACGCCGCCCTGCTGCGCAGGGCTTTACACCTGTTGGAGGAAATTTGAATGACTGTACAAGAACAATATGACCTGTGGCGCACCCGCGCCATCGACGACCCCGACCTGACCGCCGAGCTGACCGCCATTGAGCAGGACGCCGACGCCATTTCCGACCGGTTTTACCGGGATTTGAAATTTGGCACCGGCGGGCTGCGGGGCGTGCTGGGCGCGGGCACCAACCGACTGAACATTTACACGGTCCGCCGGGCCACACAGGGGTTGGCGGATTATCTGAACGCCAGCGGACTGCCCAAAAAGGTGGCGCTGGCCCACGACAGCCGCCGCAAGGGTGCGCTGTTCTGCCGGGAGGCCGCCCGGGTTCTGGCGGCCAACGGCATCACGGCGTACCTGTACCCCCGGCTGGAGCCCACCCCGGCGCTTTCCTGGGCGGTGCGGTATCTGGGCTGCGGTGCGGGGGTGTGCATCACGGCCAGCCACAACCCGGCCAAGTACAACGGCTACAAGGTCTACGGCGCGGACGGCTGCCAGATTACCCTCGCGGTGGCTGACAAGGTGCTGACCGCCATTGGGCAGCATGACTATTTTGACAGCCCGAAGCTTGTGGACTATGACGAAGGAGCCGCGGCGGGGCTGATTCAGACCATCGAGGACAACTGCCTTTCTGATTTTGTGGACGCGGTGCTGGCGCTGCGCCCCGGCAACGATGTGAGCAAACTGAAACTGGTGTACACCCCGCTGAACGGCAGCGGTCTGGAGCCGGTGAAGCTGCTGCTGGAGCGCATGGGGGTGCAGAACGTCACGGTGGTTCCCGAGCAGGAACAGCCGGACGGGGATTTTCCCACCTGCCCGTACCCCAACCCGGAGATCCGCGAGGCCATGGAGACCGGCCTGCGCCTGTGCGACACGGTTCACCCCGACCTGATGCTTGGCACCGACCCGGACTGCGACCGCATGGGCGCGGCGGTGCCGGACGGCAAGGGCGGTTACCGGCTCATCACCGGCGACGAGATGGGCGTGCTGCTGCTGGACTACATCTGCCGGACGCGGCAGGCGGCAGGCACCATGCCGGAACACCCGGTGGCCTGCACCACCATCGTGTCCACCGACATGGCCACCCCCATCGCCAAAAAGTACGGCGTGGAGCTGCGCCGCACGCTGACCGGGTTCAAGTTCATCGGGGAGCAGATCGGCCTGCTGGAGGAAAAGGGCGAAAAAGAACGGTTTATCTTTGGTTTTGAGGAAAGCTACGGCTATCTTTCCGGCGCGCATGTGCGGGACAAGGACGGTGTGAACGCCGTCATGCTGGCCTGCGAGGCCGCCGCGTGGTACGCCAATCAGGGCATGACGCTGCTGGACGCGCTGAACGCCCTGTACGCCGAGCACGGCTGGTATCGCAGCGCCCAGAAGAGCTTCACCTTTGAGGGCGAATCCGGCATGAAAACCATGCAGGCCATCATGGCCCGCCTGCGGGAGGAGCTGCCCTTTGTCATGGCCGGGTACGGCGTGGAAAAAATTGTGGACTACCAGAACCCCGCCACCGGCCTGCCCAAGGCCAACGTGCTGGAGTACCGGCTGGAAAACGGCGCCAAGCTGATGGTGCGTCCCTCCGGCACCGAGCCGAAAATCAAGGTGTATCTGTCCGCCGTGGCCGACAGCGCCGCGGCCGCCGACGCCATCAACGCAAAACTGGCCGACACCGCCGCCGGGTGGATGCAGGAATGATGCACACAGACCGCCCCGCCGGGGGCGGTCGTTTTGTTGTTCCACGCAAAAATTTACCCAAATTGCTAAAAATTTTCCTAACGGCCCCGCCGCCGGGTGTGGTATGCTGAATGCAGAAAAGCTCCCAAACAGGAAAGGAGAACGCTTATGCGCAATGTCATCTCCCTCAACGAGGGCTGGAAGTTTATCCAAGAGGACGCGGGTCTGCCTGCCGCCCTGCCTGCCGACTGGCAGGACGTAACGCTGCCCCACAGCTGGAACGCCGTGGACGGCATGGACGGCAACGGCAGCTTTACCCGGGGCACCTTCTGGTACGCCCGCAGCTTTGCCGCCCCCAAGCAGCCGCTGCCCGGCGGCCGGGTCTACGTGCAGGTGAACGCCGCCGGTCAGCAGGCGGACGTGTATGTCAACGGCGAGAAGGTTGCCCACCACGAGGGCGGCTACTCCAAATTCCGCGCTGATGTGACGGATTTCTGCAAGGACGGCGAAGACAACCTGCTGGTCATTGCCTGCTCCAATGAGCGTCTGGAGCGGGTGTACCCCCAGAGCGCCGACTTCACCTTCTACGGCGGCCTGTACCGCGGCGTGGACCTCATCAGCGTGCCCGCCGCCCACTTTGACTTGGACCATCTGGGCGGCTCCGGCCTGAAGGTCACCCCCAAGCCCACCACCCGCGGCGGCGCGGAGTTCGAGCTGGAAAGCTGGGTCACCGGCGGGGACGAGAACTTCACGGTGCTGTACTCCATCAAAAACGCGGCGGGCAAGGAGGTTGCCGGCGGCTGCCGTCCCTGTGACGACACCAAAATCACCCTGTTCGTGCCCCATGCCGAGCTGTGGAGCCCCGAGCATCCCTATCTCTACACCGTCACCGCCACCCTGCAGCGCCGCAACGAGGCCTATGACGAGGTTTCCTGCCGCAGCGGCGTGCGCAGCTTCCGCTGCGAGCCGGACAAGGGCTTCATCCTCAACGGCGTGCCCACCCCGCTGCGGGGCGTGTCCCGCCATCAGGATCAGCTGTACAAGGGCAACGCCCTGACCCGCGCCGACCACTACGCCGACGCGGCCATCATCAAGGAGCTGGGCGCCAACACCATCCGTCTGGCCCACTACCAGCACAGCGAGGATTTCTACGACGCCTGTGACGAGCTGGGCTTTGTCATCTGGGCGGAGATTCCCTTCATCAGCGTCATGAGCCCCGACCCGGAGGCCCATCAGAACTGCATCAGCCAGATGAAGGAACTCATCACCCAGGCGTACAATCACCCCTGCATCTGCTTCTGGGGCATCTCCAACGAAATTCTCATCGGCGGCATCAGCCAGCAGCTGGTGGACAACCACCACGAACTGAACGCGCTGGTCAAGGAGATGGACCCCACCCGTCTGACCACCATCGCCCATGTGTCCAGCACGCCGGTGAACGGCCCCATGCACCGCATCACCGACACCGAGAGCTACAACCACTACTTTGGCTGGTACGGCGGCAAAATTGAGGACAACGCCCCGTGGGTGGACAAGTTCCACGCCGAGCACCCCGACATCTGCCTTGGCCTGTCGGAGTACGGCTGCGAGGGCATCATCACCTACCACGGCCCCAACCCCCAGTGCAAGGATTACAGCGAGGAATATCAGGCGCTGTACCATGAGGGCATGGCCCAGATGATTGACGAGCGCCCCTGGCTGTGGGCCACCCATGTGTGGAACATGTTTGACTTTGGCTGCGCGGCCCGCAACGAGGGCGGCGTGGCAGGCCGCAACAACAAGGGCCTTGTCACCATCGACCGCAAGACCCGCAAGGACAGCTTCTATGTGTATCAGGCCTACTGGACCAAGGCGCCGATGGTGCACATTGCGGGCCGCCGCTACGCCCAGCGTGCCGGCGAGACCACCAAGGTGAAGGTGTACTCCAACCAGCCCACCGTGACGCTGTACCTGAACAGCGAGGTGGTTGGCGTCAAGACCGGCTACCGCGTGTTTGAGTTTGAGGTGGCGCTGGCTGACGGCCACAACCAGCTGGTGGCCATCGCCGGAGACGTGGCGGATTCCATCTCTCTGGAGAAGGTGGAGAAGGAGCCTGCCATCTACGTGCTGCCGGAGTTCAACGAGCGGCAGGAGGGTGTTGCCAACTGGTTCAAGACGGTGGGCAGCATGGATCTGGACGCTCCCATGGAGTTCCCGGAGGGGTACTACTCCATCAAGGACACCATGGAAGAAATTTCCAACAACGACGAGGCCATGGCCATTGTGCGCAAGGCGGTCAAACTGGCCACCAACTTTGATCTGGCGCCCGGCGTGGGCATGTGGGACATGATGAAGAAGATGACGCTGGAAAGCATGACCACCATGACCGCCAACATGCCGGACGGCTTCATCGAGAGCATCAACGCCCAGCTCATCAAGATCAAAAAATAACGAAATTCTCTCTACTATTTTACTCCTTTCACGGCAGAAGGCCGCCCCGGACGGGCGGCCTTCTGTTGTTGTTACCGTTCCACCGGCTTTGTTTTTTCGGCCAGCCATGCCTGTTCCTCCGCGCTCAGGCGGGGGGCGAGGGTGTCGTACACCTGCTTGTGGTAGGCGTTGAGCCAGTTCAATTCATCCCGGTCCAGCTCATCGGTGAGCAGCGGCGCAGTGGCGATGGGCACCATGGTCAGCGGCGCAAAGCCCAGCCAATGGCCGTACTGGTTGTCGCCCAGGTCCACGCACTCCAGCTCGTTCTCGATGCGGATGCCCACC
>CALZZE010000052.1 GCA_945830575.1 uncultured Subdoligranulum sp. | reverse complement strand
TGTATATGTTGGCACGACATCGGTAGAAAAAGGTTGGGATAATCAGAGTCAGTTTCTTAAATCTAAAGAATGCTATGGTAACAATACAACAATGCTGAACTAAAGAAGACTTTAATTAACTAAAGCAGCCCATAGAATAAGTTGTTATAATGATGTGTCCACACTGGACGCTGGAGGTGAAAACTTTGGGAGAATTATTTACACTGCCGTTTGCCGGGGAAAATGAGGTGTTTTCCATTTACGGCAACCGGGACTGTAACGGTGACGGACGATGGGATACCGCCAAGCACGGCGGATGGGATATTCGACCGCCGAAGGTCGGCGGCGTGGTGCCCACCAAGCAGGGGCAGGCCGTTTGCTCTGGGCGGGTTGACTGGAAAAACGTGTACAACGCCATCACGCAGGACAATGGCACCAACAGCTACGGCAATGCGGTGCGGCTGGTGACGGAAGGCGGCGTGCGGGCGTACATGGCCCACCTGTACAGCCATAATTTGAGCGTTGGAGAGTTTGTAAACGCCGGGGATATCGTGGGACAGTACGGCCCGCGCACCACCGGAAATAGCGGCGGCGTACACTGCCACGTGGAGTTCCGGCTTGGCGGGACGTCCACCACGCGGCGCACCTGCCCGGGCAACCTGTTCGGCCTGACCAATACCAAGGATGTGACCTACCACCGGGAGCGCATGGAGGCGGCCACCATCGGCTGGCTGGACTGTACCCGCGACAACTACCGCTGGCGGCTCGGCCCCGGCGTGGAAAACGCCCTGTTTGAGGATGTCAACAACAAGGCGCTGCAGTACTGCATCAAGGGCGTATTGTACCGGGTCTACGCTGTGGCGCAGGATAAGGACGGCGTGGCGTGGTATCAGATCACGCCCGGCGATGCCTGCATCACCAAGGGCACTGCGCCGGTGTGCTGGGTGTCCGGCGAGTGCGGGACGTACACCGCCAAGCAGAACGCCAGCGCGGCAGAGAGCATCAATGAGGCGGCTGACGGCCTGCGCGTGATGAAGTTTACCCCGGTCAGCGAGGACGCGGCAGAGGCTATCGCACGTGCCATGCTGGCGCTTCGGCTGCCGGTATACGCGGCGGTGTCGGAAGGAGATGCTGCCAATCTCAAGCTCGTGGCGGATGGACACGGGATGACGGTGGAGGAGGTGTGACCGATGCAGTTTGACGTATCGGTTTTATGGAACTGGGTCTCCTTCGGCCTTGCCGCCATCGTCCTGATCGGGAATGCTGTGGAGAAGATAGGCAAAGCCATCGCGGCTGCCAGAAAACCGAATGAGGAGCAGGACGCGGCCATCCGCAGTCTGGAGCTGCGCATGGATTCTGTGGAGAACAAGCTGGCCAGGGACAAAGACCGTCTTGATGCCTATGAGGACGGAATGAGAGTGAGCCAGCAGGCGCTGCTGGCCCTGCTCGACCACTCGCTGGACGGCAATAACGTCAAGCAGATGGAGGAGGCGAAGGACGCCATCCAGAAACATCTGCTGAATAAGTAAGGAGGATTAAGACCTTGAACGAAAATGCAATTAAATGGGTTAAGGCCGCTGGGGTGCGGGCCATCAAGACCATGGCACAGACGGCTATCGCCACCATCGGCACCGCGGCGCTGATGAGTTCTGTGGACTGGGCGATGGTCGCCAGTGCGTCCGTGCTGGCGGGGGCGCTGAGCCTGCTGACCAGTCTGGCGGGGTTGCCGGAAGTGAAAGAGTAAAGAAAATAAACTGCGGCGGGATGCACTGTGATGTGTGTCCCGCCGATTTTTTTTGACTACTTTTTTACTACCAGAAGTCAAAATCTGATTTTCCAGAATATCGGAAAAATCACGGTGATATGCATTATATGTTTCTCTGTTAAACGATATTGAACGTATAATTGTGCCTACGAATCAGAAGGCCAGGGGTTCGAGTCCCTTTCAGCGCACCAAAATCCTGCGATTGTTCGCAGGATTTTTTCTTTTATCCGGGGTTCCGGCTTTTCTGCAATGGTGCAGCACAAAACTGCACGAATGACGGCAAAAACCGGCATTTCAGGTTGATTTTCTGTATTATCTGCAAGGAAGTTGCCTCAAGGCATTTACTGTCTGGAATCAGGCCAGCAGGGCCAGCGTCAGCTGTTTCTTTTGCTCCGGGGTTGCATTGCGAAGTGCCTCCAGAAGCAGATCGCAGGAGACTTCTGTTCCGGCGGTCTGTCCTACCGGAGAAGGGGAAGCCTGACTGTGACGGTAAAAGTCCTGCTCAAATTTCCGGGAAAGCTCCAGCCGGGACTGATTCTGAATGTGGGCGTAGGTGTTCACCAGAATGTTTGCCTGTGCGTGGCCGGTATTGCCCTGTACGGACTTGATGTCACCCCCGGACACCTTCAACTGATAGGTGGCGCTGCTGTGCCGCAGCGCATGGAACACGATTTTCTTGTGCTGGGGATGTTCCGCCTGCCATTTCTCATACCAGCGGCGCAGCAGGCCCGGCTCGACGGGATATCCATCCGACATACGAAACAACATTCCCGAATTCTGGTATTTTTCTCCGCCGGATTCCTCTTCCCGCACCAGCTTTTCCAGCCAGCTTTTCAGCTCTTTCTTCAACGGCTCCGTCATAAAAATGACGCGGGTCGATTTTTTGTTTTTGGTGGTTTTTAAAATCAGGCTGGAGGTGCTGTATTCCCGCCGATCCGGGAAGATGTGCAGCACGCAGTTCGGGTCACATTCCTTCATGGCAGCTTTGCTGGCACGCTGGAGGGCCTTGTTGATGGAAATCGTTCCACGGCCATTGCCGCCCTCAAAATCCAAATCCTGCGGCATAATGCCCAGCAGCTCCCCTTGCCGCAGAGAGCCGACCAGTGTCATGTGAACGGCCAGATGCAGCAGCGGGTCCTCAATGTCATCAAGGGCCGCTGCCATCTCCTCGTCGTCCCATATCTCGCGCTCATTGGTGGTTTTTCGCGGCGCATCGCGGGGAATGGGGCTTTTGCGTATGATGTCCCATTCCACGGCGTAGGCAAAGGCGGTGCGCAGCAGGCCATGGACCTCGTTCAGCGTGGTGCCGGACAAAAGGCGCTCCTGCTGTTTGGGGGTCAGCGTTTGTTTCACGCCGTGAACATATTGACCGCAGGGCGTTTTGGCCAAAGTGCGGTATAATTCCTCAATGTGATACGCACGGACCTGCTGAACCTTCATGGACCCTATGTAGGGGCAGATCAGATCCTGAATCTGCCCAAGATTGGAAAGATAGGTTTTGGGTGCCCACCGGTGTTTGGTGTTCTGGATCGGGAGCCACCGGTCGAACAGCTCTTTTACGGTCATCGTGTTGGGAATCAGAAATTCTCCCTGTTTCTGTTCCAATTCAATTTGGCTCTTTCTTTCTCTGGCCTCCTTTTCCGTTCGGTACGATTCCCAGCCGGGACGGCTTTCGCCTTTCTCGTTCTTATAGGTATAACGGACAATATAGGATTTTCCTCTTTTGGATACTGATGCCATGGCAAAAACCTCCTGATTACACGCCCTTGGCAATCCACGCGTCAAAGCTGGCTTTGTTGACCCGAAGCGAGGTTCCGATGCGAATCACCTTAAACTCGGTTGTAGAATTACACAGGTTGTAGGCGGCCCGCAGACTGATGTCCAGCATGAGGGCGATGTCCTCTGCGCGATAGACAAGCGAAAGGGCTCTGTTGTCGCAATTTGAAGTTGTTTCACCGGCATTGGTTTGAGAACCTGCCATCATTGTAGTAGGGCAGGAAACGGATGACAACGGTGTAGAATTGGATTTTTGCATCCTTGACAACCTCCTCAATGAGAATTGTTTGATTTGGATATACAGAGTGGTTTGAGAACCTGCCCCTATTCTAACGGGGCAGGGGAGAACCGACAAATGTATGCGTGTCGGATTTTGCATACTTGACAGCCTCCTCATCGGCACATAGCATGATGCGGTGTTGCCTTACTATTCTGATGACACACCAAACATCAAACATATTCCAATTTTCAAAGATAGATTTTCAAAATCTCCTCCAATAATCAAAATAATAATCAAAATTGAAAACAAATTATCAAAATAAATTCAAAATCTTCGACAAAATCCATGGGCATTTTGAAAACGTCCTCTTACAGTAAAAAAGAATCGGAATTGATGCACGGAGGGAGGCAGCATTGGTACCTGCCACACTTGACAGCCTCCTATCTCCATGGCACACAGCGCCCTTTCAGGACAGCGCGGTTGGCCAAACGATGCTCCAGCCCGATGAAATACAGTTCCAACTGTAAATTCTGTTCAGCGGTGCGCAGGCGGATGCCGCAGTCCTGCAAACAGCAAAGCACCAGATAAATGAATTCATAGGAATACCCGATGCGGGACAGGGAGCGAACCAGAACGGCATCCGCCTTGCCGGAACGCAGCTTCCACAGCATGGCCCACAACGGCGGGCGCAGCGGGGAGCTGCCTCTGCCGTGGTCCAGCGTGAACCCGGCCACCTGCCAGCCATGCCGGGCGGCATAATCTGCGAGGTCCTGTGCCTGACCGGTCAAGGCATTGCTGTCCGGGTCAGCGGTGCGGGCATAGATCCATACCGTCATTTTCGCACACCTTCCTCCCATGGCAGCGGCAGCGCGTGCCGCGCCGCCCGCGACAGAAGCTGGTTGCCCACGCCCTTGTGAAACAAATCCTCATGAATGTCGCTGTCGGTGGTCAGCACTTTGGCGCGGGCGTCCTGCAAATCACACAGATAACAGTACAACTGCTCTGGGTCCGTGCTGATCCGGGGCAGTTTTTGTACCACGATGGCATCCGCCTTGCCGCTGCGCAGATATTCCAGAATTTCCAGCAGTCTGGGCCGGTTTGCAGACTGGTCCCCGGTGCTTTCCTGAAGATTGCCTGCCAGTGTGTAGCCGTTTGCCGTCACAAATTTCAGCAAATCAAACATCTGACGGACCAGCTCCTCCGCCTGTGGCTGCTCGGTGCGGGCGTACACCACGACCCGCATGGGTTTGTTCATATCACAACCTCCTCATGCAAAAAATAGTCCGGGGACTTTCGTTCCCGGAAAAACTGCTGGATCGTTTCAATTTCAGTGGTCACGGGGCAGGCGGGCAGAGCGTCCACCGCCGCCTGATGATACCGGCCGCCCGGAGAAGCCCGCGGGTCAAGGAGCGCCACAGCGCAGGTGTCCTGCTCGGTGCGGATCGCCCTGCCGAACCCCTGCCGCAGCTTGATCTGCATTTGAGGAACGATCTCCGCCTGTAGGTAGCCCGGCAAATTCATATACCGTTCGCGGGCGGCGTCACTCACCGGGTCCGGCACCGGAAACGGCAATCGGGTCATCATCAGCATGGACACCATATCCCCCGGAAAGTCCAGCCCTTCCCAGCAGGGACCGGCGGCACACAGAACAGCATTGGGCAGCTGCTTGAAGGTGTGAACCAGCTGCTGCCCGTTGCGCCAGACCTCAATCAAAGGATACGGCAGCCTGTCCCGGAGCGCTGCACAGACCTCTCCCATTTCCCGGTAAGAGGTGAACAGCACCAGCGCATGGCCGTGAGACGCGGTGACCAGTGCTTCGATTTGCGCCGCCAACGGCTGCCTTGGCCGGGCGGGCAGATATAGAATGGTGTTGTTCTGATAATCGAAGGGGGAGGCCGCCTGAAAGGTGGTTGGTTTGCGCAGCGTCAGTCCCAGCGTTTTTATCATGTGGGTAAAGTCTCCGCCCGCCGCCAGAGTGCCGGAGGTCAGAATGGCCGGAACGGGGCGTGTCCAGAGGACACGCCGCAGCATGTCGAAAAACCTCAATTCGCGTTTGTAGGGGGCGGCGTCCTCGACGCCCCGTGGTACGCAGCCAAACAAGAAACATCGTTGTAAGGGCATCTTTTGCGGGCGGGACATGTCCCGCCCCTACGAATGATGGCAAGGTTTCTCGTGATGATTGACCTTTTTTGACAGTCTGCGGCGTGTCCAGAGGACACGCCGCAGCGCGCCCGATTCATCGCGGGCGGCCGCACAGAGGGTCGCGGAGCCGGAACGGTCATACTGTAAGTACAGCACCTGATTGGGCGCACCGTCCCGAAACTCGGTCAGCAGACGGTCAGCCTCCTGTAACCGGCGCAGCAGCCAGCGGGGCTTGTCCTCCAGATGCCGCATGGTGTCCGAGAGGGCGCTGTGCAGCGCCTTCAAAGGCTGCTTTTGCCGGGAGGCTGGACGCCACGCCACAGAGCAGTTGGTGTTTGGCTGCAACGTATCCCAAAACGCCTGCATACGTTCCCGCAGACGGCGGGCGTCTTTGGACAGCTTCTCCTGGGACACAGCGGTGCAAAGGCCCTCCCAATCCTCCGGGGAAAGCTGCTGGTCAAAGGTTTGTCTGGCTGCTTCGGGCAGCTTATGCGCTTCGTCTATGACCAGCACACCGTAATCCCGCAGCAACGGGCGCTCGCCCTGTTCCCGCCTGACGGCATCGGCCAGCAGGTAATTGTGGTTGCATATCTGAATCGTCACCGCAGGCCCCATGGCAGCTTGCAGATAGTTCTGATACCGGCAGGTATCCCGATTGGGGCAGTTTCGCGGACAGACAGCAGGAACGCACACCAGCGAACGGTCGAGTGCCGTCAGCCCCTTGACGGCGTCCAGATCGATTTGCTGGTGCAGTGCGGCCATGACGGCCCGCTGCTGGCGGTTATCCCGCGTTTTGCGGTTGATTTGCCCGGTGCGTTCTTTCAGGCGGCGGTCGCAGACAAAGCGTTCCTTGCCTTTTCGCACCACAGCACACAACGGCTGGCTGATGATGCCGCCCGCCAGCAGGGCGGCAGACAGAAATGGCAGATATTCCTGAATGATGGCCGTTTGCAGGGCCACGCTGCTGGTGGAAATCACCACTGACTGGCCGGGGCTGACAGCGTATTTTCGCCATACCACCAGTGCCGCAAGATACGCGTAGGTTTTGCCAATCCCCACCCCTGCATCACACAGAGCGGCTTTGCCTTGAAACAGTGCGTCGATCATGTGGTGGCACAGTTGGATTTGTTGTTCCCGGACGGTCATACCCTGCCGGGGAAAAATACTGCGGAAGATAGATTCGGCGGCTTTGTGGGCCTGCTGTTCCTGATTCATGTTGGTTCCTCCTTTGCCGGTTGATGGCAAACTGATGCGGCGCAAGGGTTTGCCCCTGCGCCGCACGGATTTGTCATCAACAGTTGTTGATGGTTTGTGTCATATTTGCCGCTCGCCCCCTGACACCGGGAACACAACAGGCGGGCCGTATGCGCTTGGTCCTCACTGGCCCTCCCATGGCCTCAATCGCAGCCAAAGGTCAGCCACCCCGTCTGATGCGCGGGGAAACAATGTGTGCCGTCTGGACATCGCGGGTCATGGCGTAGCAGTCTGCAACACTGCCGTCTGGGGCACATGGGTCGCTCGGCGCAGCGCAAACACGCCAGCAGCGGGAAAGACTGCTCATGGCAGGCTGCTGTGGTCTGGCCGCACGTCATGGCGCTATGCCCCAACCGCTCTCCGCGATGGAAACGTCCTGTTGTGCTGGGTGTTCAGTTGTCAAGGTACTGCGCAAAGGGCATTAAGTAAAGTCATCCAGAATCGTTTGAAGAATCTGGCGGTCTTTGCCTGCAAGCGTGGGCAGCAGTCTGAAAAGCAGCTCCGTTTGGTCAGAACTCAATCGTTTTGCCTTGCGGATGCTTTCAAACGCGATGGAAACGCCTCCGCCGTATCGTCCCATCTTGGTGACGATGGGGTATTCCAGCGACAACACTTCCAAATCCCGAAGAATCGTTCTACGGGATACGCCGAATTCCGCCGCCAAGTTGTCCATGGTGTCCCGTTCCCTACGGAAAAGGACTTTAATCAGTTGCCTGCGACGTTCATTCGGCCCCACGCTTCGCTCACCTCCTTTGCCTGTTCTATATGGTAAAGGGTAACTGTGACACCAGCCGTCACAGTTAAAAAATATTTTTTCAAATCCATCAATTTTTTACCTCCGTTTTGTTTTTTGGAGGTTTGATGGAGGTGAGCGACAGCCAACACTGTCGTGGTTATGGGATCGCTTCAGGAACAATAAAGAGGATGCTTTGAGTAAAGCAAGAGAAACAGCTAATATAACCCAACAGGGTCTGGCAGATGCCATCGGCGTTGAAGTGCGTACCATTGGCAAAGCGAAGAGCAGCGATGAAAACCCTGAATTCGATACACGTGTACGTATTGTAAGGTTCTTACATATCCCCAGCGTAAATACCGTTTCTCCAGAAAATGAACGGGAAGAAAGCGATGGAAAAACGAGCATCTTCTGGCATATCGCCAACTCCGCGTTCGGACTGCCTCCTGTGATGATCAGGAAATCCTGTTACCGAACGCCATGCCGAGGTAGCTCTACGTGTTGTGCGGTGTAAGAAAAGGAATCTGCATCTGTTTCTTGTTGTCAGAAACAGATGCAGATTCCTTCCTGTCAATCATCCATTATAAACGGCCTTTTTTCGTTCATAACGATGATGACACATCTTTTTACACTGTGGGCAACTTAGTGGGAACTTCAAGGGAACTGTATTCAGTATTATTTGTATGTTGGCTGGAGGAACCAGAATCAACTGCTCAATAAAATGTTTGTTACAGTGATTCTAATGTGTGTCTGTAAACAAAAAAAGACAATCACACATTATTTCAAGAAAAGATAATGTGTGATTGTCATAAAGGAAGCAATGTAAGCGTTTGGCTAAGGTAGCTCCTCCGGATAACGCTCGATGCCGAGATACTCCTCTATCTCAACGAAGGCGGCGCTGGTCAGCTCCACCAAATCGTCAAAACCGATGCGCACGGGCACGGCCTGGTCATGGGGGCCGGGGACAGGCTCCTGAAGCACAAGAATACGTTCCAGCGGATCCACGCGCTGCACCGGGCCGGTGACGGTGCAGTAGCTGCCCAGTGGCGCGTAGGTTTCGTCCTTCCGAAAATACCGTGCCGTCACAACGATGCCGCGCTTGCATTGGAATAACTTGTCGGACAGTGCAATCTTATCCTCGTCGGAGATTTCTTCTTTTTCAATCAGCTCATGGACCCGGTTCTGGTCAGCAATTTCTTCCTCGTACCCACGCAGGGCCGCAAACGGTGAAAAGATTTTGGCGCGGTTTTGCAGGCTCATGCGGGGGTGGTCAGCGGGCGGTTCCGGGCGGGACATCCGCAAAATATCGGCATATTTCTGTCGCACCCGCCGACCTCCTTCGGTTGTCATATACTTTTTGACCATGGAACGGTCCCTCCCGTCAGGCTTTATGCCCGCCGATTTCCTCGTTACGCTCCCGCATGGTAGCGCCCTCCACAAAGTTGGTTCCTTTGAGAATGGCGTTTTTGCCGTAGCGGTTCTTGATGCCCAGCAAGGTCTGCTGGAGTTTTTTCTCCTTCTCCAGCTGGAACGAGACAATGGCTTGAATGTCAGCAGTACACGGGAATAAATCATATCCCGGTGTATGGGGGAACAAATCAGCCTTATATTTGGGGCGGCAGCCGGGATCTCCGTACCAGCCGCACTTACAGGGATTCATCGTAACCACCATTTTGATACAATCGAACGAATGCCCCCCTAATGCACCCCCTAAACACAGGAGATGCACCCCCTCCATCCGGGCATTGATTTAGACTACTTTTCATTTTGCGAATGATTACAGAGTAGCCTTTTCTGCCACTAAAAAAGAGATATCAACGCGCCAGGGTCAATATCTCTTTCTTCATATTATAATTCACTTGTCAAGCTTTCACAGTATTCTTCTTCCCAGGCGAAATGTTCTTCTGAACAATTTGCACACCGATTGAAAGCATCATCCATGATAATTTCCATGTCGGGTATAATATGCTGATCATCACCTGTCGGAAATAATCATGTCAATTCCTCGCTGCAAGGTTTCTTCATCAATTGCCCCCGTTGCTTGAGCGATTGCGTTTCCCTCATCATCAATAAAATATGTGGTAGGCAGTGAATAAACACTGTAGGTTGTAGCGGCATCCTGATCTGTATCGTAAAATACCGGGAAAGAATAGCCCTGTTCTGCGATGAAAGCAGATGCAGTTTCCACAGTCTCTCTGGAGCCATCGGTCATATTGATGATGAGAAACTGTACTTCTTCACCAATTTCCAGATACTTTTCGTTAAAATCAGGCATTTCCATTTTACATGGACTACACCAGCTTGCCCAGAAGTTTAGGACAACGGATTTCCCGATAAAATCCGAAAGATGAACTTTATTTCCGTCCAGATCGTAAACTGTAAAATCCGGTGCCAATATCTTTTCTGATTCATCCTCTTGTGTTGTTGGAGTGGAGGCTTCTGTGGATTCAGTTTCCTGCGGTGTTTGTGTAGCAAGCAGATTGGGAGCCAGTTTCTGACCAAGCTGTTTATATAGAATTCCTGCGCCGCCTAAAATGAGAACAAACACAAGAACAAGAATCATTATTATCTTCTTTTTATTCATAAACCATCCTCAACTAAGCAGGCTGAGTAGCTGTCCCAGTGTTCCTGTCGCCATCAGAATACCAACCAATATCAGGAAACAGCCGCTGACAGTATTGATGATCCGGTAGTGTTTTTTGATCCAGTTGAAGGCTGACTTCAGATAGTCGATCAAAACAGCACTGAGAAGAAAAGGAATACCAAGTCCCAGCGAATAGCAAAGCAGCATCAGCATACCTTCGATTACATGACCCTGCTGAGAGGCCAGCATCAGAGCAGAACCGAGGAATGCGCCCACACAGGGCGTCCAACCCAAGGAAAATACCATGCCAAAGAGCATGGCAGAGAAGAAACCC
>CALZZE010000051.1 GCA_945830575.1 uncultured Subdoligranulum sp. | reverse complement strand
CCTCTATTATACAGGAATCGGGGGCGTTTGAATAGGTTTTTTGACAAGCTGGCCGTCCCGAAAGGGGACGGCATCAGACTGTCAAAAAAGTCCAATCACAACGAGAAACCTTGCCATCATTCGTAGGGGCGGGACATGTCCCGCCCGCAAAAGGTGGCCTTACTACGATGTTTCTTGCTTGGCAACGCATCACGGGGCGTCGAGGACGCCGCCCCCTACAAACGCAAATTGAGGTTTTTCGACAAACTGATGCCGTCCCGAAAGGGGACGGCATGAAAGCGGTATCGATCAGGCAAACGTGGCGCTGTCCACCAGGGATTGAATGGCCAGATCCTGCATCAGGCTCATACGGATATAGTTGGTGCCGTAGGATTCCTCATACAGACTGCTGTCCACACTGCCAAAGAAACGCTGGAAGTTTTCTTCCATGGCCTTGTCATCGCAGACGATGCCCCGGGACTCCGCCACGGCCTGCATGATGAGCTGCTGGCGGACGCTGTCCTCAAAGCTGGACTGATAGGCTGCCAGAAAATCCTCGGTGGTGCCGATACCGTAGGCAGAGAACAGGTCGTCCAGAGTCATGCCGTAGGCGCTGGCCATCACATAATACCGGGACAGATACAGGTCGCGGAAATAGTTCACGGCATCCTCGGGCAGTTCCTCCGAAAGCGTGGAGTTCTGGGACAGCTGGGAGTACACGGCATTGGCCTGCTGTTCAAACAGCAGGGAGTCATTCACAAAGCTGTTCAGGCTGGCCACATCCTCGAGACCCATCTGCTCATACAGGTTGTCCATGACCCAGTCATCGGTCAGCTCGGGCGTCACCGTTACATTGATGTGGTTCAGCGTGGTCTTGAACAGGGCTTCCTTACCGCTCAACTCCTCGTTTCCGTAGTTTTCCGGGAAGGTCACCACCACGTCGAAGGTCTCGCCGGGGATGTGGCCCACGATCTGATCCTCGAAATCATCAATGAAGGTGCCGCTGCCCAGCGTCAGGTCGTAGCCGCTGCCGCCGGAATTGCCGCCCTCAAATTCCACACCGTCAATGGATCCCACATAGTCGATGTTGACGGAATCCCCGTTTTCAGCGGCGCGTTCCGTTTCCTGTGCCGTGGTGGCGTAGTTGCTCAACACATTGTCGGTGATGTACTCACGGACTGCCTCCTCGCTGACGCTCTCCGCATCGGCGGACAGGGTCAGATGCTCGAAATCCTCCGGCAGTGTCACGTAATCCAGCGCGTTCACACCCTTGAGGTATCCTTTCTCATCAAAGACAGAGCTGTAATCAAAGTCCGCCAGATAAGCGTAGGCATCCTCCGCGTCAGTCCCGGAAACAGCTTCTCCGGAGGCGGTCTCCCCGGTGGCCTGCGAGGTGGTTTCAGCGGTACTGCCGCAGCCGGCCAGCGCGCCGCAGAGCGACAGCGCCAGCAGCAGACTGGCGGGACGTTTCAGTTGCAGTTTCATGGAATTCTCCTTTTAGCATAATCAATACACAAATGCTTTTCTATTATACACGGCTTTTTTAAAAAAGTACAGAAGAAAAAGATGAAATCTCTGTAAAATGATGCTATAATAGGACTACGGAAAGGGGAGGATCCTTTGGAAAAAGCAAAGATCGACCGCATCAACGCGCTGGCGGCCAAAAGCAAAGCGCAGGGACTCACTGAGCAGGAAAAGGAGGAGCAGGCCGCACTGCGGCAGGAATTCCTGGCAGATTTCCGCGCCGGATTCAAGGCCCAGCTGGAAAACACGTATATCATCGGCCCGGACGGCGTCAAGCGTCCGGTCATCAAAAAGAAATAAGCTTTGCGTTTTGGAAAAGAATGTGCTATAATGGGTCTGGCGGCGGATCCCGGTGTTTGCCGGAGAAGGCTGACTGCCCACTTTTGGAAATGAGGGTTTTGTTATGCTTACAGCGATCACCGGTATCAACTGGGGCGACGAGGGCAAGGGCCGCATGGTGGACCTGCTCAGTCAGGAATACGATGTTGTGGCGCGCTATCAGGGCGGCAACAACGCGGGTCATACCGTGAAAAATGAGCGGGGCAAGTTCGTTTTGAACCTGATCCCCTCCGGCATCCTGCGTCCGGATGTGGTCTGCGTCATGGGCGGCGGCATGGTCATTGATCCCGCCCACTTGGACAAGGAGATCAACACTCTGCGCGGACAGGGCATTGAAATCAGCCCCGCCAATCTGAAAATTTCCGACCGCGCCACCATCACCATGCCTTTCCACGTCTCTCAGGACGGACTGGAGGAGGCGCGTCTTTCCAAGACGGGTGCGCAGTTTGGTTCCACCAAGCGGGGCATTGCCTATGCCTACGGCGACAAGTTCATGAAGAAGACGCTGCGCATGGGGGATCTGGTTCACATGGATGCCGGCGTGCGCAAGCGTCTGGAGACCATTGTGGAATCCAAGAACCTGACCATGGTAAACATTTATGGCCAGGAGCCTGTCAGCGTGGAGGAAATGTGGGCCTGGTGTGAAAAGTACGCGGCCATTTTCAAGGATTATATCTGCGATACCGGGGATTATCTGTCCGAGGCGGATGACGCGGGCAAAAAAATCATGTTTGAGGCCCAGTTGGGCGCACTGCGTGACATTGACTACGGCATCTACCCCTACACCTCCTCTTCCAATACCATCGGCGCCTACGCGCCCATCGGTGCAGGCATCCCGGGCCGCAAGCTGGACCTGTCCATCGGCATTATGAAGGCGTATTCCTCTTGTGTGGGTGACGGCCCCTTCACTGCGGAGCTTGCCATGACCGAGCCGGAAAAAGATGTCCTGCGTGAGCATGGCCATGAGTACGGCGCAGCCACCGGCCGCCCCCGCCGTGTCGGGCCCTTTGACGCGGTGGCAAGCCGTTACGGCGTGCGCTGCCAGGGCGCTGACGAACTGGCGCTGACGCTGCTGGATGTGTTGGACTATATGGAGGAAGTACCCGTTGTGACCCATTACCGTCTGGCGGACGGCACCGTCACGGATCGGTTCCCCATGGGCAAGACGCTGGACGATGCCCAGCCGGTGGTGGAAAAGCTGCCCGGCTGGCACACCGATATTTCCGGCATCCGCCGCTTTGAGGATTTGCCTGCCGAGGCGCAGAACTACGTTCTGACGCTGGAAAAACTGGTGGGCTGCCCCATCAAGTATATTTCGGTCGGCCCGGAGCGGGACGCTTATATCGAACGCTGACAATAGGAAAACAGGCGCACCTTTCCCGGTGCGCCGCTTTTCGCAAAAAGGGAGAGAGTGTGTTTGACACAGTTTTTGATCCGTGCTTTTATTAAGAACAGAGAAAACACCGCCAACCGCCATGTGCGGGCGGCTTACGGGAACATGGCGTGTGTTGTCTGTGTGGTTTGCAATGTGCTGCTGTTTCTGGGAAAATTCCTTGTGGGGACGCTGTTCGGCAGCGTTGCCATCGCCGCGGACGGTCTGAACAACCTGTCGGATGCCAGCTCCAACGTGGTGAGTCTGGTCGGCTTCAAGCTGGGCAGCCGCCCCGCGGATTCCGAGCATCCTTACGGCCACGCCCGGTATGAATACCTTGCCGGTCTGGCGGTATCGGTGATGATTATGGTCATCGGTGTGGAGCTTTTGAAGGAGAGCTTTTTGAAAGTCCTCCATCCCACCAGCGTGCTGTTTGGCTGGCTCACCGTGGCGGTGCTGCTTGCCTCCATCGCCGTCAAGCTGTGGATGAGCGGCTTCAACAAGACCATCGGCGGTCTCATTCAGTCGGAGACGCTGCTGGCCACTGCGGCGGATGCCCGCAACGACGTCATCGCCACCACGGCGGTGCTTGTGGCCTCGGTCATCACCCATTTTACCGGCTTTGACCGGCTGGACGGCGTGATGGGGCTTGGCGTTGCGGCGTTCATCCTGTACAGCGGGTTCGGCCTTGTGCGGGACACCTTGAATCCGATCATTGGTGCGGCGCCTGACCCTGCGCTTGTGGAACATATCGAGGAAAAAGCGCTGAGCTATCCCGGGGTGCTGGGGCTCCATGACCTGATGGTTCACGATTACGGGCCCGGCAACCGTCTGGCCAGCTTTCACATTGAGATGGACGCCGACAGTGACGTCATGGAAAGCCATGACCTGATCGATACCATCGAGCGGGATTTCCTCGTGCATGACGACCTCATCGTGACCATCCACTATGACCCGGTGGTGACGGGGGATGCCCATGTGGAGGAATTGAAAGCATTTTTGAAGGAAACAGTGAAGCAGCTGGAGCCGAAGGCCAGCGTACATGATGTGCGCACCGTGCCCGGCCCCACCCACACCAACGTGATTTTTGACTGCGCCGTACCTGCCGAATATCTCTCGGACAAGGAGCATCGCGGCGCAAAGCTGCTCTCAGCCATCCGGGGAGAAGTACAGAAAAAATGGGCGGATCATTTCTGCGTTATCCATTTGGAGCCGGACTACGCCCACCACATAAATAAGGAGTGCTGACTATGGATTACAACAAAGCCGCGCTGGAAATGCACGCTGCCCACCGGGGCAAGCTGACGGTGCAGAGTCTGGTGCCCTGCAAAGACCGGGACGCGCTTTCCACCGCCTACACCCCCGGTGTGGCGGAGCCTTGCCGCCAGATTAAAACAAACCCGGATGCGGTCTACACCTACACCATGAAGGGGCGCACCGTGGCGGTCGTTACCAACGGAACAGCCGTACTGGGACTGGGCAACATCGGTCCCGAGGCCGGTCTGCCTGTCATGGAAGGCAAGTGCGTGCTGTTCAAGGAATTTGGCGGTGTGGATGCCTTCCCCATCTGCCTGAACGCCAAAACGAAGGAGGAAGTCATCGCTGCGGTCAAGGCTATTGCGCCCACCTTCGGAGGCATCAATCTGGAGGATATCCGAAGCCCGGAATGCTTTGAGATCGAAGCGGAGCTGGAGCGGGATCTGGAGATTCCTGTATTCCATGACGACCAGCATGGCACGGCCATCATCGTGCTGGCGGGTGTGCTGAATGCTCTCAAGGTGGTGGGCAAACGCATCGAGGATGTGAAAATCGTCCAGAACGGCCCCGGCGCGGCGGGTACGGCCATCATCAAGATGCTGCAGACCGCCGGTGCCAAGCACATTATCGCGGTGGATGAACACGGTATTCTGGTGCCGGGCCGGCCCGCAGGACTTGCCGACCACAAGGAATGGCTGGCGGAGATCACCAACGGAGAAAAGCTGTCCGGTACGCTGGCAGATGCCATCAAGGGCGCAGATGTGTTCATCGGAACCTCGGTGGCGGGGGCACTGACCCGGGAAATGGCCTCCACCATGGCGCCGGATGCCATTGTCTTCGCCATGGCCAACCCCAACCCGGAAATTCTGCCCGAGGATGCCAAAGCCGCCGGTGTGCGGGTGATTGGCACCGGCCGGTCGGATTTCCCCAATCAGGTCAACAATGTGCTGGCCTTCCCGGGAATTTTCAAGGGTGCGCTTTCCGTCCGTGCCAGGGACATCAACCCCGCCATGAAGATGGCAGCAGCCAAAGCCATTGCAGGACTGATTCCTGACGATGAACTGAACGAAGAAAACATTCTGCCCAAAGCCTTTGACCCGCGTATTGCGGGGGCGGTGGCTGACGCGGTGGCGCAAGCTGCGCGGGAAAGCGGCGTGGCACGGGCATGAGTGTGCGGGAACTGGATACGGCGCTGATCGCCGACACCGTGGAGGCGCTTTGTGTGGAGGCCAACACCACGCTGCCAGCGGATGTGAAGGCCGCGCTGGATCACGCGCAGGCCGCCGAGCCGTGGCCGCTGGCAAAAGAAACGCTGGGACTTTTGCAGAAAAATCTCTGCGTGGCCGCGGAAAAAGAACTGCCCATCTGCCAGGACACCGGCATGGCTTGTGTCTTTGTGGAGCTGGGGCAGGAGGTTCATCTCAACGGCAGTCTGGAGGACGCCGTCAATGAGGGCGTGCGCCGCGGTTATGAGAAGGGCTATCTGCGCAAATCCATCACGGCGGACCCGCTGCAGCGGGTCAATACCGGGGACAACACGCCCGCGTTTTTGACGGTACATCTGGTGCAGGGGAATGGCTGCCGCATCACGGTGGCTCCCAAGGGCGCGGGCAGTGAGAACATGAGCCGTCTGGCGATGCTCAAGCCCGCGGACGGCGTACAGGGCGTCAAGGACTTCGTTCTGGAAACCGTGCGGCAGGCGGGGGCAAATCCCTGTCCGCCCATTGTGCTGGGCATCGGTATTGGCGGCAGCTTTGACAAATGCGCGGCGCTGGCCAAGCGCGCCCTGCTTCGTCCGCTGGATGTTCCCAACGCCGATCCTTACTATGCGGCGCTGGAAAAAGAACTGCTGGACGCCATCAACGCCACCGGCTTTGGGCCGCAGGGTTTTGGCGGCGCCACCACCTGTCTGGGCGTCTGCATTGAGCAGGCTCCCACCCATGTGGCCTGTCTGCCGGTGGCGGTGAATATGAGCTGTCACGTGACGCGCCGCGCATGGCGGGAGGTGTGAGCCATGCCAAAACCTGACATTGACATTTCGCTGGCGGGCGTCTGGAAGGACAGTACACCCCGCAGCAGCATTGATATCCCGTTGGATGACGGCAAAAGCCGCCGGAACAGGCTGGGGATCGATGACCGGGAACTGGAATTTGTCAACCGGCACCATGAACAAATCAAAGAAAAGCGCCGCTGTGCGCGGGAGGGGAAATGATGCAGTACCGTTTGCAGACACCGCTGACCCCGCAGGCGCTGGAGCCGCTGCGGGCGGGAGATACCGTGCTGTTGTCCGGCGTGGTGTATACCGCCCGGGATGCCGCCCACGCCCGCATGGCACAGCTGCTGGATGAGGGCAAACCGCTGCCCTTTCCGCTGAGCGGCGCAGCCGTTTATTATGTTGGCCCCACGCCGGAACGTCCCGGCTGTGCCATCGGCGCCGCCGGGCCGACCACCTCCGGACGGATGGATGCCTTCACGCCCCGTCTTCTGGATATGGGCCTTGCCTGTATGATCGGCAAAGGCAAGCGCAGCGATGCAGTCAAAGCATCCGTGGTGAAAAACGGTGCGGTGTATCTGGCTGCCATTGGCGGCGCTGGCGCTTTGATGGCCGGCAGCGTGAAGAGCTGTGAAGTGATCGCGTGGCCCGACCTTGGCTGTGAGGCTGTCCGACGCCTTGAGGTGGAGGAAATGCCCCTGACGGTTTTGCTGGACGCCCACGGCGGCGATCTGTATGAAAGCGGGCCGGCTGCGTATCTTGCCGCTGGAAGGGATGCGCTATGAAACACCGCACAAAAGCATTTTTGACGCTGGCAGTCTGCTTTGCCGTCCTTGCGTCTGTGGCATTGGGAGCATGGCTTCTTGTCAGACAGCGGCAGGCACAGCTTGCGGAGCAGGCTGCTCATGCTGAGGCGGTCAGGTTGGAAGAGGAGGCGCGTTTGGAGGCGGAGCGCAAAGCCGCAGAGGAAAAAGCCGCCGCCGAACAGGCTGCCAGAGAGGCTGCGGAGGCGGAGGAACTTGCCAAAGCGGAATTGGCTGCAAAACAGGCCGCCGCAGCAGCCGCCAAGGAGGTTGTTCAGCAGGGGGACTGCATTGGAACCGTATGGGTGGAGGGCACTGAGGTGAACTGCGGGCTGTACTGGGGCGATGAAGGCAGCCAGTTCCGGGTCGGTGCGGGATGTCAGGCCGGAAACGGCTGTGTTCTGCCCGGCGAAAACGGCACCGTGTTTGTGGGCGGCCATACCGACACCTTTTTTGTGGATCTGAAATCTGCCCAGATCGGTTCCATCATTCATCTGGACACCCTTTGGGGCAACTTTGAATACCGCATCACCGAAACAAAAGTCATTTATGACACGCAGGTGGAGGAATGCCGTTGGGGCGACACCACGCCCAGCTGTATCCTGTATACCTGTTATCCCTTTGGCATCCAGACACCCACCAACCAGCGCTATCTGGTTTACGCGGATCCTGTGCAGACCGATGAAAACGGTGTGGTGCCGTCCGGATACCCTGAAATCAGTTGATTCGGCTATAGGCCTTATCATAAATATTTTTTAAGGAGACTGCTGTTTGAAGAAAAACAACACCTTGGAGCCGGCGGGCTGACCCGGGAGGGCCGCTGTCCGCAGGACTTCGCCGTCCTCCCGAAACGGATGTTCACACAATCACGATTTCAGGAGGAAACCATCATGCAAAACAAATCTTTGATCCGTTTGGAAACCGCCGAAGAAACCACCGCCGTAGAAGCGCTGGTGCGGGAGGCTTTTTGGAATGTCTACCGTCCCGGCTGTCTGGAGCATTACGTTCTGCACTGCTGCCGCAGTCATCCGGATTTCGTACCGGAACTGAATCTGGTATTGGAACAAGGCGGGGGATTGATCGGTCATGTGATGTATGTCCGTGCCCGGCTTACCGCAGCGGATGGCAGAGTCATTCCTGTGATGACGTTCGGGCCTTTGAGCATTCTGCCCAAATGGCAGGGGAAGGGCTATGGCCGTCTTTTGCTGGAAGCTTCGATGGAAAAGGCCCGCGCCATGGGCGCTGCGGCGCTGTGCATCGAGGGGGACATTGGCTTTTACGGCCCCTCCGGCTTTGTGCCCGGCTGGACGCTGGGAATCGATTACGCCGAGGAACCGGCCGGTGCGCAGGTGCCGTATTTCCTTGTGAAGGAACTGACGCCCGGCAGTCTGGCCGGGGTGAGGGCGCGCTATCATACGCCGGCCTGCTATTTTGTGGATGAGGCACAGGCGGAGGAATTCGACAAGCGGTTCCCGCCTAAAACAAAGCGGGTTCAGGACGGTCAGCTGTAAGTTTTGCGGCGCTCAGCCCATGCAGGGCTGACGCACCACTCTGAAAAAGACCGGAATTGAGAAAGCAAAACGCTTTTCAATTCCGGTCTTTTTTACTTTATTGCAGGGTGCCGTCCAGAACCTGCCCGCAATACCATGGCTTTTCCGCGTGGAATACCCTGCCGGACAGGTAGGAGAAATCCCCGGAAATCTCCGTGGGGAAAGCCAGTTCCCATGCACAGAGCGCCTGATATTTCAGCTTCAGTTCCCGGTTGGCGGCGTTGCTGCCGTATTTGGAATCCCCCAGAATCGGGCATCCAATGCTGGCCAGATGGGCGCGGATCTGGTGGGTGCGCCCCGTCACAAGCGTGACCTTCAACAGCGCCAGACGGCCGCTGACAGCCTGCGTCTCATACTCGGTAATGATCTCCTTCGACCCGCTGACAGGGGAGGGGATGACCTTGACGGTGCCTTTTTCGGCGTCCTTCAGTAGATAGTCGTGGAGCACGGCGCTGGGCGGTATGGGGCGGCCAAAGGTTACGCAGAGATACCGTTTTGTGATGCGGCGCTCCTTGATTTGCCGGGTCAGAAAGGCTTCGGCCTCCGGCGTTCTGGCCAGCAGAACAAGTCCGCTGGTGCCGGTGTCCAGACGGTGGCAAAGCGCCGCCCGGGAGGGCTGGTCCTGCGCCTTTAAGGCGGTACGGACCCGGTTCAGCAGGGTATCCGGGCCATCGCCGTCAACAGGGATGCCCGCCGGTTTGTTGGCGATCACCAGCTGTTCGTCCTGATACACCAAAACGGCGGGCGGACAGCCCTTATCCTCCAGCTTTTCATCCAGAATATACAGCCGTACCACATCCCCATTCTGTACGCGGGTGGAAAGCGGCTGCTTTTTTCCGTTCAGCTTGATTTTGTTTTCCCGCAGCGCCTTGTTGAGCCGTCCTGGCGTCAGGGAAGGAAATTGCTCCATCAGATAGCGGTCCAGCCGAACCGGCAAAAGACTGTTGACACGCAGTTCTTTCATTGTGTGGTCAGCTCCTTGTCCCAAAGTATCGTGGCATCCTCCATGTCCAGCGTGACCATCAGCCAGCCCGGATCGCTGTCATCCACCTGTAGGATCCGGTAGGAAGAATCCCCGGCGCAGAGAAACTCTGCGTTCTCCAGTTTTCTGCGTGCAAACGCAGAATCGGCAAAGCAGATAATGTTTTTGGTGGAATCCAGTACGCCCCTGTTCCACAGCGCATCGGTATAGTCCGCCATGCGCAGCGGATACTTGTTGTCATACCGTGTGCAGCTGTCGTCAAAGGATTGCTGCTGCAGCCCCGGGGCGATGACATACCAGTCACAGCCGTCTGTGTGGATACGCCCGCACCAGGCCTGTTCCTGCACGGTTTCCACCGCCTGCAAAAACGCGCCCTCCTCCTCAAACAGATACAGCGTGTCCTGCCGTAGATGACCTGCCGACAACTCTTCCAGAACGTCCTCCCGCTGTGCCGCCAGCGCTTTTTCGTCGCAGCGTGCGGCAAACGGGTCGTTGGTGGTCATGCCGTTTTCCGCCGCATACAAAGCAAGGTGCAGCGCGTCATCCTGAAGTCCCTGTACCGAAAACAGGTGGGCGTAGTTTCCGGCGGCTATTTCCCAGAAATCGCTTTGCAGAGCAGAAGGAAAGGCGTCCTGCTGCTGTGCCTGCCGCATAGCCTGCTGACGCTGCAAAAAAGCGGGGGAGAGGTCAGCCAGCTGAAGAAGCAGCACGAAACAAACCGCCAGACCGCGCCCCGGCAAGCGGCAAAGCCCCACAAAGGCCGCCAGCATCAGCAGATAATAGACCGGCCAGAACAGCCGCCCGCCGGAGCGGAACACGGAAAACAGCTGAATCAGCGATGCGGGCAAAGGCAGGGTGCAAAGCGTCACACCGTTTGCCGTCACCACATGGCTGACGGCAAACAGGGTCAGCACCGCGCAGACCGCGCAAAGGGGAAGGTGTCTGCGCAGACGGGGAAGAATGACCCAGATCGCCGCCGGCAGCGCCAGCAATATGCCAAGCCCCAGATAGGCAAACCCATCATAGTTGCCGCCCACCTGATTCTGCATGGGCAAAAACAGGCTGTAATCCACACCGTTCACGCCGGAGGGGTTCCACAGGGCATTCAGATTCATGCCGAAATACCCGTACAGCGACTGCCCGCCGCTGGTGGCATTGCCATACAACAGCCCCATAGACCAGCCGAGGAGAACCGTTCCGGCCAGATCTGCCGCCAGATACAGTACCGGCCCCCGCCATTGTCTGGTGCGCAGAATGTGATCCAGCAGCATGGCCAGCGTCACGGCGTAGGTCATGGGCAGAAAATAGGGATGGATGCCCACCGCCAAAATGTTCAGCAGAAACAGACCCGGCCAGGCATACCGATTTTCCTGCCGGGCACGGAAATAATAATAGAGTGCGGCCAGCACCAAAAATTGAGCTCCCAGTGAGGTATGCCGGAAGGCTCGCTCCAATAAAACAGGGCTTGCCGCAAACAGCGCTGCACCGCACAGCGGCCGGGCGCAGCCCCCGGCGAACAGACTGCACAGCAGCGCGCCGAACCCTCCCTGCAAGGCGTAGCACAGCAGGGTGAACAATCCAAAATACTGGAAGGTCGCGGGCAAAATCGCCTCAAATCTGCGAAACAGCACGGCAAATAATGGGATGGAGTCCGTATAGGAGACGCTCACGCCATTGGGGGCGTTGATGCCCTGAGCGATGCCCAGCGGCCAGCCCTGAGCGCTCTGGCGGTAAAACAGCCAGCCGGCGTAGTGCTGCTGGATATCCTTCTCGATGTAGCCGCCGATACAAAAGCTGTCGTTGCAGGGGTTCAGTGCCGAAGGGCCAAACACCCAGAAAAACAGAACCGCACCCAACAGGGAACCCGCCGCGAACAGCAGCATACGGCGCTTTTTATCCTCCTTTGGCACAAAATCCCCCTCTCACAAAATAACGCACCCAAGCCGAGTTTGGCTCAGGTGCGTCCAATGCCGCCGACCGGGATCGAACCGGTACGGTATCGCTACCGAGGGATTTTAAGTCCCTTGCGTCTGCCAGTTCCGCCACGGCGGCA
>CALZZE010000050.1 GCA_945830575.1 uncultured Subdoligranulum sp. | reverse complement strand
TGTATATGTTGGCACGACATCGGTAGAAAAAGGTTGGGATAATCAGAGTCAGTTTGTAAAATCTAAAGAGAGCTATGGAAATAACACAGAACTGCTTAACTAAAGCAGACTATAGAAGAAGTTGGTATAATGATGTGTCCACACTGGACACGGGAGGTGGAAATTTTGGGGGAATTATTTACCCTCCCCTTTGTGGGAGAAAATGAGGTCTTTTCCATCTATGGGAATCGAGCCATCAACCCTGCTACCGTGCAGGAATGGCGAATTGAGGATGTGCCCGCCCGCTGGAGGGAGGACGTGGCGAAACTGCTGAAGGAGGGGTAAGCATGAGGTTGGAAAACGGGGATGTGCTGTTTTCGTGGCCGCTGGACGCCCATGTGGTGACGGCTGGCTGGACGTACAACAGCGGAAAAGCGCACAACGCCATCGACCTGCGGGCGGCTGTAGGCACGCCGGTCTATGCCGCCGAGGACGGCGTGGTGGACTGGACGCAGGACTGGGACGGCCGCACTAGGACCGGCATGATGAGCTACGGCACCGGTGTGCGCATCCGGCACGCGGACTACTGCGGCGGTGTGCTGCAAACGCGGTACGCCCACCTGTCCAGGCGCTGTGTGAAAACCGGAGAGACCGTCAAAGAAGGCCATCTCATCGGATGCTCCGGCGACAGCGGCAACTGTTACGGCGCGCACCTGCATTTCGAGGTGATCTGGCGCGGCGTGCGACGCAACCCGCTGGCGTGGCTGGACGGGGATTTTGCCTGTAAAGACAGCACCGTGGAGGCCAATCTGGGTACATACACCAGCGTGGTGAGGCCCGCTGTGCCCGCCATCGACTGGGACTGCGACCGGTTCATCATCACGGCAACCGGCGCGGACAAAGCCCGCCTGCGGGCGATGGTGGAGGAGCTATCCCTGCCCTGCGAATCTCTGAAAGGAGCGTGAACCGATGGAATGGACTGTCGTGACGGTGATCGTGGCGCTGGTGGGACTGTTCGTGACGGTGGGAAAGCCCATCATCAGCCTGAACAACAACCTGGTCAAGCTGAACCTGACCCTTGACCACCTCAAGGAGGACCTGGACACTCAGAAGAAAGCGCTTGCCGACCAGCAGGCCTCCGCCCATAACAGCCACAAGAGGCTGTGGGAACACAATGAGGCGCAGGACAAAATCCTCAACGATCACGAGACCCGCATTTCACACCTGGAGCACCAATAACGCACGCGTGCGTTTGGGAACACACGCGTGCATTTCATTGCAATTCAATGGAGGTAAAACAAAATGGACATTTCTTTCCTGATTCAGTACATGGTCCCCGTCATCGTCGGCATCTGCCTTTGCGTTGGCTACATCCTCAAGCACTGGGTTCCCGCGGCAGACAACCGCATCATCCCCACCGCCTGTGCCGTTGTCGGTCTTCTGGCGGCCTGCTGGATGCACTGGCCCGACATCACTGCCGATGTCATCCTGTACGGCCTTGCCAGCGGTCTGGCATCCACCGGCCTGCACCAGGCAGTTGGTCAGCTGTTCGGAAATAAACAGTAACACACCGCGGCGGGACACCCCTCACAGGGCATCCCGCCGCGTTTTCTGTGACTACTTTTTTACTACCAGCAGGCAAAATCTTATTTTTCATAATCATTGAAAAATCACGATAATATGAATCATTTGTTTATCTGTGACACTACATTTATCGCATAATCGTGACTTTTAATCAGTGGGCCTGGGGTTCGAATCCCCACGGGCGCACCAAAAGCACGACGTTCCAAGGAACATCGTGCTTTTTTGTTGTATCTACGTCAAAATAGGTCGCAAATAAGAATCCGTACAGCGCGGCCCGCCGTTTATCTCTTTTTGATGGGGTGTCTGATGACCGTTTTCCGTTTCTCTGGCGCGACTTTTCTTGCGTCAGACAGATAAATCTCATGGTGCAGTCTGTGTTCGCTAAAATCATGGACGTAGCCGTTTTGCGCCAGACAGGCCTCCATCAGGGCGACCGTTGCAGGCTCGTCATCAAAAGCGCCCACATGCATGATCTGAACACACAGACCTTCCTCGATGGTCAGAAATTCTGCCGCTGAGCAGTCCAGTTTTTTCTTCTTCGCCGCGGTTTCCACCGCCCAGTCAAAATCCGCTTTGGAAACGAACTCCGGCAGCCGGATCACAGAGATCCAGTGAAAGGCCGCCTTGTCCGCATAATTCACGCCCTGCACGCCGTCCTGCCACCAGAATCCCTCCAGCGGCGGCACAACGTACTCATAGAACCCGTGGATGGGATGCCCCGCCTTTTCGCTCATTTTCAAGGTATAGGCCACCGCATACAGCACACGGATGGCCTGCTGGTAGGCCCCGCCTTCCTCGTTGGGGTCCCCGCTGCCTCTCACGGCGATGTAGTTCGCCGTGGGAACCGTGACGATCTCCGGCTTGTTTTTGGGCATATAAAACTCTTTGTATTCTTTCTTGAAATCAAACGCCATAGCTGCCTCCCCAAAATTCATTTTTTTCATTATACAACCTCCCACAGGGGGAGAGTCAACCCCCTGCCGGGCTTGACAGGCGGCGGGGAATCATGTAAAATATTCCTATTTCTTGTATGGGTTGGAGGCACGTCATGTGTGAGCTGTTTGGGATGAGCGCCGCCCGCAGCGGCGATGTGGGGCCGCTGCTCACGGAATTTTACGGCCACAGCAACCGGCATCCCCACGGCTGGGGGCTGGCGCTGCTGTACCCCAACGCGGTCAGTCTGGAGAAGGAGCCTGTCCCCGCCCTGCACAGCGACTATCTGAAACGCCGCCTGACCGCCCCGGTGGAGGCGCAGCACTGCATTGCCCACATCCGGCTGGCCACGCGGGGCAGTCTGGAATACGCCAACACCCACCCGTTCATCAAGCGGGACGCATCGGGCCGGGCGTGGACGCTGGCCCACAACGGCACCATTTTCGAAAGCCCGCTGCTGGAGCCGTACAGCCGCGTCCAGCAGGGCGAGACCGACAGCGAGCGCATTCTGCTGTATCTGGTGGACCGGATAAATGCCGCGTCCGCCCGGGCTGGGCGGGAGCTGACCGCGCCGGAGCGGTTCGCAGCGGCGGACGAAGTGGTGTGCGCCCTTGCGCCCCAAAACAAGGTGAATCTTCTGTTTTTTGACGGTGAGACGCTGTATGCCCACACCAACATGGCCGGAGCGCTGTATCTGCATCAGGAGCCGGGCCGGGCGCTGTTCGCCACGGTGCCGCTGTCCGGGCTGGACTGGCAGCCGCTGGTATTCACCACGCTGACCGGCTGGCAGTACGGCGCGCTGCGGTTCACCGGCACCGACCACGGGCAGGTGTACATTCCGCCCGCCCAGGCCGATTTGCAGTATCTCATCAGCAGCACCGCCGTGCTGTGACCCTTGCCAAAAGCCAAGCCCCTGACCGTTGCCGGTCAGGGGCATTTTTCATGAATGGGTGCGGCAGGCGTTCACAAACGCGTTGAACAGTGCCTGTTCCCGGGCGTCGCTGCGGCTCAGATGCTCCGGGTGCCACTGCACCGCCACGCAGAAGGGCAGGCTGGGGTCCTCCAGCGCCTCCACAAAGCCGTCCTCGCTGACAGCCGCCACCCGCAGGCCCTTGCCCGGCGTGTCCACCGCCTGATGGTGCATGCTGTTGACGGTGAGCGCGTCCACCCCGAGGATGTCCGCCAGCCGGGTGCCCTGCGTGAGGGTGACGGCGTGGGTGCCGGTGCCCCGGTGGCGGAAATCCGAATGTGGGCAGCGCTGGCTGGTCTTGATATCCTGAAACAGCGTGCCGCCGTAAAACACGTTCAGCACCTGCACGCCCTTGCAGACGCCCAGCAGCGGCTTGCCGGTGCCCTGCCATTCCTGTAACAGCCGCCAGTCGGCGGCGTCCCGCTCCGGCTTGATGGTGCCGCACTCCGGCCGGGTGGCCTGCCCGTAATAAGAGGGCGCCAGGTCCGCGCCGCCGGGCATGAGCAGACCGTCACACCCGCGCAGCAGCGCCGCGGCCCGGTCCAGATCCCGGATGGGCAGCCACTGGACCCGCGCCCCCGCCCGGCGCAGACTTTGTACATACTTTCCCTTCATGTAAAGCCGGAAGGGGTCAAACCCCAGCTGGGGCATGGCAATCACCGGCTGTTGGCTCATGAGCCGTTCCTCCTTATGACAGCACCGCAGAATGGCGCGCTGCTGCTCTCAATGCTTCAAAATGGAATCCAGAAAATCCTGTGCGCGTTTGGTCTGGGGATGGGTGAAAAATTCCTCTGGGGTGTTCTGTTCCAGAATCTCGCCGCTGTCCATGAACACCACCCGGTCAGCCACCTTGCGGGCAAAGCCCATCTCGTGGGTCACCACCACCATGGTCATGCCCTCCCGGGCCAGCCGGGTCATGACCTCCAGCACCTCGCCGATCATTTCCGGGTCCAGCGCGCTGGTGGGCTCGTCAAACAAAATCGCCTTGGGGTGCATGGCCAGCGCCCGCGCAATGGCCACGCGCTGCTGCTGGCCGCCGGAAAGCTGGGCCGGCAGCTTGGCGGCCTGGGTATCCACGCCCACCCGGCGCAGCAGCGTCATGGCCTCCTCCCGCGCCTGCTGTTTGGGGGTTTTCAGCACGTCCATGGGGCCGATGGTCACGTTGTCCAGCACGGTCTTGTGGGCAAACAGGTTGAAGGACTGGAACACCATGCCCACCTGCGCCCGCAGCCGGGCCAGCTCCCGCCCCTCCTGCGGCAGCGCGGCGCCGTCGATGAGAATTTCGCCGGAGTCGATGGTTTCCAGCCGGTTGATGGTGCGGCACAGGGTGGATTTTCCGGAGCCGGACGGCCCGATGATGACCACCACCTCGCCCTGCGCCACCGACAAATTGATGTCCTTGAGCACATGCAGCGTTCCAAAATGCTTTTGGATATGCCGCAGCTCAATTACGGGTGTCTGTGCCATGGAGAGGCTCCTTTCCTGCCGGGGCGGTACGGCGGGCAGCCGCCTCCGCCAGCTTGTTCACGGCGTAGTTGATGAGAATGTAAATCACGGCCACCACCAGATACACCGACAGCAGCGCGTCGTAGTTGCTGATGAGCACCTTGGCGTTCTGCATCAGGTCGGCGTAGTTGACCACGTAGGCGAAGGTGGTGTCCTTGAGAACGATGACCAGCTCAGAGATGAGCGCGGGCACCACGCTGCGCAGCGCCTGCGGAAACACGATCTTGAAAAAGACGCTGCCGTCCCGCATGCCCAGCGACAGGGCCGCCTCGGTCTGGCCGCGGGGCACCGCGTTCACGCCGGAGCGCAGCACCTCAGCCACCATGCCGGCGGCGGACAGCGCCACCGGCACCGCCACCTTCCAGAAGGCGGACAGCTTCAGCCCCAGCTGGGGCGCGGCCAGAAAGAAAAAGTAGATGAACAGCAGGGTGGGCACGCCGCGGCTGAACTCGATGAGCACCCGGCTCACCGCCTGCAGCGGCCGGAAGCGGCTGATGCGTCCCAGCATGAGCAGCAGGCCCATGCAGAAGGTCAGCGCGCCCGCCGCCAGAGCGGCCTTGACGGTGCCCGCAAGACCCTGCCCCAGAAAGCGCCAGGTGGTGGCGCGGGCAAAGAAGGACCAGTACCGGGCGTCCAGCTGGCCGGTGACGGCAAACTGCCGCACCACCAGCGCCAGACCCGCCGCCACCGCCGCCGCGGAGACCACCGTGGCTGCGGTGATGCGCCGCCGGGCGCGGGGCCCGGGCGGCTCGTAGAGAAAATCACGGATGGAAGGTTGTGCGCTCATCGTTGCAGCCTCACTTTCCGGTCAAGCCAGCTGCCCAGCTGCCCAATGACCACCGCCGTGCCGCAGTACAGCACCGCCGAGATGAAGAAGGCCGTCACGCCGCCCACCGCGTGGGTGTTGATGTAGGAGACAAGGCCGGTCAGGTCGGTGGGATTCAGCGGCACCTGAGAGGCCAGCGCGGTGGTGAGCATGGTGGCCACCAGCAGGTTGGTGAGCGGCAGCACGCTGGAGCGCAGCGCCTGGGGCATCACCACGTTTTTCAGAATCTGAGGAAAGGTCATGCCCAGCGAGCGGGCGGCCTCGATCTGGCCCTTGCCCACCGTGTTCATGCCGGCCATCAGGTATTCCGAGCAGAAGGCCGCGGGGATGAGCGTGGTGGCGGTGAGCACGCAGGTCTTGTAGGGCAGCACCACCTTCAGGTAGGGCAGCGCGTACACCAGCAAAATCAGCAGCGCCGCGCCGGGGATGTTGCGGAAGATCTGCACGTAGAAGTCCCCCACCCAGCGCAGCGGCATGACCGGAGCCACCCGGCAGACGGTGAGCAGGACCCCCAGCACCAGCGCCCCCGCGAAGGAGATGACCGTCAGCTGCCATGTGGTCAGCAGTGCCAGCCAGTATTTGTCGCCAAACTGGGTCAGCAGAGTGGAAATGTCCATCGTCGTCCTCGTTTCTTATACGGGAAAGGGGGCCTCCGGCTCAGCCCGGAAGCCCCGATGTTTTTTTGCTGTCAGCCGATGGCAGGTGCCTCCGGCGCGGTGTCGATGCCGGTGCGGTCGCCCAGGCTGATCTGCCACAGCTCTGCCCAGGTGCCATTCTCCTCGACGGTCTTGAGGAACTCATTCACGAAGGCCACGCCATCGGAATCCAGCGGCAGACCGATGCCGTAGTTGTCCTCGGGGCCGAAGGTGTCGCCGGCGATCTCATAGGTGCCGGGGTTCTTGACGATGGCGTTGAGCAGCAGGGTGTAGTCCGTCACGTAGGCGTCCACACGGCCCTGCTCCAGCGCCAGACGGGCCTCCTGGTCGTTGGCGAACTCCTGCACCACGGCCTCGGGCGCAAACTCAGCCAGAATGTCGGGGCCGGTGGAGCCGGACTGGGTGGCCACCGTCTTGCCGGCCAGGCTGTCCACGCCGGTCACCTCGGTGTTGCCGGCCTTGACCAGCACCGCCTGACGGGAGGTGTAGTAGGGGCCCGCGAAGGAGATGACCTCCTGGCGGGACGGGGTGATGGAGTAGGTAGCGAACACCGCGTCCACCTGATTGCTCTGCAGCACGGACTCACGGGTGCTGGAATCCACCTGAGTCAGCTCGTACTTGGTCTCATCGCCCAGAATGTAGCGGGCCAGCAGCTGGTACAGGCCGGCGTCAAAGCCGCGCACGCCGCCGTCGGTCTCGTCCAGCTGGCTGAACAGGAAGGAGGTGCGGGTGCCGCCCACGCGGAGCACGCCCGCCTCCTTGACAGCCTTGGCCCAGCTGTTGGCCTCGATGGCCGCGTCATCCGCCACAGGGCCGGAAGCCAGCAGCGCGTCAAAGGCGTCCTTGTCGATGGCGACCGCCACCGGCTCTGCCGCCGGGGCCTCGGACGCCGCGGTGGACTCCGAGCTGGCCGCCGCAGGCTCGGAAGCCGCGGCGCTCTGGGTGATGGTGCTGGACGCGCCGCCGCAGGCCGCCAGCGAAAGCGCCAGCGCCAGCACGGCGGTCACAGCCGTGGATTTCAAAAGCAGTTTTTTCATCGTTCTTTCCCTCCTATGAATTGGTCCTTTTTCCTGTCACTCAGCAGCAGGGCACATTCGGCCAGCGTGGCCATTGCGGTGGTTCCGCCATGTCATGCGCACGTTCACAGCCATCAGCCCCCTCTCCGAATTACCCACATTACTTGTAGGAATAAGGGGATTATACACGGACTTCCCGCATTTGTCAACCCTTTTTTTTCGCCGGGTTGATGCCTGTGACAAGTAAGACAACTATAAAGTATACTCTCTGACCGGCCTGTTGTCAATCACAGCGCGGGTTCGGCGCGCCGTTGTCCATGTAAAAATAGTACGCCCGGCGCACGTATTCCTCGGTGGTGCCCAGCTGTTCCGCGATCTCCCAGGCGTCGTAGCCGCGGCGTAGCAGCGAAAACAGCGTGCCGCAGGGGATGGCGTTCAGGATGTACCACTTGTCCGCCCGGGCCTCGTGGCGCTCGACGGTGTCAAAGGGCGTGGTGCGGGTGTAAAACCCGCCGTACAGGCAGTGTCCCAGCTCGTGGCCCACGCAGGCGGATTCCTCGGCGGCGGTCATGGGGCGGGAATCGTCCAGCCCGATGTAGCACCGGCCCTCCACCTCGGCGGACATGCTTTTGCAGTTTGGCATGGGAAAGCCCAGAACCTCGATGCCGTTCTGCGCCGCCATGGAATAGAGGTCACTTCTTTCCCCCATTGGCATCCCTCTCCTTAATGAATCTGGCAAATTGCCGCACTTCCTCAAACTGGGCGTCGGTCACCGGGCCGCCGCCGAACAGGGCAAATTTCAATTCGTCGTCCGAGGCCCCGCGGCTTTGGGCTGCGGGGTCCTGTGTTTCCTCCGCCCAGCCCATCAGGTAGGCGGGCGAAACCCCCAGCCTTTTGGCGATGGCCGCCAGCTTTTCGCCGGGAATGTTCGTCACGATGTTGTTTTCGTACTTATAGATGGCCTGCTTGGACACGCCCGCACATTCCGCCAGCTGGTCCTGTGTCAGGCCCTTCTGCGTGCGGGTCAGTTTGATCCGGTCTCCGACTGTCATGGGAATCACCTCTGTCCGCATTATAGCAGATAAACCAAAGGTTCACAAGCTTTTTGAAAAAATAACTTGACAAGTTACTCTTCCTGCGGTATACTCAAGGTGACCTGTCAGGTTACTCCCTTATTTTTTCGCCCGTAAGTAACTTATCAAGTTACTACCCTTCTTCGCCGGAAGGATTCTGACAACCATAGTTTACCACACATCCCGTCCCATTGTTCGGACTGGAAAAGGAGGAATGTCCATGAACAAAGCCGCAAAAACACCGAAACCCAAATCCGCCCCGCGTCCCCGCACGGCGCGCCGTCGCCGCCCCACCCGGGAGGATATCATCCGGGCCTTCAGCATCGCCGAGGTGGTTCGCGCCGCCGAGGCCGAGGGGCTGACCTATGGCCGCTATGTGGCCAAGTACGACCTGTAAGGAGGCGCTGTATGAGACTGCAAAACGGCGATGTTTTGTTGTTCTGGCCCTTGTCGCTGCACCTCATCACGGCGGGCTGGACGTACAGCGACGGCAGCGCCCACAGCGCCATCGACCTGCGGGCGGCGGGAGGCACGCCGGTCTACGCCGCCGAGGACGGCACAGTGGACTGGACGCAGGACTGGGACGGGCGCACCACCACCGGCATGATGAGCTACGGCACCGGCGTGCGCATCCGTCACGCGGACTACCGCGGCGGGATGCTGCAAACCCGGTACGCCCACCTGTCCAAACGCCTTGTCAGAACCGGCGAGCAGGTCAAAGAGGGCCAGCTCATCGGGTACAGCGGCCAGACCGGCCACTGTTACGGCGCGCACCTGCACTTTGAAGTCATTTGGAAAGGCGTGCGCCGCAATCCGCTGGCGTGGCTGGACGGGGACTTCACCTGCAAGGACGCCGCTGTGGCCGCCCATCTGGGCGGCTTCACCAGCATGGTGCGGCCCACCCTGCCCGCCATCGACTGGGACTGCAATCAGTTCACCGTCACGGCCACCGGCGCAGACAAGACCCGCCTGCGGGCGCTGGTGGAGGAGTTGTCCCTGCCCTGCTCATCGGTGCGGGACTAAAAAAAGAGCGCCCGCGGGCGCTCCAGACTGTCAAAAAAGGTCAATCATCACGAGAAACCTTGCCATCATTCGTAGGGGCGGGACATGTCCCGCCCGCAAAAGATGCCCTTACAACGATGTTTCTTGTTTGGCTGCGTACCACGGGGCGTCGAGGACGCCGCCCCCTACAAACGCGAATTGAGGTTTTTCGACATGCTGGAGCGCCCGCGGGCGCTCCCCAGTTCAGTCCTGTTTGTGCCCCTCTTTTTCGGAGCGCAGTTCAAAGTGGATCAAAAAGCTCAGCAGAGCGCGCAGCACGATGACCGCGCCCAGAATGACCAGCTCGCTCTGTTCCCGCACGATGACGGTCTTGAGAATTTCCGCGGCCATTTTGAACTCCAGAGAGGTGGCCAGCCCGTTGGCCAAGTCCACCTTGAAATTGCCCTGCACCGGACGGCGGAACACGCTCACCTTCAGGTAGACCCAGAAGGCGGAAACGGTGCTCCAGGTCACCACGAAAATGCCCATCAGTTCCAGAACCGGAATGATGACGGACAGCAGATTTTCAATCAGTGTTTCCAGCATGAGCCCCCTCCTCCTGTAGTTCCAGCCGCACCTTTTTGGGCAGTTTGGCGAACACCAGTTCGTAGCTGCGGCGGCAAAGCGCCTCCACCTGCGCGGGCGGCACCGCGCCGTCCAGCCGAACGGAGACCCAGCAGCGCGTCCAGCCCGGGAAAACTTTCATATACCATTTTTTCACCTTCCTGATGTTTTATACTCTGCCGCCCATGCGCGGGCCAGCGCGGCGGCCACGCCCTCGATGTCCTCCTCCGGCAGGGCAGCGTAGCCCGCCACCACGGTGTCGGGGAGGCAGTTTTCGGCGCGGGCCATGTAGTAGTCGCTCAGGCCCCGCACCCGCACCCCCTGCGCGGCGGCGGCGGCCACCATGGCGGCCTCGCCCCCCGCGCCGGGCAGCGTGAGCAGAAAATGCAGCCCGCTGTGTACGCTTTGCAGCTGTACTCCCGGCAGCGCGGCCCGCAGCGCGGCGGCGAACCGTTCCATGCGCCGCTTGTAGGCAAGGCGCATCCGGGCCAGATGCCGGGTGAAATAGCCCCCCGCCATGAACTCGCAGAGGGTCTGCTGTTCAAAGCGGCTCACCGTGTTGGCGTACACCGCAAAATCCCGGCGGTACCGCGCCAGAAGCGGCTGGGGCAGCACCATGCAGGCGATGCGGATGCCCGGCGCAAGGCTTTTGGAAAAGGTCGTCAGATAGATCACCGGCCCGTCCGGCCCCGCCATGCCCTGCAAGCTGGGCAGCGGGCGGGTGTCGAAGCGGAATTCCGAGTCGTAGTCGTCCTCCAAAATCACCCGGCCGGGACCGTTCTGCGCCCAGCGCAGCAGCTGGGCGCGGCGGCGGGCGGGCATGGTTACGCCGGTGGGAAAATGATGGCTGGGCGTGATGTAGCAAAGGTTGGCGCCGCTTTGCTCCAGCCCCCGCACCGACAGGCCCTCGCCGTCGATGTCCACCAGCTTACAGGGCAGGCCGCTGTTTTCCAGCACGGCGCGGGTGCGCAGGTAGCCGGGGTTTTCCACCGCCGCCGCGCTGCCCGCGAACAGATGCGCCAGACACCCCAGCAGGTACTCGATGCCCGCGCCCACCACCACCTGTTCCGGCGTGCAGACCACCCCCCGGTAGGCGTTCAGATAGGCGGCGATCTGCTCCCGCAGCGCGGCGTCCCCCTGCATCTCGCCGCGCTGGAGCAGCTCCGGGTTCTGGTACAGGATGTCCCGCTGCAAGCGTCCCCAGCTGCGGGCGGGAAACAGCCCGGTGTCCACGCTGCCGGTGGAAAGGTCGTACCGGGGTCGCTGCTCGGGGGGCGCGGGGGCCGCCGGAACCGGGACGGGCGGCCGCCGGGTGTGCAGCATGCCGCCGGTCTCCTGCACAAAAAAGCCCCGGCGGGGGCGGCTGTCCGCCAGCCCCTCAGCGGCGAGCATCTGGTAGGCGGTGTCCACCGTGTTGACGCTCACCCCCAGCTGGGCGGCCATGCTTCGCCGCCCCGGCAGCGCGGTGCCCGGCGCACGGGCCCCGGTGCGGATCTCCTCCGCCAGCGCGGCATACAGCTGCTCATAGAGCGGGGTCTTGCTGTCAGCTGTCAATGCGATCATACGGTCTCTCCTCTCCATCTGGCCCCATAAAAAATATCAGAACTGGCAATTTATCCAGTGCCAGAAAACGCTATAATAGGAGCATATCCCCTGCGGGGAGAAAAGTCAAGAGAGAGAGGAAAGTTTTATGTCTACATCCATCATGTGGCTGCTGCTGTTCGCGGTGGTGGCCCTCGCCATTCTGGTGGCGGTTCTGACCAAAACCAAATTCACCGTGCGCAAGATCAGCATCATCGGCATCATGGCGGCGCTGAGCTTCGTGGCCTACGAGTTCTTCCGCATCCCCAACGTGCTGGGCACCGGCTCGTCCTTCCATCTGGGCAACACCTTCACGGCGCTCACCGCCATGCTGCTGGACGGCGTTTCCGGCGGTCTGGCGGGTGCCATCGGTCTGGCGCTGGCGGACATCGTGGCCGGTGACCCGGGCTACGCCATCACCACCTTCATTCTCAAGTTCATCATCGGCATTGTCTGCGGCGCGTTTGCCCACAAGGTCTTCCATCTGAAAGACCGGGACACCGCCAACAAGGGCGCATACTTAGGCGCGGTGATCGGCTCGGCGTTCAGCGGCCTGCTGGTGAACGTCTTCACCGACCCGTTCCTCGGCTACTTCCGCAACCGGTACATTTTCGGTCAGACGGTGGAGCTGGCCAGCATCGCCACCAAGATCGCCAGCGGCGTCACGCTGGTGAACTCCATCCTGTCCACCATCTGCGCGGTGATTTTGTATCTGGCGCTGCGTCCGGCGCTGGCCAAAAACCACCTGCTGCCCAAGGAATAACCAACAGCGAAGGCTGCCCCGCAAAGGGCAGCCTCAGCTTGTCAAAAAACCTATTCAAACGCCCCCGATTCCTGTATAATAGAGG
>CALZZE010000049.1 GCA_945830575.1 uncultured Subdoligranulum sp. | reverse complement strand
CGGCCTCCTCTGCCACTACCCGCCAGCCGTGATTCTGTGCGAACTTCCGGCACTCTATTCATGGTGGTCCACTGTGAACCCCTGGGGGGGCCCAACGAATGGGCACACTGCTTTTCTCCACCTGTCCTTTGTATCATTGGAGGTCATCTCCACGCTGCAGTTCATGGAACTCCTCGTCTGATACGGTCAGGAATCTTTCTTCTGTTTTCAAGGTTCGCGGCAGACCGTTTCCGGACTGTAATTCTATTGTACCATATCCCAAACTCTGATTTCGCCCGCGTAAAAGCTGATTTTTGAGGCTTTTTTCACCCGTTTTGCACCTGTTTTGATGCATTTTACGGTGCATCGTATTTTTTATTTTTGATTGTTTTCATGCCCAATGAAAGCCTTTTTCCCTCTTCACCAGCAGAAAAGGCACAAGACCACATCTGTGCGGACCCTGTGCCTTTTTCAGAAAAATTGGCTGCGCTCGTGTCAGGCATAACTGTGAAGTCCCGCCAGCAGCGTATTGACGCCCACATAGGTAAAAATCACGCAGAGGAATCCGACAATGGCGAAGACGGCAGCCTTGCGTCCCCGCCAGCCCCGGTTGAGGCGCAGATGCAGGAAGATGGCATAGATGATCCATGTGATCAGGCTCCATGTCTCTTTGGGGTCCCAGCTCCAGTAGCTGCCCCACGCTTTCTGCGCCCAAATGGCACCCGTGACGATGCAGAGACTCAAAAACAGGAATCCCAGAGCCACCGCCCGATAGATGATGAGATCCAGCGTGTCCTCATCGGGGAGATGGCGGTCCGTCAGGCCGCCGGCTTTCAGCCGGTTTCCGAACACCAGAACCATCGCCACCGCGAAGGCCACGCCGAAGGAACCGTAGCTGATAATGGCCATGGACACATGAAAGCCCAGCCAGCGGCTTTGCAGCGCCGGCATCAGAGCGTGAATTTCCCGGCTTTGCATCGACGCATAGCCCAGCACCAGAAACACCAGCGGCACCACAAAGGTCCCCAGCGCCTGAAAATGGAATTTTCCGGCAAATAGCAAAAAGCAGAGGGTTATTCCCCACGCAAAGCAGGTGGCAAATTCATACTGGTTGGTGAACGGCAGCCGCCCTGCGTTGATGCCGCGGGCCGCAATGCAGACGGTATGCAGCGCAAACCCGACGGCGGAAAGCAGAAAAGCCCCACGCCCGGCCTTTTCCTTTTTTACCACCAGTGCGACAAAATACAGTGCGGCCGCAGCAAAATAGACTGCCAGCGCTCCCATAAAGCAGACGCTTTCCACTTGGGACAGGATCGGATTGTATTGCATCGTTCAGCCCTCTTTCTTTTTGTTGATCTTGCCTGCCAGCGATTGCCGCAGCAGTTCGGGGGCCTTTGACGCCCTGCCCCACAGATGGGTTCCGTCCGTCCAGACCTCCTGCGGGCGGAAGTAAAACGCCAGCAGGATGCCCAGCAGCATGACCAGCGAGGCCGCCCCCACAAATCCCGCCGTGGGATCGGTGCGGATCACGATGAGGGTGTACTGCACCGGGTCACGCATGGTAAAGGTAAAGGCGTCCACCTGAATGGGCTGTCCCATTTCCGCCAGATTCATGCCCAGCATCTGGTTTTGGTAGTACAGTGTGTACAGCGAATGGGGATTGCTGCACAGCGGCGTGGCGGTGGAGAGACTGCCGTCCGCTCCCTGCACCAGATCGGGATAAAACTTATTGAACAGCAGCACCAGACCGGGCAGCTCCTCCGGGTAGGTGTATTCGCCCGCGCAGAGAAGGTCCTCCCTGACAAGCTCTCCATTCAGCCGGATGTCCACATAATTGGCCCAGCCGGTGCTGTCCTGATACAGCGACATTCCAAATGCCGACATGGGATGATTGACGCTGGCGCTGCCGGACTGGACCGCACCGTCCGGGGAAGTCACCGTCAGCGCGGCGGTGTACTGCTCCACCGTGTAGTCCTCCCGCAGCGTCACCTCAAAATCATCGATGGACAGCTGATAGCCGGTGTCGCCGATGGGCTGTTTGCTGCCGGGAATGCCGTACACGGTATCCTCCGTGGCCAGCACGCCGCCCAGCGCAAAGCCGCCCATGATGAGCAGCATCCCCAGATGGCACAGCCAGCTGCCCCACACGCCGAACCGGCTGCGCACCGCGTACTGAACCGCTGTGCCCGACGCATCGGTGACTGTTTCCACGCAGCGGAATCCCAGCGCCTGAAGGTCGACCGGACTTTCCAGCTCCATCACAAAGCTGGCGTCCTGCCGCTGCAGACGGTTCTGTGCAGAGAAGGAAGTCCGCCACTGTTTCCACAGATGCGGAAACCGGACGATGCTGCACAGCACAAGATTCAGCGCCAGCAGCGCCGACAGCAGACCGAACCACGTGCAGCCAAACACATCATCCAGCGAAAACATCATGATCCAGCGGGCCGCCCCGCCGTACTGGGCCTCATACCACGCCTGCGGCTTGTTCTGCGGCACCACACTGCCCGCCGTACAGGCGGCCAGGATCACAGACAGCAGGATCAGGCTGCATTTCATGCCGCACAGAAAACCAAACAGCTTGCGGGCCACCTGTCCCCATGTGATCTCCTGCTTTTCCTCCATACGCTCCCCCGTTCTTATACACCAGAAAAGCCGGGCAGGGTGAGCCTGCCCGGCCGCTTGACCTTGTTACAGCAGCGCCAGCGCCTCTTTGGCAAGGGTCTCCGCCTTGCCCAGACACTCGCGGCTCAGCTTGCTGTTGTGCGCGCCTTCGCTGTTTTCCACATACACGAAATCCCAGTAGAACTGCGCGTCCCGGTCCAGCTGGCGCAGCTTTGCCAGCTCCGCCTCGCTCAGACTGCCGCTGGCCACCGCATCCGCCAGTTTGCTGTTCAGTTCCACCAGCAGGTCGCTGACCTGCGTTTCCTTTTCGGTGATCTCCTTCTGGATCTTCTCCACGTCCGCTTTCAGGTTGGCATGGCACTGGGCACAGTTGCTCTGCACCAAAGCCTCGTTGTCCAGCGGGCTGGTAAACTCATGGCTGACAAAGGGCGTGCCCTTCTTGGTGTAATCAACGCCCATGTGACAGTCCGCACAGTTGAAGGTGCCGCTGTGGACGCTGCCCGCTCCGGTGTAGGTCTCAAATTCCGGGTGCTGCACCTTGATCATGCCTACGCCGGTGTTCTCGTTGGTAAAGTCCACAAAGCCCATCTCATTGTAGTAGGCCAGAATGGAATCCGGGTCAAAGTTGTCCGGGCTGTCATAGGGCACACTGGTGGCCTTGGTGGCGGGGTCAAAATAATACTCAATGTGGCACTGGGCGCAGCTGACATTGATGGCATCCACGGTGCCCGCTGTCATCTCATCGCCCATGGCATTGGCCATGTAGTCACTCTCAATGACGATGGTGCCCGGCGTGTTGCCGTGGCAGTTGTAGCAGCTGACCGTCTCGCTCATCTGCTGGACCACGTCCTCAAAGGGCAGGCTGTACGCCTCGGTGCCCAGCTTGTTGACCAGCGCCGTATAGTCCGCCGTCTTGCAGGTCAGGCAGTTGGCCAGCTTATGGGGGCGGGTGGTCTCGGCAATGTCCTCCAGCGTGTAGCTGTGGCCGATTGCCTCGGTATAATCAAAGCTGAAGGCCATTCCCTGATACAGCACCTGAATGTTGGGGTCCTGTTCCGGGTAGGCAACGCGGGGCTGCGGGTTGTTGTCAGCGTTGGCCATATGGCTGGCGTACACTTCGGGATAATAGGTACTCCACTCCTCTGCGGTGATAACGCCGTTTTCACGGGCAGTCTTCACCTGAGCAGGGACCTCCGGAATGGGTACCTCCGATACACGGGTCACCGTGGGAACTGCGTTGGCCGCAACGACCTGACTTCCCATACTGCCCAAAAATACGCCCAGCAAGGCCACGGCCGTCACAGGGGCAAGCCACTTGTTCTGTTTCATGTGTCCGGCTCCTTTTGATGATTTCAGGGGTCGCCTATTATATTCAGTATACCGGATACTGCGGTTGCTGTAAAGGATTTTTTGTTCATCCTGTGACAAAAATAACGTTCCCTTTTTAAGCAAAATGCCAATAGAAAAACCTCTGTCGCCCGATGTCTCCGAACACATTTTGAAAACTCGCGCAGCAACTTTTCCGACCGCCGGGACGCTTTTCGTTCCTGACAGCAGTTTTGCGTCACCGAATTGCATCTATTTTGGTTCGCGGGTAGTTTTTCGCCGTACCAAGTGTACGCGTCCCGACCGGAGCTTTCCATTCTGATATTCCCCCAACGCCGCTCAAGACCGGCAGGAGGCGTTTTAGGGGGCATCCCTATCACTCCGTTGCCTCTATGATTGGGGCGGCGCCCAAGCCTTCTGTTCTTTCTTCGAGTCCGCCTTTCCTACTCCCTGTCTGGGCGTTCCTCCGGCATCATGTGGGTCAGGCGGTACTCTCTGGGGGAGACCCCGTGTACATTTTTGAAAGCGCGGGAGAAATGCAGCTGGTTGGCGTAGCCCACCTGCGGCGCGATTTCCCCGATGGGCTGTTTGGTTTCCTTGAGCAGCTGGGCGGCGCGAGCCATGCGGTAGTGCAGCAGATATTCCTGCGGGCTTTCGCCCACCGTATCCCGGAAAATTTTGCCGAAATAGCTGCGGTTCAGCCCGCAGACAGCGGCGATGTCCTCGATGGAAATATCATTCTGGTAGTTCTGGTCGATGAAGCTCAGCGCCTCCCGCATGTAGAAATCCCGCAGCCGCCGCTCGCCAAAATAGCGCCGGGTGGCGGAGCAGGCCGCCAGCTGTTCCAGAAACAGGAACCCATGGCCGATGAGGTGAATGGGGTCGGCGTCGCCGTGGTTGACAATGTACAGCATTTCGTCCTGCAAACGCTGTCCCGCCTCCCGGCCCGCCGCAGTGTACACCGGCTTTGCGCCGCTGATGCCCGCCGCCTGAATGCTTTCGTGGGCGCGCAGGCCGTCAAATTCCAGCCAGGTGTATTCCCACGGCTCCTGCTCGTCGGCGCGGTAGGTGGTGATCTGCCCCGGCACGATGAGAAATCCCTGCCGGGGACCGATGTCGTACACCTCCTCGTTGGCAAACAGTTTTCCCTTGCCGGAAATGACATAATGGAATAGGTAATGGTTTCGGATATGTGGGCCGTAGGAATGGCAGGGGTCGGTGCGCTCCCAGCCGAACTGGTAGAGGTTCAGGTCGATAAAGCGCTCGTCCCGGAACATGTGAAATTTCAGCTTGTTGGGGGTGATGACGGAATTGCTCATGGCAGACCCTCCTTTTTCCCATTATATACCAAAACGCTTGATGACTTCAACTGTTTTTGGCGCATTCCTTGAAATTGGCATATAAAAAGTCGAATCAGGATATTCCTAAAACCGCCGTCAAAATGTATAATACAGTTGTCAATCGGGAAAACAAATTGTGCAATGTTCATAATAGACAAAAGAAAAGCCTTACTTTTGTACATTGTGACAAAAGCGCATCCCGCCCATCCTTGTCTGACTCGGCCGGAAAGACAATCATCTGCCTCTACAATTTCGGAAGGAGAAATTCAAATGAAAAACATGAAACGCATGGCTGCCGGACTGCTGGCAGCGGGCATGGCTGCGGGCCTTGTGGGCTGCGGCGGCGGCAACCAGAGCGGCGCGGCTGCGGACGGCAATGTCAACCTGACCTTCCAGATCTGGGACGTGGCCCAGCGGGACGGTATGCAGGCCATGTGTGATGCCTACACCGCCCAGCACCCCAACGTGAAGATCGAGGTGCAGGTGACCAGCTGGAACGAATACTGGACCAAGCTGGAGGCCGCTGCCACCAGCGGCCAGATGCCGGACATCTTCTGGATGCACACCAACGAGCTGCTGAAATACGCCGACAACGGCATGCTGGCGGACTGCTCCGACATCGTGGACACCAGCAAATTCTCGGAGGTGTCCCTCTCCAACGCCAGCGGCTCGGACGGCACGCTGTACGCCGTTCCCAAGGACAAGGACACCGTGGGCCTTGTCTACAATAAGGAAATGTTTGACGCCGCCGGCGTGAGCTACCCCGACGAAAGCTGGACCTGGGACGATCTGACCGACGCGTCCCAGAAAATCTATGACGCCACCGGCAAGTACGGCTACATGGCCTACGGCGACGACCAACTGGGCTACTGGAACTTTGTGTACCAGAACGGCGGCTACATTCTCAACGAGGACAAGACGCAGGCCGGTTTCACCCAGCCCGCCACCGCCGAGGCGATGAAGTTCTACATCGGCCTGCAGCAGTATGACTGGTGCCCCGACCAGAACTACTTTGCCGAGACCGCGCCCGGCACCGCCTTCTTCTCCGAAAAGGGCGCCATGTTCTTTGAGGGCGACTGGAACATTCTGGCCGAGCTGCAAAACTACCCCGAAATGCAGGGCAAGTGGGATGTGGCCGTACTGCCCAAGGCGCCCAACCCGGTGAACGGTGACGGCCGCGCCACCATCTCCAACGGTCTGAGCTACGCCACCGCCGCCAACAACAAGAATCTGGACACTGTCAAGGACGTTCTGAAATTCTTCGGCAGCGAGGAAGGTCAGCGCATTCAGGGCGAGAGCGGCGCCGCCATCCCCGCCTACATCGGTCTGGAGGAGACCTTCCTCGGCGTGTTTGAGGAGTACGACATCAACATGCAGGTGTTCCTGGACATGTTCGACTACAGCATCCAGAGCGTCAACAACGCCTCCCGCCCCGAGTGGAAGAGCAAGGTCAGCGATGAGCTGCTGAAAATCTACGCCGGCACCGTGGACATCGACACCGGCCTGCAAAATATGCAGAACATTGTGGATGCGGCCAGCGCAGGCTGATTTCGATAAGGAGGAATCCCCATGAAAAAAACGTCCAAGCTGGCCCTTGATGGCTATGTGTGGGGCTATCTCATGGTGGCGCCCACCATCATCGGCCTGATCGTCTTAAACATCGTTCCCTTTTTCCAGACCATCTACATGAGCTTTTCCAAGTCCAAGGCCTTCGGCGCGTACCAGTTCTGCGGGCTGGAAAACTACATTGAAATGTTCAAAAGTCCCGAATTCTGGAAAGCGACCTGGAACTCCATCTACTTCTGCATCCTGACGGTGCCCATCGGCGTGTTCCTGGCGCTGCTGGTGGCGGTGCTGCTCAACGCCAAAATCAAGGGCAAGACCGCCTTCCGCGCCATCTACTTCCTGCCCATGGTAGTGGCTCCCGCCGCCGTGGCCATGGTGTGGAAGTGGATCTTCAACACCGAGTACGGCATCCTCAACTCGCTGCTGGGCAAAAACATTCGCTGGCTCACCGACCCCAAAATCGTGCTCATCACCTGCGCCATCGTGGCCATCTGGAGCGCCATCGGCTATGATGCGGTGCTGCTGCTCTCCGGCATCCAGAATATTTCCCGCACCCTCTACGAGGCCGCCGACCTGGACGGTGCCTCCAAGGTACAGCAGTTCTTCCACATCACGCTGCCCATGGTGTCGCCCACGCTGTTCGTGGTGCTCATCATGCGGCTGATGTCCAGCCTGAAGGTCTACGACCTGATTTACATGATGGTGGAGCAGTCCAACCCTGCCCTCACCAGCGCCCAGAGCCTGATGTACCTGTTCTACCGGGAGAGCTTCGTGGCCGGCAACAAGGGCTACGCGTCCGCCATCGTCATCTGGACGGTTCTGCTCATCGGCATTGTGACGGTGTTCCAGTTCATCGGCCAGAAAAAGTGGGTCAATTACGAGGTGTAAGCCATGAAAAGTATGAAAGCGAGCAAAAATGTCAGCACCATCGTGACCTACACGGCGCTGGTGCTGGGCAGCGTAACCATGATCTTCCCCTTTTTGTGGATGCTGCTCACCAGCTTCAAGACCCAGTCCGAGGCCATGGCCATCCCGCCGAAGATCCTGCCTTCCGGCTGGGAGCTGACCAACTTCTTTACCGCCCTGCAAAGCCTGCCCTTCACCAACCTGTACCTCAACACCGGTCTGATGATTCTGTTCCGGGTCATCTGCGCCGTGGTGTTCAGCTCGATGGCGGGCTACGCCTTCGCCAAGCTGAACTTCCCCGGCAAAAACCTGCTGTTCGGTCTGGTGCTCATGCAGATGATGCTGCCCAGCCAGATTTTCATCATCCCCCAGTACCAGATGCTGGCCAAAATGGGGGCCACCAACTCCATCTTCGCGCTGGTGTTCCCGGGTCTTGTTTCGGCGTTCGGCACCTTCTTCCTGCGGCAGGCCTACATGGGCATCCCCAATGAAATCGCCGAGGCCGCCTATCTGGACGGCTGCAACAAATGGCAGACCTTCGTCAAGGTCATGTTCCCCCTCACCGGCTCCAGCATGGCGGCGCTGGCCATCTTCACGGCGGTGTTCGCCTATGCCGACCTGATGTGGCCGCTCATCTGCAACACCGACCTGAACATGATGACGCTGTCCGCCGGTCTTTCCACCCTCAACGGCCAGTACACCACCAACTTCCCGGTGCTGATGGCCGGCAGCCTGCTGGCGATGATCCCCATGCTGATCCTGTATCTGCTGTTCCAGAAACAGTTCATCGAGGGCATCGCCATGACAGGCGGTAAATAAAGGCAACACCGCAAGGCTTTCGCCGTGAATTGTGCGGGATTGCCTAAATCAAACCATCTCCTTTTCCCCCAAATCGGACGCCCGGCCAGAGGCCGGCCGGGCGTCTCTTTGACATATCTGAACGAAAAAAGGAGGATACCCATTATGAGTATCCATATTGCACAACAAACCGGCGTCATCACGCTGCACACCGCCCGCACCAGCTACCAGATGTGGGCGGACGAACAGGGCGTGCTGCATCATCTGTACTACGGTCCGTCTGTCGGAAACGCCGATCTGCGGGACACCGAGTTCCGCTCGGACTGCGGGTTTTCCCCCAACCCCGGCGAACTGCATTTGCAGCGGGATTACTCGCTGGATACGCTCTGTCAGGAATACACCGGCTGCGGCGTGGGGGATTTCCGGGTCAGCTGCCTCAACGTGCAGAACCCGGACGGCAGTATCGCCGCCGACCTGCGCTTTGCCGGGGCGGAGGTGCTGCCCGGCAAATACGCCCTGCCCGGCCTGCCCGCCGCCTTTGACAACGGCGGCGAATGTGAGACACTGCGCGTCACGCTGCGGGACGATGTGACCGGCCTGACGGTGACACTGCTCTACGGCGTGTACGAGCAGGCGGACGTCATCACCCGCGCCGCGCTGCTGCAAAACGGCGGCAGCGGCGTGATACGGCTGCGCAAGGCGGCCTCCGCCTGTCTGGACCTGCCCTTCGGAGAGTGGGAGCTGCTGCATTTCCACGGCCGCCACTGCATGGAGCGCCAGCCGGAACGCGCCCCGCTGCCCCATGGCGTGCAGGTCATCGGGTCGGGCCGAGGCGCCAGCAGCCACCACCACAACCCCTTTGTCATTCTGGCAGAACCCCACGCCACCGAGACGGCAGGCGAGTGCCTTGGGGCCATGCTGGTCTATTCCGGCAGCTTCCGCATCGAGATGGAGGTCAGCCAGCTGCACAGCACCCGCCTTGTGGCGGGGCTGGGGGACGGGACCTTCTGCTGGACGCTGGCTCCCGGCGAGACCTTTGCCGCGCCGGAGGTGCTGTTCAGTTACAGCAGCGACGGACTGGGCGAGCTGTCCCGTCAGTACCAGCGCTTTCTGCGAGACAACATCATCCGCAGCACTTGGAAAGCCCGTCCCCGGCCCATCCTCATCAACAACTGGGAAGCCACCTACATGAACTTTGACGGGGAAACCATCTACCGCATTGCCAGACAGGCGCGGGAGCTGGGCGTGGAGCTGATGGTGCTGGACGACGGCTGGTTCGGCCGCCGGGACAACGACACCAGCGGCCTTGGCGACTGGCAGGTGAACGAGAAAAAGCTGGGCTGCACGCTGGCGGAGCTGATTGAACGCATCCGGGGTCTGGGCATGGACTTTGGCCTGTGGGTGGAGCCGGAAATGGTCTGCCCCGGCACCGCGCTGTACGCCGCCCACCCGGACTGGGCGCTGTCCATTCCGGGGCGCACCCCCGCCATGGGCCGCAGCCAACTGGTGCTGGACATGGGCCGTCCCGAAGTGGTGGATTATCTTTATGAAACACTGTCCGCGCTGCTGCGGGAAAACCATATTTCCTACGTCAAGTGGGACATGAACCGCAACATGACCGATGTGTTCAGCCGCGCTCTGCCCGCTGACCGTCAGGGCGAGGCCGCCCACCGCTATATGCTGGGTGTGTATGCCCTGCTGGAACGGCTGACCGCCGAATTTCCCGATATTTTGTGGGAGGGGTGCAGCGGCGGCGGCGGGCGCTTTGACGCCGGGATGCTGCACTATTTCCCGCAAATCTGGTGCAGTGATGACACCGACGCCATCCAGCGGCTGAAAATTCAGTACGGCACCTCCTTTGGCTACCCCATCAGTGCGGTGGGCAGTCATGTGTCCGCCGCGCCCAACCACCAGACCGGCCGCACCGCGCCGCTGAATACCCGCGCCGTGGTGGCCATGGCCGGAACCTTCGGTTATGAGCTGGACTTACAACTGCTGTCCGAGGCGGAAAAGCAGGACATCCGCCGCCAGATTGCCGTCTGCAAACAGGTGCAGCCGCTGGTTCTGCAAGGCCGGTACGACCGCCTGACCGATGCCATGACCGACACCTACTTTACCGCGTGGCAGCTCACCGCGCCGGACGCCGCCGCCGCGCTGGTCAGCGTGGTGGTGGTGGATCCCAAGCCCAACCCGTGGCCCATTCATCTGCGCTGCCGGGGGCTTGCCCCGGATGGGCTGTACAAAAACAGCCTGACCGGCCATGTCACCACCGGCTCGGCGCTGATGGCAGCGGGGCTGACGCTGCCGATGCAGACGGGAGACTACCCCGCAACGCAAATCTGGCTGGAAAGGGTAGACTGAACCATGAAACAGGGAACGTTTGAAAAGCGGCTGGCCCGCCATCTGGACGAGCTGCGCTGGCTGTACATGGAACTGTACGATAACGGCTCCATGTTTGCGGAATTGTGCGAAACCATGCGCTGGTACGCGGAAAACCGCCGCCCGGTGCTGCGCCGCCGGGACGATGCGCGGGAACAGGACCCCGGCTGGTACAAGCGCCGCGACCTGCTGGGCATGATGCTGTACATTGACAATTTTGCGGGCACCCTGAACGGCGTGCGGGACAAGCTGGACTATCTGGAGGAGGCGGGCGTCAACTGCCTGCACCTGATGCCCTTTCTGGACACCGTGCCGGAGCGCAGTGACGGCGGCTATGCCGTGGCGGATTTCCGCAAGGTGCGCCCTGACCTTGGCACCATGGAGGATTTGCAGGCCCTCACCGATGCCTGCCACCGGCGGGGCATGAACGTCTGCATGGATTTTGTGATGAACCACACCAGCAGCGACCACGAGTGGGCCAGACGCGCCCGCGCCGGGGAAGGGGAGTACCAGAGCCGGTACTTCTTCTTTGCCGACCCGGCCATCCCCGCCGCCTACGAAAAGACGGTGCCGCAGGTGTTCCCCACCACCGCACCGGGCAATTTCACATGGCTGCCGGACTGCGGGCACTGGGTCATGACCACCTTCTATCCCTACCAGTGGGACCTGAACTACCGCAATCCCCGCGTTTTCAACGAGATGATGTACAATTTCCTCTACCTTGCCAATCAGGGCATGGACATCATCCGCATTGACGCAGTGCCCTATATCTGGAAGGAGCTGGGCACCAACTGCCGCAATCTGCCCAAGGTACACACCATCGTGCGCATGATGCGCATGATTGGCGAAATCGTCTGCCCCAGTGTCATTCTGTTGGGCGAGGTGGTCATGGAGCCGGAGCGTGTGGTGCCCTATTTCGGCACAGTAGACAAGCCGGAGTGCCATTTATTGTACAATGTGACTACCATGGCCACCACATGGCACACCGTTGCCACCGGGGACACCCGCCTGCTGCGCCGCCAGCTGGACACGGTGGCCGCGCTGCCCAAGGAGTATGTGTTTCTCAATTATCTGCGCTGCCACGATGATATTGGCTGGGGGCTGGACTATCCCACACTGCACCGCTGGGGCATGGAGGAGGTCCCGCACAAAAAGTATCTCAATGCGTATTTTCTGGGGCAGTTCCCCGGCAGCCCCAGCCGGGGCGAGCTGTACAACGATGACCCCACCACCGGCGATGCCCGGTTCTGCGGCACCACCGCCAGCATGTGCGGGCTGGAAACCGATCCCCGCCGCGCCGTGACGCAGGACGTCACGCTGCACGCCATGATGCTGTTTTTGTCGGGTATTCCCATGCTGTACAGCGGCGATGAGATCGCCCAACTCAACGACCCCAGCTACAAAGCTGACCCCGCCCGTGCGGTGGACAGCCGCTACCTGCACCGGGGCCGCCTGCCGTGGGACCGGGCTGCCGACCGGCATGACGCCGCCACCCCGGCAGGGCAGGTGTTTACAGGCCTGCGTCAGCTGGAAACGACCCGCGCCGGGCACCCGGCCTTTGACGCCAGCGCCGATGTGTGGACGCTGGACACCGGCACCGACGCGGTGCTGGGCGTGGGACGCTGGCGGGACGGTGAAGGGCTGGTGGGGCTGTTCAGCTTTGCCAACGCCGCGCACACCGTACCGCTGCCGGAAGGCCGCTTTGAAAACCTGCTGACAGGGGCCGCTTTGGAGGGCACCGCACAGCTGCCGCCCTTCGGTTTTCTGTGGCTGAAGGAGGTTACCGATGGAAAAACGCTATGATGTGGCCGCTTTGGGAGAACTGCTCATTGACTTCACCCGATCCGGCGTCAGCCCGCAGGGCAACCCGCTGTGGGAGGCCAACCCCGGCGGCGCATCCCGGCTTCAAGCTGTCCAATACCGTGGAAACCACCGGCGCGGGGGATACCTTCATGGGCTGTGCTTTGCACTATGTTCTGGCCAACGGCTGGCACCCCTACACCGAAGAAGAACTGTCCGGCCTGCTGCGGTTTGCCAACGCGGCGGCGGCAATCATCACCACCCGCCCCGGTGCGCTCCGCGTGATGCCCAAAGCACAGGAAATCAAGGCCCTGCTGGAACTGACGAAACGCTGATGATTCGTA
>CALZZE010000048.1 GCA_945830575.1 uncultured Subdoligranulum sp. | reverse complement strand
ATCGCTACCGAGGGATTTTAAGTCCCTTGCGTCTGCCAGTTCCGCCACGGCGGCAAATGTTAAGATATGCCGTTGTCGGTATACTATCACATTGTACCGCAGAGGACAAAAAAAGTCAATGGTTCCCCAAGTAAAATAATCATCAAGAACAGGAGGGTGTCTGTGTCAGGGAAAACAGCGGGCCTTCCTCACCGTCACCGCAGCGCACGAAGCCGCATTTTGCCAGAACCCGCTGAGAAATGGCATTGTGTGGTTCGGTCTGTGCCAGTACACAGCGGACGTCCGGCTGGGAAAGTGCCCACGCCGCCATGGCACGGACTGCCTCCGCTGCGTAACCCCGGCAGCGGTATGGTTCTTCGATGCCGTAGCCCAGTTCCACACGGCCCTGCGCATCCGCGGGCCCCTTAAAACAAATCCCGCCGATGACCGCATCGGTTTCCGTCAGCGAAATGTTCCATTCACAGCCCCATTCCTGCCGGTCTGGATGACGGTGCATTTCCTCCATCATATCCCGGTAGGCATCCCGCATTTCCGGATCGGTGCAGCCATCCAGCAGCGCCTGCATCCCGTCCAGATCGTTGGTGCGGATGGTCAGCCGCGGGGTTTTTACTGTCATTGGTTCCATCCCAAAACTCCTTTTTCTTATAGGAATGAACTCATTATACTGGTGCGGCGGGAATTCTTCAACCCGTTTTTGTAAAAAATGGTAAAATCCAAATGCTGAAAGGGGATTTTTTCTTATTTTATCGGGAAAAAATGTGAAAAACGCTTGTTTCTTTCAGGGAAATCGTATATAATGTAGTGTACGCCTGTGCGCGTGTCAAGATAGAGGGTGACACGGCAGGTATCGAGAATCGCAGAACAGGGGGAAAGAAATATGGCGGATTATCGCAAAATGAACCGCAGCGAACTGGAGGCGGAAAAGGCCGCTCTGGAACGGTCCTACGCGGCTTACAAGGCAAAAGGGTTAAAGCTCAATATGGCCCGCGGCAAGCCCGGCCCGCATCAGATGGATCTGGCGATGGAACTTCTGAAAATGGAGGATTACACCGCGGCGGATGGCACGGATGCCCGCAACTACGGCAATCTGGAGGGTCTGTACGAGGCCCGCGCCCTGTTCGCGGAAGTGATGGGCACCAGACCGGAGGAAATTTTTGTGGGCGGCAACTCCAGCCTGCAACTGATGTACAATCTGATGGCCATTGGCTATATGTTCGGGTTTCAGGACTCCCCGAAGCCCTGGAGTCAGGTGGAGCATCGGAAATTCCTGTGCCCGGTCCCCGGCTATGACCGGCATTTCCGCATCACCGAGGAACTGGGCTTTGAGATGATCAATGTCCCCATGTCCGAGACAGGCCCCGATATGGATATGATCGAGCGTCTGGCGGCGGAGGATGACACTATCAAGGGCATCTGGTGTGTGCCCCAGTATTCCAACCCGGATGGGTATGTGTACAGCGATGAGACCATTCGCCGGTTCGCCGCCATGAAGACCGCAGCGCCGGACTTCAAGATTTTCTGGGACGAGGCATACATTGTGCATCATCTCACCAGCGAGATCATTGAAACGCCGGTTTTGCTGGAGGAAAGCAAAGCTTTCGGCAACGAGGATCGGGTGTTTATGTTCACCTCCACCAGCAAAATCACCTTCCCCGGGGCGGGAATTTCGGCGCTGGCGTGCAGTGAGAACAGCTTGAAATATGTTTGCAGCCGTTTCTCTCCCATGATCATCAGCTATGACAAGATGAATCAGCTGCGCCATGTGCGGTTCCTCAAGGACAAGGCGGGCGTGCTTCGGCACATGGCCAAGCACCGCCGCCGTCTGGTTCCCTGCTTTGACGCAGTCAAATGCACCTTTGCCCATGAGTTCGGTCCCTGCGGCGACATTGCCCACTGGACCAATCCCAAGGGCGGCTATTTCATTAGTCTGTATGTGATGCCCGGCTGCGCGAAACGTGTGGCACAGTTGTGCAGCGAGTGCGGCCTGCAGCTGACCGGTGCAGGCGCCAGCTTCCCTTACGGGAAAGACCCGGAGGATTCCCACCTGCGCATTGCGCCCACCTATCCCAGCCTGCCTGAGGTGGAGGAGGCGTCCTATCTGCTGACCATCTGCGTGCGGCTGGCTGTGGTGGAAAAGCTGCTGGCAGAGCAGCAATAAACAGGATTCCCGTTTTGGCCGCCGCGGTCAGGACGAAATTTGGAGGTTTCTATGAACAAAAAAGGGAAGGCATGGCAGCTGTTTGTCATGGCCGTGTTGATCGTTGCGTTTTCCCTGACAGCGATCTTTGGTGTAAGCTATACCTACGGGGATACCAGAAACGTCTACCTGAAAGGTGCGTCTGACATCCGTTTCGGCATCGACATCCGGGGCGGTGTGGACGTGACGTTCATGCCCGCTAACGGTATGGATGCAACGGATGACCAGATGAACGCCGCCAAGACCGTTATCGAGGATCGTCTGGTCGGTCTCGGCATTACGGATTATGAAGATTATGTAGACTACAATAAAGACCGTATCATCGTTCGTTTTCCCTGGAAGAGCGATGAGTCTGACTTCAATCCCCAGACTGCCATTGATGAGATCGGCACCACGGCCGAGATGGTATTCCGCCGCGGCTCCACGGCTGACGGGGAACTGATTCTCACCGGCGATGATGTGAAATCCGCTGCGCCGGGATACGATGAACAGCACGGTTACGTAGTCCAGCTGGAATTCTCCAGCGAGGGCACCAAGAAATTCAGCACCGCCACCACCGAGCTGGCCGCAGAGGAGAACGGCATGATCTCCATCTGGCTGGATGATGTGAACATCTCCACTGCCACGGTCAACGAATCCATCACTGAGGGCCGCGCCATCATCAGCGGCAGCTTTGATCAGGAATCCGTCACCACGCTGGCGAACCAGATCAATTCCGGCGCTTTGCCCTTTGCGCTGTCTGCCGAGAGTTATTCCACCATCAGCCCCACTTTGGGCGCACGGAGTCTGGAAGTGATGGTGCTGGCCGGCGTCATTGCCTTCCTGGTGGTTGCGTTCCTGATGATCGTCAACTATCGTCTGCCCGGCGCCATCGCAACGCTGTCTCTGCTGGGGCAGGTATCCGCAACGCTGGCCGTGGTTTCCGGCTATCTCACGATTTTCCCCGGCTCCACGCTGACGCTGCCCGGCATCGCCGGTATCATTCTTGGCATCGGCATGGGCGTGGATGCCAACGTCATCACCGCCTCCCGTATCCGCGAGGAACTGAACAAGGGCAAGACACTGGACGGTGCTATTTCCAGCGGCTTTAAGATGGGCATGCCCGCCATCATCGACGGCAACGTGACCATCGTGATCGTAGCCATTGTGCTGATGGGCGCGTTCGGCCCCACCGATGGCATCTGGGCGAAGCTGCTCACTCCCATTTTTGCTTGGTTCGGCCCCTCCACTGCGGGCACCATCTATTCCTTCGGCTTTACGCTGCTCACCAGCGTGCTGCTGAACTTTGTGTTCGGCGTGTGGGCCACCCGTGTGATGATTCGCGGCGCGTCCCGCGTCAAGGCTCTGCGCAAGCCTGTCCTGTACGGCGCCGCCGCGGAGGGCAGCAAGCTGCGCCAGACCCCCGGCATCAACTTTACCGGCAACCGCAAAAAGTTTTATGTTTTCTCCTGCTGCCTGGTGGCCTTCGTGCTGGCGTTCAGCGTCATCTTTGGCGTCAAACTGGATGTGGAATTCAAGGGCGGCTCCATGATCACGCTGGGCTATCAGGGTAATGTGGATCTGAACGAGCTGAAAACTTCCATCGGTGAGGCAGTCGGCCAGAAGGAACTGACGCTGCAAACCGGCACCGACATCATGGGCAGCCAGACCCTTACGGTCACGCTGCCCGGAAGCTCCACCATCACCACCGAGCAGCTGGACGGTCTGATTTCCGGCCTGAATGAACAGTACCCCGACAACGCTTTTGTACAGGACGAGGTCAGCAATGTGAACCCCACCATCGGCAAGGAGTTCCTGCTCAAGAGCGTGGTGGCGGTGGCTGCTGCCTGTGTGCTGATCCTGCTGTATGTGGCCTATCGGTTCCGCAAGATCGGTGGCCTGTCCGCAGGTGCCATGGCTGTCGTTGCGCTGCTCAACGACCTGCTTGTGGTATACGGCGTCTTCGTGGTGCTGCGTATCCCCCTCAACGGCAACTTTATTGCGGCCCTGCTGACCATTCTTGGCTACTCCATCAATGACACGGTGGTCATTTATGACCGTATCCGCGAAAACAGCGCACTGTATGGCAAAAAGATGCCGCTGCCGCAGCTTGTCAATCTGTCTGTCAACCAGAGCTTGGCGCGCACCCTGATGACCTCCATCACCACCTGCGCGGCGCTGGCCATCATTTGTGTGGTGTCTCTGGTGTTCAAGCTGGACAGCATTTTCACCTTCGCACTGCCGCTGATGTTCGGTATGGTCAGCGGTGTGTACAGCACCATCTGCATTGCTACCCAGCTGTGGGTGGACTGGAAAGAGCGCAAAGCGCCGGCCGCCAGAAAAGCCTGACATGCCTGTACAAAAGGAGGACGCACGATGAAATGCCCGTATTGTGGGGAAGTTGATTCCAAGGTCATTGATTCCCGCCCGACAGAGGATGGCGAAAAGATTCGCCGCCGCCGTGAATGTCTGAGCTGCAAAAAACGGTTTACGACGTATGAGATCGTGGAGACCGTTCCCCTGATGGTCGTGAAAAAGGATCATTCCCGGGAAGTGTTTGACCGGCAGAAACTGCTGAACAGTATGCTGCGTGCCTGTGACAAGCGCACGGTCAGCTACCAGCAGCTGGATGCCGCGGTGAGCCGTATTGAGCAAAAGCTGCTCAACTCTTACGACCGGGAGGTGACCTCCATCCATATCGGTGATTTGACGATGGAGGAGCTGAAAAGCATCGATGATGTTGCTTATGTGCGTTTTGCGTCGGTGTATCGTCAGTTCAGTGATGTGAATACCTTCATGGAAGAACTGAAGGATATGCTGGACAGCCGTTCAAAAACCGAAAAATGATGCCTGCATCTGGTTGAGCTGTGCCATCGCACGGGATATCTCCACGGCGAGATCAGCCTGATTGTCCCGGTTGGCGTAGCTGGGCAGTGTGGCCATGGTCTGGTTCAGCTGATCCACAAGATTGCGCCGAACCAGAAGCAGCAGGATTCTGCTGCGCGCCTGTGTGTTGGCAGCCGCGGTATAAAACGCCTGTCTGGCGGCATCATAGTCCTCCGCCAGAGTGCAGGCGTAGGCCTGACGCAGCTCCAGCTGTGTTCTGGCAGAGGCGTCACGCACATACCAACTGGCCCACCACAGCCCTGCTCCCAGCAGGAGCAGCAGGAACAGCGCATACCAGTTCCGTTTCATGGACTCTTCCTCCGATTCAGGACCGCCCCTTGTGGGCGGTCTTTTTTGTTACGAGCAGCGAATCCTGCCCGTTATAAAGATAGATCATGACATCCCTGCGCCGCAGACCTTTTTCTTTCAGTGTTGTGTCCAGCCAGTTTTCATCCAGCCCAAAGGTTTGAAGATTGTCCTTGTACGCCAGCCTGTCGATGAGAAGTGGCAGCATGGGAGGAGCGCTTCCTTCCTGCTGCACCGCGGCGCTGATGCTGCCGTTGGGTTCCACCACGCCCCAGATCACATCTTCCGGCGTAAATATATCCTTGCCGCGCAGCGCCTCGCTGAGATCGGCCGGAGTGATGCGCAGATGCGCCAAAGCGTTCTGATCGATCTCGCCGTTGCGCAGTACCGTCACCGGCTTGCCGAACAATAGCTGTGCATACCGGGGAAAGAACCATGCGGCGGTGGAATTTAAGATTTCCAACGCTGCGATGAGAAAAATGGGGACCACGCTGGCCGCCAGAGGAAGGTCTGGCTCGTCTATGCAGATGGAGGCCACGTTGGAAATGAGAAAGGTCGTCACCAGTTCTGCGGGCTGCAATTCTCCCAGCTGGCGCTTTCCCATCAGACGCATAGCCACAATGACAACGATGTACACCACAACGGTTCTGTAAACGGAAGACAGCATAAAAACCTCCTCATATTTTCCGACCTGCCGGCCCACACTATATCCGGGAGGGATGCACATGACGACAGACGGAAAGCTGAGCCGAAACCTGCAGGCTAACCTTGCGTTTCTACAGGAAAGATTTGGCTGCTCATCGGATTTTTATACAAAAGAGGTGGCACCCTGCGGCATTTCCTGTGCCATTGCACTGTTCACGGGGCTGTCCTCACCGGAAAAGCTCTGTATCATGGCACTGGATATGCTGGATCGCAACCCGGTCCCGCTGCAAAACGGGCCAGCGCTGCTGGAGTACCTTTTGCACCAGAGCCGTGTTCCCACCGAAAAGCAGCCGGTGGAAGATAAGACGGCGCTGATCGAGCAGCTCTGCGCGGGCATGTCGGTGCTGCTCATTGACGGATGCGCCGCCGCGGTGGCCTTCTCTACACAGGAGATTCCACAGCGCTCCGTCAGCACACCCGGTACAGAGGGCAACATCCGCGGCCCGCAGGAGGGGTTTACTGAAACTCTGCGCTGCAACGTGGCGCTGCTGCGCCGCCAGTTCCGCACCGACAGCCTCGTGGCGGAGATTGCCACAGCGCAGACCCGGGCCAAAACCGAATACTGTCTGCTGTACGACCGCACACTGGCAGACCCGGCTCTCATTGATTCGCTGCGCAGACGGCTTTCGGAAATACGCATCCCTGTTTTGCTGGACAGCGCTTATTTTGCCTCTTTTTTGAAACAGGACAAACTGAATCTGTTTCCGGCTGCCGCATACACGGAGCGTCCCGCCACCGCCTGCGCCCGTCTGTGCGAGGGCAAGGCGGTCATTCTCGTGGCGGGCAGTCCCACTGCCATGATCGTGCCAAGCTTTTTCGCGGAGCATTTTGAATGTCTGGACGATTATTCTTCCGGCGCCGTATTTGCCGGGCTGATCCGGCTGCTGAAATATCTTGCCTTTTTGTTGGCAGTGTTTGGGCCGGGGTTGTATGTGGCGGCGGTAGGGTTTGCGCCGGAGATGATTCCGGTTCAGCTGCTGGCCAAGCTGGCGCAGGCGGAGACCTCCACGCCGCTGCCGCCCATGCTGGAGATGCTCGGCGTGACGCTGCTATTGGAGATCGTGCGGGAGGCGGGACTGCGTGCGCCGCAGTCCATCAGCCATACCGTCAGTCTGGTGGGGGCGCTCATCATCGGTGAGACTGCCGTCTCCGCCGGAATCGTCAGCGTCCCCATCCTCACCATGGCGGCGGCAGCCACCATCGCTACGCTGGCGGTGCCGTCTTTGTACGAACAATCCATTTTGTTCCGGTTTGTCATCATTTTACTGGCGGGGCTGTTCGGTGTTCCGGGGCTTGCCTGCGGGGCCTGCATGATTCTTGCGATGGCCTGCGGCAGCGAGCCCTTCGGATTTGACTATCTGTACCCGCTGATGCCGCCCGGCAAAGCAACATTCCGGGATGGATTTGTGCGCAGCATCTGGTGCAGGCTGGCGAAGGCAGGGGAGGGCGGTCACATTGACGAGAGATAACACGCCCAGACTGTTTGCGGCGCTGTTGGTCAGTCTGCTGGCGAATGTGCTGCTGCGCACGCAGACTGGGTACTGGATCCGTGCAGGTCTTGCCGTGGCGCCTGTTACCGCCGCGCTGCTGGCGCTGTTGGGGTGGGTCTTTGCCCGCTGCTGGCGGGCATGGCCGAACCCCTTGTTCCGCGGACTGTTCGCATTGCTTTTAGTGTATAGCTCATCGCTGGAATTGCTGCGCCTGTGGCAGCTCTCCGCAAGGCTGTATCCGGACACTGTCACGCTGGCAGGGGTCTGCTTTACGGTTCTTCTTCCGGTCATTTACCTGCGCCGGGTATCTGCCATCGGCCAGACTGCCAATGTACTGCTCTGTGCGCTGGTTTTGGCGGGAGCGGCGCTTCTGCTGTCGCTTGCGCCTCGGCTGCATCTGACCAATCTGCAAATGCCTGTACTCACAGGGGATATTTTGTCGGAGGCTGTTTCGGCACAGCTGATTCTGTACCCGGAATATCTTTTGCCAGCATTGTGGCCGGAGCAGGACAAGCGGGGCCGCCATACTCTGGCAAGGCTGGCCGCGTTGGCCATTGGCTTTGATGTGGCAATGCACGGCGTTCTGGAGCTGTTTTTCGGTACGGCGATGCCGGGACGTGCCGACCCGGTTCATGCTGCTGCACGGTGCGGTGCGCTGTCGGTGTTCAACCGGCTGGAATGGGTACAGCTGCTGCTCTGGACGATGGCGGTTTCGCTGAAATTGGCGCTGTATTTGTATGCGCTGCACCGGCTTTGCAAACGGCCCGGCCCTACGGAAAACACCGCGGTCGGTCTGGAACGGTTTCCGTTATACTTTGCGCTGCTGCTGGCACTTTGTCTTGTGCTGCACACAGCGGATATTGCTGCGCTTCTGGCTGTCCGGAACACGGCAGTATGGTTTTTTGCCGCGCTGGTCGTGATAGGGGGTGGGTTTGCATGTCTGACCTCAAACCGAAGCTCCTGTTGACGCTTTTGTTCACTGTGCTGCTCTGCGGATGTTCTCAGCACACTTTGGCCAGCCGGGAAATCGTGCGGGCGGTGTGCTTCGGCGCTGAAAATGAGGTGTGTCTGATCCTGGAAGGAAAGGAGGAAAACGACTACCGCAGCATACAGGGGCAGGGAGATACCATGGCACAGGCGCTGGATGCCGCCCAGCGGCAGCTGACAGGACAGGCGTATTACGGTCTGATGGATGTTGCCGTGCTTCCGGCCACCGTGGATTTTCGGCAGGCGAGGGAGTTGGGGGAACTTCTGTACGAAAAGGCTCAGCCGGCGCCGGAATCCGCGGTGTTTTCGGCAGACTGGAACGGGGATACCGCGGCGGAACTGTATGATTGCCTGCGCCGGATGAAAGAGCCACATTGCGGTCTGGAACGGTTGTTTGAACAGGAGGACTGCTGTTTCATCCCGCTGTGGCAACAAGAATCCTTTGGATATCTTTTGCTTCAGCAGGGGCATACGGAACGTGTCATCCAGCCGGAGGCGGCAAGTCTTATCGCTGTTTTGTGCGGCCAGAGCAGTCATGTGGACATGACGTTCGCCAACAATACCGCGCACATCACGGCAGACGCCCGCTTCTCGGTGGAACCAACGGCACAGCAGACCCTTGTAACAGTCACCTTGCGGGATGTAAAGCTGTCCGCCCTTACACCTGTTATGGAAGAGCGCACGGCACAGCAGCGACTTGCGGATAGCTTGCAGCAGGCTTTTTCCCGGTATGCGGTGCTGCCGGCAGACCCGTTCCGGCTGGACTTTTTCGCCTCCTGCCGTTTTGGGGCGCAGCAGAAAGCGGCGTCACCCAGACTGTCCATCACGTTTGAATAAAAAATTCCCCGGCCGAGCCGGGGAATTACCGTTGTTAAGAGAGTGTCGTGGGACGGTTGATATAGATGACTTTATTGTCGCTTACAAAGGTCTGGTAGTTGTAAAGCACCAGAATGTCATCGTAGCCTTCTTTTTCGATGGTGGAATCCAGACCGTAGGCAAAGCCGCGGAAATCCACCACGCCGATTTTGGCGTAGTTCGCCGTCAGATAGGGGACGAAGCTGTTGGCATAGCTGTCCTTGACAACCAGGATATTGCCCTCGCCGCTGCCTTCAATGACGGAGTACCCGTTGTTGCCGTCCAGAAAGGCGGCGTACTTATCCCGGGTAGCAAATTTCTCGGTGTTGATCATGGGTTCCACCCGGTCCACCTCGAACTGGGCCTCGCCGGTCAGCTTGTAGACCGTCATCTGGTTGTCCATGGGATACCATGTGATGGTGTCCGGCTGCACATTCCAGAGCCGGGTGGAGGAATAGTGGGTTCCAAGGAAATCCGGGACGGTCTCAGAGGGGCCGCCGGCAAAGGGCGTCAGACCTTTCAGGGCGCAGAACTGCTGATACGCCAGATACGCTCCCTGTGTGGTCCAGTGATGGTCTGTTTTGAAATAGAGGTAGTCCTCTTTATGGGCTGTAAAGGTGTCCCGCAAATCGAGTACCTGCGCCGTCTGGCCGATTTGCGCGAAGATGGCGTCCAGATTTTCGTTTTCATCGATCATCGGTGCGCCGGCAGGCAAGGCCTCCGGATAGATGACCGCTGCACTGGGGGCAAGAAGGAAGGTGACCTTGCCTGGGTAACGGGAGGCAAACTCACTGACGGCGGCAACATTTTTGGCGGTCTGAGCCTGCACATCGGCGCCCTCGGAGAACTGCCGGGTAAACATCCAGTGATCTTTTCCCAGCAGGATGCCGCCCTCCTCGGTCTTCTGGAACACAGCCTCATCGGCTGCGCGCTGTAAATTGACCCATTGATCCCGACCCATCACCTGATCCTGCATCCATGTGCCGAACGCCTTCTGCCAGCTTCCGTCCAGCAGGGCTGAGACTTTGAAGGCGGGGAACTGGGCAGCCTTGCGGTTCTCCAGCGCCAGCTCCGTGCGCTTGGGCCAGAAAAGATTCAACAGTGCTGCACCAAAGACGAGCGCCAGAAAGAGTACCGCCAAGGTGCTGGCGGGTTTCCGGCCGTTCTTGCGGTAAACCTGTTTTGACATGAGCGACCCTCCCTCAGAAATTGGCGTACAGTGCGGATGCGTTGGTGGCGGCCACCACGTAAGCGGTGCACAGGACTGTCAGACCCGCAAAGGCGAGGAGTTTCAGCGGTGTGCAGCGGCAGAGCTTTTTCCAGAGCATGCCGGGCAGCGGGGTGGAGCAGACCGCGCACAGCAGCAGGAAAACGCCGTAACAGCGAAGATAATAAACCGGGGAAACGCCGCTTTGCGGCAGGAACAGTTTTTGCATCAGAAGCCCCAGTGGTGCGCCCGGGTCGCTGGCGGTAAAGATGCCCCACCCCAGAACCACAAAGAACAAGGTGTACAAATGGGGCCAGATGCGGCCTTTTTTCAGATATTTCAGCAGGAACAGCTTTTCGATGGTGAGCAGTACAAAGTAATACAGCCCCCAAACGATGAAGTTCCAGTTGGCGCCGTGCCAGATGCCGGTGGCCGCCCAGACCACAAACATGTTGAACAGCTGCCGTGCAGCACCCTTGCGGTTGCCGCCCAGAGGAATGTAGATATAATCCCGGAACCAGCCGGACAGAGAGATATGCCAGCGCCGCCAGAATTCCGTGATACTGGCGGAAATATAGGGAAGGTTAAAGTTGGCGGGGCAGTCAAAGCCCAGCATGGCTGCAAGGCCGTTGCTCATCTCGGAATAGCCCGCAAAATCAAAATACAGCTGGAAGGAGTAGGCGAGGATTCCCAGCCACGCCAGCGGGGTGGAAACGTTGGCAAGCCCCACGCCGTCTGCACCGATGATGCCTCTCCACAGAGCGCCGATAGAATCCGCCAGAATCACTTTTTTGGCCAGACCGAAGATGAACAGCTGTGCTCCCTGCTCGATCTGCGCAAGGGAGCAACGGTTTTTGACGGTGTGCAGTTGATCCGCCATCTCCCGGTACTTGACGATGGGGCCGATGATCAGCTGGGGGAAAAACAGCACGTAGGCAGCAAAATCGATGGGATTTTTTTCCGCCGGCGCCTTGCCGCTGTACACATCCGCCACATAGCTGATGAGCTTGAACACGTAATAGCTGATGCCCAGCGGCAGCACCGCGCCGATGGACAGCCGGGCCAGACCCAAACCAAAGCTGTTGAGCGTGTCAATGAGGAAGTTGGCGTATTTGAAGTAGATCAAGGCACCAAGGTCTGCCAGCACAGCCACCAGCGGCAGAAACCGCCGGAAGGGGAGTTTTTCCGCCGGAAGGGACAGCGCCAGTCCCAGCAGATAGTTCACCGCGATGAGTACAAGGATCAGCGGCAGATACTGCACGCCGGTCCAGCAGTAAAAGACAAGGCTCTCCGCCAAAATCACGGCGTTTTTGGCCCGCCCGGGCGCTGCGTAATAGAGCAGCAGCGCCAGCGGCAGAAAGCAGAACAAAAACACCACACTGTTAAATACCACGCAGGCCGTCCTCCTTCAGGTGTGGGCAGATGAAAGCACCTGCCGGGATGAAAACAGGCCGTTACCAGAACTGGCAGCGGCCTGTACAGAATGTGTGCGGTTTATCAGCCGGCCAGAGCGGAATCAATGACCGCATCAATGGCGGCATAGTCAGGGCCTTCGATGCCGGAAATGACCATCACCACGTAATTGCCCTTGGCCAGAACGCGGGCGTCGGTGGCTTTGGCGACCTTGTCGGCAAACTCGGCGTACAGGTTGCCGGTCATGGTCTCCTGATACGCTTTCAGCTCGCTGACAACGGTGTCGGCAGTGCCGTCCTTGACCTGCGCCACAAACACCAGCGAGCAGTCCGCCTGATCGTTGGTCACGTCGCCCTTGTAGGCAACGATGTTGTCGGCGGTCAGGCCCATCTCGTTGACCAGAGAGAAATCGTCGATGACGCGGGGATTGTTCACCGGATTGACCGCCTCGATGGCGGCAACAGCGGAATCCAGCAGGTCGGTGTTGGCCTGTTCCACGGCCTCGGACACAGCGGAAGCGGCCTGAGAAATCGTCTCAGAGGCGGCAGAGGAAGCGGTGGCGGTGGAACCGCAGCCCGCCAGCAGCGCGGCGCACAGAGAGGCGGCGGCAGCGACAGCAAAAATCTTTTTCATAATCAATGTCTCCTTTTTTGTATAAAGATTGACTGCTCCGGTAAGGAGCAGGGGATGGCAGGGATACATAATAAGGATACACTATTTACGCAGGATTTGCAAGAGATTTTCCCATGTCAAAACAGTTAAAAATGTAAAAATTCATCTGCTTGACAAAGTGGTTCGGAATGGGTACACTGAAACCATTCAAAAGAAGGAGGAACCTGTCCATGCGCAATCAAAAGGCCAGAGAAACGGCATTCACCGGTATGCTGTTCGCGCTGGCCATGACGCTGTCCTTTCTGGAATCGCTGGTTTCGCCGCTGCTGGGGCTGATGCCCGCCATGAAACTGGGTCTTGCCAACATTGTGGTGATGTACGCGCTTGTTTTTCTGCGCGGGCGCACCGCTCTGATGCTGGTTCTGCTCAAGGCGCTGTTTTCTTTTCTCACCAGAGGAGCCACTGCGGGTTTTCTTTCACTGTGCGGGGGACTGCTGTCCTTTCTGGTGCTCTGGCTGCTGCTGCGTGCGCCGTTTGTGGTCACGGGGTACATCTTTTCCGCCTGCGGCGCGCTGGCCCATAATTTGGGACAGCTTCTCGGTGCGGCGCTGCTGCTGTCCAGCCGACTGGCGCTGGGATACGCCCCGGCGCTGATGGTGGCGGGGCTGGCGGTGGGGGCCGTCACGGCGCTGCTTTCCCGGGCGTTATTTCCGATGCTGGGACGGATCACCGGCAGGCAAAATGAAAAAATCAAATTTTAAGAATATATCTTGAAACCGAAAAAACCGTCTTGACAAAGCAGGACAGAGGGGCTATAATCTGTACAGAATACAAGAAAGAACTTGTGAATCTTGTATAAATTTACACTGGGAGGTTATTCCGATGACCAAGTATGTTTGCACCATCTGCGGCTATGTTGCCGAAGGCAAGATTCCTGACATTTGCCCTGTCTGCAAGGCTCCCGCTGCCAAGTTTGCCCCCAAAGAAGTAGAGGAGGCTCCGGCTGTTGAGGCTGCTCCCGCCAAGAAGTACGTTTGCACCGTCTGCGGCTATGTCGCTGAGGGTGAGATCCCCGAGGCCTGCCCTGTCTGCAAGGCTCCCGCCTCCAAGTTCATTGAGCAGAGCTCCAACAACTACGTCACCGAGCACGTGGTCGGTATCGCCAAGGACGCTCCGGAGGACATCATCCAGGGCCTGCGCGAGAACTTCAACGGCGAGTGCAGCGAAGTTGGCATGTATCTTGCCATGAGCCGCGTGGCTGACCGTGAGGGCTATCCCGAGGTTGCCGAGGCCTGGAAGCGCTACGCTTTCGAGGAGGCCGAGCACGCCTCCAAGTTTGCTGAGCTGCTGGGCGAGGTGCTGACCGACAGCACCAAGAAGAACCTGCAGATGCGTGTTGACGCCGAGTGCGGCGCTTGCGCCGGCAAGATGGATCTGGCCAAGAAGGCCAAGCAGCTGAATCTGGATGCCATTCATGACACCGTGCATGAGATGGCGAAGGACGAGGCCCGCCATGGCCGTGGTATGCAGGGCCTGCTGGACCGCTACTTCAA
>CALZZE010000047.1 GCA_945830575.1 uncultured Subdoligranulum sp. | reverse complement strand
CGTCCGTATCGTTCTGCGCGGGGCGAACTCCAACAACGGGGGCAACGCGGGTCCGTTCTACGTCAACCTCAACAACGACGCCTCCTTGTCCTGGTGGAACAGCGGCGGCGACCTTTCTTTGGCTGCGCTCTATATGAGCGTAGGCGACCTTTTTAACTGAAACTGTGATGTCCTCACCCCATGGTGAAACCTGGCCCAACCGGCAGCCGGAGTAGACGCACAAGCGGGCGAAAATGGCTGGAGGCCAAAGAAAGATAATAACATGCCGAAACGCATCGGAAATTTACTCCCCATAATGTTAGACGACGAATTTTTAAGGAGGTGCTTATTTGATCATGCGAAAAAGCGCATGCACGATCCTACCACGTTACCCGCCCTGACACACGCGGACGAGTGCATACAACAGTTAAAACACATTATTCTGACCGGCGACTGGACGCCGAGTGCGCCGATCCACACGACGAACACAGAGCTGAGCAACGGAAAGACCCGTGAGATCGACTATGTGCCATACTGGCCGGACGGTGTAGTGCACTGGGTACTCATTGAAAGTATATACGATCAGGTAGTGCCCAAAATGGACCCGTACTGTGTGGCCGGTATTCGTGGGCGCGGTCCTCACAAGACAAAGCGCCACGTTGAGCGCTGGAAGAAAACCGACCCGGCCGGTATGAAGTACGGGGCAGAGGAAGATATACACCACTGTTTCCCGGAATCAGATCACGATTTTATAAAATACGGATACCGGCAGCTCATAAAGGACAAATATTGGTTACGACTGGCGGATAAGGTGGTAGACAGTTTCGACGGCGGCCTGCCGATCGGATACGTCACAAGCCATTGGTTTCAAAATCTGGCAATGAGGGCGTTCGATCGTTACGCCCGCAGCCTGGACGGCGTGGACCACTACTACCGATACGTGGATAATATTCACATGTATGGATCAAATAAGCGAAAGCTGCACAGAGCGCTGATGGCGTCGATGGACTGGCTGTGTGCTGCCGGGTACTGCTGCAATGCCAGCTGGCAGGTATACCGCACGGACTACATAGACAACGACGGAAAGCGCCACGGCCGGGCGATTGACGGGCTGGGGTTTGTGATCTATACAGATCACACGATTTTCCGCAAGCGCACCAGCAAGCGGTTGATCCGGCTGTGTCTGGACATTAAAAAGCGCCCCCACGGCAAGCCGACACAGCACCAGGCACGACAGGCCGCCTGCAGGATCGGACAGCTAAAGCACGCGGACATGCACAACTTTAGGGTAAAACACGTTGACGGCGTGGTATCCTACAAAATCATTAAAGGAGTGATAAAAGGTGACAACGGTACAAACCAGCGAAAAAAGGGCGCGGTTTGAGGTCGAAACGGACGCCCACGGCAGCCTGTGCCGCCTCTACGAGGACGAGCAGGAAAACCCGCCCCAGGAAGGACCAGACGGCCAGCAGCGGCCCGGGGGTTACAGCTATACCACCTACGAGGCCCGCATGGCCCTGCCGGACGGCGCGCCGGAAAGCGCCCCCGATCTGTGGGCGCAGCAGATCAAAGACGCTGACCGCCAGGCGGCAGCGTCTGCCGCCAGAAAAGAACGGGACCGACTGCTGCTGGCCTGTGACTGGGCCGTGCTGCCCGACGCTCAGACCGAGCGTGCCGCGTGGGAAACCTACCGCCAGGCACTGCGCGATATGCCGGAACAGGCAGGATTCCCGTACACAATCGAATGGCCCGAAAAGCCCAAACAGTAAGGAGGTAAAACAATGATCTACGGAATCGACGTATCCCACCACCAGGGCGCGATCAACTGGGAGCGCACCGCCAGCGAACTGCGCCGCGTGAACGGCGGCAGCAATCCCGGCTTTGCGATCCTGCGCGTCGGTTATTCTGCCCGCCACGGTAAGGGCGGCCTGTACATGGACAACCAGTTTCTGGCGAATGTGGCAGGCTGCGAAAAGTACGGCGTCCCGATGGGCGTCTACGTTTACAGCTACGACCAGAGCGCGGCCGCCTCCCGGATCACTGCGCAGCAAGTCGTCAAGATGCTGGACGGCCACAAGTGGGACTACCCGATCTATTATGATGTGGAATATGAACCGTTCAACAAGGTATGCGGCAAGGCTACCAACACGGCGATCATCAAGGCCGCGCTGGAAGTCTTGGAGGCAGCGGGCTACTATGCGGCCGTCTATTGCAGCCGTGACTTTTTCCTCAATTACACCAACCTTGCCGATCTGGCCGGGTTTGATAAGTGGGAGGCGGCATACACCGCCAGCGACACCGCGGCGGTGCAGAACGGCATCTGGCAGTACAGCAGCAAGAACGCGCTGGGCATCGCTGGTTTCGGCAGCAGCCTGGATTGCAACATCTGTTACAAGGACTACCCGGCAATCATGCGCCAGGCGGGGCTGAACGGCTACGCGAAACAGGCAGCCACCGACACCACCCAGACACCCACCGCGCCTGCCGAGAACCGCTACCAGTTTAGCCTGGGGCCTGTGTCCAGCGGAGACAAGGGACCAATCGAGGAGGCCCTGCTGCCTGTCGTGCAGCGCCTGGAGCTGGAAAAGCTGTACAGCTGCCAGGCAGTCGAATAAAAGGAGGACAAGACAATGGCAAAGAGGATCATCGACTACTACAACCTTTTCGTGGGCGCTGCGGTAACTATCGCCACAGCGATCCTGGGCGAACACTGGTATTTGTTCGCCGCGTTCCTGGCCCTCAACGTCGTGGACTGGCTCACGGGATGGTATAAGGCAAACAAGCAGGGCGTCGAAAGTTCAAAGGTAGGGCTAAAAGGCGCGATCAAGAAGCTGGGCTACTGGGCTATCGTGGTGGTGGCCTTTGAGCTGGCGGGCTGCCTCCAGGCGCTCTGCGTGGATATGATAGGATTGCAGCTGGACTGGCTCACGCTGCTGGGCTGGTGGGTGCTGGCCTCTTTGATCGTCAACGAGGCCCGCAGCATTTTGGAGAATCTGGTCGAACTGGGCTATAACGTGCCGGATTACCTGGTCAAGGGCCTGGCCGTTACACAGAAACTGATTGAAGCCAAAAACCCCGCCGCAAATCTCACCGACAACGAAAAGGAGGACTAAACCGTGGCAGCCAAAAAAGAAAATGATCTGATCCAGGCCGCAGTGGCCGCGCGCCTGGCTGGAAAGAACGTGGACGCCGACGAGCTGGCCGAACAGCTGCCGGAGGGCGTCGAGGCCGTGCCGGAGTATAGCGTGGAGGACAGCAAGGAGAAGCTGCTGGAGATCGCCGCGCAGCTGGGCGTGGAAGTTAAGAAGAACGCCAGCAAGGCGCAGATCGTCGCCGCCCTGGACGCGGAGATCGAGGCCAACACCGTGGACGGCGAAATCGCCGACGCGCTGCTGGCCCAGAAACAGGCCCAGAAGGCCGAGAAGGCCGCAGACGATTCCGAGGACGCCGACGCGGAAAACGACGCCCAGGAGGCTGCACGGCCCGTGCAGGAGGGTGAAAAGCTCCACGGCTATGTGCTGACGATCCACCACGGCTACACCAACCTGCGCCGCACTCCCGAAAAGAGAGCCGACAACGTGGCCCAGCTGATCGAGAGCGGCAAGCGCCTGGAGGTGGAGGCCCGCGTCCAGGGCGCGGACGGCAAGCCGTGGTTTAGACTGCTGTCTGGCCTCTACATCGTGGACGATCCCACCGTAACAAAGTACGGAGAAGCATAATAACAAAGCCCAGGCACGCGGCCTGGGCTTTTCTCTACCTATTTACAACATTGTATTAAGAACACGCACCGGGCGGGCCAATGAGTAAAAGATTGTGCCCGCCTGCGGCGGCGATCTCCATGGCCCGGCGGGCCTCCGCCTGCCCGCGCACATCGGCAAAATCCGGCCCATTCCATTCGGCGGCGGCATCCGGCGTTTCACTGACGGCGGGGCAAAGCGCCTGCGCTCCTGTCAGGTGCAGCACTACATCCTGCGCGGTGCGGGCGGGGTAGACCGTCAGCGCGCACCGCTCCCCGGCAATGGCCGCCTCGGCGGCGTTTTCGGCGGGAACAAACAATTCCGTGATGCCGTGCTCCGCGGCCGCCAGCGCCATGGGAAGCACGCCCGCCACCGGGCGCAGCGCACCGTCCAGACCCAGCTCGCCCACAAATGCCTGACGGGGTGCGGGGGCGGGCAGCTGCTGCATCGCCGCCAGAATGCCCAGAAACACCGGCAGATCGTACACCGGCCCGGTCTTGCGCACGTCTGCGGGGGCCAGATTCACCGTGATGTGGCTGCCCGGCCATGGATACCGCAGATTCTTGATGGCGGCGCGCACCCGCTCGCTGCTCTCCTTCACAGCGCTGTCCGGCAGTCCCACCATGGTGAACTTCGGCAGTCCGCCGGACAGGTCGCACTCCACCTCTACGGGATAGCCGGAAAGCCCCGCCACCCCCATGCTGCGGATCCTTGCAAACACAGGCACTCCCTCTTTTCTCTGGTATTGCCTCCAGTATACCTGTTTCTTGTGGGCAGCACAAGTATTTTGCCCATAATATTGGCGTATTTTGCCAAAATTCGATTGACAAAGAAATAATATATTGGTATATTTATAGAGAAGAAAGGCCATTGCAGCCCATTCCCTATTTGAAAGTGATGGTGTGAACTATGTATCAAGAAATGTACGAACGTTGGCTGGCCGCCGATTTGACCGACCCGGATCTCAAACCCGAGCTGGAAAGCGTCAAGGGCGATGATGCCGCCATTCAGGATCGTTTCGCCGTGGCGCTCAAATTCGGCACCGCAGGTCTGCGCGGCGTCATCGGCGCGGGCACCAACCGCATGAACGTGTACGTGGTGCGTCAGGCCACGCAGGGCCTCGCCAACTGGGTCAAGACCCAGGGCGGCACCCAGACCGTTGCCATCAGCTATGACAGCCGCATCAAGAGCGATGTGTTCGCCAAGGCCGCCGCCGAGGTGCTGGCCGCCAACGGTGTACATGTGCGCATCTACAAGGCGCTCATGCCTGTCCCGGCGCTGAGCTTTGCCACCCGCTACTACAACTGCAACGCGGGCATCATGGTCACCGCGTCCCACAACCCCGCCAAGTACAACGGCTACAAGGCGTACGGCCCCGATGGCTGCCAGATGACCGATGAGGCCGCTGACATCGTCTACGCCGAGATTCAGAAGACCGACATCCTCACCGGCGCCAAGGTCATGGCCTTTGAGGAGGGCGTTGCCGCCGGCCTCATCGAGTATGTGGGCGATGACTGCATCAACGCTCTGTACGAGGCCATCGAGGCCCGCTCCATCCGTCCCGGCATCTGCAAGACCGCCGGTCTCAAGCTGGTGTACAGCCCGCTGAACGGCTCCGGCCTGGTGCCCGTCACCCATATTCTGGCGGACATCGGCATTGACGATGTGACCATCGTTCCCGAGCAGAAGGACCCGGACGGCAACTTCCCCACCTGCCCGTATCCCAACCCCGAAATTTTCGAGGCGCTGCGCCTTGGTCTGGAGCTGGCGAAATCCTCCGGCGCCGACCTGATGCTGGCCACCGACCCGGATGCCGACCGTGTGGGCATCGCCGTCAAGTGCAAGGACGGCAGCTATGAGCTGCTCTCCGGCAACGAGGTTGGCGTGCTGCTGCTGGACTACATCTGCGCGGGCCGCATCGAGCAGGGCACCATGCCCAAAAATCCCGTCATGTGCAAGTCCATCGTGTCCACCCCGCTGGCGGACGCCGTGGCCGAGCATTACGGCGTGGAGTGCCGCAACGTGCTCACCGGCTTCAAGTGGATCGGTGACCAGATCGCCAAGCTGGAGGCTGCCGGCGAAGTGGATCGCTTCATCTTTGGCTTTGAGGAGAGCTACGGCTATCTGGCCGGCCCCTATGTGCGCGACAAGGACGCCATCATCGGTTCCATGCTGATCTGCGAGATGGCCGCGTACTACCGCGCCAAGGGTTCCTCCATCAAGGAAGAACTGGACCGCATCTACGCCGAGTATGGCCGTTACCTGAACAAGGTGGACAGCTTCGAGTTCCCCGGCCTGTCCGGCATGGACAAGATGGCCGGCATCATGGCCGGTCTGCGGGAGAACCCGCCCGCCGACTTTGACGGTGACAAGGTGGTCAAGGCCATTGACTACCAGAAACCCGAGGAGACCGGCCTGCCCGCCGCCAACGTGCTGATCTATAAGCTGGAGAGCGGCGCCACTGTGGTGGTGCGTCCCTCCGGCACCGAGCCCAAGATCAAGACCTACTTCACCACGCTGGGTAAAGATCTGGCCGAGGCACAGGCTCAGAAGGATAAGCTGGCCGAGGCTGTCAAGCCGCTGCTGGCGTAACCGCTGCATGTAATCCGCCGCCCGGACCCCGTCCGGGCGGTTTTTGCAAAAGGAGTGAACAACATGAAATGCCTGTTCAAAGCCGCGATGGAGGGCAAGGCCTGCCCCATGCGTCCGCTGTTTGACGCTGCCGACCGGTATCTGAAGGCCTGCACCTGGAAGGATATGGCGCTTTTGAAATTCTGCCTGTTCGGCATGGGTCTGCTGGTGGGGGCGCTGCTCCCCAAAAAGCAGAGCAAGGCCGCCGCAGGCATCGGTGCGGCATTGTTCACCGCGACCTACATCCCGCTGATGGCAAAGTTCCTGCCGTTTTTGCTGAAACGGGAGGAATGACCGCCATTCCTTAGAAAATCCTTACAACTCCTTTGTATGATGAAAGCATCACATACAAAGGAGCTTTGTTATCATGAAGGATTCTCTGACAGAAAACCGGCGGGGGCTGACCTCCACCGACCTGAAAACCATCGCGCTGGTGCTGATGGTGCTGGACCACCTCCACTACTTTTTTGAATTTACCGGCATGGTCCCGGTCTGGTTTTCCATGCTGGGGCGGCTGTCCGCACCGCTGTTTCTGTTCTGCACAGCGGAAGGCTTCGCCCACACCCATGACCGCCGCGCCTATGTGTTCCGCATCTGGCTCATTGGCGGCGGGATGGGCGCGGTGGAATTTTTCATGCAGTACGCGGGGGCACTGCGCCGTGGGGACGGTTTCTTTCCCATGAACGCCATCTTCCAGTGCTTTTTCCTGCTCTGCCTTGTGTGGCAGGGGCTGGACTGGCTGCGGCAGAAACGGTTTCTGCCCGGCGCGGCGGTCATTGCTGCGGTGGTGGGCTGGCCCTTCTTTGTGGTCTGGTTCACCGGGCTGTTCCCGGCGCTGCTGAACCCCGCCGCCTTTCTGGCCTGCAGCTTTCTGCCCGCATGGAACCTCATCACCGACGGCGGCTGGTTTTTCCTACTGGGCGGTGTGCTGCTGTATCCGCTGCGCGGGAACCGGTACATTCAGGCGGGCGTCTGGGCGCTGTGGACTTTTATGACGGAGTTCGGGTTTGTCTGGCTGTCGGCGCGAACCATGCCCGGCTTTGTCTGGACACAGATGTTCACCGATTACTTCGAGTGGTTCGGCGTTTTCGCCGCCGTGCTGATGCTCTGCTACAATGGCCGGCGCGGCAGGGGAACTAAAGCCTTTTTCTGGCTGTTCTATCCCGCGCATGTCTATCTGTTCTATGGGCTTTCCTGCCTGTTGTATACTGCAATGAGGTGACCTATGGCAAATATTGTCGTGCTGGACGATGACAGCGACTTGTGCTCGTTTGTAAAAACAGCGCTGGAACGGGACGGGCACATCGTCCGCGCCGTCATGGACAGCGCAGCGCTGACGGAATCGCTCTGCCGCTGGGCGGACTGCCTGCTGCTGGATGTGATGATGCCCGGGGAGGACGGCGTGGCGTTGTGCCGCCGCATCCGGGACTGGACTGATGCGCCCATTTTGTTTCTGACCGCCAGAACCGCGGAGACGGATGTGCTGCGCGGTCTTGGTGCGGGTGGGGATGATTACCTTTGCAAACCTGTTCCGCTGGAGGAACTGCGCGCACGGGTCAACGCCCACCTGCGGCGGCAGAGCCGAACCCCCATGCATAAGCTCACCCGGAGCGGCGTGACGCTGGACCTTTACGCGGGCAGTGCAGCGGTGGGGGACACGCCGCTGCACCTGACGAAAGGGGAATATGCCATCTGCGAGCATCTCATGCTGCACGCAGGGCGCGCCTTTTCGAGAGAGCAGATTTATGAGGCAGTGTTCGGTCTGGACGGGGACGCTGATGAAACCGCTGTGACCGAGCATGTGAAGAACATCCGCGCAAAGCTGCGCAGGGCGGGCCTGACGGCCTGCCCGCTGGAAACGGTATGGGGAGTGGGGTACAAATGGATGCTGTAAAACAACGCAGACCCCGCACGCTCTGGAGCCTGCTGCTGGGGTATCTTTTCCTCACGGCGGGCCTGTGTTCCGTCATTGTGATGGTCTGGTGGGTTGGCGTGACGATGCTGTTCCGCACGGAGATCCTGCTGCCCGCGTATACGATGGAGCAGCAGACTGGTCAGGCGGTGGAGGCGCTGACTGGCGCGGAGCATTTTGCGCCGGAACTGGTTCCGCCGCTGGTTCGTTGGATGCTGCTGGACAGGGCATCCCCGCAGGCCGGCGTACTGGACACCAACATGACAGGGCCGTACCGCGATGCCGCATATAACAGTGTGGAGGAAGTCCTCCTGTGGGCGTCCTCGCCCCAAAAAACCGTGCAGGCCCGCCCGGTGGGCGGCTACGGGCAGTATTACCGGATGGTCTGGCTGGGGGACGGCACTGCCTGCCTGTTCCAGTTCGATTACAAGGTACAGTACGCCGATGCTGCACGGCAAAAAAGCTGGCCGGATTTTCAGTACACCTGTCTGGTGCTGCTGTTCCTGCTGCTGGCGGCAGCGGTCACGCTGACGACCCGGCGCACCGGGCGGATGCTGAAACGAGAAACTGACCGCCTTGCCGCCGCCTGTGCCCGCATCGCCGCCCATGATCTGCAGGGCGCACACTTTGACGGTGCGGAGATCCGGGAATTCGACGCGGCGCTCACCGCCATGCAGACGCTGCGGGAAAGCCTTTCCGAGAGCCTGCAGACCCAGTGGCAGATGGAGCAGCAGCGCGCCGACCGGATGACCCGGCTGGCCCACGAGCTGAAAAACCCTCTCGCCATCATTCAGGGCAACGCGGAGCTGCTGGCGGAGGAATCCCTCACCGACAGCCAGCGGGAAAAGGTGGAGGCCATCCTGCGGGGCAGCAGCCGCGCCCTCACCGCCACGGCGCACCTGCGGAAAATGGGACTGCCGGATGTGAAAAACAAGCCTTGACAAATCCCGGCGTTTCTGCTACAATATTCGAGCAATCGTTCCGATGGCTGCTCCGTGCGCACAGGATGGCGCACGCTGGTAGTCACACTATGAAGATTGTGATGAGCACATATATCAAGTATGGCTCCTTTAGTCATGATCGAGAAAGAGGTGAATCCAAAATGAAGCAGGGCATCCATCCCAAGTACGTTGATTGCACCATTACCTGTGCCTGTGGCAACGTGATCCAGACCCGTTCTACCCGTCCCGAGATCCGCGTCGAAGTTTGCAGCAAGTGCCATCCGTTCTACACCGGCAAGCAGAAGCTGGTGGACACCGGCGGACGTGTCGAGCGTTTCAAGCGCCGCTACAACATGGGCAAGTAATCGCCAACGTCTTACAGCTCCGGAGAAATCCGGGGCTTTTTTGCAGTAGCAGTATAGGAAACAAGAAAGGGGAAGGCTATGGATCAGTACCGCACCATCCGGGGCATCTCCACCTTTGAATATGAGGAAAAACGCAGCCGGTTCATCGCCACGGCGGCGTTTGCCGACACCGAGGAGGCCGCCCTCGCCGTGCTGGAAAAAGTCCGGGCGGCCAACCGTACCGCCCGGCATAACGTGTACGCCTATGTGCTGCAAAACGGCCGCACCCGGTATTCCGATGACGGCGAACCCGCCAAGACGGCGGGGACTCCTGTGCTGGAGGCCATTGGCCATGCGGGGATTTCCGATGTGATCGTGGTGGTTACCCGGTATTTTGGCGGCATCCTGCTGGGCACCGGCGGGCTGGTGCGGGCCTACACCGCGGCGGCTTCGGGCGCGCTGCAAAGTGCCGAGCTGGTCACCATGCGTCTGGTGGTGGACTGCTCGGTCCGCCTGCCGTACGCTTTGTTTGAGCAGGCCCAGCGGGTGGTATCTGCCAGCGGCGCGAAACTTTCCGACCCGGTGTTTGATGACGCGGTGACGCTGCAATGGCGGATGCCTGCCGGGACAGAGGGGCCGCTGTGCCAGAAGCTGGGGGAATTGACCCGCGGCAGCGCGGAAATTTCGGTGTCGGAGCCGGAATTTGCGCCGTTTTGAAAAAACTTTCAAAAAACGAAAGCATTTTCCTCTTTTTTATCGTATTTATAGACAGAGAACCGTAAAAGATAAAGAAGGGGTGCGTGCGTATGACCATCCGGGAACAGACCGAAACCATTGAGCGGCTGACGCTCAGTCCGTATGCCATGCTGAGCCAGGACAGCCGCGGGCGGCTGCGCCCCGAGGAGCCGGACGAGGTGCGCCCCTGCTTCCAGCGGGACAGGGATCGTATTTTGCACAGCAAGGCGTTCCGCCGTCTCAAGCAGAAAACGCAGGTATTCCTTTCGCCGGAGGGGGACCATTACCGCACCCGGCTCACCCATACGCTGGAGGTCAGTCAGATTGCCCGTACCATTGCGCGGGCGCTGCGTCTCAATGAAGACCTGACCGAGGCCATCGCGCTGGGGCACGATCTGGGCCACACGCCCTTTGGCCATGCGGGGGAGCGGGTGCTGAACCGGCTGTGTCCGGGCGGATTCACCCATTACCGGCAGAGCCTGCGGGTGGTGGACGTGCTGGAAAAGGACGGCCGCGGCCTCAACCTGAGCTGGGAGGTGCGCAATGGCATCATCACCCACACCAAGGGTTCGTGGGCGCGGACGCTGGAAGGGCAGGCGGTACGCCGCGCCGACCATATCGCGTTTCTGAACCACGACATTGAGGACGCCATCACTGCGGGAGTGCTGCGGCCCATCCAGCTGCCTGCGGATGCGGTGCAGGTGCTGGGCCATACCAAAAGCGAACGCATCACCACCATGATCACCGATCTGGTGGCCCACAGCGGGGAGGGCGTCATGCAGTTCTCCCCGGAAGTGGAGGAAGCCTACAACATCCTGCGGGACTTCATGTATGCCACGGTCTACGTGGACAAGGAGGCCAAGCGGGAAGAAAAAAAGGTGGATAAGCTGGTGGCGGAACTGTACGAACGCCTGTGCGCCGAGCCATCGCTGATGCCCAATTTTTATATGCAGATCGCCTACAATGAGGGCATTGACCGGGCGGTGGCAGATTACATTTCCGGCATGAGCGATGAATACGCCACGCGGTTGTTTGAGGAACTGTTTGTGCCGAAGAAATGGCACGTATTATAAAACCGGAAAGGGGGTGCGGCCTTGATTCCGCAGGAATACATTCAGGAAGTGGTGCGGCGCAACGATATTGAGGATTTGATCGGCCAGTATGTCAAGCTGCGCCGCCGCGGCCGCACCGCCACCGGACTGTGCCCTTTCCACAATGAAAAAACGCCTTCCTTCGTGGTGTATCCTGAGACCCAAAGCTACTATTGCTTTGGCTGCGGCGCGGCGGGGGATGCCATCACCTTTGTGCGCAAATACCACAACCTGAGCTATGTGGAGGCCGTCAAGCAGCTGGCCGCCCGCGCCGGGATGCCCATGCCGGAGGAGGATGACAAGGAATCCCGCGCCCGCCAGCGGCTTTTGGAGATCAACCGCTGCGCCGCCCGGTATTTTTATGAGCAGCTCAACGCCCAGACGCCGGAGGCCGCCGCCGCCCGCGCCTACTGGCGGCAAAAGCGCGGCCTGTCCGATGCAGCCATCCGCCGGTTTGGCCTCGGCTATGCGCCGGACAGCTTTCACGGACTGCTCAACTATCTGCGCCGCCGTGGCTTTGCCGAGGACGAACTGGAACATTCCGGTCTGGTCAAGCGCAGCGAGAAGGGCAATCTGTACGATATTTTCCGCCACCGGGTCATGGTGCCCATCATCGATGTGCGGGGTACCATCATCGCCTTTGGCGGCCGGGTGCTGGACGATTCCAAGCCCAAGTATATCAACAGCCCGGAAACCATGGTCTACAAAAAATCCAAGACGCTGTTTGCCCTGAATGTGGCAAAAAAATCAACGTCAAAACGATATATCCTGTGCGAAGGCTATATGGACGTCATCTCGATGCACGAGGCCGGGTTTGACACGGCGGTCTGTGCCTGCGGCACCGCCCTGACGCCGGAGCAGGTCAAACTGCTCAGTGAGTACGCCGATGAGGTAGTGCTCAGCTACGACTCTGACGAGGCGGGCCAGAAGGCCGCCGACCGCAGTCTGGCCCTGTTCGCCAACGCCTCCGTGAAGGTCAGTGTGCTGAGCTATCAGGGCGCCAAGGACCCGGATGAGTTCATCAAAAAATACGGCAGCGACCGGTTCCGCCAGCTGTTGGACGGCACTGCCGACCCCACGGAATTCCAGCTGAAAAAGCTCAAATCCAAATACGATCTGCGCACCGACAATGGACGGCTGCAATATGTGAAGGACGCCATCGCGCTGCTTTCCAGAGGCTCGGTCAGCCCCACGGCCCGGGATGTGTATGCGGGCCGGCTGTCGGAGGAGACCGGCATCAGCAAAAAATCCATTGTGGATCAGCTGGAGACCGCCGTGAAGCAGTCCGGCCGCCGGGAACGACGGGAGGAACAGAAAAAACTGGCGGGGCAGGGGCTTGCCGCGGACATCCACGTGCCCTATACGCAGGGGGGCGACAGTGCGCTGGGCGCCGCCAGTGCGGCGCGGCAGCTGGTGGCCGCCATGCTGCAAAACCCGGACCGGGTCGCCTACATCCGCCCGCGGCTGGACTTTTCGCTCATCCCTGAGCCGGAGATCCAGCAGGCGGTGCAGGCCATTTACCATTGTGTGGATGCCGGCATCCCGGTGAACGCCACCTCGCTGGCCCAGCTGCTGGAGGAAAAAGCCTACAGCCTGACCATGCAGGTGCAGGCGCAGAACGCCGGACACGGTCTTGACCAGCGGGATGTGGACCTGTTTTTGGAGCGCCTGCAAACCGCCCGGCCCAAAAGCGCACAAGCCGCGGGCACCAATGACGATCAATTCCTGAGCCTGTTTGCCTCCATCAAAAAGGAGAAAGGCGCATCGCCGCCGCAAGGCTCTTAATTCGCAGTCGATGGAACCCAGAAATTCAAAGGAGATTTACTTATGGCAGAGAAAAGAGACCCCATTCGCAGCTTGATCGAGGCAGGCCGCCGTTCCGGCAAGCTCACCAACACCGAGATCGGCGATGCCATGGAGGAGAGCGGCCACGGCATGGACGTGGAACAGATGGAAAAGCTGTATGAAGAGTTGGAGAGCAGCGGCATTGAGGTCGTGGACGACGATCCCGGTGATGTGCTGGCGGATGCCGCCGCGCTGACCGGCGAGACGCTGGAGGAATACGACGAAAGCCTTGCGGCGGACGGCGTTGCCATTGATGACCCGGTGAAGGTCTATCTGAAAGAAATCGGCCGCGTGCCGCTGCTGACCCCCGAGGAGGAGGTGGATCTGGCACTGAAGATCCAGTCCGGCGGCCCCGATGGGGAGAAGGCCAAGCAGCGTCTGAGCGAGGCCAACCTGCGTCTGGTGGTCTCCATTGCCAAGCGGTATGTGGGCCGCGGCATGCAGTTCCTGGATCTGATCCAGGAGGGCAATCTGGGTCTGATCAAAGCGGTGGAAAAGTTCGACCACACCAAGGGATTCAAGTTCTCCACCTATGCGACCTGGTGGATCCGCCAGGCCATCACCCGTGCCATCGCCGATCAGGCCCGTACCATCCGCATCCCGGTGCATATGGTGGAGACCATCAATAAGGTGAAGAAGGTCTCCAGCCAGCTGCTCCACGAGAACGGCCACGAGCCCACCGCCGAGGAAATTGCCGAGCGTCTGGAAATGCCGGTGGACAAGGTGCGGGAAATCATGCGCGTGGCGCAGGAGCCGGTCAGTCTGGAAACCCCCATCGGTGAGGAGGAGGACAGCCATCTGGGCGACTTCCTGCCCGACGAGGACGCTCCCGTGCCCGCCGAGGCCGCCAGCCAGACGCTGCTGAAAGAGCAGCTGGCCGAGGTGCTCAAGACGCTGACCCCCCGTGAGGAAAAGGTGCTGCGTCTGCGTTTTGGTCTGGAGGACGGCCGTCCCCGCACGCTGGAGGAAGTGGGCAAGGAGTTCAACGTCACCCGTGAACGCATCCGCCAGATCGAGGCCAAGGCCCTGCGCAAGCTCCGCCATCCCAGCCGCAGCAAGAA
>CALZZE010000046.1 GCA_945830575.1 uncultured Subdoligranulum sp. | reverse complement strand
GATAGACCCTAACAGAAAGGATATGTAATCATCTATGCGTTTTTCAAAGGCGGTTTCCAACAGAATCCGTGTGACCGCTGATGTGGCGAAACACTATACATCTTTTTCTGGAATCAGCGAGGATATGGATGGAGATGTAAAATTCATATATAAAACGGATTCTATTGAATAATCAAATAGAAGAAGCGGTTGTGTGTGCGGCCACCATAACATCAATGTTACGGTGGCCGCCTACGGGGTTTTAAATGGGCAGAATTATAACATATTTCCTTTGGTTCATTCTCTACACAGTTTCATTGAATGGCTGTATGAAACAATTATTTGTTCCATCGCCTATTATATATAGGCGGCTAAAGAGAAAAGCCGTTGTTACTGAAGCGACGAAATGTAAGAGCCTTCAAACTAATTGGCGGGTCAGCGGTTCCTCAATAGAAAAACTAAATTCCGGTTGGATGGGCAGTGGAGCTGAATTAAATCTTGCAAAAAGTACCCGGAAGTAACTCTTACAAGCATTGCAGCAACTCTTGACTCGCCCCCAACGGTAACTTACAATAATAATGCTTTACCTATGCGCAGGATAGGGCAACGCTGAGGAGCGACCTGAGCGGTGCATAGGGTTTGCAGGAAGGCAGCATCTTCAACAGGTGCTGCTTTTTTGCTGCCTTCCTGCAAACAAAAGCGATAAACCTCGGGGTTTAAGGGGCGGAGCCCCTTAGCCTTCTCCAAATGACGGTATCCTTCCGAGGAAATTTGCTTGATTCTATCGATATAACGCATACTTCTATCGAGGAGATTCGCAAACGTTTCAACTATGCCTTCATCGTTAGGCCTTCTTTTTCACCAACGGTTTCCTGACGCAAAAGAACGGAAAACAGTTACAATATTACGGGAAATCGGTTGATTCTGTTCCCAAAAAGAGTTATACTTAAGGCAATACCGCACAATTCACGGTTAACACCTTGCGTGCCGCTTGGCGGGCATAAGGCCCGCCAGCCAGCAAAGCTGGCCCGCTCGTTTGGTTGCAAGCCCCGTGCGGCTTGCATTTGGCGCTCCCCATTTTCGCTTGCGCTCAAATGTGGCCCCACGCGCCAAAACCCAAAGCTCCGACGAACGATGCGCGCCATCTGCGTTGCAAAAATGCTCGATAATGACGGGTTGCGGTGCCCGCATCGTGCTGCGCTCTGCTTGCACTCTGCGACCGCTGCCCCTGCTCCGGTTCGCTGCATCCGCCGCAGGCGGCGCTCACCTTCGCAGCACAAAGTATTATCTGCGCTTTTTGCTTAGCAGCTGGCACACCTCGCCCGCCATATCGGCACGCAGAATTATGCGGTGTTGCCTTAAATCTATACGGACAGCCGCTGAGATACAAACACAAGCGGTTGACCTCACCGCAAAGCAGGCTGCGATGGCTCCTGCGCCGGAAACAATGCCGCCTTACCATGCGCCCCGGTGCGCTGCACCGGGAGAAAGGTGTGATGCGAATGCAATCCTCTCGCCGACTTACGGCAAAGCGAACCATGCGGGGTGCAATTCTGCTGGTTCTTCTTTTTTTGATTGCTGGGGGCGTGTTGGCAATGCAATGGAACAAAAATTGCTCCGGCGGGCTGTTCAGCTGGAGCCGCGCCACTGTGCAGGACGAGCCGCAGCAGCTGCTGACTGTCATGCGGCAATACGGTCTGACGGAGTTGTATCAGACCTTTTCTTCCCACTCGGACCCGGCGCAGCTGGAGCCGTTCCTCACGCAGGCGGCGGAACAGGGCGTGGCGGTGTATGTACTGGTGGGCGAGCCGGAATGGGGACGGGAGGCCGACGGAGCCTCGCTGCGTCAGGTCATCACGAGGGTGGCCGCCTGGAACGAGGCGCTGCCGGAGGGAAGCCGTTTCGCGGGAGTGATGGCGGACATCGAGCCTTATCTGCTGGAGGAATGGTCTGACAGCGATGCCCGGCGCCTGCTGATGCAGCGGTATGTTCAGGGAACCTGCGCGGCCTATGCGCAGGCGCAGGACGCAGGACTGGAGCTGCTGGTCTGTATTCCCTACTTTTACGATACCAAGGGCTTTACCGCCGAACTGGAACAGCTGGCCGCGGAGGGCTGTTCCGGCCTTGCGGTTATGAACTACTACCGCGGCAAGGAGGCCGAACACCTGCGCACAGAGGCAGAACTGGCCCGCCGGTACGGAAAGCGCCTGCTGACCATCTATGAACTCCAGCCGCCCGGCAGCCACGACCTTACCGACCAGAACACCTATTATCATGCCGGTCTGGACGCGCTGGCAGACAACTACCGGGCCCTGCGCCGGAACTTCTGGCGGCAGCGGGTCGACTATGCGCTGCATTCCTATCCGGTTCTGTGCGAACTATCCGAAAAGGAGGCGGCACCTGATGCGTGACGTGCTGCGGGAAGAAAAAAAGTTTCTGCTTCATCAGGCAGAGGCGCTGCACCTGCGTTCCCATCTGGCCGCGGTGCTGAACGGGGATCCGCATAACGGGGCGGACGGCTACTGTGTGCGTTCCCTCTACTTCGATACGCTGCGGGACCGCGACGTTCAGGAAAAAGAGGACGGCGTGGAATTGCGCCGCAAACTGCGTCTGCGAGTATACAGCCCCCGGGCGGATTTTGCCCTGTTTGAGATGAAGCAGAAACAGGGCCAGTACCAGCGCAAGCGCAGCCAGCGGCTTTCCCGTGCGGAAGCGCAGGCTTTGATTGCGGGGGACCAGTCGGTTCTGCTGCGCGGGGGCGGCGATTTCGGGGCCGAGTGCTACGCGATGATGCAGATGCATCTCTACCGCCCCAAGGCCATCGTGGAATACGACCGTTTTGCTTTCATCGCGCCGGAAAACTCCACCCGCATCACCTTCGACTCCGCCATTCGTGCCAGCGAAACCAACTTTGATGTGTTCGATGAGCATCTGATGACAGTCCCGGTGATGCAGCCCTTCGGCGTTGTGTTGGAGGTGAAGTTCAACGGATTTCTGCTCAGCTACATCAAGGATATGCTGCTGCCGGTGCAGAAAAGCGAGCTTTCGGTGAGCAAATACTGCATGGCCCGGCAGGTTGGCTGCAATTACCTGCTCTGAACCGTCTTTCAAAAAAACAGGAGCGTGAATTTATGAAGGAAACATTGTACAATCTCTTGTCCCAGCAGGGCGATATGACATGGCAGCAAATCACCATGCACATTCTGGTCAGCGCGGCGCTGGGCGGCCTGATCTTTCTTTCCTACGTTCTGTCCCACAAGGGCACCATTTACAGCCGTAAGTTCGGCGTGACGCTGGTGGTCCTCACCGTCATGACCGGCACCGTCATGACCGTCATCGGCAACAACATTGCGCTTTCCCTTGGCATGGTGGGCGCACTGTCCATCGTGCGCTTTCGGACGGCGCTCAAGGACTCGCGGGACACGGCCTACGTGTTCTGGACTATCATTGTGGGCATCTGCTGCGGCGTCGGGGACTATGTGGTGGCAGCGGCGGGCAGCACGGCCATCTTTCTGGTCTTTCTGCTGTTCGGGGCTGTGCGCAGCGACACCCGCATGCTGCTGGTAGTGCGCGCCGACCGGAATCTGGAGGAAAAAATCGAGTCGATGGTCTTTCAGTATTTTGAACGGCAGGCGGTACTGCGGGTGAAGAATACCAACACGGGCAATGTGGAGTTCATCTATGAGATGTCCCGCAAGACGCTGGAGCGCGCCCAGAGGCAGCACCCTGCCCTGACCGGGGACTTCTACAAGCTGGGCGCGGTGGAGTGCGTGAACATCGTGGCCCAGAGTGACGAGATTTACAACTGAGTTTCTGCTTATGAAAAACAAACTGCTTGGCCTTGCGGCCTGTCTGCTGGCATTGGTGCTGGCGGTGGCCGCGCCGCTGGCCCTCCCGGAGCATCGCACAAAGCCGAGAGTGCATCAGCACCGCGGCGCTCTGCCGGAGGCTCCCTGCACCAACCCGGAGGACGGCGGGTTGTGTACCTATCTGCCCATCGTGGAAATCGACACAGGCGGCGTGACCATTCCCGGTCGCCCAATCCACAGTGAGGAGGGAACGACCTCCTATGTTCTGGCGGAGGACGGTCAGACCACCATCGCCGCGCAGATGAAGGTCATCGGTACGGACACCGGCGAATACCATCACGCCAACGGAACGCCAGACGTGGAGAGCAGTGTCCGTATCCGCGTCCGGGGCAACTCCTCCCGCAGCTTTGACAAGCCCAGCTATGCCATTCGGCTGGTCGATGCGGAGGGCGGCAACGCGCCCCAGTCTCTGATGGGCATGGACGCCCATCACGGGTGGGTGCTGTACGGCCCCTGGCTGGACAAGACCGCTGTGCGCAACTATCTGTTTTACAACCTTGCGGGCGAACTGATGGACTATGCCCCCAATGTGCGGTACTGCGAGGTCATTGTGGACGGCGAATATCAGGGGCTGTATCTGCTGGCGGAGACCATCACCGCGGGCAAAAACGGCGCACGGCTTCCCCTGGAGGTCAGCGCCAGGGGCCGCACCTACAGCGGGTATCTGCTGCGGCTGGACCATAACCTTCCGGAAACCCGTTCCCTGCGTTCCTTTACAGAGTACACCTATATTCAGGACGAGGCACTGTCGCTGCAGCTGGAATTTCCCGGTGAGAAAAACCGCAGCGAGGAATTGGAACAGCAGATTCGTCAGGATTTTTCGGATTTTGAAAAAGCGCTGTACTCCTACGATTATGACCGTGAGAAATACGGCTACGCCTCCCGGATTGATGTGGACAGCTTTGTGGATTACTTCATTCTGAACGAGCTGGCAGGCAACGTGGACGCGGGCAACTTCTCGACCTATCTGTACAAAGGCACCGACGGGCTGTTCCGAATGTGCGTCTGGGATTTCAACAATGCCTGCGACAACTACTTTGAGGCAGAACTGGGGCACGAAGGGTTCTTTATGCCGTGGCGGCTGTGGTACTGGATGATGATGAAGGACGAGGACTTCACCAGCCGTATCATCACCCGCTACCGGCAGCTGCGGCGGGGGCTGCTCAGCGAGGCGGCGCTGGATCAGTATATCGAGGAGACGGAGGCGTTTCTGGCCCCGGCGCTGGCGCGCAACGATGCCCGCTGGGGCGATGTGGCGCTTCAGGCATCGGCGCTGCTCCAGCCTGCCGGACGCAACCTGACCAGCCGCGGCGCGGCGGAAGGGCAGCTGAAAGGCTATCTCCACAACCGGGGCGCATGGATGGACGACAACATCGAGACACTGCGCCAGTATTCCGCGCCCTCCCATGTGAAAAAATTCAATGAGGTAAACGACTGACCGTGAAACGCTTTGTGCTTTCGGTGACAGCAATCCTGCTGATTCTGCTGGCCTTGTTCGCCGTCATTTTTCAGACCGGCTTTTATATCGATATGACCCCCAACGCCCTGCCCACCACCTTCGTGCGCACACAGGGCCAGACCATCCAGCTTCAAAAGGACGGCCGGTGGCAGGAATTTACGGTTCGGGGCGTCAACATGGGCACCGGCCTGCCGGGGCATTGGGCCACCGACTACGCCATTGACAAGCAGACCTACCTGCGCTGGTTCGCCCAGATACAGGAAATGGGCGCCAACACCATTCGTGTCTATTCCATTCTCTCCGATGATTTCTATAACGCCTTTTATGAGTATAACCAAGGCCGCGAAGAGCCGCTCTATCTTTTGCAGGGCGTGTGGGTCAATGATTACGTCCAGAACTCCCACATGGATGCCTTTGACGACCAGTTCCGCCAGAAACTCATCGATGACACACTGATGATGGTGGACGTCATCCACGGGCAGCGGGCCATTTTTGTCAGTGACGCCTACATGGGCTCCGGGCTGTATCTCCGCGATATTTCGCAGTGGGTCATCGGCTATATTCTGGGCGTGGAGTGGGAGGACGTGACCGTTGCCTACACCAACGAGAAATACCCGGACCGAAACAGCTATCAGGGCGAGTATCTCTACACCACCGGGGACGCTGCGCCCTTCGAGGCCATGCTGGCCGAGGTGGGGGACCGCCTGCTGGCCTACGAGAGCGCCCGTTACAACGAACAGCGTCTGTTCGCCTTCACCAACTGGGAGACCACCGACCCCTTCTCTTATCCGGAGGAGGTGACCCGCTTTTTCCGCAAGTGCGCCACCGTGGACGTGGAGCATATCCGTACCACCGACCGGGTCCTGTCCGGCCAGTTCGCCAGCTACCATGCCTATCCCTATTATCAGGACTTTATTTCCTATATGGACCGGTCCCAGTGGTCCGCGCTGGCGGGGAAAGAAGTGGATTTCAGCGACTGTCTGGCAGCGGACGGCACGCCCAACAGCTACCGGGCGTATCTCAGGCTGCTCACCGCGCACCATACCATGCCGGTGGTCATCTCGGAGTTCGGCGTTTCCACCGGCCGCGGCATGGCGCAGCGGGACCAGAACACCGGCCGCAATCAGGGACATATGTCCGAGAGCGAGCAGGGAGAGGCGCTGGTAGCCTGTTATGAGGACATCATGGCCGCGGGCTGCGCGGGCGGGGCGGTCTTTTCCTGGCAGGACGAGTGGTTCAAGCGCACATGGAACACGATGCACGCCATCGATATGAGCCGCAACGCCTACTGGAGTGACTACCAGACCAACGAACAGTATTTCGGCCTGCTCTCCTTCGACCCCGGCAAGGAACAGAGTGTCTGCTATGTGGACGGCGATGTTTCGGAGTGGAGCGATGCGGATACCGTCATTTCCTACGAGGACGGCTCCAGCGTCAGCATGAAGTATGACGAACGGTTTCTTTACTTCCGTATCCACAAGCCGGGCCTGCGCTTCGGGCAGGAAACGCTGGTTTTGCCCATCGACACCACCCAGAAGACCGGCACGACCTACAGCGAAGGCTCCGGTCTCCGATTCGGGCGCGCAGCGGATTTTCTGCTTGTGCTGCGCGGCAGGGAGGATTCCCGCCTGCTGGTGCAGGATCGCTACAACGCGCTGAATGCCAACTATTCCCAGAATGTGACCGGCAAAGATCTCTACGCGGACCCGCCCGAAAAGGACAGCCCCCGGTTTGAGACGATCCATATGATTCTTCAGACCAGCACGAGGGTTTTCCGTGACGAACAACAGGCGGGGGCGGAAACCTTTGAGACCGGCCTGCTGCGCTATGGCGACGCCAACCCCGCTCACGCAGCGTTTGACTCGCTGGCGGATTTCTGCTGTGCCGGCGAGGACATCGAGCTGAAACTGCCGTGGCAGCTGCTCAACTTTGCCGATCCCTCCCGCATGAAGATTCACGATGACTATTACGATGGCAACTACGGCATCGAGTTCATTCCGGTATCCCGGCTTTGGGTCGGTCTGGGCAGCATCGGCCAGACCGAGCGTATCCCCATGGGCGCGTACTCCCTCCGGGGCTGGGGCAACACGGTGACCAGTCACGAGCGGCTCAAGTCCTCCTACACCATTTTGCAGGCGTACTGGACAGGAGGTGACGGCAGATGAACGTTCAGTTTCTCATCGGGTGCTATGCCGTCATCTGCCTGAGCATGATTGCCTACAACTGTTTCTGCATCGTGTTTTTCCGCCAGCGGGACGAATTTGTGGCGCACCGCAGCGCCGCGTTCCGGCAGCTTCTGGCAGACCCGGACGCGCTTTCCGACCCGGCGCGGCGCAGGCGGCTGTCGCGCCGTTTGCGCGGGGCGAACGAGCTGCTGGCTTTCGAGGACGCCATGCGGGCCATGCGGTCCGCCCAGCCCCAGACCTTTGCCGGCTGCCGTCCGCAGGCGGCGGAGCTGCTGCGCGCGCTGGTGCCGGTGTACGCCCGCAAGCCCGCCATGCAGCAGGCCTGCTTTGCCCATGTGCTGGCGGAGTTCGGCGTGCCGCGGCTGGCTCCCGGCGAGGAACTGTTCCGGTTCCTGTTCCGGCTTTTGCAGGATTCCAGCCTCTACTGCCGGGAGAATGCCATGCGGGCGCTCTATGCCTCCGGCCGGGTCGACATGGTGCTGCAGGGGCTGCGTGTGGTGGACGAGAGCGAGACTTTTTATAATATGCGCCTCATCACCGAAGGACTGCTGGCCTTTGACGGAGACCGGGAGGCGCTCATTGCCGCCCTATGGGAGGCACTGCCCGGGTTTCGTTCCGGAACGCAGGTGGCAGTGCTCAACTTCATTCGCTTTGGCTCCGGGAACTGGGCTGACCCCATGCTCCGCCTGCTGCGCACCACGCAGGACACCGAGGTGACCATCGCCTGCCTGCGGTATTTTGGCCGTTACCCTTCCGCCGAAGCGCTGCCCCTTATCCGGCGGTTCGCACAGCAGGGGGAGGAACAGTGGGCGGTTGTTGCCGTGGCCATGACGGTGCTGGCCTCATACCCCGGCGAAGAAACGGTGGAACTGCTGAAGCAGGGCCTGTACAGCCGCAACTGGTATGTCCGCAGCAACGCTGCCGAAAGCCTGAGCCGCCTGCGGGCGGATTATCAGCAGCTCCGGGACGTTTTGGAGGGGCCGGACCCCTATGCGCGTCAGATTCTGCGCTTTCAGCTGGAACACGCCATGACCGACGAGGAGAGGAGGAATGCCGATTGACTGATTTTTTCCGTTCCTTTCTGGACTGTGTCAACGCCTTTTTCATCGTGTATCTGGTCGGCTATTCCACCTTTCTGTTTCTGTCCGTGGTGGTCGGCTCCATTGATTTGTACCAGTCCAGACAGCGTGCACGAATGCGCAACACACTGTGGCAGAGCTATTATGTTCCTGTGTCCATTCTGGTGCCCGCCTACAATGAGGAGGTGACCGTGGTGGACACCGTCCGCTCTTTGCTGGCGCTGGACTACAAGCTGTTTGAGATTATCATTATGGACGACGGCTCCAAGGACGCCACCTCTCAGGTGCTGATTGATGCCTTTGACATGGTGCAGGTTCACCGCCCTATCCGACAGGTGGTGCCCTGCCAGCCCGCAGTGGCTGTCTACGAGGCAAAAGGCACGCGGGTGCCCGTTACGCTCATTCGAAAGCGCAACGGCGGCAAGGCTGACAGCCTGAACATGGGCATCAACTGCGCCCGTTACCCCTATTTTATCTGCATGGACGCCGACTCGGTGCTGCAATACGACTCACTGGAGCGCATCGTGCGCCCCGTGCTGGAGGACCCCAACGTGGTGGCGGTCGGCGGCAGTGTCCGCCCGGCCAACGGCGTGGTAATCAAAGATGGCCGCGTCAAGCGCTACCGCCTGCCCAAAAACATTCTGGCGGCCATGCAGGCGTTGGAATACGACCGTTCCTTTCTGGCGGCGCGTATCCTGTTCGACAAATTCAACGGGAATCTGATTATTTCAGGTGCGTTTGGCCTGTTCCACAAGAGTACCGTCATCGCGGTGGGCGGCTATGACCGCGGCACAATGGGCGAGGATATGGAACTGGTGGTCAAGCTGCATGAATTCTGCCGCGCAAACCACCGTCCCTACCGGATTCGCTTTGCCTCCGATGCCGTGTGCTGGTCGCAGGCGCCGGAACGGCTGCGGGATTTGGGCAAACAGCGCAAGCGTTGGCATCTGGGGCTGTTCCAATGCCTGTGGAGCCACCGGCGCATTCTGGCCAACCCGAGTTTCGGGCTGGTCGGCGTGGTGTCCTATGTCTATTTTACCCTGTACGAGCTGCTTTCCCCTTTTATCGAGCTGTTCGGTATCGTGACCATCGCCCTCTCCGTTGCCATGGATATGCTCAATCTGCCTTTCATGCTGGTGTTTTTTGCCGCTTACGCGCTCTATGGCATGGTGTTGTCGCTGACCGCGTTTTTTGCCCGAATGTATACCATCGACCTCCGGCTTTCGGCGCTGGACGTACTGAAGGCGTTTCTGCTGTGCCTGTTTGAGGTGGTGTTCCTGCGCAATTACCTTGCCTTCATTCGCATGACGGCCTTTATCGGGTATCGGAAAAACCGCCTGAACTGGGGAAAGCTCGAACGCAAAAAACTGAATCAGGAGGAATGATATGTCCAATCCCTTCCGCCGCTTTGTGCGCCGAATGACCCTGTACGGGGTGCTGATGCTGTTCTGTGCACTCCCGGCCTCCGCAGAACGGCTGGCCGATACCATCTATGTTGCGGGGAACGGGGACCTTTATCCACTGGAGTATTATGCCAACGGACAGTATCAGGGGGCCTTTCCCGAACTGCTGGAAGCCATCTCCACGGAGACCGGGCTGGAATTTGTCTATCTGCCGCCGCAGGAGGGTGTGACCCAGCAGGAGCGCGCCCGGAACCGGCAGGCTGAGCTGATTTCCTGCGTTGTCCGCACACAGGCGTGGTCCGGTGTGGAGGAGGCCGCCTTTACGAAAGCGCTTTATACCGTTCCGCTGAAAGACGGCACTTCGGCGGAGGTCTGCTTTGTCCTGACCGGTCTGTTCCCGGAGAAACAGGCGGAGCAGTTTCTCGCAGCGTTGGAACGCCATGCCCCGGCAGCGCCTGCTGCCCTGCAGCCGGAGGATTTGAACGCGCCGCCGCCCACCGGCGTGATTCTGGGGGCTGCGGCCGCGTTGGGGGCGTTGGGTGCCCTGCTGATCTGGTGGATCTACCGCCGGAAGGAGGTCCCGGAGAGGCATGTGGTGGACGAACCGCTGCTGTGCGGGAATCTGGATACACTGGACCCGATTGCGAGACCGCTGTGGTATCTGGCGCTTTTCCGGGTAAGAGATGTTTCCGCTATCCGGGAATCGCTCACCGGCTGGATCAGACCCACCTGTATGCCCGCTGTTCTGAACGATGGCGAGGCAGCCCTGCTTTTTACCGTGCCGGGTGAGGAACAGGCGGCTGCTCTGGTTCGGAACGCTGCGGCCGGCCTGTGCGCCGAATCCGCGTCCCTTCTGGCTCTGCGGGACTGCCCGCTGCCGGCCTCCGCGCTGCTTGCCTGTGCCCGGCGAGCCTGCGGACTGGCCGCGGGCAGAGAGGAAACGGTGCTGATTTGCTCCGGCCCGGTGATGGAGGACCTGATTCAGCATGAGATGCTGCGGCGGCAGCTGCGCACCGCATTGGAACAGGACCAGTTCGAACTCTATCTACAGCCCATCGTGCGTGCGGAGGACGGGGTTCCTGTGGGTGCGGAGGCACTCAGCCGCTGGGACCACCCGTCCCTGGGATTCCTGACGCCCGACCGCTTTATTCAGCTGATTCGGGAGATGGAACTGGAAACAGAGTTTGACCGCTGCCAGCTGCGCAGGGTCTGCCGGGAACTGGCACGCTGGTGCGAAGCCGGACGGGAGGACCTGCGCCTTCACTACAACATCAGCTGCCAGTCGCTGTCTGTGCCGGGGGCGGCCGGCCAAATCCGGGAGCTTCTGGCGGAATATGCCCTGCCCCCTCAGGCGCTGGCGTTGGAAATCACCGGGGAATCCCTGAAAGACCAGCCGCAGATTCTGGAAACCCTGCGGCAGCTGTATCAGATGCAAATTCATCTTGCGCTGGAGCATTTTGGCGTCGGTGCGGCTGGTGAGGAAGCTCTGCGGCTCTCTGTGTTCGATGTCGTCAAGCTGGACGCCTCTCTGCTGCGGAACGCAAGGGAGCCAGCGGGGGAACTCCGGCTCCGGGAGACCCTTGCACTGGCGCATACCGGCGGGGCAAAAGCCGTCTGTGAGGGCGTGGAAACCGCGGCAGATGCCGCCTTGGTGCGGGCGCTTGGCTGTGAGATGATGCAGGGGTATGATTGTTACCGTCCCATGCCCCAGCGCGAGGCACGCCGCCTGCTGCTGGGGCAGGCGCCTGCCTGTGTCAATCCAACGAAATAGGACGAAAGCCGCGAATTGTGCGGTGTTGCCGTAATGGACAATTCTGCGTTCTCACACCATACGAAGGCTGTAAGAAGAACATACTGCTGGAAGAAATACTTGCTGTCTGGTCTTGTGAAGATGCCTGTTTCCGAAAAGAGAAAACAAAAACAAGCTGCATTTCAGGAACCTGAGATGCAGCTTGTTTGTTTGGCAGTGCCTGTCAGAAATCCAGTTCCAGCGGCGGCAGGTCCTCGGCAGTGAAGCGAGCATGGCCCGAACCACGGAACACCGCCATCACGATGCCTTGGTAAGTGGGGCAGACGGTGCCATCGTAGGGGTCCTCCGAGCAGGGATTGGCGCTGCCAAAGCCCAGAATGATGATGCACAGCGGCGATACATTTTTGAAGCTTTTGGGAAAAGACAGCTGACCCCCCGGACAAGCAGCAAAAAACTGCCGGGGGCTCCTGTGGGAGCCATCCGGCAGTGGGGTTGGGCTGATTATTCGGCCTCGGTGACCTCGGCGTCCGGTGCGTTTTTGCGCACCGATTCCACACCGTTCAGGCAGCTTTCCATGGAGTGGTAGGCCTGACTGGCGGCGATTTTCTGGCCGTTTTTGGCGGTGAGGTAAAAGCGCGGCTTGTCCGCCTTGTCGTGGTACACCACGAAACGGGGGTTGACGGCCTCCTCGCCGGGCATTTGCAGATGTGCGATGGGGGCATTACCCTTGACGCTTTCGATGCCCTTATGGCTGGAGGCCTCAGAAGAATACACCTCAGAGGTGGCAATGGTCTCCCCGTTGGCAGCTTTCAGATCTGCGCAGCGGACGCGGCGGCGCTGGCAAAGGCGCTGCATCTGTGGGGCCTGCGAATTGACGATGGCTTCACCGTGGAGGAAATCTGTGCGTTAGCTGCAAAACTGCCGGTGGCCGTGAACGCCTCCACTGTCACCGCGGCGGACGCGGCAAGAATTGCCGCTGCCGGGCCGCAGGTGATGGCCATGCACAATTTTTACCCCCGCCCGGAGACGGGATTGGACAAGGCGTTTTTACAGGAAAGCACCGATGCGCTTCACGCCGCAGGCTTGCAGGTGCTGGGATTTGTGCCCGGGGACTGCGAGCTGCGCGGCCCGGTGTTCGCAGGTCTGCCCACGCTGTAGGCACACCGGCAGGCTGCGCCCGGCGCGGCTTTTGTGGATTTGGTGGAGCGGTTTGGGCTGGACGGGGTGTTTGCGGGCGACCCCGGCGTGAGCGCCGCCGAGCAGCAGAGAATCCTCCGCTGGTGCGAAACCGGGGAAACCGACATTCCCTGCACGCTGGCCGAAGGATACCGCCACCTGTATGGTGTGCCCTTTACCTGTCGCCCTGACAGCCCCAGTTGGCTGGTGCGCTTTCAGGAATCCCGCCAGTATGCCGAACCGGGCCGGGAGGTTGCGCCCGCCCCGGCACAGCCCCGGCCGCACGGCGCCATCACGATGGACAACGCGCTGTATGGGCGGTACTCCGGCGAGATACAACTGATTCGCTCCTCCCTGCCTGCCGATGAGCGGGTGAACGTCATCGGTGCGGTGTCTTCCCGGCACATGCTGCTGGCAGATCGCCTGCACCGGGGCGGGAAATTCCGCCTTGTGCCAGTCGAATCAAACAGCACCGGCTGGAAGCGACAACGGGTTTGCGGTATCTTGGTAACAATTCGGTGCTGTTCAGATAGCGGTGGTAGTGGGAACAACAAAGAGTGTAAAGCGTTTGCAGACAGTCCCTGGATGCCAATACCTTTTCCGCCAATCCACCCTGTGTGCTTGTAAAGGAAAAAGATGTAGTAATAGTATTCGGTACATATTTCAGAATACGAACGCAGCCTGTGGATATGGTTTTGTATCCTAATATCTGTGTCATACGGCCAGATTGCGGCTCGCCCAATATCTCCACCCTCACAAACAAGCAGATCGCCCTTGGTCGCAGTACATTTCTCGTAGAGAATCAATTTCAAACCTGTTCCAGTAAAGATTGGACGTAGTAATGTATGTGAGTAACTCGCCAGAACGATTAGACGCATTCAAAGCTTTACCGGTATTGTGCTGATAAATTTCTCCTAATCGAACCCATTCCCAAGTATCGGGAATGTCAAACGGAACCTCGTCTGCAATGCACACGGGCTCGTTTTTGCCGACTTTCTCATAAGGCAAATTATCAGAATCCGAAACCGGCATGGAAATGTTAGATATCGCCAGTAATACCACTGCCCCCTCTCCGGCCATCGCATAGAGAGGGGCGGGGACGTGTTTTCGGTTTGGAGAATTCTGTTCCCGGTCTGTATACCGGATTGACAAATTAGCTAAAATATCATATAATAAAATTAGCTAAGGAGGGCTTTGCCATGATTGCTGCAACAGCGACTGCGACAGAAATGCAGAACAACTTTGGACGATATCTGAATCTTGTAATGTCCGGGCAGGAAGTAATCGTCACCAAGAATGGGCGCGAAGTGGGGCGCTTTATCCCGAAGGATGCGGCGGTGTCTTATCTGACGGATTCTCTGACGGGAATCCTGAAAGAGGAATACGATTTGGATGAGGCGAAATCGGAAAGGCTGATGGAAAAGTATGGTATTGCTGATTGATGCCAATATCCTTCTGGATGTCCTTCTCAACCGTGCGGATTATGTGAAAGAATCTGCGTTGATTTGGAAACTCTGCGAAACAGACAAGGCCACCGGCTATGTATCTGCGCTGACGTTTGCTAATCTGGTGTATATTATGCGCAAACAGCTCACACCGGATAAAATCGAGGAGGTTTACCAGAAACTGAGCCTGATTTTTCGGTTTGCCGACTTGAGTGTGTCGGATTTGGCTCATGCCGCAGAATTGAACTGGAAGGATTTTGAGGATGCGGTCCAAAGCGTGACGGCAGAGCGGATTCACGCTGATTATATTATTACACGGAATGTGCGGGATTTTGCCCAAAGCAAGGTGGTGGCATTTACCCCGTCTGAGTTACTGGCAAGGATTTGATACCGTTTGGCCGA
>CALZZE010000045.1 GCA_945830575.1 uncultured Subdoligranulum sp. | reverse complement strand
CATGTCCCGCCCGAAAAAGGTGGCCTTACAACGATGTCTCTTGTTTGGCAACGCACCACGGGGCGTCGAGGACGCCGCCCCCTACAAACGCAAATTGAGGTTTTTCGACAAACTGAGGTGCCTGCCCCACGGGGCAGGCACTTTTGCTGTTTTAATCGTCGCCTTCCCGGCTGAAGGCCGCGCCCACCGCGCCGGTGAGCAGGCCCGCCACCACAAAGGTCAGCCAGCTGATCTTCCATGCGTCAAACAGGAAGCTCCACACAAGGAACACCGCCACCGCCAAAATCCACAGCACCCCGGCGATGCGTCCCACGCTCTCCTGACGGCGGGCGTAGTCCGGATCATCCTGCTTGCGGCGGGCCTCGTCCGGCTCATCCAGCTTGCCCCGCTGCATGCCGGCCCACATCAGCACCGACACACAGACGGTCAGAATCAGCATGAACACGCTGCCTGCCGTTATGTCGTCCATCCATTGGGTCAGCAGCATCATCAGCGCCACATCGGCCAGAATACCGCCCACGCCGCCGGCCATGTACCAGGGGAACCGCTCGTCAAAGAGGGCGCGGCGGCTTTCCGGGTAGACCACCGCGGCGGCGGGATTCTTTTTGGAGAAGGCTTCAAACTGGATGCCGCTGGCAATAAGGCACACCACCCCCACAATCAGGAAGAGGAACATCACCACCCCGGCGGTGCGTTCCCTCAGCCCGAAGGCCATCGCGAACCCGGAGGCCGCCACCCCCAGCAGCACCATGGCGGTGCCGAAGGTGATGGCCTTGGCAAAGCGGTTCCAGCCCGCATCGTAGGCTTCCAGCGCGGCCAGATCGGCCTGCGCCACGCTGCCCCGCAAAAGATTGTCCAGCGTGCAGTCAAACATCCCACACAGGGTATCCAGCGTGGCAAGCTCCGGCAGGCAGACGCCGGACTCCCATTTGCTCACGCTCTGGCGGCTGACGCCCAGCCGCTCAGCCAGCTGTTCCTGCGTCATATTGTGGTTGGCGCGCAGCAGGGCCAGATTGTCCGCGAAAGCGGGTGTGGTGTTCATGGTCAGTTCCTCGTGTTGTTCCATTGTAAAATCCTCCTGTCGTTTGGAATGGCTTCACCATACACCGGGCAGGAGGAAAACACTACCAATTTGCTGTTGCATTGCAAGAAATTGCTGCAAACTTCAGGTTGCAGCACGTACCATCGCGGAATTTTTGCATCCCGTGTGGCGCAGCCGGGTGCCGGAGGCCGCCAGCGTTCCGGCGGCGGCCACAAAGTCCGGCGTCACTTCCTCGCCGGGAGCCAACAGCGGCACCCCCGGCGGGTAGGCCCACACATACTCGGCGGCGGTGCGCCCGGCGGCCTGCGCCAGCGGGATGTCCGCAAAGGGGCGCAGCAGCGCCGCCTCGATGGTACACACCGCCCGCCCAGGCAGGGGCAGCGTGCCCGGCAGTGCGGGGGAGCGGCCGGGCAGCGCGGCGTCGTAATCCGTCAGCAGCGCGGCCAGCCGTTCAAAGGCGGCGTCCTCGTCACAGGGGCTGGTCATGGCCAGCAGATTCTGCCCGCAGACCATCTCCGGCTCAAAGCCGTTGGCACGCAGAAACGCCGCGCCCTCCTGCCCGATGTCCAGCAGCAGCTTGCTGTCGTCAAAGCCGAAAAACAGCGGATGGTTTTGCACACTGTCCCGCCCGTGGCAGAGCAGCCGGATGTGCCGCCAGCGCTCCGCCGCCGCAAAAAAGCGGTTCAGCCGGGCACGCCACGCGGCAAACAGAGCGTCTCCCTGCGCGGCCAGCAGCCCGGTGCAGCCGTCCAGCGAGGCCATCAGCGGATAGCTGGGGGAGCTGGTCTCAAACACATCCAGCTGCCGCTCCACCTCCTCCGGGTCGGCCAGCGGCCCGCCGTTCCAGTGCAGCAGCGCGGTCTGGGTCAGGCTGGGCAGCGTCTTGTGGGCGCTCTGCACCACAAGGTCCGCGCCACCCGCCACCGCACCGCCCTGCCAGCCGTGGGAAACGGCCAGCGGCAGCAGATGCGCGCCGTGGGCCTCGTCCACCAGCAGCGGCACGCCATGGCGGTGGCAGATGGCGGAAATGGACGCAATATCGGACAAAACCCCCTCATAGGTGGGGGAGGTGAGCACCACGCACCGCACCCCGGGGTGGGCGGCCAGCGCCGCCTCCACCGCCGCCGGGGCGATGCTGCCGTACACGCCGAAGGCCGCGTCCACGGGGGGCACCAGCCAGTGGGCAGTGAGGCCCCCCAGCTCGATGGCGTGGTACACCGCCTTGTGGCAGTTGCGGGCAGCCAGAATCTCGCTGCCCCGGGGGGCCAGCGCCCGGATGCCCGCCAACAGTCCCACCGTGCTGCCGTTCACCAGATACCAGCTGCGCGCCGCGCCGCACAGCGCGGCGGTGCGGCCCATGGCGTCGCCCAGAATCCCCTCCGCCTCATGCAGGTCGTCGGTGGCGGCGGTCTCGGTGGTGTCCCACGCGGCGCACCCCAGCCCGGGGGCGGGCTGCATCCGCCGCTTATGCCCCGGCATGTGCAGGGGATAGCTGGCGGCTGCGGCGGCGGAAAGCTGTTGTTCCAGCAAGGACATGGGACCTCCTTATGGTGTTTCCAGTTCCGCACGGCTGCCCGCACGGGTCTTGGTGACGCGAATCTGCCGGGGAAGGCGGTTTTGCAGCGCCTCCACGTGGCTGATGACGCCGATGAGCTTGTCGCTGTCCGCCAGCGTGTTCAGCGTATCCAGCGCCTTTTCCAGACTGTGGGCGTCCAGACTGCCGAACCCCTCGTCAATGAACAGTGTCTCGATGGCGGCGCCCTCTGCGCCCTGCCGGATGGTGTCCGACAGGCCCAGTGCCAGACACAGCGCCGCCGTAAAGCTCTCGCCGCCCGACAGGCTGCCCACCGGGCGGATCTTGCCGGTGTAGGCGTCCAGTACCTCCAGCGCCATGGCCGGGTCCTGCTCCCGGCGGTGCAGCGTGTACTGCCCGTCGGTCATGGGGGCCAGACGCCGGTTGGCGGCGGCCAGCACCTCGTCAAAATACATCGTCTGTACATACTGTTCAAAGGCCAGCGGGGCGGCGCCCTCCCGTGTGCCGTTGATGGTGCCGGACAGGTTCTCCCACAGCACGCACTGCTCCACGGCGGCGCGGTGGGCGCGGATGGCCTTTTTCAGTCCGTCACGGGCGGTACGGTTGGTTTGCAGCCGGGCCGCGGCGGCATCCCGCAGCGCCAGCGTCTCCGCCCGGTCCTCCTGCAGGGTGCGGATGGCCGCCTCCAGCTTGGGGATGGCCTCCGGGTCGTCCCGGCGGGGCATCGCGTCCAGGATGGCCTGCACCTGCGCGTCGGCGGCGGCACGGCCGGCCTGCGCGTTGTTGAACCGGGTCGCGGCGGCAAAAATCTGCTTGTCCAGCTCCTCCTTTTGCCGCTTCATGGCCTCCGCCTGCCGCACCAGCATGGCAAACCGGTCGGACTGCTGGCGGGCTTTCAGGTGCTGGCCCTGCAACTCCTTCAAATCCTTGTCCAGCCCGCTGTGCTGGGCGGCCAGCGCTGTCGCCAGCTGCGGCCGGGTGAGGAACTCCGCCTTTTTGCCGGTGTACAGGCTGCCCCGGCGGGCGAAAAAGCCGTTGCTGTCCTTGGTCAGGCTCTCCTTCAGCGCGGCGGCCCGGGCCACCTGCTCCCCGGCGGCGCGGCTGGCGGCATCGGCGGTGCGCCGCACGGTGCGCAGCGTCTGCTCACATTCCTCCAGCTGGGCCTCGGTCACATGGTCTTTGGGCAGCACCGCCGCCTTGGGGTGCCGGGTGCTGCCGCACACGGGGCAGGGCTTGCCGGCCTTCAATTCCTGCGCCAGCAGACCCGCCCGGTTGGCGTTCAGCTCCCGCTGCATGGTGGAGAACCGCTCCTCCGCCGCATCCAGCTTGCTCTGGGCGGCCTTGTACTGCTCCTGCGCGGCCGCGGCGGCCCGGTCGGCCTCGTCGGCCTCGTCCACCATGGCCAGCAGGCTCTCGCACAGCTCCCGCAGCGCCTTGTTCTGTTCAATTTCCCCGTCCAGCCGGGCCGCTTCCTCCTCCGGAGCGCCCAGCTGGGTGCGGGTGGTCTGGTTTTTCTGCTGGTTTTCCTCCAGTGCGGCGGCCTGCGCCTGCAAGGCGTGCAGCGCCCCGGCGGTCTGGGTCTCCACCTCGGCGGCGTGGGCGGCGGCGGCCTGCGCCGCGGCCAGCTGCTGCCGCTGGACGGCCCGCGCCTGCGCGATGCCCATGCCGGTCTGCCCGGCGGCAATTTTTTTGTCCAGCATCTCCAGCGTGGCGCTCAGCTCCTGCTCCGCCTTTTCGTCCTCCTCCAGCAGCGCCCCGGCCAGCGCCAGCGCACGGCCGGCCTGCTCCGGGTCGGCGTCCTTTTGCAGCCCGGCCAGCTCCTCGCTGTCGGCGGTGAGAGCGCTCAGATGCAGCAGCACCTTGTCGGCGGCGCGTTCCCGCTTGGCCTGCGCCTCCTGCCGTTTGGCGGCGGCGTCCTGCCCCAGACGCTGCAGATCGCGGGTGCCGAACAGCTGCCGCAAAACGGCGTCCCGCTCGCTCCCCGAGGCATACAGCAGCCGGGTGCAGTCATTCTGCGCCAGCAGCGACACCTGCACGAACTGCGCTGCGTCCAGACCCAGCAGTTCGGTGACGGCGGCGGTCACTTCCGCGTCGCCGTTGAGGATGGGCTGGTTTTCCCGCACCAGCTCCGCCCGGGCAGGGCGACCCTGCTCCGGCCAGCGGCGCACCGTGACGGGCTGCTCCTGATGGGTGAACACCAGCTCCACAAAGGTCTCGGCGTCCGGCGGCGCGTAGTCGCTGCGCAGCATGGCGGGGCGGCGGTCCCGCCCGGCGGCCACGCCGTACAGCGCAAAGGTGATGGCGTCAAACAGCGCGGTCTTGCCCGCGCCGGTGTCCCCCGTGATGAGGAACAGCCCCCGGTCCCCGAAGGCGGAAAAGTCCAGCGTGGTGACGCCCGCATAGGGGCCGAAGGCGCAAAGGGTCAAACGCTGCGGTTTCATCACTCGGCCTCCTTTCGGTTTTGCCGGAGCGCCTGCAGAGCGCGGCGCTCCGTGTCGGTCATGCCGCGTCCGTTCTGCATGGCGAAAAAGTCACCGAACAGCTCCTCAAGGGGCTTGCCTAGCGGGACGGCATCGGAAACAGCCCGCCCCGGCGGGCAGGCGTATTCCAGCTTCATGGTGTTGGGGTAGACCGCCCGCAGCAGCGCCAGCGCGTCGGGCAGCGGCGTTTCGTCGGTGAGGGTGGCCCAAATGTAATCCTGCGTGTCCACCGGATGGGCGGTGAGCTTTTCCAGCGGCCCGGTCAGGTGGCGCATGGCGCGGCGGGGAACAAGGGGCAGCAGCTGCATGTCCTCCACGCCCCGGCGGCCAAGATTCAACAGCACAGCGCTCTTTTCCGCGCCGCACTCGTCCAGATGATAGCACAGCGGCGAACCGGCGTACCGGATGGTGTCCGCCCCGGCCCGCTGGGGGCGGTGGATGTGGCCCAGCGCCACATAGCTGTAGCCTTCCAGCAGGGCGGCGTCCACGGTCAGGTCGGCGTTTTCGCCGGACAGCCCGGTCTCGCTGCCGCCCGGCGAGGGTGCCTGTCCGCTGCCGGTGACCAGCTGATGGGCCACCAGCACCCGCCGCCCCGAGAACACCGGCACCGAATCCAGAACCGCGGTGACGGCGGAGGCGTAATCCGTGATGTCGGCCTCCGGCAGGGCGCGCTGCACGGCGGCGGTGCGCACAAAGGGCAGCAGCGTGAACTCCACCGCCCCGTACCGGTCGTGGAGCATCACCCGGGCGGGCACGCCGTCAAACCGGGCGGCAATGTGCACCCCCTGCCGGGCCAGCAATTTGGCGCCGTAGTCCAGCCGCCGGGCGCTGTCGTGGTTGCCGGCGATGGCCACCACCACGATGCCGCGGGCGGCCAGCTCGGTCAAAAACCAACTCAGCAGCGCCGATGCGGCGGCGGTGGGCACGCTGGAATCGTACAAATCGCCCGCCAGCACCACCGTGTTAACGCCGTGGGTATCGCACAGCTGCACCGTTTGTTCCAGCACATGGCGCTGGTCCTCCAACAGGTCAAACCCGTTGAGCCGTTTGCCCAGATGCAGGTCGGCCAGATGTAACAGTTTCATGGCGTCATCTCCAAAGTTTTTCCCAGGTGGTCAGCTCCAGCGTGGTGCCGGGCAGCACCTCCACGGGCTCGGTGCCCGCCGGCCGGAACCGGCATTTTTTGCAGAATTCGGCGGCTTTCAGGTCTTTGGCCCAAACCTTCAGATACAGGCGGCTGCGGCCGTCCCCCTCCGCCAGCTTCTGGGCGTAGGCGGCCACCGCCCGGCCGATGCCCTGTCCGCGGGCTTTTTCTTTCAAAAACAGGCGGGACAGGCACACCGCCCCCGCGGGGCCAAGGTCCAGCGCAAAGTAGCCCACCGGGTCGCTGCCCAGATAAATCAGAAAGTAGTTCACCACACCGCTGTGGATCTCCTCGTCGGTCAGGTCGTCGCTCTGGTATTTTTCCGCCAGCGCAGCGGCCACCTTTGGGGTCAGTCTGGTGTAATGCTGCACAAAAATTTCCGCCGCCAGTTCGCTCACAAGCTGGACGTAGCGGGTCTTGGTCACTTGCTTGAAGGTCGGTTTCATAGGCCCTCCTTACTGTATGGTCAGACTGGCGCGGGCGGGCATGCAGGCGGCCCAGTCGCCCTGGGCCTTCAGCCTGCCGAACCCCTCGCACAGATGGTCGGGGCAGGGACTGTCCACAAAGGCGATGGTGCCGTCCTCCACCCGCAGATGGATGGTGTATTCGCCGGTGTCCACATCATAGACACCGTCCTTGGAAAGGTCAAAGGTCAGGGTGGTCTGGGGGTCGCCGTAGGTCAGCACCGCGGCAGGCCCGCCGCCGGTGCTGACCAGCGTCAGGCGGGACAGCACAAACAGCAGTCCCGCCGCCGCCAGCACCGCCAGCGTAAACAGCAGATTCTTTTTCAAAAATTCATTCCTCGTCAAAGGTCAGTTCCAGTGTTTTGCCGTCAAAGCCTGCCTCGGCGGCCGCAAAGGCGGCGCGGGCAGCGGAAAGACCCGGTTCCGGGTCGGTGACGGCGGCGCTGTAATGGGTCAGCCACAGGCGGCGCACCCCCGCAGCGGCGGCCAGCTGCCCCGCCTGCGTGCAGGTGGAGTGGCCGTACAGTTTTGCTTTGGGCAGGTCGGCGTCGTCGGCGTAGGTGGCGTCCATGCACAGCAGGTCGGCGTTCTGGGCGGCGCTGCGCAGGGCGGGGCAGGGGGCAGTGTCGGTCCCGTACACCACCGTCAGACCCCGGCGGGCGGGGCCGATGACCTGTTCCGGCGCAAAGCCGTCCACCGTTTCACCCTTTTGCAGCCGCTTCCACAGCGCCACCGGGATGCCCAGCGCCCGGGCGCGGCCGGGGTCGAACCGTCCCGCCCGGGGCAGCGTCAGCCGGTAGCCGCAGCAGGGAGCGCGATGCCGCAAGGGGAACGCCTCCGCCTGCATCAGCCCGGCGGACAGGGTGCCCCGGCAGTCGGGAAATTCCGCCAGCTCCACCGGGAAGGGCAGCGGCCCGGCCAGCACGGCCAGCGCACCGGCCAGCGTTTCCAGCCCGGCAGGCCCCGCCAGCAGCAGCGGCGCGGTGCGGCCCAGCCCCGCCATGGTCTGTAACAGCCCCGGCAGGCCAAAAATGTGGTCCCCGTGATAGTGGGTCAGCAGGATGGCGTCCACCCGGTAGGGGCTGACCCCGTGACGGGCCAGTGCGGTCTGGGTGCCCTCGCCGCAGTCCAGCAGGACGGTGCTGCCGCCTACGGTCAGCGCCAGCGCGGCCAGCGCCCGTTCCGGCAAAGGCCGGGTCGCGCCGCAGCCCAGAAGCGTTGCACGCAGCAACAGCCACACCTCCCCACTTTATGGTTATACGCTATTATTATACCACAAACAGGCGGCAAAGAAAACGCTTTTTCGGTCTGATTCCGGCAAAAGCAGTGTAAAATTTGCCGCTTTGCACTTGAAACCGGAGGATTTGTGCGGTATCATTAAGGTAATCATTCGACAAATTCCGGAGGGGTGACCATGAAACAAAAACTTTTGACGCTGGTTCTTTTGCTGACCGCACTTTGCGTGGCGCTGTGCGGATGCACGGCGCAGGACGTGACGCTGCCCGCGCAGGTGGATATGGTCCCCGGCACCACGCTGACGCTGGCCGATCTGGCCGAGTACGCCGGCCCTGATTTGAGCGGCGAGGATTTGATGACGGTGCTGCTGCTGGTGCAGGAATCCGGCGGAGAGGCGGCGTTCCGGTTCACCTCCGAGGCACCGGAGGTGGCGTCGGTGAGCGGGGACGGCACCCTCACCGCCAAGAGCGTGGGGCAGACCGCCGTCACGGTCAGCTGCCCGGCGCTGGACTATGAGCAGGTGCTTCTGGTGAACGTCTGGGACTACGCCACCGGCCTGAAAACCGAGACGGCGCTGCTGCTCCAGCCCGGGGACACCGCGCCGCTGAACACGGTGCTGGAGGGCGCCAACAGCCCGCTGACCGTGGCGTACATGAGTGACGACCCCGCCGTGGCGGCGGTGGATGAAAACGGCCTTGTCACCGCCGTGGCGGACGGCGAGACGGTGGTGCGGGCCAGCCTGCCCGGTTCCAGCCTTGCGGCGGAGTGCCGGGTGACGGTGGGGCAGGCGGTGCAGAGCATCTCGCTGAGCAGCGCCGCCGTCCGGCTGGAGCCAGGCCAGCGGATGAAGCTGGATGCCGCCGTGTGGCCCGCGCTGGGCCAGACCGTGGCCTTTGCCAGCGAGGATGACGCGGTGGCCACAGTGGACGCCGACGGCACGGTGCGGGCCAAAGCCCCCGGCACGGTGCGCATCACAGCCAGCGCGGACGGGCACACCGCCGTCTGCGTGGTGACGGTGAACGGGGAAATCGCCACCCCCGAGACAGCGACGCCCGAGACCGCGACCCCCGAAACAGCCACTCCCGAAACAGCCACTCCCGAAACGGCCACTCCCGAAACGGCCACGCCGGAAACCGCGACCCCCGAGACCGCCTCCCCGGAGACCGCCCTGACAGAGGAAGGGGAGCCGGAACAATTTGCCAACTTCTTCCAGCGCATTGCCTCTCTGTTGGGGCTTGGCGGCTGACGGAAAACGATTGAACTATGCGCCGGCCCCCGGTTCACACCGGGGGCCTTTGTGAAAGCCACCGTGCTGTCCGTTCCATCTGGCCCAGACCCGGCAGTTTGAGGCAAGCCATCCCGGCTACACGCTGGTGCTCACCAAGGGTCAGCCTTTCCGCAATCTGCAAATCATCATGCATGAGGGCAGGTGGGCCATGGTGTCCAAAAACAAAGCGCCGGCCATCCACTTTGTCATCCACCACCCCAATCTGTGCGGCGCCCTCGAGAACTTCATTCCGCCCGTCATCGAACCATAACAGACTGTCAAAAAAGTCCGATCATCACGAAAAACCCTGCCATCATTCGTAGGGGCGAGGCATGCCACGCCCGCGAAAGGTGGCCTTGCAACAATGTTGTTGGTATGGCGAAGCACCACGGGCGGGACTGCAGGGCACCCTTGCGGGCTGTCCCGCCCCTACAAACCAGTGATTATATTCATTGTAAATCCAAAACAGGGTTCTTTGACAAACAGAACACCCGGCACGATTTGCAGGTCGTGCCGGATGTTGCCTTCTATCATTTCCGTTTGCGGCGGTCCCACAGCAGGTACAGCCCGATGAACACCCACGCCGCCGCCAGCGTGCCCAGCAGCGCTTTGGCGGTGCCGGGCAGCGGGCCAAGGTCGGCCTTGCCGCCTCCGGCGCTCACCTGATCCAGCCGGTACAGCGAGGTCATCTCACTGTACAGCGAATCGATGAAGGCGTCGTCCACCGTCTGCTTGCGGCGGGTGGCCTTGGTGGTGTCCTCAATGAGCTGACCCGCCGCGTTGCGCAGCGAGGCGGAGCCGTTGAACACCGCTGTCACAAAGGTGTCGCCGGTGTGCTCCAGCAGCAGCTTGCTGGCCTGCAGCTTCACCGCGTAGTGGGTCTCGTTGTCCTCTCCCTCGCGGGCAAGGTAGTCCTGATACGCCGCCGAATTCTGCGCCTTGGCGGTCACCGGCACATAGCCCTCGGTCTGGGCGTAGGCGATCTGCACCTCGTTGGTGAGCAGGTATTGGGCGAACATCCAGGACGCCAGCACCTCCTGCGGGTCGTCCTTGTTAAAGACGCACACCGATGGCCCCTGCGAGATCATTTTGGGGTTGTCCGGGTCCAGCTGGGGGATCATCCGTACTTCCGTCTCAAACTGCACCAGCTTTTCGCGGGCAATGTCCACCAGCGGCGCATCGCTGCCCATCCATGTGGAGCCGGCGGTGGAATCCACCGCGAAAATGCACTGCCCCGCGTTGAGGAAGTTGGCAGGATACCCGGAAATCTTGAAGGTGGAAAACGCCCCGGATTTGGTGTGCAGCGCCACGGTCTGCAAAATCTCCCGGGTGGTGTCGTTGAACAGCTGAATGTCCCCGTTGGCGGTGGAGTACCCTGCCCCGGCCTGCGCCAGCAGCTGGATCATCATGTTGTCGGTGGACTTGTACAAAAACGGAATGAGCACATTCTGCCCGTTCACCTTGTAGGTGCCGTCGGCGTTTTTGGCGGTGGCGGCCTCGCTCACCTCCCACACAAAATCCCAGGTCAATACGTCGGGCACTTGGTAGCCCAGCGCCTCCACGTAGGTCTTGTTCACGTAGCAGGCCTCGGTGGAGCGCATGTACGGGATGGCGTAGTGCGCGCCGCCAAAGGCGCACTCCTGCAAAAACTGGGGGATCATCTCCTCCGCGTCCGGCCCGTCATACCGCAGCTCGCTGCCGCCGAAGCCGTACTTATCATCGGCAAACAACGCGTCCAGCGGGGCCACGCAGTTGGAGCCGGTCAGGTAGGTGGCGATGTGATCCGGGTAGGTGATGCACACGTTGGGGGTGGTGCCCGTGGCAATGTTGGTGATGACGTCGTTGTAGATTTTGCCGTAGTCGGTGTACAGCCGCAGATTCACGTGGATATTGGGGTACAGCGCCTCAAAATCCTCGATGGACTGCTCATAGATGGCCACCTGATTTTTGTTGGTGTCGTTTTTCGCCCAGAAGGTGATCTCATAGTCCCGGGTGTCATCAAAGGTCTCCGGCACCGCGAAGGCGATCTGCTCCCGGGAACCGTGGCAGCCGCACAGCACAAGGCACCCGGCCAGCAGCAGCGCAAACAAGCGTTTCATCCTTTGGTGCCTCCTCTCGCCACGCCGGCCATGATTTTTTTGCGGAACAGCAGGAACAGCACGATGAGCGGCACCGAGATGACCACCACCGCCGCCATCATGGCGGGGATGTTCTCCCGGCCGAAGCCGTTCTCCCGAATCTCCTGAATGCCGTTGGACACCAGAAAATAGTTCTGGTCGTCGGTGATGAGCCGCGGCCACACGTAGGAATTCCAGCACTCGATGACTTTCAGGATGGTGATGGTCACCAGCGTGGGGCGGCAGATGGGCAGCAGCACCCGCCACAGATACCGTAAATCCGAGGTGCCGTCCACCTTGGCGGCGTAGTACAGCTCGTTGGGCACCTGGGCAAAGCTCTCCCGCAGCAGGTAAATGTAAAACACCGAGGTGACGGAGGGCAGAATGAGGCCCACAAAGGTGTTGCGCAGCCCCGCGTTGGTGATGGTGACAAAGTTGGTGATGACCACCAGCTCGTTGGGAATCATCATCAGCGATAAAAACAGCGTGAACACGAGGTCTTTTCCCCGGAACTCCAGCCGGGCAAAGGCGAAGGCGGCCAGCACCGTCACCACCAGCATCAGCCCGGTGGTGAGCAGCGTGAACACCACCGTGTTGGCAAAATACCGCGCCAGCGGCACCGCCGTGAAGGCATCCCGGTAATTTTGCAGCGTGGGGGAGAGGGTGAACAGCTGGGGAATGTACTCGGAATTGTACGCGCCGTAGCTTTTCACCGAGGTGAGCACCATCCAGTAGAAGGGGAACAGCACCACCAGCGCCCACACCGCCAGCAGCGCGTAGGTGACGGCCCGGGTCACCCGTTTGCGGGCGGCGGCACGTTTTTCCAGCTTTTCGTAGTCCATAGCGCCCTCCTTACACGTAATGTACGTGCTTTCGGCTCACCAGCATGTTGATGCAGGTGATGGTCAGCACGATGGCAAACAGCAGAATGGCCGCCGCCGAGGCGTAGGAGGGGTAGCCGCCGCTGTTGCCGTACAGCATATCGTACACATAGCCCACGATGGTGTTCATGCCTGCGGCGTTCAGGTCCACGCCGAACAGGGCCACCGCGTCGCTGTACGCCTTGAATGCCCCGATGAAGCCGGTGATGATGAGGTAGAATACTGTGGGGGAGATCATGGGCAGCGTGATTCTGGTGAACACCCGCCACTGGGGCGTGCCGTCCACCCGGGCGGCGTTGTAGTACATGGGATTCACCGAGGCCAGCGCGCTGGTTAGAATCAGCACCTTGAAGGGCATGACGACCCACACCGTGTAGATGCACAGCACCAGCATTTTGGCCCAGTAAGGCCCCGCGATGAAGTCCACCGTCGGCCCGCCGAACAGGTGCAGCAGCAGGTTGATGAGACCGTCGGTGTAGGGCGTTTTTTTGAACAAAATCATAAACACCAGCCCCACCGCCAGCGTGTTGGTGACGTAGGGCAGAAAGTAGATGGTCTGGAACAGCTCCCGCAGCTTTTCAATGGAGCTTAACCCCACCGACAGCGCCAGCGCCAGCCCGGTGGACACCGGCACCGTGATGACCACCAGCAGCACGGTGTTTTTCACCGCCTGCAAAAAGTAGGGGTCGTGCAGAACATAGGAATAGTTGTACAGCCCCACCCCCTGATAGGTCTGGGAGGCAAAGTTGTAACATTCCTCAAAGGAATAAAGGAACACATCAATGAGCGGGTAGACCAGGAACGCCCCCAGAAACAGGAAGGCGGGCAGCAGGTACAGCCACGCTTTGCGGTTGTTTTCCATGGCGGCCTCCTTTACGCCTCAAAGGGGATGCGGCGTTCGGTGTCCGCATCAAACAGGAACACCTTGCGGGGCTTGAGGGCAAACCGCACCGTGCCCCCAGCGGGCACCGTGTTTTCCGCGCTGATGATGGCCCGGATGACGGTGTTTTCGCAGTCCGGGTGGCGGCACACCACCGAGATGTCCCGGCCCATCACCTCCACGCCGTTCAGCGTGCAGGCCAGCGGGCCTTGCTCGTCCAGCACAAAGCCCTCGGGACGCACGGCGGCGGTCACGGGACCTTCCGGCACGCCGGGCACCGCCAGCACCGCCGCGCCGCCCAGCAGCAGACGGCCGTTGTGTACCTCGCCCCGGAACAAATGAATAGGCGGTGTGCCGAGGAATTTTGCCACAAACAGGTTGACGGGACTGTCATAGACCTCCTGCGGGCGGCCGATCTGCTGCACCACGCCATCCTTCATCACCACGATCTCATCGGAGATGCTCATGGCCTCCTCCTGGTCGTGGGTCACAAAGATGGTGGTGACCTGTGTCTTGCGCTGGATGCGGCGGATCTCCTCCCGGGTCTGCAAACGCAGCCGGGCGTCCAGATTGGACAGCGGCTCGTCCAGCAGCAGCACGCGGGGCGTCTTCACCAGCGCCCGGGCGATGGCCACCCGCTGCTGCTGCCCGCCGGACAGCTCGCTGGGCTTGCGGTCCAGCAGCTCCTCCAGCTGCACCAGCGCGGCGGCGTCCCGCACCCTCTGCTCCATCTCCGGCTTGGACAGCTTGTCTTTGCCGCGCAGGTTTTCCAGCGGGAACCGGATGTTCTGCCGCACCGTCAGATGGGGGTACAGCGCGTAATTCTGGAACACCATGCCCACGCCGCGATGCTCGGCGGGCAGCTGGGTCACATCCTCATCCCCAAAGCAAATTTTGCCGCTGGTAGGTTTCAGCAGCCCGCACAGCAGGTTCAGCGTGGTGGACTTGCCGCAGCCCGAAGGCCCCAGCAGCCCCACCAGCTTGCCGTCCGGCAGGGTAAAGTCAAAATCATTCACGGCGGTCACGGCGCGGGCGCCCTTGCCCCGGCCGGGAAACTGCTTGGTCACGTGTTGTAAGGTCACTTTCATGCGGTTTCATCCCCCTGTTTTCTGTTGGTTCAATTATAGGACTTTGACGGGGCGGTGTCAATGAAAAACCGCCCTCTTGCGCCTGCGCCGCGTCTGTGGTATGCTGATAAAAAGACCATAGGCAACACCGCATAATTCTACGTGCCGATACGGCGAGCGAGGTGTACCAGCTGCTAAGCAAAAAGCACAGAGAATACTTTGTGTATTCTCGAGCATTTTTGCGACGCAGATGGTGCGCCGCAGCCGTCGGAGCTTTGGGTTTTGGCGCGTGGGGCCACATTTGAGCGCAAGCGAAAATGGGGAGCACCAAATGCAAGCCGTGCGCGGCTTGCAACCAAACGAGCGTGCCAGCTTTGCTGGCTGGCGGGCGTTAAGCCCGCCAAGCGGTGCGTAAGGCGTCAGCCGTGAATTGTGCGGTGTTCCCATAAAGGAGACCTTCCATGCCCACAGAAAATGAGATGCTGCGCCAGCTTGCGCAGCGTAAATCCGTCCGCGTGTTCACCGACCGGCCCATTGCGCAGGCCGACCGCCTTGCCATTTTGCAGGCGGCGGCGGAGGCGCCCACCGCGGGCTGCCAGCAGCTGTATACCATCATCGACGTGCAGGATCCGGCCAAAAAACAGCAGCTGGCGGATTCCTGCGACCATCAGCCCTTCATTGCCGCCGCGCCGCTGGTGCTGGTGTTCTGCGCCGACCCCCTGAAATGGCACGATGCCTACCGCGCCGCCGGGGCCGACCCGCGCCCGCTGGGGGTGGGGGACCTGCTGCTGGCGGTGGACGATGCGCTCATTGCGGCGCAGAACGCCGTCACCGCCGCGTGGAGTCTGGGCATCGGCTCCTGTTACATCGGGGATATCATGGAAAACCGGGAACAGCAGAAGGCCATTCTCGGCCTGCCGGACAAGGTGTTCCCGGCGGCCATGCTGGTGTTCGGCTATCCCACCGCCCAGCAGCTTGCCCGCCCCAAGCCCCGGCGGGAGGCGCTTTGCCACATCGTCCACACCGACGCCTACCGCCCCATGGAGGACGCTGAGCTGCGGGAAATGTTCGCCCCTGAGGACGCGGACTGGCAGGACTGGATGTGCCGGTTCTGCGCCCGCAAGTTCAACTCGGACTTCTCCCGGGAGATGACCCGCTCGGTGCAGGCGTTTCTGGAAGAGTTCCATTAAACAGAAACCCGCCCCGGCCAGCAGGCCGGGGCGGGTCAGCTTGTCAAAAAACCTATTCAAACGCCCCCGATTCCTGTATAATAGAGGA
>CALZZE010000044.1 GCA_945830575.1 uncultured Subdoligranulum sp. | reverse complement strand
CGTGCGGGACACTTGGGACACGTAATATCCCGTTTCGTGTCCTCCGGGACACGTGTGGGACACTTCGCCATCGCAATTTTCAACGATAGAAAATCATTTTTGCACGAGGACACGATTTTACATCAAATTTCCTTCGCGTTTTTTTCGCGGGTAATTTTTCGCCGTACCAAGTGTACGTGTCCCGACCGGAGCTTTCCATTCTGATACTCCCCCAACGCCTCTCAGACCGGCAGGGCACCAAAGAGAAGAATCATCCCCGGCCCGGCTGCAAACTCACAGTGCAAAACGAATCATCTCATTCTGCTTGGCATTCCTGTAAATTTCTTTGAAAACCGTTGACCATGTAGACTTTTTCTGTATCGATTGAAATAAAAACCAAACAATAAAATCTCTATTTTGTTGATTCAAAAGGCGAAGCGCCCCACCTTTTGGTGAAGCGCTTCGTCTGTGATTATGCAACTCTTTACTTTTTTCTTCGCTCTTAAATGCAAAACCGTAAAAATCTTAACTCCTCTTTGGAAAAGACAAAATGTTTATGAATCTCCCTTGTTTAGCCATTCCATTTCCAGTCGCGGATTTCGGGCAGATCCTGACCGACCTCGTGGATATACTGCTTGTGCTCCACCAGCTTGTCGTTCATCTTCTGAATCAGGTACGCGCCCTTGTTGCCCAGCTGCGGCAGATTCAACACGGCATTCTTCACCAGATTGAAGCGGTCGATCTCATTCTGCACCCGCATATCGAAGGGCGTGGTGATGGTGCCCTCCTCCTGATAGCCGTGCACATGAATGTTGCGGTTGGCGCGCTCGTAGGTCAGCTCGTGGATCAGAGTGGGATAGCCGTGGAACGCGAAGATGATGGGCTTGTCCTTGGTGAACAGCGCGTTGTACTCGGCATCGGTCAGGCCATGGGGGTGCTTGGCGGCGGGCTGCAGCTTCATCAGGTCCACCACGTTGATGCAGCGGACCTTCAGCTCCGGCAGCTCCCTGCGCAGAATGCTGACGGCAGCCAGCGTTTCCAGCGTGGGGGTATCGCCGCAGCAGGCCATGATGATGTCCGGCTCGCAGCCCTGGTCGTTGGAGGCCCATTCCCAGATGCCAATGCCCTGCGTGCAGTGCTTGACCGCCTGCTCCATGGTCAGCCACTGGGGACGGGGGTGCTTGGAGGTGACCAGCACGTTCACATAGTCCCGGCTCTTGATGCAGTGGTCAAAGCAGGACAGCAGGCAGTTGGTATCCGGCGGCAGGTACAGCCGCACCACGTCGGCCTTTTTGTTGGCGATGTGGTCGAGGAAACCGGGGTCCTGGTGGGTGTAGCCGTTGTGGTCCTGCTGCCACACGTTGGAGGAGAGAATCAGGTTGAGGGAGGCAATGCTCTGCCGCCAGGGAAGCTGGCTGCACACCTTGAGCCATTTGGCGTGCTGCGCCACCATGGAATCCACCACGCGGATAAAACTCTCGTAGCTGGCAAAGAAACCGTGGCGGCCAGTGAGCAGGTAGCCCTCCAGCCAGCCCTCGCACATGTGCTCTGACAGCATGGAGTCCATGATGCGGCCATCGTTGGCGAGGAACTCATCGCCGGGAACCATGGTGGAGTTCCAGTCCCGGTTGGTGGCCTCAAAGCACTTGTACAGACGGTTGGACATGGTCTCGTCGGGGCCGAACACACGGAAGTTCTTCGCGTCGGCATTGAGCTTCAGCACGTCCCGGATGTAGCCGCCCAATTCAATCATATCCTGCTTTTCCACCGCGCCGGGGGCGGGAATGTCCACCGCATACTCCCGGAAATCCGGGGTGCGCAGGTCGCGCAGCAGCTTGCCGCCGTTGGCGTGGGGGTTGGCTGCGATACGCCGGTCGCCGGTGGGGGCCAGCTCCTGCAGTTCAGGATTCAGGCGGCCCTGTTCGTCAAACAGCTCCTCCGGCTTGTAGCTGCGCAGCCATTCCTCGATTTCTTTCAGATGGCGTTCCTGATCGGGGGTGCCCAGCGTGATGTCAATGGGCACCTGATGGGCGCGGAAGGTGCCCTCGATGGGCTTGCCGTCCACCACCTTGGGGCCGGTCCAGCCCTTGGGGGTGCGCAGCACGATCATGGGCCACTGGATATGCTCCAGCTTCTCCCCGGCGCGGGCGCGGCGCTGGATGTCGTGAATCTCTTCCACCGCCGCGTCCAGTACGTCCGCCATTTTGGCGTGCATAGTCATGGGGTCGTTGCCCTCCACAAACAGAGGCTTCCAGGAGCAGCCAAGGAAGAAATGCTCGATTTCCTCATGGGTCATGCGGCCGAACACGGTGGGGTTGCTGATTTTGTAGCCGTTGAGGTGCAGAATGGGCAGCACCGCGCCGTCCCCTGCCGGGTTCAGGAACTTGTTGGACTGCCAGCTGGTGGCCAGCGGGCCGGTCTCGGCCTCGCCGTCGCCGACGGTGACAGCGGCAATCAGGTCGGGGTTGTCGAACACCGCGCCGAAGGCATGGGCGATGGAGTAGCCCAACTCGCCGCCCTCGTTGATGGAGCCGGGGGTCTCCGGCGCTACATGGCTGGAGATGCCGCCGGGGAAGGAGAACTGCTTGAACAGCTTTTTCATGCCTTCCTCATCACGGCTCACGTTGGGGTAAACTTCGCTGTAGGTGCCGTCCAGATAGGCGTTGGCCACAAAGAAGTTGCCGCCGTGGCCGGGGCCGGAAATGAGAATCAGGTCCTGGTCATATTTCTTGATGACGCGGTTGAGATGCACATACACAAAGTTCTGGCCGGGCACGGTGCCCCAGTGGCCGACGATTTTCTTCTTCACATCGTCGCGGGTCAGCGGGCGGCGCAGCAGGGGGTTGTCCAGCAGGTACAACTGGCCGGCGGCCAGATAGTTGGTGGCACGCCAGTAGGCATTGGTCAGTTCCAGTTCTTTTTGCGTCATACATTGTCCTCCTTATCGTTGTCCGTAATAGGCGTTGGGGCCGTGCTTGCGCAGATAATGCTTGTCCTGCATGGATTGCGGGGCCGGGGCGGCAGCCGGGTCGATTTGCCGGGTGAACAGCGCCATTTTGGCAACCTCCTCCAGTACCACCGCATGGTAAACCGCCTGCGCGGCGTCCCTGCCCCATGTGAACGGGCCGTGGCTGTGACAAATCACAGCGGGCACTGCCACCGGATCGATGTTCCGGTTTTGGAATGTCTCAACGATGACTTTGCCGGTGTTTTTCTCGTAGTCCTCCTCCAGCTCGGCGGCGGTGAGATGCCGGGCGCAGGGAACGGGGCCGTAGAAATAGTCCGCGTGAGTGGTGCCGTAGCAGGGAATGTCCCTCCCGGCCTGTGCCCACGCCACCGCGAAGGGGCTGTGGGTGTGGACGATACCCCCCAGCGCCGGGAAAGCCTTGTACAGCTCCAGATGGGTCTTTGTATCGCTGCTGGGATTGAGAGAGCCTTCCACGATGGTTCCTGTCTGCAAATCCACAACCACCATCTTGTCGAGGGTCAGTTCCTCATACTCCACGCCGGAGGGCTTGATGACCACCAGCCCGCTGGCCCGGTCGATACCGGACACATTGCCCCATGTGTAGGTGACCAGCCCACGGCGGGGCAGTTCCATGTTGGCCTCATAGACCTGTTGTTTGAGTGTCTCCAGCATCACAGCACCTCCACGGCGGTGCGCTCCACACGCAGCGCCTGTTTGTAGTTTTGCAGGAATTCCGCAAAGCCCGCCGCGATGGTTTCATCGGGCTGTTCGGTGGTGGAAACCGCATCAGCAAAGACCCTGCCCGCCAAAAACTCCGGCAGTGTGCCATCGGGTTCCTTCGCATAGGCAGCCAGCAGTGCCATGCCGTAAGGCCCGCCCTCTCCCGCCGTCTGCATACAGGTCACCGGTGTGCCGATGGCGGCGGCCAGATACTTCTGCGTCACGCCGGGGGTCTTGAACAGACCGCCGTGGCCGGTCATGCGCTCCATGTTCACCTGCTCGGTGCGCAAAAGCTCCATGCCAAGGCAGAGGGTGGCAAAGCTGGAATAAATCTGAGCCCGCATAAAGTTGGCAAGGCTCAGCGCCGCCTTGGGGCCGCGCACCAGCAGCGGACAGCCCGCGTCAAAGTGGGTCACGCCCTCGCCGGAGAGGTAGTTCACCAGCAGCAGGCTGCCCGCGCCTGCATCGGCGGAAAGACTTATTTGGAACAGCAGCGTGAACAGCTTTCCCGCGTCCATGGGAGTTCCCGCAGCGGTCAGCAATTCTCCGAACAGGGACGCCCATGCGTTCAGCTCGTTGGTGCAGTTGTTGCAGTGGATCATGGCCACCGGCGCACCGTCCGGGGTGGTGACCATGTCGATTTCGGGGTAGCCTCTGGACAGCGGCTTGTCCAGCACCACCATACTGAAAATGGAGGTGCCGGCGCTGATGTTGCCGGTACCCGGATGCACGCTGTTGGTGGCGGTCATGCCGGTGCCGGCATCGCCTTCCGGCGGGCAGAGGGACAGCCCCGGCCGCAAAACACCGGTGGGGTCCAGCAGCCGGGCCCCCACGGCGGTCAGATTCCCTGCCGCTGCGCCTGCAGGCAGCGGTGCGGGCAGAATGTCTGACAGTTTCCACGGCTGGTCTTTGGTCAGTTCTCCGAAGGCCGCCAGCATGGCGGGGTCGTACTGACCGTTTTGCAGGGGGAACATCCCGCTGGCATCGCCCACGCCCAGCACCTTCTGGCCGGTGAGCCGCCAATGCACATAGCCCGCCAGCGTGGTGAGGAAATCCAGCCTTTGCAGGTGTTCTTCCCCGTTGAGCACCGCCTGATACAGATGGGCGATGCTCCAACGCTGGGGAATATTGCAGCCAAACAGAGCGCTCAGTTTCTCTGCGGCGGGGCCGGTGGTGGTGTTGCGCCAGGTGCGGAACGCCGCCAACTGATTGCCGTCCCTGTCAAAGGGCAGATACCCGTGCATCATGGCGGAGATGCCAAGGCACCCGGTGGTGGTCAGCGGCTGGCCCAGCCTGTTCTGCACGTCCGCTGCCAGCGCCGCCCACGCCGCCTGAACGCCGCCCCAGACATCCTCCAGAGAGTAGGTCCAGTAACCGTCTTCCAGCTTGTTTTCCCATGGATGGTCCCCCTGGGCCAGCACCGTAAAGTCCGGGCCAATCAGCACCGCCTTGATTCGGGTGGAGCCAAGCTCAAGGCCGATGGAAGTTTGCTGTAAATCCATATCGGTCGCCTCTCACGCCCAGGGGTTTTCGGTGGGATAGGGCAGGCTCTTGGGCTGATTGTAGGCAATGTCGCCGATGCCCAGATACTTGAACACCTCGAACAGCGCTTTGCCGTAATGGCCGAAGGCCACCGCACCGTGATGCGGATAACGCTTCTGAATCAGCACATGACGGTAGAAACGGCCCATTTCGGGGATGGCGAAGATGGCGATGCCGCCAAAGCTGCGGGTGGCCACAGGCAGGATCTCGCCCTGCGCGATGTAGGCGCGGAGCTGGCCCTCACTGTCGCACTGCAGCCGGTAGAAGGTGATGTCCGAGGGGGCAATGTCGCCCTCCAGCGTACCGCGTGTGAAGTCCGGGTCGCTGCCGGCAGGCTCCAGCAGGCGGTGCTGAATCAGCTGGTATTTCACGGCGCGGCTGGCGCACATCTTGCAGGACGGGGTGTTGCCGCAGTGGAAGCCCATGAAGGTGTCGGTGAGCTGATAGCCGTATTTGGCAATCTCATCTTCCTCATAAATGTACTTGGGCACGCTGTTGTTGATGTCCAGCAGGGTGACGGTATCGTCCGACACGCAGATACCGATGTACTCCGACAGTGCGCCGTAGATGTCCACCTCGCAGGAGACGGGAATGCCCCGGCTGGCAAGGCGAGAGTTGACGTAGCAGGGCTCAAACCCGAACTGGGACGGGAAGGCGGGCCAGCACTTGTCGGCAAAGGCCACATACTTTTTGCTGCCCTTGTGCTTTTCCGCCCAGTCCAGCAGCGTCAGCTCAAACTGTGCCATGCGGGCCAGCAGGTCGGGGTAATACCTGCCCTCCCCCATCTCGGCGGACATATCGGCGCAGACGGCGGGAATGCGGGGGTCATCGGCGTGTTCTTTATAGGAAACCAGCAGATCCAGCTCGGAGTTTTCCTCCACCTCCACGCCCAGCTCATACAGGCCCTTGATGGGGGCGTTGCAGGCAAAGAAGTCCTGCGGGCGGGGGCCAAAGGTGATGATCTTGAGATTTTTCACACCGATGATGGCGCGGGCAATGGGAATGAACTCCGCCATCTTGTCGGCCAGCTCCTCGGCGGTACCCACAGGGTATTCCGGAATATAGCCCTTGAGGTGGCGCATCCCCAGATTGTAGGAGCAGTTGAGCATCCCGCAGTAGGCGTCGCCCCGGCCGTTGATCATGTCGCCGTCGCCCTCGGCGGCGGCCACAAACATACAGGGGCCGTCAAAGTATTTGGCGATGAGGGTCTCCGGCGTTTCGGGGCCGAAGTTGCCCAGAAAAACCGTCAGCGCATTGCAGCCGGCGGAACTGGCATCCGCAACGGCATCCAGCATATCCTTTTCGTTTTCCACGGTGACAGGGCATTCGTACACCGGCAGGCCCCGTTTGGTACACAGTGCCGCGATGGCCTGCCTTCTGTGAATGGACAGCGTGATGGGGAAACAATCGCGGGAAACCGCGATGATGCCCAGTTTGACTTGGGGAATGTTTTGCATGGATAATCCTCTCCTTCATACTTTTTCAAGGTCAATATTTTCTCCCACCAGCGCGGCAACCGCCCCCGCGGCGGCCTCGGCGCTGTCGGGATGGGCCAGCAGCCATTTGTTGCAGGCCCACAGGTACTGATCTTCCGCCGTCAGCGGCGTAATGTCCGGCTTTTCGGTGTTGGTGCCCTTGGGCAGCGCCACCAGCACCCGGAAGCCTTTCTCCGCGTCCACATGGCAGGGGGCGTAGTGCAGCGTGGTGGCGTAGACCTCCACCAGCTTTCCCGCCGGGACGCGGAACGATCTCACCCGCGAGGTGTCCAGCCTGCCGTCGCTGATTTCCTCCTGTCTGGCCAGCAGCAGAATGAAATCCTCTGTGCCCAGATTGAACTCGCTGTCCCTGTGGTATTCCAGACAGTTCAATTTGGTGTTGTGACCGTTGCACCAGCCCAGCTGCACCGGCATGCCGCCGTAGCAGTGTTCGCTGATTTCCACCGCCGCAGGCAGGCTTTGCAGCAGCGGCTCCTCCGGCACATAGCCGGTGCCCTCCGGCAGCGGGGTCTTTTGCAGGGCCTCCAGCAGCGCCGAAACAGTGTCGGACAGGCCCTCCACCACATGGCCGTAACGCTTGAAGGCCGGGTCGAATACAGAATGAATTTTCATAGACGGACTCCTTTCAGCGCGGGATACAGCTGACGCCAGCGGTTGTACTTTTCCTCATAGGCGGCAGTCAGCGCCGGGTCAGGCTCGGTGACGGTTTTGACACTGGTCAGCGCCTTGGCGCAGGCCGCCACGTCCGGGTAGGCGCCGCAGCCCACCGCCGCCAGCATGGCGCCGCCGTAGCCGGGCCCCTGCTCGGTCTGGGGCAGCTCCAGCGGAATGCCCAGCACATTGGCAAGAATCTGCCGCCACAGCGGGCTTCTGGCTCCGCCGCCGCAGACCCGGCTGCGCCCGATGGCAATGCCCTGCGCCCGGGCAATTTCCACACAGTCCCGGATGGCAAAGGCCACGCCCTCCAGCACCGCCTGCGTCATGTCAGCGCGGGTGGAATCCATCCGCAGGCCGATAAACGCGCCCCGGGCGGCGGGGTCGTTGTGGGGGCTGCGCTCCCCCATTAAATAAGGAAGGAAATACACATCGTTTTTGCCAAGGCAGTCGGGGGTGATGGGGGTCTGCTCCCCCGCAAAGTCGGCGGTTTTGAGAATCTCCTCCATCCACCATTTGTTGCAGGACGCGGCGGAGAGGATGCACCCCATCAGGTGATACCCGCCGTCGGCGTGGTCAAAGCTGTGCAGGGCGTTGCGGCTGTCCACCCGGAACTGCTTACTGGTGATGAACACCGTGCCGGAGGTGCCAAGGCTGATGTTGCAGCCGCCGTCCCCCACCACGCCGCAGCCCACCGCCGCAGCGGCGTTGTCCCCCGCCCCGGCGCAGACCTTCACATGGCTGGAAAGTCCCATCGCCGCCGCCATGCCGGGCAGCAGGGTGCCCACCGGCTGCCAGCTTTCGTACAGCGCGGGCATCTGGTCCTCGCGCACGCCGCACAGCTCCAGCATTTCGGCGCTCCAGCGCTTGTTTTTCACGTCCAGCAGCAGCATACCGGAGGCGTCGGAGTAGTCGGTGCAGTGTACGCCGGTGAGGCGGTAATTGATGTAATCCTTGGGCAGCATGATTTTGCGGATGCGCGCAAACAGCTCCGGTTCGTTTTCCCGCATCCACAGCAGCTTGGGCGCAGTAAAGCCCGCAAAGGCAATGTTGGCGGTGCGTTCGCTCAGCGTTTCCTTGCCGATTGTCCCGTTCAGATACTCCACCTGCTTCTGGGTGCGGCCATCGTTCCAGAGAATGGCGGGGCGAATCACCTTGTCATGCTCGTCCAGCACCACAAGGCCGTGCATCTGGCCGCCTGCGGCGATGCCCGCCACCTGCGTGGCGTCAAAGCCCCGCAGCAGCTCCGCCACACCGGACAAGACCGCCCGCAGCCAGTCGTCAGGGTTTTGCTGGCTCCAGCCGGGCTGGGGAAATTCCAGCGGATATTCCTTGGTAACGATGTTGAGGATCTGGCCGCCCTCCTCCATGAGCAGCAGCTTGAGGGCGGAGGTGCCCAGATCAAGACCGATAAAATACATGGCAGACTCCTTTCCTTTTTCTTTATTGTAACGCGGCGGCAGCCTAGTTTCCTTGACAATCCTTTTGAATTATTAGACTATTTTCATCTTTTTGGCAGTTTTGGAATCATGCACAAAAAAGCACGACGCTTTTTAGGCATCGTGCAGAAGATTTCGGTATTGTTCCAGCAAGCACAAGCTTTGCTCTCTGGTATAAAATCGTTCCAGCGAGTGCAGACTGTGATGGATTTTTGCGGGAACGGGCTTGTCTGCGCCATTCTGGCTGCGGTATTCCTCTGGCGTGCCGCCGGTACGTTGTTTGAACGCTTTGGAAAAATAGCGGTAATCCGAGAAGCCCGCCTCATTACAAATATCCAGCAGGTTTTTCTCCTGGGTGAGGATACGCTGGCAGGCGTAATGAAACCGCACAGTCGTCACATACTCCTGAAAGGTCTGGTTCAGCGTCCGTTTGATGAACATGGAAAGATAGCCCATTGAAACGCCTTCCTGCGCGGCGAAATCGCTGAGCAGGATTTTGCTCTGGAAATTCTCATCGACATATTTCATCAGACGATTCAGCCTGGCGTTGCTGCGGTCCCGCGCCGCCGCATCCGCTGCGCTCAGTTCCCGGCAGGGCAGCACCCGCAGCAGCTGGTAGAACACTGCTCCGGTCTGCGCGGAACAGCTCAGAGCAAAGTGCGGAGGTCTTGTGAGATAACATTCCAGCAGCGAAAACAAAGCCCGCTCCAGCTCTGCATAATCCGTCCGGGACAGCAGCGTGTGAGGCGGAACGGTGTCCACCTCCAGCCGGTCTAACCCCGGCAGCAGGCGGTCGGAGCATTGCAGGCACAAAAAGGTGGTGCTCTGGTCTTTTTTATGAAATTCATGGGGCTGGCGGGGGTTGAGCAGCAGCATCTGCCCCGGTGCAAGCGACTGCCGGACCGCGCCGGTGGTGACCAGCAGCGTACCCTCCATGACCCAGATCAACTCCCATTCCGGGTGAATATGGGGCGTGCGGTAGTCCACCGTGTCAAAAAACAGGCTGAGTCCCTCGATTTGTGGGTGCTGGATAATCTCATACTCGTTCATGCGTTTTCCCCTTGGAACTTTTTGTATCCATGATAGCATGTTCATGGAAGAGATTCCAGCCCCTTTGAATTATACCGTGGTCTGTAATGCCTGATACGCGCCTTTTATGGAGAATGTACCGCTGCCTGCGGGCAGGAACAGGCTGTCGCCTTTGCGGAAGGTCACCTGTTCTCCGCCGCAGTGCAGAGTTCCGGAGCCGTCGGTGATGAGCAAAGACACAAAGGAAGTTTCGTCCGCAGTGACTTCAAACTCACCGGTGACGGCATCCACCGTGAAATACCCGCACCGGGCCAGATGGCCGCCGAAGTCCAGTGCTTTGGGCGGGCACAGTTGCCTATTCTGCTCCCGTCCTGTTCCTGTATCAACTCCCAAAAGGGTTGTTCTCCCAGATAGACAAAGTACCCGTGTTCCAAAAACACGCCCTGTTCCTGACGGATCCTGTCTTCGCCGTATTTCCGGTAATCGTAATAGGCATCCAGATTCGGGTCATAATCGAAGTGTCCCGACTCCTGTATGATTCGCTTTCCATATTCTTCCGGGATCGATACGTCAAAGCAGTAATAGAACAGATCCAGATTCCGTCCAACTGCAAGGAACTCCTCCATCGACCGTACCCCCACATAATTCACAGCCGCCTGCCATGTTTCGATTTCAGGCCCGTCCAGAGGACTTACCAGTTTGACAAATGCATTGATGCTCCTCATATCATTGCGCGAGAACTTAACTGCCGTCTTGAAAAGCGCAAAGTCGGTCACTTCATTGAAACGCACCGTGACTCTCTCATGGATGCTCATCCCATTCCGTCTCATAGCACGTTCCAATTCTTTTTGCGCCATCGGGAGCATCATCAACGTTTCCAGATCAGTCTGCCCCGCAGGGGACACACCCACCACCATTTCCTGTGGATGATAGGAATACAGCGGAAATGCGGTGCCTTTGTACTCCTGCTTCAGTTCCATACCGTTGTCATAAATCACACCATATGGCGTAATATGCCCCGTTTCCTTCCGGATCAGGTCATCTGCCAGCTTCTGTCCATCCAGAGAGACAATCTCTGAACTCGGTGCACAGCCGCCATGAACCGTCAGATAGTGGTTTTTCCCCACAGATGACAGATTGCGGAAATCCGTAATCACGGTGACCTGATCGCAGCAGAACGTCAGATTGATCAAGTCAGAAACGCTGCGCAGGTCCAGCACCTCGGCCATTCCCTGAAATTTTGCAATTTCCGTTCTCTGAAAGCTGTCCAATCGTTTCATAAGGTAATCCAGTTCATCCACATTGACATCGGTACCGACCAGCCTTTGCAAGACCGGCAAACGGTTGAGTCGCTGCATCCTGCGCGGCAATGGCCTCATCCAACGCGGCGGCCAGTTCCTCGTTTTCAGGGTCAGCCTGCCACGCCTGACTGGCAAGGCCCCACGCATTGGACGCGCTGATGATAGCATCCCGGTCAAGGGCGTTCACCGCATCAATAAAAACTTGTGCAGCATCGTTGGCTGGCTCCTGACCTGTTTCGATTTCCATTGCGAAAACAGGCAAAACCAATGTAAACGGAAAGAGCAGTGTCATAAGAACACATGCTCCCTTTTTCATGGATTTCGACATAGTTCCTCCTACTGCTTGTGATTACTGACAATCTTCCGATTCATCTCCGGAGCATTCACCGCTTTCGTCACCGGTCTTGTTCTGGCTGACGTACTCTTCAACAGGCATGTTCAACTGATTCTTGATCAGTTTAAGAATAAAGGAACGCCGGGAAATCTTCTGGTTCGTGATCTGCTTGTACTGATCAAGGTAACCCTTAATGGCGACATACATGTCATCATCAATCTGAAATGCCAGGGTGTGCATTTTACTCATAATAAATTCCTCCAAAAAAAATTAGGTGTACTTCTTTTTCAGAAATACACCTTGAATACAATAAAGTAATGAATCAAATGTCGTGAATTCCAACTAAACAAAAAAAGCCGTATCTACTCAATCAGAATAGATACGGCTATGGGTTGATACATACCAATATTGACATAATTCCTGCACGATGATAAACTTTTGAAAGTCACTGTTTGCACTGCCACTTTTACAGGCAGGAGGTGATGCAATGAGTTTTGCTGACATTGCGATCCTGTTGGGATTACTCGGCGGCTGCATCTATGCCACGATTTCAGTCACTCTAAAAATTTTGGAATATCTGTAAAAGAAAAAGGATTAGCGTGAGATAGACGCTAATCCTTTCCTCGCTTGCACTGCAAACAAGTGACAACTAAAAAAAGACGTTGTAATTTTCATTACAACGTCTTTTCTGGTGCACCATCGGGGACTCGAACCCAGGACCCACTGATTAAGAGTCAGTTGCTCTCGCAGTAGTTGAGGATACTAAAGTACCCCGCTGCTGCGAGTCTTCTTTGAGGATATCGTGTACGAATACCGATCCGGGCATTACGAATCGGTATTCGTACACAAAAACGCCCCCACCCGGCGTCAGAGACGGCCCGGGCGGAGGATCGAAAGGAGAAAAAGAAACCGTTACCGTTCGTTGCGAACCTGCTCCACATGATCGTGGACCAGTTCCTTCAGCGCTTTCTGGAAGTGCCACATGTCATTGCCGAGGATGATCATGGCGTAGCCCTCTGCAATAGCATTTTCCAGGTTTTCGCGGGTGGGCGGCACCACCGGTCCCAGCACGCCAATGCCCTTGGCACGGCATTTTTCCACCAGCGTGGTGTAGGCCTGCTTGACCTCGTCACCCATGGTATAGCCGATTTTCAACTGCTTGGAAACCGCATAGTCAATGGGGCCGAAATTCACCGCATCAATTCCCGGCACCGCCAGGATCTCATCCATGTTGTCGGTGAATTCATAGTCCTCGTCCATGGGAATGACCAGTGTGTCCCGGTTTTGCTGCTCGATGTAGGCGTTCCAGTCAAAATTGTGATAGCCGAACCCGGCAGCACGCACGTTGCTTTCGCCTCCCCGACGTCCCAACGGTGCAAACTTGGCAGCCTCAACGCAGCGGCGGGCCATCTCTGCTGTCTTGCAGTGGGGGATCACCACACCGTCTGCGCCCCATTCCAGCACTTTGCGGATGGCGACCTCGTCGTCGTTGGCCATGCGCACCAGAATGGCGATGTCATGCAGTTTCGCGGCCATGATTTGTTTCTCAAAGGCCTCGTCCAGCATATAGTTGGTATGTTCCAGATCAAGATAGATGAAGTCCAGTCCCGACATGGCGATGTTTTCAATCACGCAGGTTGTACCAGTAAAGCAGGCCATGCCGAACACAGGACCGCGCTTCATTTTTTCTTTCAGTGTCATACTACCACTTCCTTTAGAAGATGCTGTAGCCCATGATTTGGGGCAGCCAGGTGGTCAGCGGGCCCCACAGGCTGATGGTGACCAGCACGATAACATTGCAAATCACATAGGGAGCCGCACCCTTGAAGATGTCGATGATGGGCATACGGTTGATTTTGTTGCAGGCATTCAGACACATGCCCACCGGCGGCGTGACAAGACCAATGGCCAGACCGGTGATCATCATGGCGCCGAATTGCAGCGGTGAGAAGCCGTACTGCTGCATGACCGGCAGCAAAATGGGGGTCAGGAGCAGAATGGCAGGGCTGACGTCGATGAAGGTGCCGATGAGCAGAATCAGCACATCAAAAATCAATGCCACAGCCCACGCAGGCAGGTTCAGCCCCATAAAGAAGGCGCCCACGGTCTGGGGGACCTTCTGCATGGTCAGCACCCAGGTGAAAATGGTGGTGAAGCCGATGATGAGCATGATAGAGGAGGAGGAAATCAGCGTCTTTTTCAGCGCAGCCCACACGTCCTTCCAGGTCAGCTCCCGGTAGACGAAGAAGCCCACCAGCAGCGCGTACAGCACGGCGGCACCGGCGCTTTCGGAGGCGGTGCAGATGCCGAAGGAAACGCAGACGATGATGAACAGCGGCATGATGAGCGCCGGCAGGCCGGACAGCAGTGCCTGAGCGGCCCGCTTGCCGTCAAAGGGGACCTTGGCCGGGTGCCAGCCCTTTTTGGCGCTGATGATATAAACCAGCACCAACTGGGTGCAGCCGATGAGCAGGCCGGGCACCGCGCCCGCCATGAACAACGCGCCTACCGAAGCGCCGGAAATCATGGAATAGACAATCATGGGGGTGGAGGGCGGAATAATCATGCCCATGGTGGAGGAAGCCACCGTAATGCCCGCCGCCGCATCGGAGGGATAGCCCTCCTTTTCCATGGCGGGAATCAGAATGGAGCCCAGTGCGGAGGTATCCGCCACCGAGGAGCCGGAAATACCGCCGAAAATCATTGATGCGACAATGTTCACCTCGCCCAGACCGCCGCGCACCGGGCGCAGCAGCTCCATGCAGAAGTTGATGATGCGCTTGGTGATTCCGCCGGTGTTCATCAGCTCACCGGCCAGCATGAACAGCGGCATGGCGATCATCAGCTCGCTGTACGCGCCGTTCCAGATGCGCTGGGGTACCATGCTCATAAAGGTGGGTGCGTTGGTCACAATGTACACCACACAGGAGGCGCCGATGGCGAAGGCCAGCGGCACACCCAGCGCGGCGAAGAAAATCAACAGCACCAAAAGAATTACCATTGCCATAGTGAAGTTCTCCTTTCCTTACGCCGGGTCGTCCTTGGTCAGCGCCTTGTTCTTGGGCGCAAAGTAAGAAATGTCCGCCGTGTACAGCATGATGAGCTTGATGACCACGCAGATGGCGCAGATGACGCCGCACACCGGCATGATGCCGTACATATATTTCATGGGAATTTCCATGCCCTGACTGATCTGCTTACCGGCCACGCCCACATACTTGAAGCCCTGCCAGGTGAACACCAGATCTACCACCAGAACGATCAGATAGTTGACCATGGCCAGCCAGCGCTTGCGGGCGGGCTTGACGTTGTCGTACAGAATGTCGATCATAACATGCTCGTCCTTGATGACATTGATCCCCATGCCCCAGAAAGTGGTGAAGGCAAACAGTGTGGTGTTGAACTCTGCCAACTGTTTCCAGCTCAAAGAGAAGAAGTACCGGGCGATGACGGCGAAAATAACCAGTACCGCCAAAAGTGCCACCGCAATCACGCCGATGATAAAATAAAGGTCAAACAGCTTCTTCCCGATTTTCTTTAACGTATCGATGATAGTCAGCCCCTTTCAAAACAAGGGGCGGTCCCAAAACCGCCCCTTGCCTGCTGTTTCTTTGGGTGTTGCTTACTTGGCGTTGGCAACGATGTCCTGCATCTTCGCCAGCTCCTCGGCAGTGCAGATGCCCTCGGCAACGCACTGATCGTACACGCCCTGGACCGCCTCCTGGAAAGCCTTGATCTCGTCGTCGGTGGGCTCATAGACCTCGCAGCCCGCATCCACGATGGCCTGCTTGGCGGCCTCGGAGTTCTCATCGATCAACTGGTCGTTGTACTCACCCATGGCGGTGGCGCACTCAGAGATGATGGTGCGGTACTCCTCGGGCAGGCTGTTCCACCAGGCGGCGTTCACATAGAACGGATCGGGATGGAACTGGTAGTTGACCTCGGTGAAATACTGCTGCACCTCGTAGAACTTCATGCCCTGCACGTTTGCTTATGTGTGATAAAGAAGCAATAGAAGTGCAAAAAATTTTGCCGTTCCTA
>CALZZE010000043.1 GCA_945830575.1 uncultured Subdoligranulum sp. | reverse complement strand
GCCTTCCTGGCCGGCCACGAGTCCTTCGCCGCCGCCGAGGGCGCCATCGGCATCGCCCGCACCGCCAACAAGGTCCGCAAGGAGCCCCTGCGCGTCATCCTGAACGGTCTGGGCAAGGACGCCGCCATGATCATCAGCCGCATCAACGGCTTCACCTACGTCAAGACTGACTACGACTTCAAGACCGGCGAGCTGAAGGTTCTGGAGACCACTCCGTACTCCGACGGCGAGCGCGCTGCCGTCAAGTGCTACGGCGCCAACGACGTTCTGGAAGGCGTGGCCATCATGAAGGCGGAGGGCGTCGAGTGCTCCATCACCGGCAACTCCACCAACCCCACCCGCTTCCAGCATCTGGTCGCCGGCACCTACAAGAAGTGGTGCACCGAGAACGGCAAGAAGTACTTCTCCGTTGCTTCCGGCGGCGGCACCGGCCGTACCCTGCATCCCGATAACGTGGCCGCCGGCCCTGCCTCCTACGGCCTGACCGACTCCATGGGCCGTATGCATGGCGACGCCCAGTTCGCCGGCTCCTCCTCCGTGCCCGCGCACGTGGAGATGATGGGCCTGATCGGCGCCGGCAACAACCCCATGGTCGGCATGACCGTGGCCTGCGCCGTGGCTGCCTCTCAGGTTGCTGAATAACCGGTTTTCTCTCCAAAATGCAGCCAGCCCCCGCCGCAAGGCGGGGGCTTTCCTTGTGTGAGAAACCAAAATTGGGATGTGCAATGACACCCCAACATTCTCATTATAGCACAATTCAAATGCACAAATCAATCCTAAATATGCACAAATATTTCTTTTTAAGCTTGTCGCATCTGCGAATAGACAGTTTCCTTAGGGTGTGGTATAGTATAGTCACAGAAAGAAAACAGCCGGAGATAAGGAGACAACAACTCCAAGAGACGCCACTTTCCAAAACATCTTCCAGACGCAAAGGCACCCGATCCGACATCCTTCAAAATTCGTTTTCGCGGCAGTGAAAACAGAAAAGGAAGGGACTCCGGATAAAAGGGACTGTAACCGCCGGAACGAGGGAAAGAAGAAGTAAAGGCCGCCGGCAGAATTCGTAAGAAAGGAGGCTCAGACCCATGGCAAACTTCAAGGATCCCATTCATCACCGGCAGGTCTGGGTCTGCTGAAGTGAAAGAACCACATCAAAGTCGAAGGGTCGTTACCCCGCAAAGAGAAAACTGATGGGATGGTTCCGAACAACTGCTGAGGCAAACCCAGCAACCTGCCAAAGACTTCACAGCATTGAATATAGATTCGCAGAAGTGAGTTGATAGACCATGAAAGCACTGCTGAAAGGGACTACGCCGATCTTCATTTAACGAATCAAGGAGACACTCCAATGTACTAAGTAATCTGGCCGAAAGGCCCATGGCCAATACGGACACCAAATTTCATAGGGAAGAAGTTGAGGATGATGAAAATCACCACTCCGCCGAACATGAAAAGTCCGAATGACACCTGATTTCACAAGGAGACACTCCAATGTACTAAGAGTTCAGAAAGCCGCAGGCTTTCGCCCCAGAAAAGAAACCCAAACCGTTCCTTGAAAATTCAAAAGAAGGGTACTTCGTAAAGATAGGATGAGGTTCTCATGAAAGGGAGCAAACGGTCCGAAAAATAACGAACAAGGGTTATGAGGCTATGACTCCGAAGAAGTAAGAACGTTCCCCCGCTGGCAGACACACCGGCGGGGGAACTTTTTTGTGCTTATTTCCTGATGCGCCAGACGCACACCCCGCCCAGCGCCGCGCAGCCCGCCGCCAGCCAGTGCCGGGCGGCCAGCGGCAGGCATTGCGCCCCGGCAAAGGATAACAGGCTGCCCGCGCTCATGCCCAGCGCGATGAGACCGTAATTTTCCCCGGCGTGGGCAAGTCCGAATAAGTCGGTATTCAGCGCAGGCTGCACCGCCGCGCCGCCGGAATAGAAAAAGGTCAACAGGCAGTATGCCGCCGCCAGCCACCAGTTCCCCGCAAAGGCGAACAACACCGACCCCGCGCCAAGCCCGGTGTAAATGCCGTACAGTACCATTTTGCGGCCCAGACGGTCGCTGAGAGCAGGGCAGAGCAACCGCCCGGCGGCGCTGGCCCCGCTGCCCAGCACCACGCACCAGGGGGCAAAGGATTCCGGCAGGCCGCGGTCGGCGGCGATCTGCAAAATTTCCGGGCTGAACAGCAGCACCGGCGGGCTGGCCAGCGCCACCGCCGCCACACACAGGCGGTAATTGCCGGTGCGCAGCATTTGTTGGGGAGTCATCCCGGCGGGCGGCTTCTGCCCGGCGGGAACCGGCGGGTTTTGCAGTACCGCTGCGCCGGGCAGGCACAGCACCAGTGTCAGCGCGCCCAGCACCCCAAAACAGACCCGCATCCCCCACATGCCGCCCACGCCCCGCACCAGCAGCGTGAAAAACGCACCGCTCAGCCCCAGCGCCACGCCGCAAACGCCGGTGGCCCAGCCCTTGCGGTTCGCGTACCACTTTTGAGCGCAGGCCAGCACCGCCGGGGCTAAAAAGGCGCTGCCCAGCCCGGCGGGCAGGCTGTATGCCAGCAAAAATAACGGCGCGTTGCCGTAATTCACCAGAGCGGCGGCAAAAAACGCACCGCCCAGCAATCCCGCACCCCACAGCGCGGCAAACCGCGGGCCGTGCGCGTCCTGCAAATGTCCGCCCACCGCGCAGCCCACGCCGTAGGCGGCCACCAGCAGCGCAAAGCACAGCATGGCCTGTCCCCGGGAAAACCCGTACTCCCCCATCACCGGGCGCTGAAACACGCCCCACGCCGCCGGAATACCGGTCAGCAGCTGCACAGCGGCCCCGGCCGCCAGCACCAGCGGGCCGCGGTTCGGCTTTTTCACACGCACCACCTCAACGTCAGTATGCCCCGGTGAGGTTGACAAAATCCGTTTTGCGGGCTATCATGGTAGTACTAAAAAAGAGGGGGAACCACCACATGAAAACCCAGCCGTTAAAGGGAATGAGGGACCTGCTGCCCCGGGAGCAGGCTCTGCGGGATTATATTCAGGGAAAAATTCTGGAAACCTACCGCGCCGCGGGATTCCAGCGCATCTCCACGCCGATTCTGGAGGATATGGAGAATCTGGACAAGAGCGACGGCGGCGACAATCTGAACCTGATTTTCAAGGTGCTCAAGCGGGGCGATAAGCTGGCTGCGGCGCTGCAAAAGGGCGAGGAAAAGGCGCTGTCCGATATGGGCCTGCGCTATGACCTGACGCTGCCGCTGTCCCGGTACTACGCCGCCAACCGCAACGAGCTGCCCAACCCGTTCAAGGTCATCCAGACCGACCGGGTCTACCGGGCGGAGCGCCCCCAAAAGGGCCGTCTGCGGGAATTTGTCCAGTGCGATATTGATATTCTGGGCGATTCCTCTCCCAACGCGGAGGTGGAGCTGATCGATGTGACCGCCCGGGCGCTGCTGGCCATCGGCTTTACGGATTTCACCGTCAACGTGAATGACCGCCGCATCCTCCGCGCCATGCTGGAGGCCATGGGCTTTGCGCCGGACACACTGGACTCCGTGTGCATCAGCTTTGACAAGCTGGACAAGATCGGCCCGGACGGCGTACACGGCGAACTGGTGGAGAAAGGGTTCCCGCCGGAGGCCGCCGACCGTCTGGATGCTTTCCTGCGTGCGGGGGATTTCTCGCTGGAGGCAGTCACCGCCCAGCTGCCCGACCCGTCCCTGACCGCCGACTTACAGTATGTGCTGACCACCGCCGAAAAGGCCGCGGCGGGCCGTTATCAGCTGGCCTATGCGCCCAGTCTGGTGCGCGGACAGGGCTACTACACCGGTATGGTGTTCGAGGTCACCTGCCCGCAGTTTGGCGGCGCGGTGGCCGGCGGCGGCCGGTATGACAACATGGTGGGCAAGTTCATCGGCCAGCAGGTGCCGGCGGTGGGCTTCTCCATCGGGTTTGAACGGGTCTGCGGCATTCTGCTGGAGCAGGGCTGCGACATCCCCGGCGCCCGCCCCCGGCTGGCGCTGCTCTACCTGAAAGACGCCGACTTCGCACAGGTGCTTGCTAAGGCGGAGCGGCTGCGCGCCGACTACGATGTGACCATTCTGGCGCAGGCCAAAAAGCTGGGCAAGCAGTTCGGCACGCTGGAGGCGGCCGGGTACAACGTGGTGGCCTTTGCGGACAACGAGGACATCAAACCCCTGGGCAACAAGGAATAAAAACAGCACCCCCGCCGGGCCACGACCCGGCGGGGGCGTTTTATAGGGTGACAGCCCGGTGCAGAACACCGCGCAGCGGTTTGTAGAGCAGCATCATCACCAGAAAGTTGGAGACGCCGTGGGCCACATCGGTGGGAATGCCCGCCAGCCACCAGGCCAGCGCGCCGCCCGGCCCCTGGGTGATAAAGTAGATGGGGGTGAACAGCGCGCCGAATCCCAGCCCGTAGGCCCCCGCCAGCACCGCCCAGCCCACCGGGCTTTCCATGCGGCGCAGCAGCCGGGCCAGCAGCACCAGCAGCAGCCAGATGTACAGATACCCCCAGCTCCACAGCCCGAAGCCGTACAGCAGAAATTGCAGCACCACGAACACCGCCACCGCCCAGGGCGCCACAGCGGGCAGCTCCAGCGTGTACAGGATGATGAGCGTCGTCACCAGCTCCACGCCGGGCACGGCGGAAAGCGCCTCCTTGCTGGCCACCAGCAGAGCGCCCAGCAGGCCCGCCAGCACCACCTTGCGAGCAGACATCAGTAGCCTTCCGTCAGGGTGATCTCGAAGTGGTCGCCGTCCGCGATGGGGGTGGTGTCCACGCCGGTCATCAGCATTTCGCCGTCCTGCGTGAAGCACCACCACTGCTGCTTGCTGTCATCGACGGTCACGCCGTTGACGGTGGTCACAAACAGGCCGTACTCGCTCTCGGAGCCTTCGATCAGGTCAATGGACTCCAGCGCGCCCCGCAGATATTCCTCATCGGTCTGGATGGTGTAGTCGGAAGACTCGCCATCCAGCAGCACCACCTGCACGGCGATGGTCTTTCCGCCCTGCTGCGGGGCGGGGCGGGTCACAAAGTAGACGCCCAGCAGCACCGCAACGGCCGCCACAAGGGCCGCCGCGGCCAGCCAGATTTTTTTGTTGGATTTTTTCTGCTCGTTCATAAAAATACACTCCTTGGTTTTATTTGAAAACGAAAACGCCCCTTTGCCATGGCAAAAGGGCGCACTTTCTCGTGGGAAAATCAGCCCTTCTCCATCTCTCGTGAAGAAGCACTCTGCGCGCCGCCCGGCGATCTGACTGTACAGTAGCGGGACTGTGAGGGAATTTCACCCTGCTTCCCCGGCGGGGCAAGGCCCCTGCGGTGCGCAGCAAAAGAGCGTATTCGGTTTTCCTTACAATGCGGCGATGTCCGCCAGCAGTGCGGCCACATCCTCGTCCCGGGTGGCCCAGCTGGTGCAGAACCGCACGGCGGTATGCCCGTCATCGGGGCGGCCCATCAGCGTGGTAGCGTACCGTTCGCTCAGCCTGTCATACCAAGCGTTGGGCAAAACCGGGAACTGCTGGTTGGTGGGGGAGTCGTACAGCATCCGGCAGCCCTTGTCCTCAAAGGCCCTGCGGATGGCCAGCGCTTTTTCATCCGCCGCCGCGGCAAGCCTGGTGTACAGCCCGTCCTGCAAAAGCGCCAGAAATTGCAGCCCCAGCAACCGGCCCTTGGCCAGCATGCCGCCGTGCTGCTTGATGGCATAGCGGAAATCCTGTTTCAGCTCCTCGTTGGTGATGACCAGTGCCTCCCCGAACAGCGCGCCGCACTTGGTTCCGCCCAGATAGAACACATCGCACAAAGCGGCGTAGTCCTCAAGGCTCAGGTCGTTGGCGGGGCTGGCAAGGCCGTAGGCCATGCGGGCGCCGTCCACAAACAGCGGCAGGCCCAGCTCGTAGCAGGCGGCGGAAATATCGGTCAGTTCCTCCTTGGAGTACAGTGTGCCGTCCTCGGTGGGATTGGACAGATACACCATCCCCGGCTGCACCTCATGTTCGTGGCTGTCGCTGGCCCAGTGCTCCGCCACCGCCTCCCGAATTTGCCCGGCGGTGATTTTTCCCTGCACACCGGGCAGCGGCAGACATTTGTGGCCGGTGGCCTCCACCGCGCCGGTCTCATGGACATGGATGTGTCCGCTGTCGGCGCACAGAACGCCCTGCCACGGCTTGAGAGCCGCGTCAATGACGGTGAAATTCGCCTGCGTGGCCCCCACGAAGAAATGTACATCGGCATCCGGCGCATCGCACAGCCGGCGGATGAGCGCCCGGGCCTGCTCGCAGTAATCGTCCACGCCATAGCCGGGGGTCTGTTCCAGATTGGTCTGCTGGAGCAGATCCAGCACCGGCTGGGCCGCGCCCTCGCCGTAGTCACATTCAAAGCGGATCATGTCTGTCCCTCCAAAAAGTTCCGAATGGTCGTCATGCTTTCCTCGCTGATGACATGCTCGATGCGGCAGGCATCCTGCGCGGCGGTCTCGCTGCTCACGCCGATTTTTTCCAAAAGCCGGGTCAGCGTGCGGTGCCGCTCGTACACCTGCTCCGCCAGCGCCTGTCCGGCTTCGGTGAGAGTCAGCGCACCGTCGTGGGGATCCATTTCCAGCAGGCGGGCCTCCTTCAGCAGACTGGTGGCCCGGCTGACGCTGGGCTTGGTCACCCCCAGACGTTCCGCCACATCGATGCTGCGCACGTAGCCGGTCTCCTGATTCAGCAGCAAAATCGTTTCCAAATAATCCTCACGGGATTCTGTCGGGCGCATGGCGCGGCCCCCTTTCCGTTCAATTTCTCTATTGTACACCTTTTGGGCTGTCCTGTAAAGTGGCATCCAGCCAATCCCGCATGGACTGCCGCATGGCGGCAAAGACGGCGGCGGTTTCGGCGTTTTCGGTGTGAAAATCCAGCAGCTTCCACAGCCAGCCCTGTTCGGCGGCGATGCGCAGGCTTTCGGGATACACCAGCTCGTACACCAGCGAGGCGTGGCCCACCACGTTGTCGGCGGGGGTGCGTTTCAGCGTGCGCAGGACGCAGTGCCGGGCGTAGAAGGACTCCAGCACCGCGGGGGTCACGGCGCTGCGGCGCAGTGCCTCGGTGGAGACATTGTAGATGTCCTCCAGCGGGACTTCCACGTTGACGCGCAGAATATCGATTTTGTCCGCATCCCGCAGAATGTGGCAGAACCGCTGTGTGCGCGCAGAAAGCCCCTCCGGGATGCGGTAGGCGCTGTGCCAGCGGATGGCGGTCTCCAGAACGGCGTCCTCGTCCGGCTCATCCAGATAGTCCCGGATATGTCCCTCGCCAAACAGCACCTCCGCGCTGCACGCGGCATGGTCGATGCTCTCGGCGTCGTTGAAGGTTCCGTAGCGGCGCAGCTGTTCAAACCGGCCGATGTCATGCAAAAGACCGCACAGCCATGCCAAGTCCACCTCCGGCTCCTCCAGCGGCAGGCTGCGGGCGATGCGCTCGCACAGTGCGGCCACCCGGTACGTGTGGCTGATTTTCAGGGCCACCTTGGCGTCCCCGGCATTGTAGTTCGCCGCATAGGCGGCAAAGGCCCGGCGGGCGCGGTCACGATCCAGTTTCATCAAAGACACCTCCCTGCCCAGTATACCACAATTTGAGAAAAATGCACGAATAAAATCAGAAGAACCGGGCAAAATTTGTCCGAATTCCCCCGGAAATGCTTGACAATCCCGCACCGAAACCGTATGATAAAATATAATAGAAAGAAAACAGCAGGGAGGTCCGGCAGTGAACGCAAAAGGGGATGCCAACCGCAGTGTGCGGGAAACCAAACGGAAACTGGGGACCGCGCTGGTGGAGCTTTTGCAGAAAAAGCCCGTGCAGCAGATCACCGTGCGGGAACTGACATCGCTGGCGCATGTGAGCCGCGGCACGTTTTATTTTCATTACACCGACATTTATGACCTGATGACCCAGATGGAGCAGGAGCAGCTGAGCCAGCTCAACAGCCTGATGGACAATCTGCTGCCCCGCATGCGGCAGGACTCTCCGCCGGAAAGTCTGGGGGCGCTGTTTGACTATCTGGAGGAAAACCATGAAATGTGCAGCGCGCTGTACGGCCCTCATGGCGACCCGGAATTCTGGCGGCAGATCAAGGAACTGATCGCCCGCCGCTGTCTGGAGCGGCTGCCCGCCTCCACCGGCGACCCGGATCGGCGGCGGTATCTGATGGCCTTCGCGGTGGAGGGCTGTCTGGGAGCCATCACGGCATGGTTTGCGGCGCAGCGCCAGCCGGAGCCGGAAAAAATGCGGGACATCACATGGGAGGCCATTCACGCGGTGCAGCAGCTTCTGTAGGAGGCATGAACGCCCGGCGGACCGCGTAGGATGAATAAGTAACATCGATAAAACGAACAGAAGGAGCGTACCGATATGGGATTTCTGGATTTTCTGAAGAAGAAGGAAGACGTGCAGCAGGCCCCTGTCTGGCCGGCTATCATCGGCGCGGAGTGTAAGGGCACCGTGGTGCCGATGGAGAACATTCCCGATGAGGTGTTCAGCCAGGGCATTCTGGGCCAGTGCATCGGCATTGACCCGGCCGAGGGCAAAGTGTTCGCCCCGGTGGACGGCGAGATCACCCAGGCGCCGGATTCCGGCCACGCGCTGGGCCTGATGAGCATCGGCGGTGTGGAGGTTCTCATCCATGTGGGCGTCGACACGGTGGATATGAACGGCGACGGCTTCACCCCCCGCGTGAAGGAGGGCGACAAGGTCAAAAAGGGCCAGCTGCTGCTGGAGATGGATCTGGACAAGATCGCCGCCGCCAAGCATCCCGCGGTGGTCATCACCGTCATCACCAACACCGATGAATTCGCTTCTGTGGAGAGCGTTGCCTCCGGCGCTGTGGAGCCGGGCGCAGACCTGCTGAAAGTCAGCAAATAAAAACTACGTACACGCCCCGGCGCAGCAATGCGCCGGGGCTGCTCGTTGTCAGCTCCGCAGTGTGTGGTCACCCGCACAGTCCCGTCCCAGATACACATAGGGCAGGCTGTATTTGTCCCGCAGAAGCTCCTCGGCAGTGGGGGAGGGCCGCAGCGGCAGCGCGGTACATAAGGGGAGCCGCAGCGCTGCGGCAAAGGGCGCACCCGCGCCGATCACCGCGCAGCCGCCGGCCTCCCGGGCCAGCCGCCGCAGCAGAGCCGGGGCGTCAAAGCCGCCGGTGCCGCCCCGCAGTGTCAGTTCCGCCGCGCCGCCCTGCATCCGGCAGGTCACCACCGCCCGTCCGCCCGGCACGCGCAGCACCCCGCGCAGCATGCACAGCACTGCCGCCTGGATCAGCCTTGGCCGGGCCAGCACTGGCAGCACCGCCCCGGCGGGGGCGTAGTACAGCCACCCGGGACGCCGCCGCACACTGGCGGTCAGCGCGGCGCACAAAGCGTCCAGCTCAGCGTTCAGATCGGTGGTGCGCACCGGCGGCGGAGCAGGGCAGAGCAGCTCCGCCGTGGTCACAAGCCGCAGCCTTGCCTGCACCGCAGCCGTGCCCCGGACGGCGGCCTGTTCGCTCAGCGTGACGCGCAAAGGTTCAAAAGGTTCCATGCACCTTCCACCCGCCTTTCTTTTGGTTAGTGTGCGCAAAAAAGCCTCACAATCGGCCGGAAAATACTGCCAGAGCGCCGATTTTGAAAATTTTGTGTTAAAAAAGTAACAGCCCCTCTTGCGGTTTTCTGCGGAATGGGGTACAATAGAGTCAAACCGAAGGGGTGAGGTACGCCCCGCGGTAGAAAACCAAATTTATTGGGAGGATTCACTATGGCTGTCAAAGTTGCAATCAATGGTTTTGGTCGTATCGGCCGTCTGGCGTTCCGTCAGATGTTCGAGGCTCCCGGCTACGAGGTCGTTGCCATCAACGACCTGACCAGCCCCAAGATGCTGGCTCACCTGCTGAAGTATGACACTGCGCAGGGCTCTTTCCTGGGCAGAATCGGTGAGAACAAGCACACTGTCGATTCCACCGAGGATTCCATCATCGTGGACGGCAAGGAAATCAAGATCTACGCCATCAAGGACGCCAAGGACTGCCCCTGGGGCGAGCTGGGCGTTGACGTTGTTCTGGAGTGCACCGGCTTCTACTGCTCCAAGGAGAAGAGCATGGCCCACGTCGCCGCTGGCGCCAAGAAGGTCGTTATCTCTGCTCCCGCCGGCAATGATCTGAAGACCATCGTCTTCTCCGTCAACGAGAAGACCCTGACCGCTGAGGATCAGGTCATCTCCGCCGCGTCCTGCACCACCAACTGCCTGGCCCCGATGGCTGACACCCTGAACAAGGCGTATCCCATCGTTTCCGGCATCATGACCACCGTTCACGCCTACACCGGCGACCAGATGATCCTGGACGGCCCGCAGCGCAAGGGCGACCTGCGCCGTGCCCGCGCTGGTGCGCAGAACATCGTTCCCAACTCCACCGGTGCTGCCAAGGCCATCGGCCTGGTCATCCCCGAGCTGAACGGCAAGCTGATCGGCTCCGCCCAGCGCGTTCCCGTCCCCACCGGCTCCACCACCATTCTGGTCGCCGTTGTCAAGGGCAAGGACGTCACCAAGGACAGCATCAACGCCGCTATGAAGGCCGCTGCCTCCGAGAGCTTCGGCTACAACGAGGAGCAGATCGTTTCCTCTGACGTCATCGGCATGCGCTACGGCTCCCTGTTCGATGCCACCCAGACCATGGTCACCAAGATCGACGACGACACCTATCAGGTTCAGGTCGTGTCCTGGTACGACAACGAGAACTCCTACACCAGCCAGATGGTCCGCACCATCAAGTACTTCGCTGAGCTGTAATCAGAGTTTCATCTACTAAGCTCAACGCCGCCGCGCCGAAAAGCGCGGCGGCGTTTTTGCGGCTGCCGGCAAATCCTTTGTAAAATCTTTCACATTCTCTTTACAAATGACTTCAAAACAAGTAAAATAGAACTATCAATGACTTTGCGGGGCCGGTTTGCGGAACGGGTCTTGCAGGAAAAGAGGAAATTGCCGATGAAACGCTGTTTTGCTGCCGCTGTTGTACTGCTGGCTCTGTGCATGGTGCTGGCGGGCTGCAAAGGAAAGAAAAAAACCGAAATCACCAGCACGGCGCCTTCCGCTGCCGCTGAGGCCACGCCGGTGCCCACCCCCACGCTGCCGCCCTATGAGGCGAACGCCCTCACCGGCGAGCCCAAGGGAGCCGACTATCCCGAGGGCCAGCGAATCACTGCCGTGATGGTGAACAACATCGTGGCGGCCCGTCCCCAGCGCGGCCTGTCCAACGCCCAGATGCTGGTGGAGATCAAGGTCGAAGGCGGCATCACCCGTTTTATGGCGATGTACAACGACTATCAGGATATCGGGGAGATCGGCCCGGTGCGTTCCGGCCGTGACCAGTTCTTCCAGCTCATTCTGCCCTGGCAGGCGCTGTATATCCATGAAGGCCAGTCCGTTGTCATGCAGCAGTATGCGCAGGATTACCAGTACGGCTCCATGAACAACAACAACGGCGCCAACGGCTACCGGGATTACAGCCGTGTGAACTGGGCCGGCAAGAGCTACAACAATGGCCTTGCGCTGGAACACACCATGTACACCAATTCCGACAACATTGCCAAGGTCATTGCCAACGATGCCATTGACATGAACCGCACCTACAATTCCACCTTCTTCAACTTTGTGGATTACCGTCAGGACAACGCGGTGCGCGATCTGAGCAGCTCCATCGACAGCGCCTACTCCGACAAGTACGGCCCCATCGTCACCGATGGCGAGTACGTGGAGATCACCCACAGCCAGTCCTACAAGACCCGGTTTATCTACGATGCTGCGTCCAAGACTTACAGCATGCAGCAGAACTACTCCGACGGCAAGTGGCGCGATACCATCGATGAGGCCAACGGCAAAACCGTGCTGAGCTTCCCCAACATCATCGTGCTGTACACCGACATCCACGTGTACCCCGGCCATGAGGCCAAGGATCTGCAGGAGGTCGAGTACGGTGACGGCGGCGTGGGCTACTACTGCTACGGCGGCAAGCGGGAGAAGATCTTCTGGCAGAAGGGCACCCCGCTGGAGGCTCTGCGCCTGTACTATGCCACCGAGGACGGCCGCTGCAGCGACATTCCGGTGGAGATCAACATTGGCAAGAGCTATCTGGCCATCGTGGATCTGGACTTTGTGGAGAACTTCAAGGCCAGCACGCTGGACGGTGTGGACACCAGCGCTGCCACCACCGTGACCTACGAGAGCAGCTACGCCAACGCGGACGATGTGTCCGTCACGCCCACGCAGGCGCCCGTTCAGCAGCCTGTGCCGGAGCAGCCGGCTGAGGAATCCATCGAGCAGCCCGCTGAGGAACAGCAGGAACAGCCCGTGGAGGAGCAGCAGGAGCAGCCCGCCGAAGAACCGCAGCCGGAGCAGCCTGCCGAGGAACAGCAGGAGCAGCCGGAAGCCCCTGCCGAGGATCAGCCCTCCGCAGAATAACAGAAACAGCAAAACGACCCCGCCGGGCGGCGGGGCCGTTTTGGCAACCAACCCAAAAGAGGATTTTTCCATGAAAAAACGTATTGCCGTTGTTTTGGCGGCATTGATGCTGGCGGCTCTGGCCGGATGCAGCGGGCCGGCCGGAGTGCTCGGCGGCCCCACGCCTACGCCCACCATCGAACCGACGCCCACGCCCAGTCCCACGCCGGAGCCGGTCTGCAACCCGCTCACCGGAGAAACGGGAGACTATGTCCGCGCCCGCCCGGTGGCGGTCACGCTGCAAACCGGAGAGGGCAGTCTGCCCTATTGGGGCGTTTCCCGGGCGGGCCTGTTTGTGGAAGGGGTCAGTCAGGGCTATGCCCCCACCCGCATGGCGGTGTTTGCCCGGCTGTCCGATGTCGGCAAAATCGGCCCCGTGGGCAAGGCGCAGGACCTGACGCTGCAATTTGCGCTGCCCCTGAATGCGGTGACGGCACACATTGACAAGACGGTTTATGCCGCCAACCTGCTGAATGTGCTCAGCTATCAGGATTTGGATGGCCTGCATCTGGGCAAGCTGTCCTACGCGATGGATACCGACCGTTACGCCGCCGGGGCCGGGGCACAGAACTGCTGGTACACCTCCTCCGAACTGATGCAGACAGGGCTGGACACCTACGGCCAGTCCGCGCAGGGGGACAACACCCCCGCGTTCCGCTTTGGCGACCGTCAGCCCGCCGCCGAGGACGCACGCAGTGCCGCCGAGCTGACCATTGGCTGGTCTGCGGACAGCGCCACTGTGCTGCGCTATGACAGCGAGCGGAATGTGTATGTCTGGCAGGACGGCAGCGGCGCCACGCTGGAGGATGCCAACGGCGAAGGCTCTCTGGATTTTGCCAATGTGCTGGTGCTGTACGCCTCCAGCGGCGTTAAAGACGACAACATCACCCGGCAGTATGACCTGAGCGGCGGCACCGGCCTGTACCTGTACGGCGGCGGCTGGCAGCCCGTCCGCTGGGGCAAAGGGGACGCCACCGCCCCGCTGGAACTGACCGATGAAGAGGGAGCGCCGGTGGCCATGGCCACCGGCACCACCTATCTGGGTGTCTGGGGCGGCTACTACGGCCAGACCATCCGTCTGACGGCCGCTGACGGCGGGGAGCAGCCTCTGCCCGAAAAACCGGCGCTGCTGGAGAGCGGTGTGCCTGACGATGTGGCACAGGCGGCGGAGCAGGAGTACCAGGACTACCTGAACAACGTGGTGCTGCTGGCGGAGCTGGAGGAACTGCGCAGCCAGCTTGCGGAGGCACAGACCGCACTGGAGCAGGCCAACGCCGCGCTGGAGGAGGACCCGGACAACGAGGAAAAAACCAATGCCCAGATCACGGCGCAGGCCATTGTGGATCAGCTGACCGCCAAGATTCAGGAGAGAGAGGAGCAGCTTGGCCCGCAGGAGGAACCCGCCCCCGAGGAATCCGCCGAATCTGAGCAGCCCGCCGAATGATGACCCGCCCCGTTCCTTTGGAACGGGGCATTTTTCTGCAAAAAAATCTCTCAAAAATTCAAAAATCCTCTTGACAAAGGCGGTTAGCTGTTGTAAACTACATATCGTAAAATGGTTAGCATAAAGCAACCGATGGAGACGGGCGCCTTGCCGAAGGGCGGGCGCCTATCAAACGGCCGGATGGTTGCACACCGCTAACTGCAATGAGGAAAGGGAGCATGTCTATGATGCCGTTATCAATGGCGGGACGAGGGGAACAGCTGACCATCCGCAAGATCACCGGCAAGGATGAGGTGCGCCAGCATCTGGCCGAGCTGGGCTTTGTGGTGGGCAGCACTGTCACCGTCGTGAATGAGATCGCGGGCAACCTGATCCTGCAAGTCAAGCAGAGCCGTATCGCACTGGACAAAACCATGGCAAACCGCATCATGGTCGATTAAAAGGAGGCAGCAGATGAAAACATTGAAGGACGCCAAGGTCGGGGAAACGGTCACGGTGGCACGCCTGCACGGGGAAGGCCCCGTCAAGCGCCGCATCATGGACATGGGCATCACCAAGGGTGTGCAGATTTACGTTCGCAAGGTAGCCCCGCTGGGGGATCCCATGGAATTGAACGTGCGCGGCTACGAGCTGAGTGTGCGCAAAGCGGACGCCGAGATGATCGAACTGGCGTAACAGACGGCTGACCGCCGTTTTGTTTTTGCCCTGTGGTTAGGAATCGCTAACTGCAGGGCGGCATAGAAAGGGGTAGTTTCATGGAATTGAAGATCGCATTGGCCGGCAACCCGAACTGCGGCAAAACCACGCTGTTCAACGCGCTGACCGGCTCCAACCAGTACGTGGGCAACTGGCCCGGCGTCACGGTGGAGAAAAAGGAAGGCCGCCTGAAAGGCGATAAGGACGTCATCATTCAGGACCTGCCGGGCATTTATTCGCTGTCTCCCTACACGCTGGAGGAGGTCGTGGCCCGCAGCTATCTGGTGGGGGAAAAGCCGGACGCCATTCTCAACATTCTGGACGGCACCAACATTGAACGCAACCTCTACCTGACCACCCAGCTCATCGAACTGGGCCTGCCGGTGGTGATGGCCGTCAATATGATCGATCTGGTGCGAAAAAACGGCGATACCATCGATTTGAAAAAGCTGTCCGGTGCGCTGGGCTGCAAGGCGCTGGAGGTCAGCGCTCTCAAGGGCGAGGGCAGCGAGCAGGCCGCACTGACCGCGGTGGAAGCCGCGAAGAATGGCCGCGCCGGCGAGCTGCCCCACGTGTTCACCGGCAGCGTGGAACACGCGCTGGCCCACATCGAGGAGAGCATTCAGGGCAAGGTGGATGAGCGTTTTCTGCGGTGGTACGCGGTCAAGCTGTTCGAGCGGGATGAAAAAGTGCAGGCGGAACTGAATCTGGACGCCGACACGCTTGCCCACATCGACGCGCACATTGCGGACTGCGAGAAGGAACTGGACGATGACGCCGAGAGCATCATCACCAACCAGCGCTACGCCTACATCAACCAGGTGGTGGAGAAGGCGGTCACCAAAAAGTCCCATCCCGGCTATCTGACCGTCTCGGACAAGATCGACCAGATCGTCACCAACCGGGTGCTGGCGCTGCCGATTTTTGCGCTCATCATGTGGGCGGTGTACGCCATCGCCATGGGCGGCATCGGCTCCTTCCTCACCGACTGGACCAATGACGTGCTGGTGGGGGAGATCGTGCAGGGCAACGTCAGCGCCCTCATGGAAACGGCCGGCTGTGCCGACTGGCTCACCGGGCTGGTGGTGGACGGCATCGTCGGCGGCGTGGGCGCGGTCATCGGCTTTGTGCCGCAGATGCTGGTGCTGTTCCTCATGCTCTCCATTCTGGAGGACATCGGCTACATGGCCCGCGTTGCCTTCATCATGGACCGCATCTTCCGCCGCTTTGGCCTGTCCGGCAAGAGCTTCATTCCCATGCTCATCTCCTCCGGCTGCGGCGTGCCGGGCATCATGGCCTCCCGCACCATCGAGAACGAGCGTGACCGCCGCATGACCATCATGACCACCACCTTCATTCCCTGCGGCGCCAAAATGCCGGTCATCGGCCTGATCGCGGGTGCTCTGTTCGGCGGTTCCGGTCTGGTGGCGGTGTCCGCCTACTTTATCGGCGTGGCCGCGGTGATCACCTCCGGCATCATTCTGAAAAAGACCCGTCCCTTCTCCGGTGACCCGGCCCCTTTCGTCATGGAGCTGCCCTCTTACCACGTGCCCGCGTGGGGCAACGTGCTGCGCGCCACATGGGAGCGCGGCTGGTCCTTCATCAAGCGGG
>CALZZE010000042.1 GCA_945830575.1 uncultured Subdoligranulum sp. | reverse complement strand
ACATCCACGCCGAGGGCGGCGTAGGCGGCTTTTGCGGATTCGTAGCTCATTGCGGTTTTACCTCCTTGATGGGAAACGATTCTTTGATAGCGTTGCGGGCGGCTTGTAAATCAGCATATTCACCTGCATGGATAAACTGGACCATCAGGTTGCCGAGGGCGGTGCCCTCGGTGGGGCCTGCGTACACCGTCAGGCCGGTGGCGTTGGCGGTCATCTGGTTGAGATACCTGTCCTGACTGCCGCCGCCCACAATGTTCAGGCTGGTGTAGGTCTTGCCGGTGTGGGTTTGCAGGCGCTGGATGGCGGCTTTGTAGTCCTGTGACAGCGAGTTGTAAATGCACTGCATCACCTCGCCGGTGGTGGCGGGTTCCCGGTAGCCGTTCTGGACACAGGCAGCTTTCACTTCCGCAATCATGCTGGCGGGGGCGAGGAATCTCGCGTCATCGGGGTCTACTTTTCCCATGTAATACTGCGCATCCTGCGCGGCGGCAATCAACTCCGGGAAACCGGGTTTCCGGCCGGTGCGCTCCCCCAACTCTCGCCGCACCGACTGGATCATCCACAGGCCCATGATGTTTTTGAGGAAGCGGAACCGGTACTGATACCCGCCCTCGTTGGTGAAGTTGTCCGCCCGGCTGGCATCGGTGGCGATGGGAGCAAGGTTTTCCACCCCCAGCAGGCTCCATGTGCCGCTGGACAGGGTGACGGCAAATTCGTCCCGCGCAGGCACCGCCAGAAACGCCGAGCCGGTGTCGTGGGTGGCGGGCAGAATGACCTGACAGTCGAAGCCCACTTTCTCCTGAATTTCCGGCAGCAGACCGCCCAGCACGGTGCCGGGGGTGCGGATGGGCTGGAAGATGTTGCGGGGCAGGCCCAGTTTTTCGATAAGTTTGTCGTCCCATTCTTTGCTTTCCGCATTTACCAGCGCGGTGGTGGTGGCGTTGGTGTACTCGTTGGCGGCCACGCCGGTGAGCAGATAGTTGAGATAATCGGGAATCATCAAAAAGGTCTCGGCGGCGGCAAGCTGCTCCGGGTGTTCTTTTTGCAGCGCCGCCAGCTGGTAGACGGTGTTGAACTTCTGGAACTGGATACCGGTGCGGGCGTAATGCTCCGTAAAGGAAACGGGCAGCGTCTCCCGGATGCCGTCGGTGCGCTCGTCCCGGTAGGCCACCGCGTCACCGATGCGATGACCGGTCTTGTCCAGCAGCACAAAGTCCACCGCCCAAGTGTCGATGCCCATGGTGGCAGGCACAAAGCCTGCGGCGCGGCAGGCGGCCATGCCGTTGATGACCTCAGCGGCGAGGGCGTCCACATCCCAGCAGAGATGCCCGTTTTTGCGGGAAATCCCGTTTTCAAAACGGTAGACCTCTTGCAGTTGGATGCGCCCGTCCTCCACCCAGCCGACGATGTTCCGCCCGCTGGATGCGCCGATATCCACGGCCAGATAACAAGCTTGCATTGGCTTCTCCTTTGGTGTAAAATGGTTTCGTACTGGTTTTATTATAGCGGGCAGTCAGGTCTGTTTCCATGCGGAAAGTTCGCAGTTTTTTGCGGAAAATTCTCATTGAGGGAGGGTCCCCGATGCTGACTTATAATATGGACGTGGAGCCGCGCAGTCAATGGCTGCGCACCACCCCCGGCGTGCTGGCGCTGGCCCAGCCTTTTTACTGCACCGAGGCAGGCCGTTTTTACGGACGCGGGCAGTTTTCCACCGCCCGCACCGACAAGGAAAGCTACATTTTATTCTATACCCGCCGGGGCGCGGGGCTGATCGAGCAGAACAGTATGCAGGTACTGCTGCCGGAAGGGCAGGCACTGCTGCTCAACTGCCGTACCCCGCAAAGCTACTGCACCGCGCCGGGGCAGCCCTGCTGGCACCATGACTGGGTGCATCTGGACGGAGCCGGGGTGCGGGCGCTGGAGGAACTGCTGATTCCAGGGCGGCTCTGCCCGTTGCCGCTCTCCCCTGCCCTGCTGCCGGAATTTGACACGGTCCTGTCCCGTCTGGAGCAAAGCGACGCCGCCAGCGTGGTGGCGGTGGGTCTGGCGCTGCACACACTGCTGGCCGGGCTGGCCGCTGTCCGTCTGGAGAGCACTGCCCCCACCGGCAGCCGGGCGCTCATCGGGCAGGCGGCGGATTACATCCGCACCCACTACGCCGAAGAGCTGGATCTGGATAAGCTATTACAAATCGCGCCCATGAGCAAGAGCCATTTTCTGCGGGTGTTCCGGGAGCAGATGGGCACCACGCCCTACAATTTTCTGCTCTGCACCCGCATGACACAGGCCAAGGAGCTGCTGGTCATGACTGATCTGTCGGTGGGCGCGGTGGCGGCGCGGGTGGGCTTTTCCAGCGAAAGCAATTTTTCCGCCCGGTTCTCCGCCATGACAGGACAAAGCCCGCTGCAATACCGCAAAAGCATCGCAAACCGCTCCTGACAAAAACCCCGGAAACCACCTGCATGGTTTCCGGGGTTTTTGTCGGTATGTCGCTGTTACCGCAGGTCCTCCCCGTTGGTGTCAATTCCCCGCAGGTTTTGAATGCTGAGAACTTTCAGATTGCTCAGTTTCATGGTTCTTTCTTCAGGCAATACCGCACAATTCACGGCTGACGCCTTACGCGGTGTTGCCTTCATTTTTCCAGCGGGCAGGAATACACATACTGGCCTGCCGGGACGGAATGTTCCGTCTCATCCGGCAGAATCACCTGAGCCGGGACGGGCGTCTGAATGGAAATGGCGGCAGTTTTGTCCGTGACGCGCCAATCCACCAAAAACTGTCCGGAGCGGCTGTTGTACCGGCCCCTGACGCCGCCCAGCCGTTCATCCACCAGCGGACGGATGCGGGCTTTGGCGAAGCCGGGTTCTGCTGGCTGGATGCCCAGAATGTACCGGTAGTAAAATTCCCCCACCGCGCCGAAGGCATAGTGATTGAAGGAGACCATGTTGCTGCCGTTCTGGTCCTCCTCGTTGACGGTTCCGTCAGGGCGCACCGCGTCCCAGCGTTCCCAGATGGTGGTGGCGTCCCGGTCGACCTGATACATCCAGCCGGGGCAGTTTTCCTGCAGCAGCAGATCGAAGGCCAGTTTCTCCTGCCCGTGGTCCGCCAGCAGCGGCAGCAGCTGGGCCGTGGCGAAAAATCCGGTGCCGATGCCTTCGGCGCGCAGCTTTTCCACCAGCTTTTCAAACACGCTGTCCCACAATGCGCCCGGCTCCAGCACATAGGCCAGCGCCATCACATACGCGCCCTGATAGTCATCGGTCATGGTGCCGTCGGCGTTCACAAAGGCTTTTTCGTAGGCTGCGCGGGTTTTTTGCAGCTGGTCCGCATAGCGGGCCTCATCCTCCGGCCTGTTCAGATGCCGGGCGGCCCACACCATGATGCGCAGGTCGTTGACGATGAAGGAGTTGGACACCGGTCCATTGTGCATCGCCATAAACTTGATGTCCCGGCCGGGTGCCAGCCAGTCGCCCAGATTGGGACCCAGCCACAGATTTTGCTCTCCCATGTGGCGGATCTCACATTCCACCAGCGTTTTCATGCTGTCATACTGTTCCTTCAGCGGGGTATCGTCACCGTACTGCCAGTAAAGCTGTTCCGGCACAATGGTGTCGCAGTTGGCCCAGCCCAGCATATTGATGAATCCCACCCCGGCAGGCCCCTGCGCGGGGATGGTGGGGGCCACATAACCCTCGGTGTTTTCCCGCTGAGAATAGCGGATATCCTTGAGGAATTTGCGCCAGAACGCCTCGGTGTCATAGTTGTACATACCGGTGCGGGCATAGACCTGGCCATCACCGGTGTAGCCCTGCCGTTCATCCCGCTGGGGGCAGTCGGTGGGGACCTCCACATAATTGGAGCGCTGGCCCCAAAGCTGGTTGAGGTACAACCGTTCCACCTTTTTGTTGTCACTGGCGAACCAGCCGGTGCGCTCCATGTCGGTATGCACCGCGTAGGCGGTCACAAGGCCGGGAAGGTAATCGCAGCCCGTCAGCTCCACATAGCGGAATCCCATATAGGTGAAGGCGGGCCGGTATTTTTCACTGGAGCTGCCCTTATGGTAGGTGATGGTGGCCTTGGCGGTACGCAGATTGTTGGTGTACAGGCTGCCGTTCCCGTTCAGGCGCTCGCCATGGCGCACCGTCAGCGTGTCGCCGCGCATCAGGGCTGGGTCGATTTCAATGATGCCCGCGAAGTTCTGGCCGAAGTCCAGAATCACCCGGTCCCCGCAGCGGGTCACGCTCTGCACCGGCATTTCCTCCTGCACCTTCACACAGGTGTCACAGGGTTCCAGCGTTTCGGGGATGTTTCCGGTGAAGGGCACCGGCGGCAGGACCGGCAGGCCCGCGCCATCGGCGCAGTACTCCTCACCGTCATACAGGCTCGCGGAGCGCCAGGGGCTTTCCATTGCCTGCACCGTACTGTCGGCAGAGGTGAACACTTTGGTTTCGGCACCGGTTTCCACGGTCAGGATCCAGCTGACGGCGGGGCGCTCACCGTAGATTTGTGTCTTATTCTCGCAGGTAAACCGGCCGCAGTACCAGCCCTGTCCCAGCGCCACTCGCAGCGTGTTATCGGGCTTGGTGAGCAGCCCGGTGACATTGTAGGTCTGGGTGTGCAGATTGAGTGGATAATAGGTATAACCGGGGGCAAGGAAGCGGTCGCCCACCTTTTTGCCGTTGATGCGCGCCTCATACACGCCCAGCGCCGTGATGGACAGCGTGGCGCGGCGGGCGGCGGGGACGGTCTGCTCAAAGACCTCTACCGTGCCCTCCTGATAGGGGCGCTCTGTTGTGATAAAGCATTCCTTCAGTGTTTTCATAGGGTTCCCTCACAGATACTTATTCAACCATTTTGCGCTTAGCTGCGCACTTTTTACAGGAGACTTCTCCACCCAGTTGCGGTGGCTTTCCAGAATGACCGCCTCCACACCGTTGCTGTCCGCCTGTTCCAGCCAGGATGCCAGCGGCAGATTGCCGGTTCCCAGCTCCATGCTGTCGGTTTTCAAGATGGGGGTCATGGCAGGACCGGTCTGGCGGGTGCCGCGGTCATTGATATGCCACAGCTTCATGCGGGGACCGAGACGGCGCATCCAGTCCAGCACGTCAGCGCCGCCCTCGGCAAACCAGTAGCTGTCAAACTCAAAATTCACAGCGGCCGGGTCGGTTTCCTCCACCAGAATGTCATAGGCGCGGCGGGTTTCGCTGACGCGCAGCAGCTCGCAGTTGTGGTTGTGGTACAGCAGGCTGGTTCCCTGTCTGGCCAGCGCCGCCCCCGCCTTGTTCAGGCGCTCTGCCAGCTCCCGCACGGCGGCTTCGCTGCCATAGTCAAAGCGGTACATGCCGGTGATGACCGCATAGCGGGTGCCGTACATCTGACATTCTGCCGTTACGGCGGCGGGGTCGCGCTCCACACTGCCAAGGTCGGTATGCAGGCTGATGACCCGCAGCCCACTTTCCCGGACCAGCCCCGGCCAGTCCAGCTTGCCGCCGTTGCCGGTGGGCATACCGGCAGCGCGGGTCAGCAGGCGCACCATCAGTCCGGCGGGGTGGGTCATAAAGCTGCAAAGCTCGATGCCCTCATACCCTGCCTGCCGGATGGCGCGCAGGGTATCCCGTGTCTGGGCTTCGTTATTCATCACACTGCCCAGCATGAACTGCTGGATTCCTTTGATGGGCATACATCATTCCTCCACTTGCAGGACGGCGCCGGGGGTGACGCCGTTTTCATTAAAGCTGTCCACCCGGACGAAGCAGGGCTGCCCCTTGATGAGCGTGGACAGCTGCACCTCGTTTTGTCCATACACCAGCCAGCTGTGGTACAGCCTGTCCGGCGCGGGGCCGTAGCAGACATTGCAGCCCTGTGCGCCGGGAATGGGCCGCCACTGCACCTTTGCATCCAGATCGCCAAGCCGCTTTGCGGCGGCCTGCGCCGGGGCGGGCGCTGCTCCGCCGCCGTTGCCAAACACCCGCAGACCGCTGATGCGCAGCGCCTGCCCATAGGGCAGTTCGCCGCCGGTGACACGGATGTACCGCGCGGAAATACCATCGGGAATTTCCGTGTACCCGTTGCAGCACTCCCTGCCGACCTGCTCCACCAGCGTCCAGTGTTCGCCGTCAGAACTGGCCTCCACCGTATAATGGGAGAGCTGGGGATTCAGTTCAATGTGCCGGGTGCCCCGGTCATCGCCGTATTCCTCCGGACGGAACGGCACCACAAGGCCCTCGTCAGCCAGATTCACCTGTACCGCACGCACATCCATCTCCCGCTGCAGGTCCACGCAAAGCCACTGGCCGGGGGCCGCGTCGGCGGCGCTCCACCAGGTACGGATGTTCTCGTCCACCGCGTTGGCCGTGCTGCTGCCCTGCGCGGTGAAGCTGGCTGTGACCGGCTTTGCGTAAGAGAGCAGCATCCATTCGGGGCCGATGTCGCGGGCATCGAATTTGCCCTTGGGGATGCGGTGGGGGTAATCCCCGAAATTCTGGTTGCAGTACAGCGTTCCGTCCTCGTCAAAGCCTGCCGGCCACAGTCCCACCCTGCGCTCGAAATCATGATTCACACTGATCCGCATGGTGGCGGCGTGCCAGTAGTTGCCGTACTCGTCGGCGATGGTGCTGCCATGGCCCGCTCCGGCGGCAAAGCCGCCCGGTTTGGAAGAGAAGGGATTGCTGACCTGCCGGGTGAAGGGGCCCAGCGGGCGCTCGCCCACATACACGCCGTCGGCATAAGTGTTGTACTGGGTGCCGGGGCAGGCGTATTGCAGGTAGTATTTCCCCTCATGCTTTGTCATGAACGCTCCCTCGATGTAGGGCTGGCCAATGGAAAGGAACATCTTGGTCATGGCGTCAGCGGAATAGTTGCCCATTTTTTCCATACCGGCGGGGAATTCAATGCGGTTGGTTTCGGGGTTGAACAGGGATTTCAGATGCTGGTACACCACGCTGTGTTCCCGATCCACCACGCCGTTGTCACCGGGACGCTCAAAGCCCAGCGCATCGGGGTCTCCTGCAATAAGCGCCTGTTTTTCCCCGATGGGCTGCAGGGTCTCCGGGTCCAGTTCAACGCCCCAGATAGGCTCGGTGTTGGTGCAGCCCCAGTAGAGGTACACCCGTCCGTCATCGTCTTGAAACAGGTCGGGGTCCCAGAACGGGAACGGCGCGGCCACCTGAACAAAGGGCTGGGTCAGCGGGTCAGCCGTGCGCAGAATGGGGCAGTCCACCTCCCTGCGGCTGGCGCAGAAGTAGAGATAGTCCCCGATCTGGCGCACATCCGGCGCATAGTCATAGATGAGCAGCGACGGATCGGCGTGGAACTCCCAGTGGAGCAGGTCGGCACTGTGCCAGAACCCCGCCGACATGGACACGAACAGATAATACCGGCCCTTGAACCACACCAGCGTGGGGTCGGCGCCCTCCCGGAATCCGGCGGCGCGCTCCCCTTCCCGCATATGCTGGTAGCGGTAATTCAAATCCAGCGGATTGCAATAGGTCTGATTCATACGTCACTCCACCTTCTTATACTGCTGCAAAACACGGTTGATCTGCTTGATGCTTTCCTCGTCCGCACCGCCCTGCTTGAGCAGGCTCACCAGCGTCATGCGGCCCAGCATCCGCTGTAGATTCGGGTTGTCCTTTACGGCGTCCGCCACATCCCCGCGGGAGCCTGCCGCCTGCGCCATCATGCGGTCCACCACCGCACCGGCTTCCGGGCTGCGGCGGATATCAGCCAGCCGGTCATTGATGGAATAGCAGGTATCGTCCAGTTCATTGGCATCAAACCAGTTGGTGACGGGGGTGCGCTGCACAAAGGTATAGTCAGGATTGGGCTGATCCACCTTTTTCACCAACATGGCGGCGTGGCAGCCCTCGGCCTTGGCCTCGATGGAATGGGTGCCGGAAATGGGGACATGGAAGGCAAATACCGTTTTGCCCTGCGCCGACGCAAACACCTTGCCATCCACCAGCAGCGTCACTTCGGGCTGGTTAGAGTACACCTTGATTTCGGTCACGGCCTCGGTGCGGTCCACATAGCGGCTGCCGCACAGATGCACGAAGGGTTCTTTTTTGTTCCAGGCCGCCTTGTACAGATAGAACGCATCCTTCTTCAGCGCCCGGTCAAAGGTGACCAGTCCCTTCTGGTTTTCGCCGTGCTTGCCGCCTTCGTCGCGGCCATCGGCAGCGAAATCAAACAGATTCCACACATGGGTGGCCCACAGCCAGGGACGTTCCTCAATCATTCTGAGCATATGCTCATGGTACACGCACTGGTAGGTTTCGGTATAATCGCCCTTTTCGGGAGTGGTGCTCTGGTACTGGGGGTTGGCGTCGGCGCCGTACTCCGAAAAGCCGATGCAGCGGTCGGGGTATTTGGCGTGATACTCGTCAAAGAACTCGTCATTCTGCTCCAAATCCCCCACATACCAGCCAAAGTACAGGTTGTAGCTGTTCACATCGGGGATTTCCAGAATGGGGCTGTCGGTCTCCAGCATGAACACATTGGCCATGGTGGTGGGGCGGGTGGCGTCCAGCTTGTGGCACAGCTCGTTGAGAGCGCGGTGGTTTTCCAGCAGCTCCTCGTTGACGGCGCTGGCGGCCGTGATCTCGTTGGACAGTCCCCACACCGCAATACAGGGGTGGTTGTAGTTCTGGACGATGAGCTCTTCCATCTGGGTGAGGGTATTGTCCCGTCCGTTGTTCATATGCAGCGTGATGTAGGGAATCTCCGCCCAGACCACCAGACCGTTTTCATCGCACAGGTCATAGAATTCCTGCGCGTGCTGATAGTGCGCCAGACGCAGCGTGTTGGCGCCCAGCTCTTTGATGATGTCCATATCCCGGCGATGGTCCTCCATCGTCAGGGCGTTGCCCCTGCCCTTCACATCCTGATGGCGGGACACTCCCCGCAGCGGATAACTGCGGCCGTTGAGCAGGAATCCTTTCTGGGGATCGATGTCAAACCTGCGGCAGCCGAACCGGGTCTTGATCTCATCGCCGCTGTCCAGCCGGGCCGAGGCGGTGTACAGGTACGGATCGTCCAGACCATCCCACAGATGGACCTTGTCCAGCTTGAACATCGCGGCAGCGTAGCCTTTCATCACCGGCACTGTCTGGGTCTGATCCGCCACCGTAAAGGCCACTTTGTTTGCCCGGCCTTCCACCCAGGCTTCCACCGTCACGTCAGCCGTATGAGTATCCAGATTCACCACCGGCGTGACCCTGATGCCCGGCGTGCCGCAGTAACCCAGCGCAAAGTGGGCGGCAGGCACCACGATGAGGTTCACATCCCGGTACAGACCGCCGTAGAAGGTGAAATCCGCTTTCTGGGGGTAGACAGTGTCGTTGTCGCTGTTGTCCACCGCAATGACCAGCAGGTTTTCCGGTTTGAGATGTCCGGTAAGGTTGACCCGGAAGGTGGAATACCCGCCCTTGTGTTCCGCCAGCGTTTCGCCGTTGAGCATGACCACCGCGGTGTGCGCCGCGCCGTTTAGCTCCAGCCAGACCTGATCGCCGGAATTCTGGGTGGGAACGACCAGCTTTCGGGCATACAGACAGGTGCCGCGGTAATAATCGTTACCGCCGTCCTGCCCGTCCACAGCGTTCCATGTGTGGGGCAGGTCAACGGCCTCACCCCTTTCGCCCGGCAGAACAGCGGACACATCTTCTTTTTTGTAAAACTGCCAGCCTTTGTTGAGGTTTACAATCGTGCGCATAGAGATTCTCCTTGTTGTGTCTTTTTTCAGCTTATATGGAATTTGTGCTCGCAATCTGCTACAATGCTATCAGAAGGGAGCGTGAACAGAAATGGAAGTTTCACAAAACATCGCCCTGTTCCGGGAGCTGGTACGCTGCGCCGGGGACATCTTTACCTGGTGCTACGATGCTCAGGGCAACCTTTTGGAAAGCAACTGTCCGGAGGAAGAGTTTCTCTCCAGCGTGTTCTCGGTATTCGGCTGCCGGGATCACATGATGGCCCATTGGCAGCACAGCACCGTTCCCCTCACGCTGGGCAGCGGCATCGGCCTTGTCTGGAGTGCCGCCTTTGAGCAGCGGGACGGCCAGCCCTGCCGGGCGTGGGTCTTTGGGCCGCTTTTCTACACCGATGTGAGCATGAAAAGCATTGAGAACGGTTTCCGTGCCTACTCCGGGCTGGAGGTCAGTGTGGCGTGGAAATCCCATCTCATCGACCTGATGTACAAAATCCCCACAGTGCCGCATCTGGTGAACACCCAGTACCTGCTGATGCTGCATTACTGCCTGACAGGAGAGCATCTGGCCCCCAGCGACCTGGGGTCGGTGTCCGCCATTCCCCTGCCCCAGCCGGACGCTGCTCCCCAGCATGACCGGCACAAGGTCTGGGGTGCGGAGCAGGCGCTGCTGCAGATGGTACGCAACGGTGATCTGGACTACCAGAAAGCTCTGAATACCTCGGTCATGCTGTCCAACGGGGTGCAGGTGCAGACCCGCGACCCGCTGGGACAAAGCAAAATATCCGTCATTGTGTTCTGCTCGCTGGTCTGCCGGGCCGCCATTGAAGGCGGGCTGTCCCCGGAGGAAGCCTACTCGCTGGGAGACGCCTATATCCAGAACGCGGAAGGATCCCGAAGCATGGATGACCTCAACGCGATCCCCATGAAAATGTACGATGATTTCATTCACCGGGTCCACAACTGCCGGACCAACCCAAAGCTGAGCGTCGCGGTACAGAAATGTGTGGATTACATCGAGATGCACCTGAACGAGCGTATCCGCGCTGCCGACCTGGCCGCCATGGTGGGATACAGCGAGTATTACATCACCCGGAAATTCCGGGAGGAAACCAGCTACAGCTTCAGCGACTATGTGATTTTTGCCAAGATTGAGCGGGCCAAGGTCCTGCTCCAAAGCAGCGACCGTTCAGTACAGGAAATCGCGGCGGAGCTGGGCTTTGCCACCCGCAGCCATTTCAGCCGGAACTTCCATAAGGTTACGGGAAAGACCCCGGCGCAGTTCCGGGCCGGGGTGCTGGGATAAAAATCAGGACTCCACCTTGGCGCCCAGCTCCTGTTCAATGAATTCGTGCCGGGCAGCGGCCTTTTTCTCGGCAATGCGCTTCTGCACGTTGACCATTTCCTCTTTGGACAGCGGGCAGAACTTCATGGCGATCAGCGTCACGACCCAACCGAAAATGGGCAGGCCAAATTTAATGGACATGGTCAGCCAGAACACACCGGGAGTGCTGGGATCGCCGGGCTGGGGCATGGTGGTGGTGTAGCCGATGATTGCCACAGCGCCGGTGGCAATGACCGCGCTGAAAGAGGTGATGAGCTTGTCAACGAGGCTGTAGGTGCCGGACACCACTGCGGGAATATACCGGCCGCTGCGGTCCAGCTCGTAGTCGATGGTATCCGCCATAAAGGACGTATTGGCGGTGGTGATGCACATGTTGGAGCCATTCTGCGCCAGCGTCAGCATCACATACAGAATCATCGGCACACTTCCCATCACGGCGATCTGCTTGGGGTCAATGACAAGGAAGAATCCGAACGTCACAATGGAGATGACCATGCTGACCACACTCCAGAATACGATGCCCTTCTTGCTGCCGTGCTTGCCCACATATTTGGCGCCGAAGGCCGCGAAGAAGATGGAAGGCACCATGCTGATAACGGTGAGGATGGTGGCAAGCCCCATGTTGCCGATGATGATGCCGTTGAGCAGCGTGCCGATGATGGCCTGGCTGCCCACCTGCTGGGCAATCTTGTCGGAGGCGTTGGAGGCAATGTAGCATTGCAGAGCCCGGTTGTGGCGCAGAACCTCCCACACGTCCTTCAGTTTCAGGGGTTCCTTTTTGGCGGTGGTACCCTCAAAGTTTTCCGGCTTGTCAAAGGCGCTGACGCCAATGCAGACGAGGATGGTTCCCACTGCGCCCATGCCCAGGCAGACCCAGCAGGCGGCGGACAGGAAGCCCTGATTGTACTGGCCGCCAAACTTGGGCAGCAGCACCACATTCAGCACCATGGACATGGCCATCGGCACCAGATAGTTGAACGCGGTGGTCCAGACGCCGATGGTGGGGCGCTGTTTGGGGTCGTTGGTCATGATGGCGGGGATGGTCTGGGCCGTCATGTTGGTGATGGTATAACCGATGACGTACACCACATACAAAAGGGTGAACACGATCCAGCCAAAGCCCTTGCTGGACATGAAATTGAACATACAGGCAAGACCCACCGCTTCAATGAGGTAGCCAGCGATCAGCAGCACCCGCAGCTTGCCGAACCGGGTGTTGACCCGGTCATAGACGAAGGCCAGCATCGGGTCGGTGACACCGTCCAGGATCCGGGTGCAGGTCAGGATGACGCCCACCGCTGCGGTGGAGATGCCATACCCGATGCTGGCGGAGTAGCTGGCCATGTTGATGAGAGAGTAGACGCTCATGCCCACCAGGGCGTTGCAGGCGTACAGAATAATCTGCCACATTTTGGCGCGGCGGTACTGAACACCGTCGATCTCACTCTGACTGGGTTTCTTTTTTCCAAACATTGTGATTCCTCCTTCTGATTCCGAGCCGTGGTTCGCGGCGCTTTCGATGGTTCGATTATAGCAGGCCGCGCAGCGCTCCACCGAGCACAATTCTGCTATTGCGTGCATTTTTTCGCTCCGTTTTTCCATTTTTGAAAAATGGAGCGAATTTATGCTCGTAATTCTTAATTTTTATCCATCTCCGGCCGTCCCTCTGCGCTACAATGAAACCACCGAACCAAACCGCACCCAAAAAGGAGGACCATGATGCAGAAATTTGCACCGGAATTTTTCATCGGCGCCGCCACCGCCGCCCATCAGGTGGAGGGCAACAACATTCATAATGACTGCTGGGCTCAGGAACAGATGCAGCATACCAGCTATGTGGAGCCCAGTCTGGACGCGGTAGACCATTATAACCGCTACGAGGAGGATATCCGCCTGATGGCCGAAGCCGGGCTGAATGCCTACCGTTTTTCCATCGAATGGGCGCGCATTGAGCCGGAGGAAGGCCGGTTTGATGAAACCGAGGTGGAGCATTACCGCAAGGTCATCGCCTGCTGCAAGGCAAACGGGCTGGAGCCTGTGGTGACGCTGCACCACTTCTCCAGCCCGGTGTGGCTGATTTCCAAGGGCGGCTGGGAGGCTGAGACTACCCCTGCCGATTTTGCCCGCTATGTCCGCTTTCTCATGGAGCGTCTGGGCAGCGAGCTGCACTACGTCTGCACCATCAACGAAGCCAATATGGGCGTGCAGGTAGCCGCCATCGCCAAACGGTATATGCAGCAGATGATGGCGCAGGTCGCCAAAGGTCAGGTCGACGGCGGCGTCCAGATGGGTCTGAACATGGAAAAAATGATGGCCAACCAGAAAGCCATGGCCGAGGAGACCATGCAGGTGTTCGGCGTGGCCAAGGCGGAGTGCTTCACCAGCCCCCGCACCGCCCACGGGGACGAGCTGGTCATGGAGGCCCACAAGGCCGCCCGCGCTGTCATCCGGGAGGTCTGCCCCCACATCAAGCTGGGTCTGACGCTGTCTCTGCATGATATTCAGGCGCTGGAGGGCGGTGAAGGCCCCGCCCAAAAGGACTGGGACGACGAATTCACCCATTATCTGCCTCTCATTGAGGGCGATGACTTTTTGGGTGTGCAGAACTATACCCGCAGCCGCTACGATGCCAACGGCAGTATGTCCGCCCCCGACGGCGCCGAGCTGACCCAGATGAACTACGAGTTTTATCCTCAGGCGCTGGAGCATGTGCTGCGCACCGTGGCGAAGTCCTTCCATGGCGACCTGATCGTCACCGAAAACGGCATTGCCACCGCCGATGACACCCGACGCGTGGCGTTTATCGAACAGGCACTCACCGGCGTACAGAACTGCCTTGCCGATGGCCTGCCCATCAAGGGATATTTCTACTGGAGCCTCATGGACAACTTTGAGTGGCAGAAGGGCTTTGCCATGCAGTTCGGTCTGATTGCGGTAGACCGCGCCAACAACCAGACCCGTTTCCCCAAGCCCAGCCTTGGCTATCTGGGCAGCTGGCGGGGCTAAATTCTCCTGTTGCAATTCCCACTTTCTCCCTTCCCCTTTTCAAAAGCGCCCGCCGGTCGTTTTGAACCAGCGGGCGCTTTTGTGACCATCATTGCAGGTGGTTAGCTATCCCGAATTTGCCCGTCTGGTGGCGGAAGAGGGGCATTGTAAGCAGCCTGTGTTCTATCTGCCGCTCTGGCTGGCCCGCGTGGTCGCATGGCTGCTGAAACAGCTTTCCCGCGCAACCGGCAAGGCCCCTGCCCTGACCGAGTACATGATTTACAATCTGTCCCGCAACAATGTGTTTGATTCCTCCAAAGCCCGGCAGGAGCTGGGCTACACCAGCAGGCCCTTCCGGGAAACCATCCGGGACGAGGTTCAATGGCTGCGGGAGGGCGGACACCTCAAAGAATCGGAGTGATGTTTATGCAAAGTGACGCCATCTTCAAAAATATGCCGGTGGGCCGGGCGATTCTGACTCTGGCTGTTCCCTCGGTGTTCTCAGTTCTGGTGATGATTCTCTACAACATGGCCGACCTGTTTTTTGTGGCGCGCCTTGGCGACAACGCGCAGGTTGCGGCGGTGTCCATTGTCGGGCCCATCTTTTCGCTGCTGTCTGCCGTTTCCACCATGGTGGGCGCGGGAGGATGCACCCTGCTGGCCCGGTACATCGGCGCAGGTGAGCATGACAACGCTCGGACTGTTTCCAGCCTGAGCGCCTGGATCTGTGTTCTGTGCGGCACAGCCGCCTTGGTGTCCTTCAATCTTTTCTGCCGTCCCTTGCTGAGCCTGCTGGGCACAACGGCAGAGATCTGGGGATACGCCGAGAACTACTTCCGGATCCTTTCGGTGGGCGCACCGTTGATGCTGTTCAGTACCGGCTTTGCCATGCTGCTGCGCGGTGAGGGTGCCATCAAGGAAGGCTTTTTCATCGGTCTGCTGGGCACCGGCATCAACATGATTCTGGACCCGGTGCTGATTTTACTGTGCGGCATGGGCGTTTCCGGCGCGGCTCTTGCCACGGTGGCAGGGAATCTGACCAGCTGCGTCTGTGTGCTGTGGTATATCCGAAAGCGCTCCGCAGTGCTCACTGTCCGGCCGTCTTATGCTCTGCGGCGACCGTCTTTGGCATGGAGGATCATCCTGCTGGGTCTGCCCAACGCCGCCAGCAGCCTGCTGTCCGGCTTTGCATCCACCTTCTCCAATCAACTGCTCAGCGGTTATGGCACCGATGCCATTGCCGCGATGGGCGCGGCGGGAAAGCTGACCATGCTGACCGGGCTGGTACAGATGGGCATCGTGATGGGCGTACAACCCATGATGGCCTACTGCTACGGTGCCGGAGACGCACCCCGCCAGCGGGAGCTGCTGAAAAAGCTGAGTCAGTTCACATTTGGGCTGGGGACGGGGTTCACTGTGGTCTGTTATATTGCCCGCCACAGCTTGCTGGGTCTGTTTTTACAGGCGGGCGACGCTGTCCGCCTTGCCGAACTGTTCTCCATCTGGCTGCTCCTTTCCGGCCCCGTCATCGGATTGTACTACATTGCGTCCAACTATTTGCAGGCCACCGGCAGCGCCCTGTCGGCCACTGTCGTTTCGGTCCTGCGGCAGGGCGCTCTGCTCATTCCCCTGCTCTACCTGATGCACGCCGGTTTCGGCCTGCCCGGCATCGCCATTGCCCACGCGCTGGCGGACCTCATCGCAACAGGCATCGGAATAGCGCTGTTCCTCCGGCAGTATCGCCGGGTCTGTCAATCAGCGGTAAAATAGAGCAGGAAGGGCTGGATAGCCCCGACCTCTCACACCGCCGTGCGTACCGGCCGGTACACAGCGGTTCTACCGCATAAATGCAAGGACCCGAAGTAGTTGAGGATACTATATTTTCTTGCCTTCTTCGTTATCACCTGCATCGTCAGCCCCATCAACTACATGGTGTGCAGACCGCCAATAGCTTTTACGAGAGTAAGCAACTTCACAAGATTCTTTTCCTTCCCTCCAACACAACCGATACGCTGCTACCATTTTCTCTCTCCGAATGTAATTTGAAAACCCGCGCAGCAACTTTTCCGACCGCCGGGACGCTTTTCGTTCCTGACAGCAGTTTTGCATCACCGAGTTGCATCTATTTTGGTTCCTGTTGCAGAACCGTCGTTTTGTGAAACACTTTATCTGACGATACACCGTCACAAACCCGCTGAAAATTGCCGGATTGACAACATTTTTTCCGGAATTCCCCGCAAAACTCCCAAAATGAAACATCCGTAAATCTCCGCCGGGCCGCATTGCGGGCCGGTGTGTGGGCAGCGTGGGGACAAAAATGACACGCTGCTTTCTCCTGCTTCATAATCGGGCAGGGCAAACCCGGTCATTTTTGGTGACGAAAGCGCACCAACTTAGCTCCAAATT
>CALZZE010000041.1 GCA_945830575.1 uncultured Subdoligranulum sp. | reverse complement strand
AATCTAAGGATTTCTACAAGGTTTCTTTTTGTAGCAACACTATTGTCTCGACGTGGCTGGTGTGGGGGAACATGTCCACCGGGCGGAAGGTTTGGGCGCGGTAGCCGCGGCGGGCAAAGAGCGCCGCATCCCGGGCCAGCGTGGCGGGGTCGCAGCTGACGTAGACCACCCGTTTCGGGGCCATCTGTGCCACCGCGCCGATGCATTCCGGCGTGCTGCCCGCCCGGGGCGGGTCAAGAAAGACCACGTCGGGGCGCAGATTTTCATCGGCGGCACGGCGCATCCAGTCGGTGGCGTCGGCGCAGACAAAACGGGCGTTGCCAATGTGGTTGCGGCGGGCGTTGGCGATGGCGTCCTTCACGGCGGCGGGATTGCGCTCCACCCCAATGACCTGCCCCGCCTGACCGGCGGCGCACAGCCCGATGGTGCCGATGCCGCAGTAAGCATCCACCACCGTTTCGCGGCCCGTGAGGCCGGCCAGCTCCAGCGCGGCGGCGTACAGCCGCCGGGTCTGTACGGGGTTGACCTGATAAAAGCTGCGGGAGGAAACGGCAAACTGCAGCCCGCACAGATTGTCCAGAATAAAGCCGGGGCCGTACAGCACCTTTTCCCGGTTGCCCAGCACGGCGCTGGTGCCGGTGGGATTGATGTTGTGCACCACCCCCGCCACCCAAGGCGCGGCCTTGCGCAGCGCCGCCACAAAGCTGCGGCTGCCCGGCAGCACAGGGGCGGCGGTGACCAGCGTCACCAGCACCTGCGCACCGTCGGCGCTGGCCCGCAGCACCACATGGCGCAACAGGCCGGTGCCCCGGTCCTCGTTGTAAGCGGTGTAGCGGCAGGCGCGGGCGGCGGCGAGCACCGCGTCCAGCGTTTCGTTCAGGCGGGTCTGCTGCAGCAGGCAGTCGGTGCCGGGCAGTACCTTGTGGGTGCCCTCGGCGTACAGGCCGCAGACCAGCCTGCCGCCCGCCGTGGCAAAGCTGGCAATGGCCTTGTTCCGGTAATGCCAGGGCTGCTCCATGCCAAGGATGGGCTGCACCGGCGCAAAGCCGCCCAGCAGCGTTTGCAGCGCCGCCTGTTTTTGGGCCAGCTGCTCCGGGTAGGGCTGCGCCAGCAGCGGACAGCCGCCGCAGTGCTTTGCGGACAGCGGGCAATGAGTTTTCATGACAGTTCTCCTTTGCAATCCAGCGGCGTATATGCTATAATGCAGACAGGGAGGCGATTTTTATGAATGTATTGCTCATCAACGGCAGTCCCCACAAGGACGGCTGCACCGCCGCAGCGCTGGCAGAGGTTGCCAGAACGCTGAACGAGGCGGGTATCGAGACTACCCTCTTCCACATCGGCAGCGCGCCGGTGGGCGGCTGTGTGGGCTGCGGCGGCTGCGCCAAGGCGGGCAAATGCGTGTTTGGCGGCCCGGTGGCAGAGGTCCTGCCGCTGGCCGAAAAGGCGGACGGCTTTGTGTTTGGCGCGCCGGTGCATTACGCCACTGCGGCGGCCAGCATGCTGGGATTTCTGCACCGGCTGAGCTTCAGCGGCGGCCGATATCTGCGCCACAAGCCGGCGGCCGTGGTGGCCAGCGCCCGCCGGGCAGGCACCACCACCGCGCTGGAGGCCATGGAAAAGGTGCCCCAGTTCTTTGAGATGCCGCTGGTCAGCGCCACCTACTGGCCGATGGTCCACGGCGCCAACAACGCCCCCGCCGATGTGGCGAAGGACGAGGAGGGCCTGCAGATCATGCGCAATCTGGGCCGCAACATGGCGTGGATGCTCCGGTGCATCGAGGCCGGCAAGGCGGCGGGCATTCAGCCGCCCCAGAGCGAGACCGGCGCCAGAACCAACTTCATCCGATAACGTTCCGCCCCCCTTGCGGGGGCGGTCAGCTTGTCGAAAAACCCGCATTTGCACTTGTAGGGGGCGGCGTCCTCGACGCCCCGTGGTACGCTGCCAAGCAAGAAACATCGTTGTAAGGCCACCTTTTTCGGGCGGGACTGTAGGACACCCTTACGGGCTGTCCCGCCCCTACGAATGATGGCAAGGTTTCTCGTGATGATTGACCTTTTTTGACAGTCTGTCCGCCCCCTTGCGGGGGCGGTTTTTTATGCGTAGCTCTGCTGTTTTTCGCCGTTGAGGGCGCTCACATCGGGAGCGTCCAGCCCGGCGGCGGATTCCGGCGTCTGGCCGGTGGGGTACACGGTGGCCAGCAAATCCAGAATGCGCTGGTAATCCGCCTGCCGGGTGGCGGCGGTGACGTAAATGGTGTCGCCGCCGGGGTAGCCCAGCTCAGCAAAAACGGTCTGGTAGCTGCCGCAGTCATAGCGCACTGCCTGCACCTCCACGCCGGGCAGCGTGAAGTCCAGCGCGTATTCCACCACCTTGGTGGTCTCGGCCAGCTCCGCGCCGGACTGGGCCAGAAAATCCGTGTAGCTGTCGGTGCGCTGGAGCAGCACCGCCGTGTAGTTCAGCTGGTTGCCCGCCGTCAGCGAGACGGTGTCCTCCTGCGCCATGACGGGGGCCTCCCAGATGTTGGTGTCATACAGAACCGTCACACCGTTGTCAGCCTCACAGCGGGCGTAGACCGGCTCCTCGTCGGCCTGCACCCACTCGTCACCGCCGTACAGATACAGCATCACATCGCTGAAGCTGCATCCGGTCAGGCACAACGCCAGAATCGCAGCGCAGAACACACAAAACAGTCGATTTTTCATTCCGTTACCTCATCATGACAAATCCGAAAAGGGCCGTCGCCGTGGGCGCAAACAGCCACCGCTGTGCCAGCCACAGCCCCAGCCAGCCGGCGCCCGCGCCAAAGGCAAGCCCGGCCAGCACATCGCTGATGTAGTGGTGCCCCACCATCACCCGGCACAGGGCAATGACCAGCGCCGCAGCGGCCAGCAACCAGCCCAGCGGCGGCAGCACCCACAGGGCCGTCACCGCGATGGCGGCGGCGGAAAAGCAGTGGCGGCTGGGAAAGCTCTGCCCCTGGGTGTCCTTGGGGAACACCGGGACAAAGTCCAGCGCCTCGTAGGGGCGGGGGCGGTCGATGAAGCGGCGCAGCGCACTGCCCAGCAAAAAGGCCGCCGCCGGAACCAGCAGCGCGGGCCAGAACCGGGAATCCCGGTGCCAGCCCAGCCAGCCCAGCAGCCCCAGATACGCCGCGTAGACCAGCGCCACACTGCCCTTGCTCACCACACGCAGCAGCGCTTTGGCCGCCGGATGCGCCGTGAACCACTGTGCCGCCGCACGGTACTGCCGCTGTGTCATGGCGATGCCCCTTTCTGATAGGGCAATACCGCACAATTCACGGCTGACGCCTTACGCGGTGTTGCCATAGGAATAGTAATAGAATACCACCCAGCGGGGGGCTTGTCAAACCCCGGTTCGGAAGGGTATAATAGAAAAAAATACCGGAGGACACACTTTTGTTTGAATTTGCAAACGGACTGCTTCTGGCGCTGTTCGCCGCGGCGGTCTTTGACCTTGCCGCCGCATGGCGGCGCACCGGCAGCGTGCAGGCCGCCTTTGGCTGGCTGTGGCACAAGGAGCACCCGCTGTTCGGGGACTGGCTGTGGCCCCGCCGTCAGGCGCTGGCAACGCCGCTGTTTGCGGCGGGGCTGGCGTTATACGAGGCCAATGTGGTGTTCTGCAACTCCATGGCCCGGGAGAACTGGGCATGGGTGCAGGGGACGCTCTCTCCCCTTCTGGAATGGACGGCCTTCCTTTGCTTTGGCGCCAAAATTCTGCTGTGCACCCGGTACAGCTGGCGGGGTCTGGGTCTGGCGGGGGCACTGTATTTCATCGCCCGGTGGGTGCATTTCAACAGTCACAACATCTGGTTCATCGGCATCGTGGTAGCCATTCTGGCCGCCAAGGATGTGGACCTGTGCCGGGCGCTGCGGGCGTTTTTCGCCGCAGGAGCCGCCGCCATGGCGGTGGTGCTGGCGCTGCACTTTGCGGGCATTGTGGCCCCGGACATGGTCAGCGAGCGGGTGGGCGAATATCGCTCCACCTTCGGGTACGGCCACCCCAACACCTTCGGCGGGCTGGTGGTGGGGCTGCTGCTGGCCTGGGTGATGCTCCGCGCAAGGCATCTGCGCTGGGCGGATGCGGCGGTGTCCGCCGCTGTTGGCGTGTTCTTGTGGGAAGGCCCCGCCTGCCGCACCGCGGCGCTGTCCGCCTTTTTCCTGACGCTGCTGCTGGCGGCGGCACTGGTGCGCCCCAGCGTGTTCCGGGGCCGGCCGGTGCCGTGGCTGGCCGCGCTGTCGGTGGCCGTGGTGGGGGCGGTGAGTTATCTGCTGCCGCTGGGCCTTGTGAAATGCGGGCCGTGGAACAATGATTTCGGCCCTCCGTGGCTGGCCCGCATCGACGGGGCGCTGACCAACCGCCTGTCCATGACATGGATGGCCTACCGGGTCCATGATATCAAAATTGCGGGACAGGTTCTTTCCGACTGGCCCGCGCTGGACAACAGCTTTGCGTTCATGCTGTACCAGTTCGGCCCGGTGATGGCGGCGATCATTGCGGCGTTGTTCGCGGCGGCGCTGTGGGGGCTGTTCCGCAGCGGCAAGACCGTGTGGGGCTGCTGCCTGCTGGCCATGCTGGTGTACTCCTTTGCGGAGTGCCAGAGCTTTCACCTGACCACCAATCCCACGGCGCTGCTGCTGTGCGGGGCGGTCTTTGCCATGCCGCCGAACCGCTGGGGAGAAGCTTCCCCGTCCTGAAAAAGCACGCCCCGGCCATCCGGCCGGGGCGCTGTTCATTCGGTGGGATATTCGATTTCGGCATCGGCGCTGGCCTGTTCCAGCGCCGCATCCGCGTTGGCCTTGGCGGCGGTGACGATGCCGGTCACCTCGCCGGAGGGCTTTTCCAGCAGGTACGCCCCGATGGGCTGCGCCTTGTACACCAGCAGCACCGCGTAGCTGTCCTGCGCGCCGTCCGAACGGGTGGGACACAGCGCCGTCCACTTTTCCACCGTCTTGCCCTTGTAGTTTTCCAGCGTCAGGCCGCTTTCCTCCACCACCTGATTGAAGGCGGAAAAGCTGTCGTCCCACTTTTTGGGGATCTTCACCTTATCCACCGCTGCTGTGGACAGGTCCACCTCCAGCCCGTGGCCGGTGAACCATTCGCCGATGTCCTGCGTGGTCTCGATGGCGGGCTGCGCGTCAGCCGCCGCCGTCACCGCACCGCCGGCAAAATGTGCGGCGGCTGCCACCGCGCCGCACAGGCAGATGCCGCACAGGGCCAGCGCTCCCGCCTGCCGGAGCCCCGGACGGGTAACTGTAAACAAAAACATGGAGCAGCCCCTCCTTACATACATTCTGTCACAATGTATGCGGGGGCTGCCCGGTTTAATACTTCGGTTCGGGGGTATACCACTGGAAAATCACGGCGTCATTTTCCGCCTGACGCCGGGCGGCGTCATCGGCGGGCAGGGCGGTCCACATCACCATCATGGCACCCATGGCCGCGCACAGCCGCACCGCCCAGTTGCGCTTTGCGGGACACCATGCAATGAAATGCGGCCGCCCCATCCAGTTGCACAGGCAGTGGGAAATGCCGTAGGCGTACAGCGCCGCCGCGCCCTCGCCCCGGTAGCCCTGATAGCAGTCCACCAGCTGTCCCCGCAGCACGCCCGGCGCGGTGCGGCGGATGATGCGCACCACACGAGGGTCAAAGCTCTCGATGCAATAGGGGCCGGGGTAATCCTCCAGACAGTCCAGCGTGGCGGCGCACAGCTCCTTCAGGTAGGCCTCGCTCAGTTCCCGTCGGGACTTGATCTCCACAATGAGCGGGGTTTCCGGGTTGGCAGCGGCCACGGCGCGGAGCATATCCCCGAACAGCGGCGGATGGTATTTCGTGCCCGCCAGCGTCAGGTTGGCAAAGGCTGCGTAGGGCATATCCTGCACAAGACCCTTGGCGGAGGTCATGCGGTCCACCGTATCGTCATGGAACACCACCAGACGCTTGTCCTGGGTGAACTGCACATCCAGCTCGATGCCGTAGCCCGCTCTGGCCGCCGCCTCAAAGGCGGGGATGCTGTTCTCCGGGACGCTCTGGTCCTGCGTGAACAGCCCCCGGTGGGCGCAGTTGCGGTTCTGGAAGGGCGCGCGCAGCGCCTTGTCCCCCAGACAGGGCGCCACGGCGAACACCACAGCCGCCAGCGCCAGCAAAATCAACAAAATCCACATCATCATTTTCACGTTCCTTTCGGTCTTCTATTGTAGCGCGGCGGGACGCAAAGTGCAAGAGTAAAAAGATTTTAAAAAACTTTCACAAAATTGCCACGGTTGTCCTGTAATGTGGTATTATATAGAAGTAGGAGGGGAGCTGTATGGCAAAAATTCTGATTGTAGACGATGAGCCGCGCATCCGGGATCTGATCCGGGAGCATCTGCAATACGCGGGTTACACCTGCGAGGAGGCCGGTGACGGTTCCGCGGCGCTGACGGCACTGGCGCAGGGCGGCATCGATCTGGTGATTCTGGACATCATGATGCCCTTCATGGACGGCATGACCTGCCTGCGGGAGATGCGCACCCGCCGCATTTCCACGCCGGTCATCATGCTGACCGCCCGGGGCGAGGAATACGACAAGCTGGCCGGGCTGGAGGGCGGCGCGGACGATTACGTGGTCAAGCCCTTCTCCCCCCGGGAGCTGGTGGCCCGGGTGCGGGCCGTGCTGGCGCGCACCATGCCCCGGCCGACGGAGGATGACTCGGTGTACAGCTTTGGCGATCTGGTCATCGACACCGCCAGCCACAGCGTCAAGGTAGCCGGGCAGGAGGCGTCGCTGACGCCCAAGGAATTTGACCTGCTGGTGTTCCTTGTGTCCAACAAGGGCATCGCGCTGTCCCGGGAGAAAATTTTGCAGAAGGTGTGGAACTACGACTATTACGGCGAGGACCGCACCGTGGACACCCACATCAAAATGCTGCGCAGCCATCTCGGCCCCTGCCGCAGCTACATCGTGACGGTATGGGGCATCGGCTACAAGTTCGACCCAGATACCCTGTGAGGCGATCATTTTGAAGAAAAAGCAACGCTCCCGCGCCCTTCTGGGCGTGCAGGGGCAGTTGATGCTGTTCATCGGCAGCGTCACGCTGTTCACGCTGCTGCTCATCTGGGTCATGGTGACCCGCTGGCTTCAGCCCCAGTACAACGCCACCATCCGCGCTTCTCTCACCACCAAAGCCCAGCTGCTGGCCGCCATGCTGGACGAAGCCGACGAGCCGGTCTCGGCACGGCGGTTCGGCACGCTGTATCTGGACGAGGAATTCTGGAGCGGGCTGCGGCAGGCCATTCAGGGCGGACAGCTCAATGTGGACAACTGCTGTGTGGACATCAGCGACGCCACCTGCCGCAACGTGCAGTATTACGAGGGCCTGTACCCCTGCGTGCTCCATGAGACGATGGGCGCCTTCGGCGGCGACCTGACGCTGACGCGGGACACCACCACCGCCATCCGTCTGCGCAAATCGCTGTTTGAACAGGGCAGCATCTATGAGATCGTGGACACCGGCTCCACCCGTCAGATGGTGGTGGGCGTCCTGACGCAGGACGGGAATTACGGGATCATCGTATCAGCGAACCTCGCGCAGATCACCACCGCCGCGGGGGTGCTGGCGCAGATTCTGCCCCCCATCGCGCTGCTCCTGCTGCTGTTCGACCTGCTGTTTGCGGTGCTGTTCAGCCAGTGGTATACCCGGCCGCTGCATCTTCTGGCACAGGGCGCCCGGGAGATGGCGGACGGCAACTATGATGTACAGGTGGACATTGACCGGGCGGATGAGTTCGGGCTGCTGGCGGAGGAATTCAACCACATGACCCGGGAGGTGCGCCGCTCGGCCCAGCTGGAAAAGGACATCCTTGCCAACGTGAGCCACGACCTGCGCACCCCGCTGACCCTCATCAAGGGCTACGCCGAGACGGTGCGGGACATCAACGGCGACAACGAGGAAAAACGCACCGAGCAGTGCAGCATCATTGTGGACGAGACCGACCGGCTCTCGGCGCTGGTGAACAGCGTGATGGAGCTGAGCAAGGTGCAGAGCGGCACGGACAAGCCCAATCTGGTGGAGTTCGACATGAGCGAGCTGTGCTTTGAGGTGGCCGGGCGCTACGACGCGCTGTGTGAGCAGCACGGCTGGACGCTGCGGCTGGAGGCCGACCGGCAGTGCCCCGTGCAGGCGGACCCCGCCATGATGGAGCGGGTGCTGCACAATCTGCTGGGCAACGCCTCGGGGCATCTGGGGGCGGACGGGGTGTTCATCCTGCGGGCCATCCCCATGGAGGGCGGCGGCTGCCGGGTGGAGGTGGAGGACCACGGCCCCGGCATCCCGCCGGAGGACCTGCCCTACCTCTTTGACCGGTACTACCGCGCCCGGCAGGATGCGGGGCGCGCCGGCACCGGGCTGGGGCTGTCCATCACCAAGGCCATTTTGCAGCAGCACGGGTTTGCCTTCGGCGTCAACAGCGCCGTGGGGCAAGGTTCCACCTTCTGGTTTGAGATGCGGGACACCCGCCACAAAAAATGAGAGGAGTTTTGCAGCATGGAAGATAAAAACAAAAAAATGGACGCGGCTCTGGAGGCCCGCGTGCAGGCGCTGGACGTGGCCAGCGATGAGACCGGCGACGGCAAGGTGGACTGGCAGGACCTGAAGTCCCAGCTGAACCGCATCGAGGCACAGCTGGAATTGCAGGACAAGCAGAACCGGAACATCATGAAAAACCAGCGGTTCCGGCTGATTCTGTCGGTGGTGCTGGCGGTGGTGCTGGTGGGCGCGGTGGCCTTTTTGTGGCTGCGCACCAACGCGGCGTATGAGAAGATCCTTGTCACCTGCGAGCAGGTGAACCAGCTGGCCGAGACGGTGCAGGGCAGCCTGAGCACGCTGGACAAGGAGGAACTGGACCAGTTGATGCAGGACCTGCCCGAACTGACCCAGCAGCTGAAAAGCGTGGATGTGGAGTCCCTCAATGAGGTGATGACCCGCCTGCCCGCCCTGATGGACACCGTTGCCAACCTGCAGGAGCAGGTGAACAGCCTGATGGAATTTTTCAGCAATTTCAGCCTTGGCGGCCTGCTCTCCGGCGGGCTTGCCTGACACAACGAGAAACCGGGAGCGCTTTGCTCCCGGTTTTGCGTTTGGTGCTGGCTCAGCGCTTTTCGTAGCTCTGGCAGAAATGCGGCTCCTCCACATTGCTGTGGCAGTTTTCGCAATGTTCTGTCACCTTGATCTGGCTCAGCGAGCACTTGCAGCCGCCCTCGTTGTAGGCACAGCCGCAGACATCACAGACCACTCCGGTATTTTCCATTGTCCTTCACCTCCCGATAAAATGCAGCGCCGCCGCAGGCGCTGCCCACGGTTTTGCTGTGCCGTTAGTATGCCCCGCGCCGCTATTGACAATACAGGTTAGTCGTGGTAAACTTTTGACAGTTAGCATTCCAAAACCAAAAAGAAAGAGATGTTGAACGCTATGACATTGGCGGAACTGCATATTGGACAGGACGCGCTCATCCAAACCGTAGGCGGCGAGGGAGCGCTGCGCCAGCACCTGCTGGACATGGGCCTGACCCCCGGCACCGAGGTGACGCTGCGCAAGGTGGCCCCCATGGGGGACCCCATCGAGCTGGAGCTGCGGGGGTATGAACTGACGCTGCGTCTGGACGACGCACACAAAATTGAAATTACCGATGTACATACCTCCAACCGGGCCGCCCGGGAGGAGAGCCGCCACCGGGTGGTGCCCCATCCCGGCGTGGGCGAGCTGCGCAAGGCCCCCAGCTACCATGAGCGCAAGGCCGGCGCGGCCATCGCCAAGGGCCAGCCGCTGCACTTTGCGCTGGCCGGCAACCAGAACTGCGGCAAGACCACCCTGTTCAACCAGCTGACCGGCTCCAACCAGCATGTGGGCAATTTCCCCGGCGTGACGGTGGACCGCAAGGACGGCGTCATCCGGGGCCACGCCGAGGCCACCGTTACCGACCTGCCGGGCATCTATTCCCTGTCCCCCTACTCCAACGAGGAGATCGTGACGCGGGATTTTCTGTTGAAAAGCCACCCGGACGGCATCATCAACATTGTGGATGCCACCAACATCGAGCGCAACCTCTACCTGACCATGCAGCTGATGGAATTGCAGATTCCCATGGTGCTGGCGCTGAACATGATGGACGAGGTGCGCGCCAACGGCGGCACCATCATGGTGAACAAGCTGGAGGAGCTGCTGGGCATCCCGGTGGTGCCCATCTCGGCGGCCAAAAACGAGGGCATCGGCGAACTGATCGACCATGCGCTGCATGTGGCCCGCCACCGGGAGACCCCCGGCCGCATTGATTTCTGCGACGCCGGGGAATCCGACAGCGACAAGAGCGGTGCGGTACACCGGTGCATCCATGCGGTGGCCCATCTTATCGAGGACCACGCCCAGCGGGCAGGGCTGCCGCTGCGGTTCTGCGCCACCAAGCTGGTGGAGGGCGACCGGCTGATTCTGGAGGCGCTGGCGCTGGACGAGAACGAGCAGAAGCTGCTGGGTCACACCATCCGGGAGCTGCAGGAGGAAACCGGGCTGGACCGGGAGGCCGCGCTGGCCGACATGCGCTTTACCTTTATTGAAAAGCTCTGCGAGGGCACCGTGGTGCGCCCCGGCGAAAGCCGGGAGCACAAGCGGAGCGTGGCCATCGACAGAATTCTCACCGGCAAATACACCGCCCTGCCCTGCTTCATCGGCATCATGGGGCTGGTGTTCTGGCTGACCTTCGGGGTCATCGGGGCGTGGCTGTCCGACCTGCTGACGCTGGGCATCGACGCCGTCACCGGCCTGACCGACGCGGCGCTCACCGCCTACGGCATCAACCCGGTGGTCCACTCGATGGTCATTGACGGCGTGTTCGCCGGCGTGGGCAGTGTACTGAGCTTTCTGCCCATCATCGTCACGCTGTTCTTCTTCCTGTCCATTCTGGAGGACACCGGCTACATGGCTCGCGTGGCCTTCGTCATGGACAAGCTGCTGCGGCGCATCGGGCTTTCGGGGCGCAGCTTTGTGCCCATGCTCATCGGGTTCGGCTGTTCGGTGCCGGCCATCATGGCCACCCGCACCCTGTCCAGCGACCGGGACCGCAAAATGACCATCCTGCTCACCCCGTTTATGAGCTGCTCCGCCAAGCTGCCCATCTACGCGCTGTTCACCACCGCGTTTTTTGCGCCGAAATGGCGTGCGCCGGTGATGATCGGGCTGTACCTGTTCGGCATCCTGTGCGGCATTTTGTACGCTCTGCTGCTGAAATCCACACGCTTCACCGGCGAGCCGGTGCCCTTTGTGATGGAGCTGCCCAACTACCGCTTCCCCTCCGCCCGCAGCGTGGGGCAGCTGATCTGGGACAAGGCCAAGGACTTTTTGCAGAAAGCCTTCACCATCATTTTTGTGGCAACGGTCATCATCTGGTTCCTGCAGACCTTTGATGCCCGCCTGAACGTGGCCGCCTCGGCGGACGCCAGCCTGCTGGCGATGGTGGGCAGCCTCATCGCACCGCTGTTTGCGCCGCTGGGCTTTGGGGACTGGCGGGTGTCCACCGCGCTCATCACCGGCTTCACCGCCAAGGAGAGCGTGGTCTCCACCCTCACGGTGCTGCTGGGCGGCAGCACCGCCGCACTGCCGGGACTGTTCGGCACCACCTTCAACGCGGTGGTCTTTCTGGTGTTCACGCTGCTGTACACCCCCTGTGTGGCGGCCATCGCCGCCGTGCGGCGGGAGCTGGGCAGCAAGCGCGCCGCCGCCGGGGTGGCGCTGCTGCAATGCGCACTTGCATGGGTGGTGGCTTTTGTGGTACACTGTGTAGGGGCCCTGTTCGGACTTGTGTAAGCCCCCGGGAGGTAACAACATGAATTTGCAGAGTTTTCTGGTTTTGCTGGTGATTTTTGTGCTGCTGGCGCTGGCGATTTTGTTCATCTGCCAGAACGGCGGCTGGCAGGGCGGCTGCGCGGGCAACTGTGCCCAGTGCCACAAAAAATGCGAGAGCCGCGGCGAGACCGGCAAAAAAGAAGAATAAACAACGCCGGGGTGCGAAAAACCGCACCCCGGTATTTTTATTGTGGTTCCATGTCAAAATACCGGCAGATAGCCCGGTAGTAGATGCCCGCCGCGCTGCGGCAGCCCTCGTCGGTGGAAAACAGCGCCGTATCGGCGGGGTCCGTCAGAAATGCCTGCTCCACCAGAACCGCCGGGCAGCTACAGGTCTCCAGCACCGTAAAGGTGGGGTCGGTGCGGGGAACGGTATCGCTGGACTCATACACCACCCGGTTGTCGTTTGCGTCAAAGTACAGGTAGCGGATGCCGTTCTCTCCCCGCAGCGGCAGACCGGTCGCGGCAAATCCCTCGGTGATGGCCGCCGCCAGCCGCAGGCTGTCGGCGTTGGTCTCCATGGCCGGGGTGGCGGGATAGCACTCCAGCCCGCGGGAATGATCGTACGGGTCGGAATTGAAGTGGATGGACACCAGCAGTTCCGCCCCCGCCGCCTGTGCCGCCGCGCCGCGCTGACTGCCTTTCAGGTAGGTGCTGCCGTCGGTGGTCAGCACCGGGGCAAACCGCCGGTCCTGCCGCAGCAGCTCCTCCAGCATCCCGGCGATGCGGAAGGTCAGCTCCGCCTCGGTGACGCCGTCCCCCTTGGTGCCGCTGTCCCAGCAGCCGTTGTTTTCGTTGTACCCGCCGTGACCCGGGTCGATGGCCACTACAATGCCCCTGTCCGCACCGGCAGGCCGCGGGCCGGAACGGGCGTCTGCTCCGGCGGGCAGGGCGTTCCACACCACCAGCAGCACCGCCGCCGCCACCAGACCTCCCGCCGCGGCAAACATGGCCCGGCACAGCAGCCTTTGCCGTCTGCGCCGTTTTCTGCGCTGTTCCCGCCGGATGTCCGTGTCTTGTGCCATGGCTGCCGCCCTCCTGTTCCGGACAACAGTGTACCCGCGGTTTGTGTCAGACCTGTTTCAGCGCTGTTTCCATGGCCAAAAAACAGATTTTTTTGTCCTGTGTGCGCTATTTTTGTGACAAAATGAATAAATTTTTCATTCTGTTTTTGTGTGAAAAAGCAAAAATACCGTCTTTTTTGCAGTTTTTACCACAAAAAGGGCGGGTTTGTGTCGAAAGATGTCGAAGATTTCACATTTCCAAATATTGACATTTTTGGCAAAAAATCGTATACTGTCTACAAGAAGTTGAGAGACACGGCAAATTCCCCCACCATATTTTGGAGGTTTTCCGCGAAAAGCGGCCCTCCCAGAAACAGGAGCACTCCCATGATTTCCACCGGCATTATCCGCAGTATTGACAATCTGGGCCGTGTGGTGCTGCCCAAGGAACTGCGCAGCGCCTACGGCATCACGCCGGACACCCCCCTTGAGATCTTCACCGAGGGAGATTCCATTCTTCTGCGCAAATACCATCCCGCCGGGGCCTGCGCCCTCTGCGGCGAGGTGACGGCCATGTCCATCCAGTTCAAGGGCAAGCCGGTGTGCGCCAAATGCCGCAAGGAACTGGCGGAGCTGTAAACAGATTTCAGGAACGGTGCAGTGCCCGCATGGCCTCCTCGCTGTTTTTGATGAGATTGAGCAGACTGGTGGCGTGGCGGGGGTAATCCCTTGCCAGGCTTTCTGTGCTCATGCCCAGCGTGGCGGGGTCCACTGCGTCCCGGTTGCCGTCCTCCCCGGTGAGGTGGGCGGCCAGCTCGGCGTTTTGCAGCTGCATGGCGGCGTCCGCACTGGCCGGCCAGCGGGCCGCGCCCACCCGGAACATGCCCACCACATTTTTGGGGGACGCCTCATACAGCTGGCGGAACATCCGGTACACTGCCAGCATCAGATAGGTGCTGACCTCCGTCACGATCTGGCGGTCACGGCAGTTTTCCAGCTTGTCATACAGAATATCCAGCGAGTTCTCAATGAGCTTTTTGTACATGGTGGGCAGCACGCTGCCGCGGTAGATGCTGCCCGCCGTGCTGCTTTCTGTGTCCGGCAGATCCGCCACCTGAATGGTCTGGCCGTTGCGGTCGGCGCTGCGGCCCAGCAGATAGTCGCAGGAGACGCCGTAATAGTCCGCCACCTGCACCACAAAGGCAAGCCCGCACTCCCGGATGCCCTTTTCGTAATGGGACAGCTGCGCCTGACTGATGCCAAGATCCTGTGCCGCCTGCTTTTGGGTGATGCCCCGCTCTTTTCGCAGCAGCGTGATAATTCGGTTGAACTCGATGGCCATGAATCCTCGTCCTTCGCCGGTATTTTTCTACGTGCTGTAAATTATAGACCTAAAAAAACATTTTGTAAATACAAATTTCGCCAAGATTTTCCCGCTCAACTTGGGCGTTTTGCCCATGGCGCTGCCGCCGCTCCATATCTCGTTGCTTTGCGGGAAATGGCATCGTAAATATTGTGTCCAAAATTTACCAGAGACCGGGCGGCGGCGTATTTTGTCATAAATTTGTAATCTTTTTCCGGCAGTTCCGGAAACAGGAGGACTCTATTTTGAAATACTACAAACTGCATCTCATCCGCCACGGGCTCACCGCCGGGAATCTGGAGGGCCGTTATATCGGCAGCGGCACCGATCTGCCGCTGTGCGACGAGGGCCGCGCCCAACTGACCGGGCTGAAACAGCGCCTTTCCTACCCGGAGGTGCCGTTGGTGTTCGTCAGCCCGATGCTGCGGGCGAAACAGAGCGCCGACCTGCTGTTTCCCGGCGTGCGCCAGCTGGAGCTGGAGGATCTGCGGGAGATGGGTTTCGGCAAATTTGAGAACCGCAAGGTGGAGGAGCTGGTCCATGACCCGGAGTTTTCTCAGTGGATCGATCCCACCAGTCACGCAGTGCCGGAGGGCGCCGAGGACCGCATCGCCTTCTATCAGCGCACCGGCGAAATGCTGATGAAAATGTTCGAGTATATGCTGCGCACCCACACGGAGGAGGCCGCCTGCGTGACCCACGGCGGTGTCATCATGAGCATGCTGGCCCAGCACGCGCTGCCCCAGCGCAAGCCGGAGGACTGGATGACCGACCCGGGCGCAGGCTACAGTGTGCGTCTGGATGCCGAAATGTGGATGCGGGACCATCTGGCCGAGGCCTACGATGTGGTGCCCGAGGGATATCTGGATCAGGAGGACTGAACCGCAAAAGCGCCCTGCCAAACGGCAGGGCGTTCTTTTTATATCAGGCCAGCCATTCCCCGGTGCGCAGGAACACGTACTCCGTTTCGGTGGAGCGCTCCGGCACAAAGCGGTAGTGGCGGTGAAAGTCTTTGAGCTGCTCCGGGCAGGTGACGGCCTTCTCCGCGGCAAAGCGTACCATCTCGCCGCGGGCCATCTTGCACAGCGTGCCCTTTTCCACCACCTTGCCGTCCTTCTCCTCCCCGAACACACAGGTGATGAACCGCTTGCCGGTGACCGGGAACCGGGACACACAGCGGCTGTACTCCTGCGAGGCCAGATTCACGATGCAGTCGGTCTCCGCCCAGAGGGCGTCGGCCAGCCGGCCGCCCCAGAAGGCGTACAGGTCTTTGGAGCCGCCCACCGACAGCCTCGCCTGCATTTCCAGCCGGTAGGGCGTCACCCCGTCAAAGGGGCGCAGCACGCCGTACAGGCCGGACAGGATGCGCAGATGCTCCTGCACATAGTCGAACTGCTCCACCGTGAACACCGAGGGAGCCATGTACTGGAAGGCGATGCCCTCATAGGCCAGAATGGCCGGGGTCAGCCCGGTGCGCAGACTGCCGGTGCGCAGGCGCTGGACATTCTGCTCCGCGATGCGGTCGTTGCACTTCCACAATGCCTGCAGCGCCGCGGCGTCCATCTGTCCCATGGCCTGCCACAGCTGCTCCGCCTGGGGCAAAAACCGGGGCAGATCCTGCCATGGCAGGCTGTCGGTGTCCCGGTTCATCTTTTTGGCCGGGGAAAGCAGAAATCTCACAGGCTCTCCCCCTTCAAAAAGGCCAGCACCTCCCCGGCGTTCTGGTCCGGCTTGACCTTGGGCATCACCTTTTGAATGATGCCCTGCTCATCCAGCAGATAGGTGGTGCGCACCACGCCCATGCTGGTCTTACCGTACAGCTTTTTCTCCTGCCAGACACCGTAGGCCTGAATGGCCAGCAGCTCCGGGTCGGAAAGCAGCACAAACGGCAGACCGTATTTTTGTGCAAATCTGTCATGGGAGGCCGCTGAATCCTTGCTGATGCCCACCACCACCGCGTTCAGCGCCTGAAACTCCTCATAGAGCCGGGCGAAGGCGCAGGCCTGCCTGGTGCAGCCGGGGGTGTTGTCCCGGGGGTAAAAATACAAGACCACCCGCTTGCCCGCAAAATCCGACAGGCTCACCGGCTGTCCGTTCCGGTCCGCCAGCGTAAATTCCGGCGCTTTTTCTCCAACGTTCAACATGTTCTTTCCTCCGTTTCTCTGTTCACTGCCTGCGCAGGGCGGCGTCCAGCAGGCGGCGGGTGTAGCCCAGCGCCTGCGGCACGTGGCTCATGCTGGCATGGAGCGACGGGCAGGGGGTGATGGACACCGTGCAGGTCAGGCAGGCGGAAATGATGGCGAACACGCCGTATTCATTGTCCACGTTCGCCTTGAGCTGCCCCGCCGCCCGCAGACGGTCCAGCAGTGCGTAAAGAATTTCCCGCAGGCGGCCCATCACGTGGGTCACGATGGGCTGATGCACCGGCTCCCGGCTGCGGCGCAGCGCCTGCGCCACCACCTGATACACCGCGATGCGTTCCCGCACCAGCGTTTCCAGATAGGTCAGCGCCGCGTCCTCGGCGGCGGTGAGGGTGGTGCAGGGCTCCAGTACGCTCTCCAGCATATCCATCTCGCTGTCAAAGCAATAGGCGGTCAGTTCCCGCAGAATTTCCTCCTTGGAGGAAAAATACTCATACACCGTGCCCTTGCCGATGCCGGCGGCCTCGGCGATCTGCCGCACCGTCAGCGCGGTCAGGTCCTGCCCCTGCTCGCCAAGGGACAGCACTGCCTCAAAGATGGCTTTTTCCCTGCTCCGGCGCTGTTGTTCATTGAGCATGGTCGTCCTCCTTGTCGCGGCGCGGCTCGATGGGGAAATCCGGGAACGCATCCTCCCCGGCCGGAACAGCGGCCGCTTTTTGCAGCGTCAGGCCGAGGCTGGCGGCGTATTCGGCGGCATCGTCGGGCAGATCGTCCATGCCCTCATCGCCAATATCCACGTTGGTGGGTTCCTTTTTGAAGAAAATGTCGTACATGACCGGCACGATGAACAGCGTCATGAGGGTGGCGTACACAAGGCCGCCCACCACAACGATGGCCATTCCCTTGCCCATCTCGCTGCCCATGTCGCTGCTGAAAATCATCGTCACCATCGCCAGCACGGTGGTAAGGGTGGTCATCAGGATGGGCCGCATCCGGGTCTTGCCGGTAGCCACCAGCGCCTCGGTGCGGTCCAGACCGCCGATGCGCAGCTGGTTGGTGTAGTCCACAAAGACGATGCCGTTGTTCACCACCACGCCCATCAGCACGAGGAAGCCCATCAGGCTGACCAGCGACACCGGCTCGCCGGTGAACACAAGGCCCAGCGCGCCGCCGGTGAAGGCCAGCGGAATGGTGAACAGCACGATGAAGGGGGACAACAGGCTCTGGAACTGGGCCACCATGACCAGATAGATGAGCACCAGCGCCAGCAGCATGGCGTTGACCATCTGGGTGACCATGTCGTTGATCTGGGTCATCTCACCGGCGATCTCTGCGGTGTAGCCCTCGGGCAGCGTCATGGCGTCCAGTCTGGCCTGCACTTCGCCGGACAGCTGGCTGGTGTTGTAGCCGTCCGCGGTGGCGGAGGTGACGGTGATGTACTGGGCCTGATTCTGCCGCTGGATGCTGGCCATGCTCTCGGCGGTGTTGCGGGTGGCAAATTCTTTCAGACGGTGGGTCTCCTTGACCTGTGCGCCGTCCTCATCCATGGTGGTGGTCTCGAACTCGTAGTCAAACACGCTGCTCAGGTCGGGGGTTTTGGTGGTGTCGATGATGTTGACCTGATAGGTGTCCTCCCCCACCGTCAGCGTGGTGGAGGTGGTGTCGGTGGTGAGGGCCTGCGCCAGCTCGGCGTACACCTGCGCCACCGTCAGGCCAAGGCGCATGGCCTCGTCCTTGTTGATGACAACGCGGATTTCGGTGTCGCTGGCGCTCTGGCCGTTGCTCACCTCGGTGATGCCCTCCACGCTGTTCAGCTGGTTCATGACCTGCTGGGACAGTTCCAGCAGCGTATCGGCGTTTTTGCCGTAGATGTTCACCTCAATGCCGCTGCCCATCATGGCGGACATGTCGGACATTCCGCCGCCGCTGGCCAGAATTTCACCGGGCAGGTCGGCGGTGACGGCCTCAATTTCATCGGTGATCTCGTTCTGGCTGCGGCCGCTCTCGGTGTCGGTGAGCACGTAGTAGGTAAAGCTGGTGCGGGAGCCTGCGCCGGTGCCCGCGCCCATCATGGCGTTGGCGCCGTTGTCCGACATGGCACCCACGGTCTCAACGCCCTCCACGCCCAACACCCGCTCCATCAACGTGTCGGCGCTGGCGTAGGCATCGGTGACGGGGGTATCCTCCGGCAGCTCATAGGTGATGGTGAGCTGGTTGGAGCTCATGTTGGGCAGCAGCACCACGCCGCCCCGGATCATGGCGGTGACGCTGCCCACCAGCAGCACCACGGCCATCGCCAGCGGCACCGGCTTGCACCGCAGCGCCAGACGCAGAATTTTGTCGTAGCCGGCCAGCACCTTATCGAACCAGGGGTGCCGGATGTCCCGCGTTTTGCGCAGGATGGTGCTGCCGGAGGCGGGCACCACGGTGAGCGCGATGAGCAGCGATGCGCCCAGACTGTACGCGATGGTGAGGGCCATATCCACCAGCAGCTGGCGCACCAGACCTTCGGTGAAGATGAAGGGCAGGAACACGCAGATGGTGGTGATGGTGCTGGACACGATGGAGCCTGACACCTGCCGTGCGCCCTGCACGGCGGCCCGGGCCGCGGGCACGCCGCGGCTGCGCAGACGGTAGATGTTCTCGATGACGACCACCGAGTTATCCACCAGCATGCCGATGCCCAGCGCCAGACCGGACAGCGAAATGATGTTGAGGGTGATGTTGCTGAAATACATCAGCACGATGGCGAACAGCACGCTGAGGGGCATACTGATGGCCACCACAGCGGTGGGGCGCACATCCCTGAGGAACAGCGCCAGCACGATGATGGCCAGCACCGCGCCCCACACCAGATTGGACACCACGCTGTTGACGATGAGTTTAATGTACAGGCCCTGGTCCATGATGGTGGTCAGGCGCAGGTTTTCGTCCTCCGCCATCAGTTCGGCCGCCTTGGCGTTGCAGGCGTCCGCCACCGCGGAGGTGGACGCGGTGGAGCCTTTGAAGATGGCCAGCACCACCGCCTGGTTGTTGTTCACCTTGGCGTAGGCATCCTCGGCGTTGTCGGCCACGCGGATGTCCGCCACATCGCGCAGACGCACATCGCCCACGCCGTCAATGTTGCAGAGCAGCGCGCCTTCCAGTTCCTCCACGCTGTCAAAGGTCTCGCCCACCTTGAGCAGGTATTTGTCGTCCCCGTCCTGAATGTAACCGGCGGGCATCGAGAAATTCTGGGCGTAGATGAGCTGGGCCAGCGTCTGCATGTTCAGCAGCGTGTCCAGATTGGCACTTTTCAGCGCCTCCTCCCGGGCGTCCTCGTACTCCCTGCGGGCGTCGTCCAGCTGCTGCTGACCGCTTTCCAGCTGGGTCTTGCCGCTGGTGACCTGCAGTTCCGCAAGCTGAAGCTGTGCCTCCATGCCGCTGAGCAGCAGGCTGGAGGCCATGTCCCCCAGCGCCGGGTCGGTGGGATTTTCCTCCAGCTGGCGCAGGGTGGACTGCATTTCCGAGAGGGAAGCCTGCAGTTTGGCCAGCTGCGCCCGCATCTCGTTCAGGCTGTTGATACTGGCCTGCAAAGTTTTGGCGGACTCGAAAATCGCCTTTGTGGCGGTCAGGCAGCTATATTGCTCCTCCGTCAGATGTGGCGTTCCCACCGCAATCTGCTCTGCCAGCAGTTGTTCTCTTTGGGTGGTCAGTTCCTCCATCTGTCCGGGGTATTCTTCACCGGTCTCCTGTATCTGCGCAATCTTTGCCTGAGTGGCATTGATTTTCGCCTGCAATTCCCGCCGGGGCCGTTCCGCCGTCATGACCCGGTCGATGGAGGCAAGGATGGCGTTGGCCTTTTGGAAATTGTTCGCCAGTCCGTCCTCCAAATCATTGGGCATGACGCTTGGATCGTAGGCCGCGTCCTCCTGATACAGGATCGATTTTGTTACGGTGAGCAGCGTTCCGCTCATCTCGGTGTACCCGTCGATGGCCACCATGGTGGGCATCA
>CALZZE010000040.1 GCA_945830575.1 uncultured Subdoligranulum sp. | reverse complement strand
CTCCGACCCCACGCTTAGGAGGCGTGTGCTCTATCCAGCTGAGCTACTGAGACATTTTTAAGATTTATGCAATTTTCATTGCTCGAAGGAATCGAACCATCTGCCGCTTAGGAGGCGGATGCTCTATCCAGCTGAGCTACGGAGACAAAACCATACCGTATATTATACTGGTTTCTCTCCCCAAAATCAAGTCTTTTTTACACAGGGCAGCCATCGCCGCCGGACTGCCCCGGCGGCGATGACGACCAATTACATGGAAAGCTGCTCGGTGATGTCCTCCTGACGCAGGATCGCGCCGGCGGCAGGCAGCGTGCGCACGCGGAAACGATGGGGATTGGCAAGCTCCAATCCTGCCGCCAGCGTGACGCGGGTGATTTTTGCGTTCTTTTTCAGGCTCACCACATTGACGCCGGCGGTGTCGCGGGTAGCCTTTTCGGGAATGAGCGCGCTTCCGGCCAGCAGCAGCCGGCTGTTGGAGGTGAAGATGGCCAGCTCGGTCTCCTCGGGCAGATAGCGGATGGCCGCCAGTTCCGCCTTGTCGCTGTATGCTTTCAGCAGCTTGCGGCGGTTGAGCTTGGTCTGATAGCTGGACAGCGGCACCTTGGCGCATTTGCCGTTCTGATAGAAAAACAGCATCCAGCCGGTGTAATTGCCGGTCACCACCATATAGAGCGGGGTCTCCCCCTCGTCCATGCCCAGCTTGGAGGCCACATAGTCCCCCAGCACGCTGGCCTTGGTGTCGGCAAAATCGGCAGCGCGGGACTTATACACCTGCTGGTGATTGGTGAAGAACAGCAGTTCCGCCGCGTTGGTGCTCTCACAGGTAAACAGCAGTTCGTCACCGTCCTTGAGCTTCTGTTCGCCGGACATGCGCAGACTCTGCGGCGTGATCTTTTTGAAGTAACCGTCCCTCGTAAAGAACAGATGGACGGTATAGTCCGGGATCTCCTGCTGCTGATCCTCCTCGGCTTCCTGCGGCAGATCATACAAAATCTCACAGCGGCGGGGCTGACCGTATTTCTTTGCCACTGCGGACAGCTCGCCCATGATGATTTTGTTGATGCGGGCAGGGCGCTTGAGGATGTCCTGCAGGTCTGCGATGGCATCCTCCAGCTCCTCGATCTCCTCGGTACGTTTGAGGATGTATTCCCGGTTCAGATGGCGCAGCTTGATTTCTGCCACATACTCCGCCTGCACCTCATCAATGCCGAACCCGATCATCAGGTTGGGCACCACCTCGGATTCCTCGGCGGTGTTGCGCACGATCTCGATGGCCTTGTCGATATCCAGTAAGATGGCCTTGAGGCCCTTGAGCAGATGCAGGCGTTTCTGCTTACCCTGCAAATCGTAGTAGGTGCGGCGGCGGACACACTCCGCCCGGAAAGCGATCCACTCCAGCAAAACCTGACGCACGCCAAGCACACGGGGCTGTCCGCCGATGAGGACGTTGAAGTTGCAGGCAAAGCTGTCCTCCAGCGGCGTGGCCTTGAACAGGCGGGCCATCAGCCTGTCCGGGTCCTGGCCGCGTTTCAAGTCCAGCGTCAGCTTGAGACCGTTCAAATCGGTCTCATCGCGCATATCACTGATTTCCCGGATTTTCCCCGCTTTCACCAGCTCAGTGATTTTATCCATAATGGCCTCCACCGTGGTGGTGGGCGGTATGCGGGTCACGTCAATGCAGTTGTTCTCTTTGTCATAGCGCCACACGGCACGCACACGCACACTGCCGCGGCCGTTTTCCAGCACGTTTTGCATCTCGGCGGCATCGTACAGAATCTGACCGCCGCCCACAAAATCCGGCGCGGGCAGAATGGACGCCAAATCGGCCTGCTCGTCTTTCATCAGTGCGATGGTGGCGCTGCAAAGCTCCGCCAGATTGAAGGAGCAGATGTTGGATGCCATGCCCACCGCAATGCCCAGCGTGTTGTTGGCCAGAATCGTGGGAAAGGTCACCGGCAGCAGTGTCGGTTCGGTGGTGGTGCCGTCATAGTTGGGCACAAAATCCACCGTGTCCTTGTCAATGTCCCGGAACAGCTCCTCACACACCTGCTCCAGCTTGGCCTCGGTGTAACGGGAGGCGGCATAGGCCATGTCCCGGCTGTAGGCTTTGCCGAAGTTTCCCTTGGAATCCACAAAGGGCACCAGCAGGCTTTCGTTGCTGCGGCCCATGCGCACCATGGTGTCATAGATGGCGGCGTCGCCATGGGGGTTCAGATGCATGGTGCTGCCCACGATGTTGGCGCTCTTGGTGCGGGCCCCCTTCAACAGTCCCATACTGTACATGGTGTACAGCAGCTTGCGGTGGGCAGGCTTGAACCCGTCAATTTCCGGCAGCGCCCGGGACACGATGACGCTCATGGCGTAGGGCATATAGTTGGTTTCCAGCGTGTCGGTGATGGGGGTCTCGATGATCTCCCCCGCCGACAAAATCTCCACGCCATCCCCCAGCTGGGGCCGGGCGGGCGTGAGTTTCTTCTCTTTTTTCTTTGCCATGGAAAGCTCCTTTAAGACACATCCAGATCATCCAGATATTCCGCGCCATGCTCCGCAATGTGTTCCTTGCGTCCCTGCAGGTTGTCTCCCAGCAGCAGGTCGAACACCTCGGCGGTGCGCTTAGCATCGGTGGGCAGAACCTTGATGAGGCGGCGGCTGTCGGGGCTCATGGTGGTGAGCCACATCATCTCGGGATCGTTCTCACCAAGACCCTTGGAGCGCTGGATGGTATATTTCTCTTCCCCGATGCGCCGCAGGATATCCGCCTTTTCCGGCTCGGTGTAGGCAAAATAGGTCTTGTTTTTGGTGTTGATCTCATACAGCGGCGACTCCGCGATATACACATATCCCTTGTTGATGAGGGTGGGGGTCAGGCGGTACAGCATGGTCAGCACCAGCGTGCGGATCTGGTAGCCGTCCACATCCGCGTCGGTGCAGATGACCACCTTGTTGAACCGCAGGTTGTCCAGATTAAAGCTGGCCAGATCCTTGTTATGGCCGCCGCCCAGTTCCACGCCGCAGCCCATGACCCGGATCAGGTCGGTGATGATATCGGACTTGAAAATGCGGGCGTAGTCTGCTTTCAGGCAGTTCAAAATCTTGCCGCGGATGGGCATGATGGCCTGAAATTCCGAATCCCGGCTCTGTTTGACGGCGCCCATGGCGGAATCGCCCTCCACGATGTACAGCTCGCGGCGGGCGGGGTCCTTGCTGCGGCAGTCCACAAATTTCTGGACGCGGTTGGCAAGATCCATCTGCTGGGTCATGGTCTTTTTGATAGTGATACGCGCTTTTTCCGCGTGTTCCCGGCTCTGCTTGTTGATGAGCACCTGCTTGCAGGCTTTCTCCGCCTCGTCCGGATTTTCGATGAAATAAACCTCCAGCTGATGTTTTAAGAAGTCCGTCATGGCCTGCGTCACAAACTTGTTGGTGATGGCCTTTTTGGTCTGGTTCTCATAGCTGGTGCGGGTGGAAAAGCTGGAGGATACCAGCACCAGACAGTCCTGCACATCCGCAAAGGTGATAGCGCTCTCATTTTTCTTGTACAGGCCCTTGGATTTCAGCCATGCGTTGATCTGGCTCACAAAGGCGGAGCGTACCGCCTTGTCGGGACTGCCGCCATGTTCCAGCCAACTGGAGTTGTGATAGTATTCCAGCGTCTGCACCGTGTTGGAAAAGGCAAAGGCCACATTCATTTTAACCTGATAGTCCGGCTGGTCGTCCCTGTCCCGGCCGGTGGCGGAGCCTGTGCAGAACCGCACCGGCGTGAGGGTGTTCTCCCCTGCCAGCTCGGCGGTGTAGTCGGCGATGCCATGCTCATACACATATTCAAATTTTTCCGCTTTGTCGCCGGTTTTGTCGGTGAGCACCAGCGTGACGCCATCGTTGACCACCGCCTGACGGCGCAGCATATCCTTGAAAGTCTCCAGCGGCACGGCGATGTCGGTGAACACCTCGGTGTCCGGCTGCCAGCGGATAACGGAACCCGTGCGGCGGCCCGAGAACGGTTCCTTTTTCAGACCGCCCACGTTTTCGCCTTTTTTGAAGTCCAGATGATAGTGGAACCCGTCCCGGTAAATATCTGCGGTCATCCACGCGCTGGCATACTGGGTCGCACACAGGCCAAGGCCATTGAGGCCCAGCGAAAAATCATAGTTGCCGCTGCCCTCGCCGTATTTGCCGCCGGCGTACAGTTCGCAGAATACCAAGTCCCAGTTCCAGCGGTTCTCCGCCTTGTTGAAGTCCACCGGGATGCCGCGGCCAAAATCCTCCACCTCCACCACATGGTCGGGGTAAAGCGTCACATTGATGCGGTTGCCGTGGCCGTCGCGGGCCTCATCGATGGAGTTGGAAACGATCTCAAAAATCGCGTGGGCGCAGCCCTCCACGCCATCGGAGCCAAAAATGACGGCAGGGCGCTTGCGGACACGGTCGGCGCCCTTCAGGCTTTTGATGCTTTCGTTTCCGTATTCTTCTTTTCGTTTAGCCATGAAACGGTTCTCCCTGTCAGATGAATACCATTATTTTGCGCATACAAAGATATTAAACCACAAAATGGCAGAGTTTGTCAAATCGGATTTTCCGTTCTAAAATGGGGATACTGCATCTGTGAGGTGACTGTCATGGAATACACATTCTCCCCCGCGCTGGCGGATGAGCTGCCCGCGGTGTTTGCGCTGATCAAAGACCGCATCGCATGGATGGACGAGGTGGGGCTGCACCAGTGGAACGTGCTGGATTACTGGGGCGTGTTTCCCGAAAGCTACTACACCGCCGCCGTGCGGGAGGGCCGGCTGTTTGTGGTGCATGACCAAAGCGGCGCGGTGGCGGGGGCCGGGGTGCTCTCCTTCCGCGACCATTTCTGGCACGGGGATGCCTCCCCCGCGCTTTACCTGCACAACTTCGTGACAGCACGCCACGCCAATGGCGCGGGAGACGCCTTTCTGGCGGGATGTGAGCAGTTTGCGCTGGCCCACAACAAGTCCGTGTTCCGGCTGGACTGCGCCGCCGACAACACGGTGCTGAACGACTATTACGCGGCCCGCGGCTTTGCGGCGGCAGGCACCGTGGAGGATGGGCCATACAAGGGCGTCCTCCGGGAAAAACGGCTGTAAGGAACCCCCGGCGGTTCATTCCTCCGCCGGGGGTTCGCTTTATCCCAACATACTGAACAGATCCACCTGACTGGTCTCGGGCAGGCTGCCCAGCGCGCCAACGGCGCGGAGCTTGTCGAACACAGAGGACGCCACTCCGGACGCCGCCTGCAATTCCTCCACCGAGATATATTCCTGTCCGTGCATGGTAGCCTCCTCCAGCGCCACAGCCGCCGCCTCACCCAGACCGCGGATGGCCGTGAAGGGCAGCCGGACTTTGTCGTCCTCCACCACGTACTTGCTGGCATAGCTTTTGCCCAGTTCAATGGGCAGGAACTGGTATCCCCGCTGGAGCATTTCATTTTCCAGCTGTAAACTGACCAGCGCATCATCGTCCTTGGCGGTGCGCTCCTCCTTGGGGATTTTTTCGTTGGCGATGAGGTGCTGTTTGGCCACCCGCACGCCACCCACCGCGGCCTCGTAGTCGATATCCGCGCCGCGGACGGTGAAATAGACCGCGTAGAATACCGGCGGCTTGTACACCTTGAACCACATCAGACGGATGGCCGCCATCAGGTAGGCCACCGCGTGAGCCTTGGGGAACATATACTTGATCTTGCGGCAGGATTCGATGTACCAGTCCGGCACATCATGCTCCCGCATGGCCTCCTCCCAGCCGGGGGCAAAGCCGCCCTTGGCCACCTTGCCTTTTCGGACTGCCTCCATGATGTCAAAGGCCATTTTGGGTTCCAGACCCTTGCGCAGCAGGTACAGCATGATGCTGTCACGGCAGCCGATGACTTCTGCGATGGTGCAGGTGCCGGAACGGATCAACTCATCCGCGTTGCCGGTCCACACATCGGTGCCATGGGACAGACCGGAAATTTGAATCAGCTCCGAGAAGTTTTTGGGCTGGGCGTCCAGCAGCATCTGACGCACGAAGTTGGTGCCCATTTCGGGGATGCCAAAGGTGCCGGTCTTGGAGCCGATCTGCTCCGGGGTCACGCCCAGCGCCTCAGGGCTGGTGAGCAGGCTGTACACCTTTTCATCGTTCATGGGTACGCTGTCGATGGGGATGCCGGAGTATTCCTCAAAATATTTATAGAAGGTGGGCACATCATGGCCCAGCTCGTCCAGCTTGAGCAGCGTATCATGGAGATACTTGAATTCGAAGTGGGTGGTGAGCAGGCCGCCCTTCACATCGTCAGCGGGGTGCTGGATGGGGCAGAAATCGTAAATGTCGAAGGTGTCCGGCACAACCACCATGCCGCCGGGATGCTGGCCGGTGGTGCGCTTGACGCCGGTGCAGCCGATGCAAAGGCGGTTTTCCTCGGCGCGGTTCACCGTCCGGCTGCGCTCCTCCAGATACTTTTTCACATAGCCGAAAGCAGTTTTATCCTGCAAGCCGGAGACGGTGCCCGCCTTGAACACGTTCTCCTTGCCGAACAACTCCTCGGTGTAACGGTGTACGTTGGACTGGTACATACCGGAGAAGTTCAGGTCGATATCCGGCTCTTTGTCGCCATAGAATCCGAGGAAGGTCTCGAAGGGGATGTCGTGGCCCTCCATAATCATGGCGTGGCCGCAGACCGGGCATTTTTTGTCCGGCAGGTCAAAGCCGTCCATGTGGACGCCATCGTCGATCCATTCGCTGTGCTTACATTCCGGGCACAGATAGTGGGGCGGCATGGAGTTGACCTCCGAAATGCCGGAGAAATGCGCCACGGCGGAGGAACCGACGGAACCACGGCTGCCCACCTGATAGCCTCCCTCGTTGGAGTAGGCCACCAGCTTGACCGCGATGACGTACAACACCGCGTAGCCGTGGCCGCAGATGGAATCCAGTTCCTTTTTCAGCCGCTTTTGCAGCACATCCGGCAGCGGCGTGCCGTAGTCCCGGGCCGCGTGCTTCCACGTTCCCTGACGCAGCTGTTCCTCGGCGCCCTCGATGCTGGGCGGATAGGTTCCCTTGGGAATGGCCCGCAGATTGCCGTCAATGGTGGCGGCAATTTTGTTGGGGTTGGTGACAACGATCTCGTAGGCTTTCTCCTTGGTGAGGTAGCTGAACTCGTTGAGCATGTCCGGCGTGGTGCGGTAGTACAGCGGCGCCTGATTGTCGGCATCCTTGAATCCGTTGCCCGCCTGCAGCACGGCCCGGTAGACAGCATCCTCCGGCTCCTGAAAATGCACGTCGCCGGTGGCAATGACCGGCTTGTGCAGTTCCTCGCCCAGTTGGATGACGGTACGGTTGAAGTTCTTGACCGCCTCGATGGAGTCCACCGCGCCGTTGCGCACCATAAATTCGTTGTTGCCCAGCGGCTGCACTTCCAGAATATCGTAATATTCCGCGATGCGCAGCAGTTCTTCGTGGGACTGTCCCGCCACAATAGCCCTGTAAAGCTCTCCCGCTTCACAGGCCGAGGAGAACAGCAGTCCCTCCCGGTACTGGTTGAGCAGACTGCGGGGCACACGGGGTTTTTTGAAGAAATACTGGGTATGGGCGGCACTGACGATGCGGTAAAGGTTTTTGAGCCCCACCTGATTCTGCACCAGAATGATGAGATGATGATATTTCTTTTTCAGCACCTCTTTGTTGCCGCCAAGGCCGGTGTTGATCTCCTCCACCGACTGAATTCCCTTTTCCTTCAGATCGCTGAGCATGATCTCAAAGATGCGGGCCAGCGCCATGGCATCGTCCACCGCCCGGTGATGGTTGAAGGGCGGAATCTCCAGGTGCTTGTTGATGGTGTCCAGCTTATAGTTGCGCAGACCCGGGAACAGCGCCTGACTCATGGGCAGCGTATCCAGATAGGTGTTGTCAAAGCTGACGCCTGCCCGTTCTCCCGCTTTGCGGATGAACAGCATGTCAAAGCTGTTGGCGTTGTGGGCCACCAGCGGCAGTTCGCCGCAGAATTCCTTGAATGCCCGGATGGCCTCCTCCGGCGTGGGCGCGTCCGCCACCATGGCATCGTTGATGCCGGTCAGCTCCACGATCTTCTGCGGGATGGGCTTGCCGGGATTGACAAAGCTGGCAAACTTCTTTTCCTCGTTGATCTTGCCGTTTTCCACCACCACCGCGCCGATCTCGGTGAGGCGCTCAGTGTTGGAATCCAACCCGGTGGTCTCGGTGTCGAATACCACAAAGCTGCCGGACAGCGGCATGGCCAGCTGACCGTAGACGGCCGGGATCATGTCATCCACAAAGTAAGCCTCACAGCCGTAGATGAGCTTGAAATCCGGGTCCTTTTTGTGGATGTCATCGGCGGCCAGCATGGCCTCCGGGTAGCCCTGACAGACGCCGTGGTCGGTGATGGCAATGGCCCGGTGGCCCATGCGGTGAGCCAGACGGACGATCTTGCCGGAATCACAGAACCCATCCATAGAGCTGGACTTGGTGTGCAGATGCAGCTCCACCCGCTTTTCGCCCTCCGGGGCGTCGTCCTGACGCTGCTGGCGCTCCACCTGCAGCACATCGTAGGGCATGATGACAAAGTCATGCTCGTATTTGTCGTAGGAGTAGTTGCCCCGCACGATGAGCGTGGTGCCTGGCTTCAGCCCCTCCCACTTGGACATATCCTCCCCTTCATCGCCCAGAATTTTCAGGTTGACAGACCCGGAATAATCCGTGATGGAGGTAAAATAAATCTTGCGGCGGCTGCCCTTCACCTCGGTGGCGAACACATCGCCCCAGACCGTCACCTTGCCGCCATCGCCCAGATCGTTCAGCGGACGGGTGTCGGTGGGCTTGAACTTTTTGCCGTGGAACAGCCTGACCGGCTTGTTGGCCAGCTTGAGGCCCTCGATGGTGAAATCCGGCGGGGTCTCCTTCTCCTCGAATTTGACAACGGGGGCCTTTTCCTGCAAATACTGCTCAAATTCTTCCTCAGTGCGCTGGTTGCCGGTGTCCTCCAGCCGGACGATGGGCAGCGTGCCGGTGCGCTCCTGAATCAATTCCGCCAGCACACGGGGCAGCTCCACGCTGTCCAGAATGGTTCGTCCCGCGTTGACACGCACCAGAATACCGTCCTGCCCAAAACGCACCGGCTCGTTTTTATCGAGGAACCCGTTCACCGGCATTCCCCGCTGTTTCAGTTCCTCGATCATGCGTCCCACCGCCTCGGGTGTGATGCACTCGTAGGTGAAATAGTTGCGCAGGGACAGTTCATACCCGGCAAAGGTGGATTCCAAAGACGCACAAAGGCGCCCGCACAGCGCACCGTCCAACGGCTGCACGCTGCGCAGGCACAAAATGACCTTGCGCTGGGTACGATTCAGTTCCACCCGGTCCACCACAACGGAGCCAAAGGCGGCGCAGAACTGCTGGTCTGCCGTGAACTGCGGCCAGACCTGTGTGACAAATGGTTTCAATCTCTGTCCTCTTACAATTTATGGATCTCGTCAATGAACTGGTCTACGATGTTGTCCCGGAGCATCCGGACCTTTTCGCCGTGGATGAACAGCAGCGCCTCGTTTTTGCCGCCGGCAATGCCGATGTCGGCATCCCGCGCCTCGCCGGGGCCGTTGACGATGCAGCCCATAATGGCGATTTTGAGGGATTTCCGGAACCCTTCCGCTTTCAGACGGCGCTCCACCTCGTTGGCAATGTCGATCATGGGATACTGGGTGCGGCCGCAGGTGGGGCAGCTGATGATCTCCGGCCCGTTTACCGCAAAGCCGGCGGCGCGCAGAATGTCGTAGCCGGCGTAGACCTCGTCCTCCGGGTCGCCGGTAAGGGACACGCGCAGCGTATCACCGATGCCTTCCATCAGCAGTCCGCCGATACCCATGCCGGATTTGATGAGCCCCATCCGGGCGCTGCCCGCCTCGGTAACGCCCACATGCAGCGGGTAATCCGTCTGGGAGGCCAGCAGCCGGTAGGCGGCCATCATGCGGGGCACGTTGGAGGATTTGATGGAAATGACGATATTATGGAAATCGTGTTTTTCCAGCAGACGCACATGGTACAGGGCACTCTCCACCATGGCCTCCGGCACCGGCGCGCCGTAACGGGCCAGGATGTGCTTTTCCAGACTGCCGCCGTTGACGCCGATGCGGATAGGCACGTTTTTGGCGCTGCAGGCATCCGCCACCGCCTTGACATTTTCATCCGCGCCGATGTTGCCGGGGTTGATGCGGATTTTATCCGCGCCGGCCTCCAGCGCCGCCAACGCAGCCTTGTAGTCAAAGTGGATGTCCGCCACCACGGGGATGTCAACAGCCTCCTTGATGGCCGCCACCACGCGGGCATCAGCGGGGGTGGGCACCGTCACACGGACGATCTGGCAGCCTGCCGCCGCCACCCGTTTGGCCTGAGCCACGTTGCCCGCCACATCCTCCACCGGAACATTCAGCATGGTCTGCACGGCAACCGGGTTGTTGCCGCCGATGGTCAGACTGCCGATTTTCACTTCACGTTTCAGCTGGCGCATAAGGCCGCCTCCTTTTATAAGAATTTGGTAATATCCTGCATGGTCACAAACAGCATCAGCCACAAAAGCAGTGCCATGCCCGCGGTGTTCAGCGCGTTCTGGATGCGCTGGGGCACCACGTAGCCCGAAACGCCCTCCACGGCGAGAAACAGCAGCTTAAAGCCGTCCAGCGCCGGGATGGGCAGCAGATTGAAAATGCCCAGATTGACAGTGAGAAGCGCCGCCAGCGCCAGCACATCCCGCCATCCGTACCGCACTGCCTGATTCACCGCGCTGACCACCCCCACCGGGCCGGACAGCTCATTGATGCCCACGCGCCCCACCGCCAGGTCCACAAAGCTGCGCAGGATGCTGCGGGCATAGTAGCAGAAATAGGCAAACGTCTGCCGGGTGACGGTACGGGCACTTTTTTGGATGCCGTAGACCCGGAAATCCACCCGCATGGTCTGGGCGCCATTTTCCGCCGCGACCGTGTCAAAGGTCACGCCCTTCACCTGCACCACGCGGCCTTCCCGCAAAACAGTAAAATCCGCCGTGTGGTTTTGGGTGCGCTGCAATTCGTACAGCACATCCTCCATGATGAAACATGGGCTGCCGTTGACGGCGAGAATTTCATCCTCCTCCCGCAAGCCACTGGCACGGCTGGCGGCTGCCCCGGTAAAATCATAGATGACGCGGCTGGTGAGCACCTCCTGTCCGCAGACAAGGATCAGCAGAATGAGAAAACCTGCGGCAAAATTCATCAGAGCGCCGGCGGCAATGACAAAAAACCGCTGCCATGCCGTGGCCTCCCCGAAGTCTTTCCCCTGCATCGTGAAGGCGCGGGAACGGGCCGGAGCCGGCCGGGCTTCCTCCCCTTCTTCCTGTGGCGGTGCGGTCAGCAGATTGTAGCCGCCCAGGGGAACCAGCCGCAGCGTGAACCGGGTGCCGTTTTTCTCCCGGCTGAGCAGGGCCGGGCCGAATCCGATGGAAAACTCTTCCACACGGATGCCGCAGCGGCGTGCCGCCAGAAAATGTCCCAGTTCATGCACCAGCACCAGCAGACCGAACACCAGCACAGCCACCAGCAAAGTGAGTAGATTCGTCATAAGTTCCTCGATGGTTCAACGCCGCCGTCCCAAAAGCGGCCGCCGCGCTCACAGGTGGGCGCGAACCCATGCACGAGCCATGCGGTCACATTCGTGTACGTCAGCAAGAGTGTAATCTCCGCCGAAGGAATCGCTGTCCACCACGCCCTCCACCAGACGGCCAATATCCAGAAACCCGATTTTGTCCTGCAGGAACAGGGCCACGGCCTCCTCGTTGGCGCCGTTGGCGGCACAGGGGCCAAGCCCGCCCTTGCGGATGGCTTTTTTGCAGGCGGCCAGACAGCGGAAGGTCTCCTCATCGGCGGTGCCGATGCTCAGGTGGGTGAGCGCCGTGAAGTCCAGTTCCGGCACCGGGCTGGGCAGGCGCTCCGGCCATGTGAGAGCATATTGGATGGGGATGCGCATATCCGGCACCCCCAACTGGGCGATGATGGAATGATCCGCAAACTGCACGGCGGAATGGATGATGCTCTCCCTCTGGACAACGATTTGAATTTTGTCCTCCGGCAGGCCGAACAGCCACACCGCTTCGATGAGTTCCAGCCCCTTGTTCATCAGGGTGGCGGAATCAATGGTGATCTTGGCGCCCATGCTCCAGTTGGGATGTTTGAGAGCATCCGCTCTCGTTTTGCCCCGCAGCTGGTCGGTGGTCATACCGTAGAAGGGGCCTCCCGAGGCGGTGAGCAGAATTTTTTCCAGCGTTTTGGCGCTGTGGGCGTCCTGCAGGCATTGGAAAATGGCGGAATGTTCGCTGTCCACCGGCAGCAGATGCACGCCATGGCGCTGCACCGCATCGGTGACAAGATGGCCGCCGGTGACAAGGCTCTCCTTGTTTGCCAGCGCCAGATCATGGCCGCTCTCGATGGTGGCCAGCGAGGCGTCCAGACCGGCAATGCCCACCACCGCGTTGAGCACCACATCGGCGCCTTCCATGGCGGCAAGCTGCACAAGTCCCTCCGCACCTTTCAGCAGGACGGGTGCGTCCGGCTGGCCGGCCAGCTCGGCCTCCAGCTGTTCACAGGCGGCCGGGTCCACCACCGCCACATAGCGGGGATGGAATTCCGCGATCTGGGGCAGCAGCACATCCAGACGACGGTTGGCGGCCAGTCCCAGCACCCGGTATCCCTGCATACGGGCCACATCCAGACTTTGGGTACCGATGGAACCGGTGGAGCCAAGCAGTGTAATGGTTTTGGGCATACAAACGTCCCCTTTTTTATCGAATGAAGTAGAAGAAATACCGCACCACGATGGACACAAAGGGCGCGATGAACATGACGCTGTCAAAGCGGTCCAGAATGCCGCCGTGGCCGGGGAAAATGGTGCCGTAGTCCTTGATGCCAACCTGCCGCTTGACGGCGGAGGCAAACAGGTCGCCCAGAATGCCCAGCACCGAGGCGATGGCGCCCATGCCGACCACCACCAGATAGTGGCGCACCGTCACTTCCACTGTGAACGCGGCATAGCGGCCGGACAGCATGCCATAAATCACCGTGGCGATCACGCCGATCAGCATACTGCCACAGATGCCGCCAATGGCTCCCTCCACCGTTTTGTTGGGGCTGACGATGGGCGCCAGCTTATGTTTGCCGAAGGCCCGCCCCGCAAAGTAGGCGAAGGTATCGCCGCCCCACGCAAAGCAGAGAATGAGCAGGATAAAATAGATGGCGTCATACTGGAAGGTGTCAAAGGGCAGCATCCGCTTTAAGTGGATGAGGGAGTAAAAGCAGAACAGGATGACACCGCTGAAATACACATACCCGGCCAGTTTGCCGAAATCCAGCGTGCTGTGGCTGGCGATGAGGCAGATATTGTAAAATAACACCACCAGAAAGCTGGCCGGCAGCAGCAGCGCACGGACAGCGGCACTGCTGGACAGCATGACGAGCAGCGTGTAGGGCACGGCGGCGGCAAACAGATACCATTGTTTTTTGCCAAAGCCCATGGCCCCAAAGACCTCATGCATACCCAGCAGGCAGATGCCTGCCAGAACCAGATCAAACAGCACCGTGTTGAAGAAGGCGAGCACCACAGCCAGCACTGCAAGGCCGACAATGGCAGTGATTACGCGGGTTTTCATAAGCGGCGATTCCTTTCAAAGACGGGCTGACCCGCCGGTGAGATAACACAATCTGCCGCGCCGTGGAGCGCGGCAGATCAAAGGAGGCGTCAGACCTCCATGATTTCCTTGTTCTTGTCGGCGCAGATGCCATCGATCTGCTTGACGAACTTATCGGTGATCTTCTGGATCTCTTCTTCCAGCTTTTTCTGGTCGTCCTCAGTCAGTTCGCCGCCCTTCTTCATGGCCTTGAACTTATCCATGGCGTCACGGCGGACGTTGCGCACCGCCACCTTGGCCTCCTCACCCTGTTTCTGAACGTCCTTGGTGAGCTGCTTGCGGCGCTCCTCGGTGGGGGCCGGGAAGGTCAGGCGGATCATCTGGCCGTCATCAATGGGGTTGATGCCGATGTCGCTCTGCTGGATGGCCTTGGAGATGGGCTTGAGCATCTGCCGATCCCAGGGGCTGATGGTGAGGATGCGGGCCTCCGCCACGCCCACAGCGGCGATCTGGTTGATGGGCGTGGGGCTACCGTAGTAGTCCACCGTCACTTTATCCAGCACCGCGGGATTGGCGCGGCCTGCGCGGATGGAGGCCAGCTCCCGGGAGAGGTGGTTCACACAGTTGGTCATTTTTTCCTCGTAAGGCTTGGTCGTGCTGCTCATAATTGTTTTCTCCTTTTATATGAAATTCGGGGTCGCAGTGGTTTATTCCTTGACAACGGTGCCCACGTTCTCACCGTTGGCGGCGCGGGCGATATTTTCCGGCTTGCCCAAATCAAACACCAGAATGGGCAGGCCGTTGTCCCGGCAGAGCGTGGCGGCGGTGGAATCCATCACGGCCAGCCGCTCGTCCAGAACGCGGGTGAAGGTCAGGGTGTCGTACTTCACGGCATCGGGGTACTTGTGGGGGTCCTTGTCGTAGACGCCGTCCACCATGGTGGCCTTGAACATGGCGTCCGCGCCAATTTCCAGCGCACGCAGGGCGCTGGCGGTGTCGGTGGAGAAGATGGGGTTGCCGGTGCCGCCGCCAAATACCACGATCTTGCCCTCATTGAGCGCGGCGATGGCCTTGTCGCTGGTGAACACCTCCGCCACCTGCGGCATAAAGGAGCTGGTCATCACCACAGCGGGAACGCCCTGCTGACGCAGCGCGTCCTTGACTGCCAGCGCATTCATAACGGTGGCCAGCATACCGATCTTGTCGGCATCCATCCGGTCCATGCTGCCGCTGGAACGGCCCCGCCAGAAGTTGCCGCCGCCGACCACAATGCCGATCTGCACGCCCAGATCGTGGGCCGCCTTGATGCCGGCACAGATGGAGGCGATGGTGGCCTCGTCAAAGCCGGTGCCCTTGGGCCCGGACAGCGCCTCGCCGCTGACTTTCAAAAGGATTCGTTTGTATTGTACCATGAGTATACACCACCTGATTCAGTATATAAGTGTATTTTACAATAAAAACCAGATAAAGTAAAGAGTGACACAAAAATTCACACCGAGGACACAAAATCCCCGGTGTTGGTTTGTTCTATCCTCTGGTTTTGAGTTCCAGCGCGTCCAGTTCCCGGCTGAGCAGATGGCGGGCCTGTTCACGGGTGAGCTCTCCCCCGCCGCCGCTGGCCAGTTCCATCTGCCGGTTTGCCGGGAATCCCGGCAGTGCAAAGCAGATGGCGCCCTCCTGACAGGTGATGGCCCAGCCGAGACAATCGGCATACTGCCGGATGAGCAAAAGGCCCGTGCCGCCGTGATCCATCCAGCCCGCACCGCGGCTGTTCTCCAGCAGGGTGCGCCACGCATCCTCCGGCAGGCCGGGGCCGTCATCCCGGCAGATCAGCGCCGTGCCGGTGAGCGTCCAGCGCACTCTGGCGTCCGCCTTTGCTCCCAGCGCGTTGGAGAGAAGATTGACCATAATCGCGCAGACCAGACTGCTGTCCCCCACGAAGGGCACGCTGTCCGTTTTCAGTTCCAGCTCCACCGCAGCGGTCATGCCCCTGTGGGCCAGCTCCGTGTTGGCGTCCTGCGCCAGCTCCTCCAGCAGGAACGCGAGATCCAGCGCGTCCTGCCGGTGAACGGTGCGCAGCGCGCTGCCAATGGCAATGTCCGCCGTCTGGTTGGCCAGACGCTCCAGCGAAGGCAGACGGCAGGCCATATCCCGCAGAAGGGGCAGAAGCTCGGCGCGCAGGGCCGGGTCTGCGCGCTGGTAAAGCACCCGCTCCAACGCGTCCAAATCCCCTTGCAGCACGCAGAAGGATTGGGCGAACCTGCCCCACAGGCCGCCGCTCAGTATCTGGTTCTGCTGCATTTGTTCCTCAGTTCGGCTCTCCATTTTCTGCGATCTTCCCCCGTTCCTGCAGTGGCTCTACCGCATCCCGCGCCGGCATTCCTCCGAAAGACAGCAGTACAGCTCCCTCTCACTCAACGGCGTTTCGATGCTTTTCCCGTAGGCGGCACACATCCGGCAGTAGCCCGGCGTGCTGGTATGCCACATCTGCTCCGCCAGGCGCCGCACCGCATTGCGCACGCCGGAGGCGGTCAGGTTTTCCTTGCGGGCCACACAGTGGTACAGCGCCTTGCTGGTGCAGCTGGTTCCGGCCCGCTCCTCCTCGCAGAACATCTCGCAGAGATAACGGCTGCCCATGTGATCCGGTGCTGCGCCAAACTCTCCGAGGCACTTCTCAAAGGCCCGGCGGCGCATGAATTCCCGAAACGCCTCATCCTCCCGGCTGTGCTGGAATACAGTTGCCAGCATGGCCGGTATCTCGTATGGTTTCAGAATAACGCAATCCACGCCGGAAGTCAACAGAATTTTTTCGCTGAGAAGGATATTGGAATGAATTGTCAGCGCCACCATCGGCGTGTAGCCCGCCACCGCACGGCGAACTTCCGAGACCAGCGTGAGGACATTCTCACAGGCGGCATCCAGTACGATCGCCTCGGGGCGGAGTCCCTGCCGCAGTTCCGACAGTAGCTGCGCGCCCGTTGCACAGCAGGCACACAGCTCCGCTTCCTCACTGTGATTGAAATAGATACGAAGAACCAGCCGCTGGGCCTCGGAGGGATCCACCATCGCCAGCATCATGCGGGTACGTTCCTGCTTCACTCCACGTCCCTCCCCCTCGGTGGCACAGCCATCGGACCGCACAGGTCCTCCATCACATCGCACGCCGTTCGAGCACTGACAGCATTCTCATACAGGTATAACAGAAGATTCGCGGCAAACGCCTCGCTGAGTCCCTTCAACTGCCGGCAGGCGTCTCCCACCGACAGCCAGAGCGCACCCTGACAGCGAAACAATCGATAGCAAACACGGTCAGCCTGTTGAAATCCTTCAATGTACGAATATTCCCGGATATACTGCCGGATGGTTTCGGTTTCCACACGATTCTCTCCAATCCACTTTTTTCTGCTACTACTATACTAACGGAATTGAGGAAAATCAATGCTTTTCGATGCTCGAAAATGCTTGCGAAGAGCAATATCTGTTCGTTCCCGGATGCACTTCGCAGAATTTGCACCCACGCCCCGAAAATTTTGTTATGTTGCGTCACACATTTGCTCACTGACAAGGCCATTCCAGAGCCGGAAGTATATCCCGCCTTTTGCCAGAAGCTGCTCGTGGGAGCCCTCCTCTTCAATGCCGTCCTGCCCCAATACAAGGATGCGGTCGGCGTTCTGGATGGTGGTGAGCCGATGGGCAATGGTGAGGGTGGTGCGTCCTTTGGCCAATTTGTCCAGACTCTGGCCCACCAGAATTTCACTCTCATTGTCCAGCGCACTGGTGGCTTCGTCCAGCAGCAGGATGGGAGGATTTTTCAAAAACAGCCGGGCAATGGCGATGCGCTGTTTTTGTCCGCCGGACAGCTTGACGCCCCGCTCGCCCACATAGGTATCGTAGCCGTTTTTCAAAGCGCGCACAAAGCTGTCGGCTCCCGCCATGCGGGCCGCCTCCTCGATCTCGGCACGGGTCGCCTCCGGGCGCCCGTAGGCGATGTTCTCCGCCACAGTGCCGCTGAACAGGTAAACGTCCTGCTGCACCACACCCACGGCGCGGCGCAGGCTGTCCAGCGTCACATGGGCGATGTCCTGCCCGTCAATGAGGATTTTGCCGCCGGTCACGTCGTAAAACCGGGGGATCAGGTTGCAAAGGGTGGTCTTGCCGCCGCCGGAAGGCCCGACCAGCGCAAGGCTTTCGCCGGGACGGATGGTCAGGTTCACATGGCGCAGCACCTTGTTGTGGTCATCCGGGTACTCAAAGCTTACATCCCGGAACTCGATGCCGCCCTTGCCCACTTCCAGCGGTCTGGCATCGGGGGCGTCCTCAATTTCAATTGGCGTGTCGATGATTTCCACAAAGCGCTCGATTCCGGTGACGCCACGCTGGAACTGCTCGGCAAATTCCACAATGCGCCGGATGGTGGCGATGAGGGTGGACACGTACAGCACATAGGCCACCAGATCGCCGGTGCTGATGACGCCCCACACCAGCGACAGGCCGCCTGCCAGAATCACCACCAGATACATCAGGCCGTCAAAGAGCCGGGTGGAGGTGTTGAAGGCCGCCATGGCGTAGTAGGTCTGTTTTTTGATGGTCTGGAAGGTCTCGTTGCCTTTTTCAAATTTTTCTTTTTTCCTGTTCCTCCGCGGCAAAAGCCTTGACCACCCGCTGTCCCAGCAGGCTGTCCTCAATGGAGGCGTTCAGTTCGCCGATCTGGAACCGCTGCTGCCGGAACCGGGCACGCAGCTTGAGATTGAGCCGGACCGACACCACCGCCATCAGCGGCACACAGGCAAACACCACCAGCGTCAGCGGGACGCTGGCCGTACAGAGGATGGCAAAGGAGGCAACGATTTTGATGCCCGCAATGAAAAACTCCTCGGGGCAATGGTGGGCAAATTCCGTCACATCGAACAAATCGTTGGTGATGCGGCCCATGATCTGGCCAACCTTGGTGTTGTTGTAGTAGCTGTATCCCAGACGCTGCAAATGGGCGAAGGCATCCCGGCGCATGTCGGTCTCGATGTAGACGCCCATGATATGGCCGGTGCTGCTCATATAATAGCTGGCCGCGCCGTCAATCAGGCGCAGCACCAGATACAGCGCCGCCAGTTTCAGCACGGTCTGCACCGTGAGTACCACCGCCGCATCGGTGGCGGCGTTGGTAAGGTAGCTCATGATTTTGGGAAGGATAATGTCGCACAGCGTTGTGAGCGCCGCACAGGCAAGGTCCAGAAAGAGGATTTTCTTGTATTTGAGCAGATACGGCAGAAAACGCCGGATGAGGGCGCTCGTGCCGTGATCCTGTTGGGGCTGCTGGGTCTGCATGGGGATAAAGTCCTTTCTAACGTCTTTATAGCAGGTTTGATTCGTTTTAATCGGCTGAAAGTCCAGTCATCTCGATAGGTTGCTCTGGAACGTGGGTTGCAGTCGATTCGTCTGTCGGCTCTGGAGTTGGCGCTACAGTTGGTTCAGGGGTAGCGGTTGGTTCTGGGGTCGCAGTCGGCTCTGGAGTTGGCGTTGCAGTTGGTTCTGGTGTCGGCGTCGCAGTCGGCTCAGCTGTGGGCGCGGAAGTCGGCGCTGGCGTTGGAGTTTCGACAGGCGGCGCGGCAGTCGGTGCCTCGGTGGGTGCCGCGATCGGCTCCGGCGTGGGCGTTGCCAGAATCTCCTCCCGCGTCATGCCGCAGCCTTCCCGGGTGCAGGTGTATACCCGTTTCAGCCCGTCACTGCTTGCCGTGCCGGCATCCCACTGGTGCCCCAGCGGCGGCAGTTCTTTTTCAATCGTGTCACCGCAGATCGTGCAGCGGTATTTTGCGTTGCCGGCGGTCAGGCAGCCCGGGGACACTCGGGTGCCTTCCACCTCCGCATAGTTGTGCTCATGCTCATCCGGCTCAAATTGGGCCGTCAGCACCACGCCGCCCGCATCGGCATTGACGGGCATGGTAAAGGAAATCGTCTGACCGCCATAAGATGTGCCATTGGAGGCCGTCCAGCCCACAAAACGGAATCCCTCGTCGGGCACCGCCGTCACCTCAGAGGCCGTACCCCCCTTCTTCACCAGCTGGCTGGTGGAGCCGGACAGAGAACCGCCGTTGGTGGCGACAAATTCCAGCGGAACCTTGGCCCCCCGCACCGCGATGGGATCCTGATTGATCAGATTCACCGGCGGGCCGATGGGCGTGGGAATGCTGCCCAGCGGCTGCGGACGGCGATCCTCCGTCACCAGCGCGTGGGTGCGCACGTATGTAAAAAATTCCGTCACCGCCGTTTTGGAGAGATGCACGCCGTCCGACAGCGTATAATCCTTTTTGGCCCAGCCGGTGGCTGCATCCCGCAGTACCTCAGCGCTGTTCAAAAAGTGCCATCCGTTCTCCTCGCACATCGTCAGGATTGCCGCATTGTAGGCGTCCACCTGCGTCATGTACAGGTTGGTGTTTTCCCGCTGGGCGTCCAGCGGCGGAATGGCACTGACAATGATATCCGCATAGGGCCAGGACGTCTCGATGGCTTTGATTCCCTTGGAATACGTTTCGATAAATTTGGTGGCATCGGTGGAGGTGCCTCCCAGATTGTTGGTGCCGAAGCAGATGATGATCCGCCGCGGCTTGAGCATGGCCACCGCGTCCGGAATGGTGTACATCTCCTTGTAGCCGCTGAACTGTTCACATTTCAGCGTGGTGACGGATCCCGCGCCCATGCTGACCACACCAATGTTGTTGGCCTGGGTGGTGAAGGCTTTGCCGGTGTCATCGGCGTACATCATATACCGCGCCGTATTGGAGTCCCCAATGAACAGCGTTTCATCCAGATAGCTGCGCCCCGCGTCCTGTGTGGTGCTCAGCAGTGTGGTGTCCGCCTGCTCCTGCAATTCCACCTGCGCGGTGGATACCGGCGCCGCAGAGGCAGTCTGTCGCACGTTAGTCTCCCCGGTCTGGGCGGTCTCCGGCGTCTGAAACACCGTATCCTTCCGCGGCGCGGCAACAGCAACGCCGCCGGCCAGCACCACCGTACCGGCTCCCACCGCGATCCCGATTTTCGCCGCGCCGGGCAGCGCGGTCAGCCAGCTCCGGATCGACTGCAAGACGGATCGATCAACCATTTCGTCATCTCCTCAGAGTATATGTAGTTTTATCATACACTATTTCAGAGGTCAGTGCAAACAGGAAAATACGATAAATGCTGTTTTTTTCAAATTTTACAAAAAACTCAGGTTTCCCTCTTGACATTTCCCTGATTTTGGGGTAAACTAAACAAGTTCCAAGAAGATATGGGCCTGTAGCTCAGTTGGGAGAGCGTTCGGTTCGCATCCGAGAGGTCAAG
>CALZZE010000039.1 GCA_945830575.1 uncultured Subdoligranulum sp. | reverse complement strand
GCGAACCTTCGGTCCCGGATGCTTTGTCAAGGGCGTGGTTTCCGTGGGCGGTTACGAAACTACTGCGATCAGCTGTTCGCAGTGGAAAAGAAGCTGGCAGACCTTTCGGCAAAGGAACGCCAGAAGCAGCGCCTTGCGGTGGAGAAACCCATGCTCAGGGCTTTTTGGTATTGGCTGGAGGAGTTGGCGCAGCAGCCGCTGGCCGGCGGGCTGAAAAAGGCGGTGCAGTACGCGCAGAAACAGCGTCCCTATATGGAGAACTATCTGCTGGACGGACGTTGTGAGCTGTCCAACAATCTGGCGGAGAACGCGATCCGGCCGTTTACCGTTGGCCGCAAGAACTGGCTGTTCTGTGACACGCCCCGGGGCGCAAAGGCCAGTGCGGTGATCTACAGCCTGATCGAAACGGCAAAGGCCAATGATTTGTCACCGAAAGCGTATCTGCACATCTGCCTGGTCAATCTGCCGTCCATGGACTTCCGCCAGCATCCAGAGGAACTGCTCTCCCTGATGCCATGGAGTGCGTATATACACAAAGTATTATCTGCGCTTTTTGCTTAGCAGCTGGCGCACCTCGCTCGCCGTATCGGTACGTAGAATTATGCGGTGTTGCCTTTGAAAAGATGGCTTGCTTTACACAGCGCGGTACGCTATAATAAAATTATCAACAAGTACAGAAAAGGGATGTTGGCCATGGGAAACCAAAAGCAGTCCCTGGGCAGGCTGGGGCTGGGCGTGCTGTGCAGCCTGTCAGAAAGCTACATGATGCTGCCGTTTTTGATTTTTTCCGGTTTGCTCACCGGAAAATCCACGGCCGTGAATTTCTTCCTGCCGGTGGTTGTGGTGTATTCTGTCCAGCGCGGCTGCCTGATTGCCCTGCGGGGGTTCGGGAAAATCACCAACCCGTATCGGATTTTGAGGGGCGGACTGCTGCTGGCCCTGACCGGGGCGGCGCTGATGGTGCTGTCCGCGCTGTACCAGCCCCTGCAGATGGTGAGCGCGGTGCTGATTGGCGTGGGGCTGTCCTCGTACCGTGCCATGTTCCTGCCGGTCTGCGCCATCGTGACGGAAGGGAACCCGGCTCTGAAAAAGGGGAAATCCGTGGGCAGTCTTTTGTATTTTCTGGTGATGCTGCTGGCTCTGGGACTGAGCAAAAGCCATCTGCCGGTGGCTCCGGCGCTGTTTCTGTGCTACCTTGCGGGAGCGCTGTGGCTGCTGTCCCGGCTGGATGGGGAAGCGCTGTTCGCGGGGCGCAAAGCCTTTGACACCGCAAAGCGGAAACCCGTGTACTTTGTATTCGGCGGGCTGACCCTGCTCTGCCTGCTCATTCTGCGGCAGTATAAGCAGTCAGGCGTTTCCGCTTTGATTTGGCTGGCGCCGGTGGTGGTGGCGGCCGCCATTGTACTGGAACTGTGCCGAAGCTGGCATTACAGGGAGTTTACCTATCAGACGTATTGGGCCGGCGCTTTGAAATGCCATCTGCTGGTGTTCAGTCTGGTTTACCACAGCTCGGTGGGCAACGCCGCCATGGCATCACGGATCTATCTGGCCATCGCTCTGGGCAGCGTCCTGTCGGCGCTGCTGCGAAAGCCCCTGGCGAGACTTCTGCCGGGGCCGCGGTTCAACCGGGTGTGCATGGTGCTTTCGGCGGGCTGCGCCTTTCTGCTGGCGGTGGACTCCCAGACTGTCAATTTGCTGGGGATCCTTCTGTCCGGAGGATTCGCCAACATGGTGGCGGCGGAGACAGGTGAAAAATACATGGAGGACCGGCGATATGTGCCTCTGGAGCGGCCGCTTGTCCGGCTTCGCATCCAGACGGCGGGCAGTGTCCTGCAGCAGCTGGTGATTTTCTTTACCATCTACCTGCTGGGGGAGGGCTGGGAGCACCAGAATCTGCTGGAACCCTATGCGGCCGGGATGCCGAATCCGTCGGTCGGCCCGCTTCTGCGGGTCACCGGGCTGATTTGCGGCGGGACGCTCCTGCTTTCCGCCATTCTGATTGCATGTTTTGCGGGCTCGGCCGGACAACCAACCGAACCCGTCAATGAGAGGAGCGATACAAATGGATAAACAGGCAGTCCTCCGGCATCTGGAGGAACGGGCGGCGGACTTCTATGTCCTCAGCGACAAAATCTGGGACAACGCGGAGATTCGCTTTGAGGAGAACCAGTCCGCGGCGGACTACGCGGCATTCCTGGAGACGGAGGGGTTCGAGGTCACCCGCGGGCTGGCGGGGCTGAAAACCGCCTTCCGTGGACAGTGGGGCAGCGGCAAGCCTGTGATTGGCTTTCTGGGAGAATACGACGCTCTGCCGGGGCTGAGCCAGAAGGCGGGCACCCCTGTGAAGGAGCCGCTGGTGAGCGGCGGAAACGGCCACGGCTGCGGCCATAATCTGCTGGGCGTGGGTGCGCTGATGGGCGCTGTTGGCCTGAAACAGTATCTGGAAACGGAAGGAAAGCCGGGCACCGTGGTGTTTTTCGGGTGCCCTGCCGAGGAGGGCGGCTCCGGAAAAACCTTTATGGCCCGGGAAAACTGCTTTGACGGGCTGGACGCGGCCCTGAGCTGGCACCCGGACTTCCGCAATATGATGCCTCCCGGCCCGGTTCTGGCGAACAATGCGGTACGGTACAGCTTTACCGGCAAAGCGTCCCATGCGGCGGCGGCGCCGGAGGCGGGGAGAAGTGCCCTTGACGCGTTGGAGCTGATGAACATCGGCGTCCAGTTCCTGCGGGAGCACATTCCCTCCACCGCCAGAATTCACTATGCCATCACGGATACCGGCGGCAATTCCCCAAACATTGTGCAGGCCCACGCCTCGGCGCTCTATCAGATGCGCGCCCCCTACACGCCGGAGCTGGCGGATTTATATGAGCGGGTAAATCGGATCGCGCAGGGGGCGGCTCTGATGACCGATACGCAGGTGGAGATCAAATTCCTGAAAGGCACCAGCAATACCGTGCTGATCCCGGCGCTGGACGAGGTCATGTACCGGAACATGTGCGCCATTCCCAACCCTGTCAAGGAGGCGCAGGATCTTGATTTTGCGCGGGATATCGTCAGAACCCAGACGCAGGAAATGCCGGAGTCGCTGTTTGAGCTTTCGCCCAAGCCATGGAACCGGGCGGGGAACATTCCGCTTCCCGGTTCCTCGGATACCGGGGATGTGAGCTGGGTGTGTCCGCTTTCCCAGTGCGGAACCAGCACATGGCCGGTGGGGACCGCCGCCCACAGCTGGCAGGCCGTGGCCTGCGGCAAGAGCGACTTCGCCCACAGGGGAATGCTGTACGCGGGGCAGATCATCGCGGCAACCGCCATCGACCTCTGTGAAAACCCCGACATTCTGGAAACCGCGTGGAAACAGCACCGGGAAAAGACGGGCGGCAATCCCTATCATTGCCCCATTCCGCCGGAGATCACACCGGCGGAGCTGGAAGCCGAAATGACATAACGGTACGGACGCGCTGCAAAAAAAGCGGCGCGTCCGTTTTCTGCCAAAAAAGGACATTCCTCGCTTGACAGAGCAAAGCAAAAAACAGTATAGTATAAGTGAACGTTTGCTTTATTGGCAGAGGGGAGTGGGGCCGTTGCGCACGGTCAATGAGGACGCCCGCAGGGCAAAGAAAATCGAGATCATGCAAAAGTGCTTCGACTGCTATGCCGAAAACGGACTGGGCAGCATCGGCGTAAAAGCCATTGCAGACGCCTGCGGCTGTAATGTGGCGAGCCTGTACCAGTATTTTGACAATCTCGACGATTTGATCCTCCAATCCACCGAATACTGTATGAGCAGGGTGGAAAACGATTTTATGGCGAAAGCCCCTGCCGATGTGGAGGACTTGTGGCGGTTCATTGAGGAGATACCCTACTGGACGGCGGAACAGCACGGAAAGAAATACCGCCTGATGTATCAGGTCTATACCCACCCGAAATACCGGGAATACGGACGACAATTCTTTTCGGGGGTGGATCAGCGGTATACCGAATACGCGAAAAGTCTGGAGGGCAAGCTGGGCATCCCCTACGAAAAGCTGACGCCGCTTATTTTTATTCTCATCCGCGCCTGTGTGCATTACGCGCTGTTTGAGGATGAATTTTACCTGCAAGCCCAGCTGGGCGTGCTGAAAGAAACGCTGGAACTGTTTATTCTGAAATACAACCCGGCAGCAAGGCCGGGGCCGATTCCGGAATCCGTCAAATCATACCCTATCAAAAAGGAGGAAATACCATGAAAAAAGTAAAAAAGCGTATTTTGACCGTTATTCTGGCAGTCTTTGCGGCAATTTTGCTCGCCCTGCTTGCCTTTTTCGGCCTGTATTTCACCCGGCTCCAGACCATCGGCAGCATAGAACGGCTTACCGATTACGAGGACGGATGCAATCTCTATCGCATGGATATCCAATACGATTACAGCCTTGACAAAATCATCAACTACGGAATCAAGGACGATCAGACGATGATCGATGCGATTCTGAAAGAAACGCTTCCGCTGCTGCCCGTGAGCATCAAAGCGCCCAATTTCGGCTGCACGGCGTTTACGCTGACCGATACGGACGGCAAGGTTCATATGGGGCGGAATTACGATTTCAAAAACAATACCTCCGCCATGCTGGTGTACTGTGCGCCCAAGGACGGATACAAGTCGATGGCCTTTGCCGCGCTGGACAATGTTTCCGCCAATGTGCCGAACGAGAACATCCAGAAAAAACTGTCCAGCCTGACCGCCCCCTTCGTCTGCCTGGACGGCGTGAATGAGAAGGGCGTTTCCATCGCGGTGCTGACGCTGGACAGCGAGCCGGTCCGTCAAAGCACTGGCAAGCCGGTCATTTCGACCACGCTGGCCATCCGTCTTGTGCTGGACAGGGCGGCAACCACAGAGGAGGCCGTAGAGCTGCTGCGCAGCTATGATATGTTCGCCTCCTCCGGCAGGGACTACCATTTCTACATCACCGATGCCTCCGGCGACGGCCGGGTCATCGAGTATTCCATTGACGGCGAACCGAGAGAGCTGATCGATACCCCCTCGGAGGCGGTCACGAATTTCTTCATCCGTCACAAAGATGAGGTGCTGCCGGATCAGAAAAACGGCATCCTTGGTCACGGCAAGGAACGCTATGACGCCGTGATGGAGATACTGGAAACGGAAAAAGGCAATTACACCGGCGATACCGTGTGGACCGCACTGCAAACGGCGGCACAGGACCTCAACCCCGATGCCATCACAAGCAACACACAATGGTCGATTTCCTATAACAACACAGACCTTTCCGCGGATATTGCCCTACGCCGCCACTGGGACGATATCACCCATTGCGAACTGCTCAGCAAGGTGACGGTGCCGGCAGCCTGAGCGATATGCCCTTTCCGGCAAAATCATCCCCCAGCCAGTGCTGGGGGATTTTTCGTTGAATCGTCTAAAATGGAGCCGCCTGCCCCAAAACTACCCCTCGGATTCTGCCGCCGTCCGGAGCACGGCCAGCCCGCCGCCGCGCACCGCGACAGGCAAAGACAGGGTGCGGGGAGACGCCTCGCCGTCAAACAGGATGACCGCCCGGTCGGCCTCCCGGCTTTGCAGCACGCCGCGGCCGAACTTTTTGTGGCGCACCGCCGCCCCCGGCACAAAGGCGTCCAGCGACTGCCCCGAGAAGGATGACTGCATCTGTGCCGTGATGGTGGCACTGGGCAGAACGGCGGCTGCTGCGCGGGGAGAGGGCTGCGGCGCGGGGCGGCGCAGACGCGGGTCGAACCATTCCACAAAGGGCATGGACTCCGTTTCCATCTCCATCAGCGTCAGCTGCCGGCGGGCACGGGTCATGCCCACATAAAACAGGCGGCGCTCCTCCTCCATCAAAGCCTCCCGCCGCTCCCGCCCCAGCCGTCTGGGCAAGGAGGCGGGCAGCACACCCTCGATGGCATCCGCCAGAATCACCCGGTCATATTCCAGCCCCTTGCTGGAATGGATGGTGGAGAGAATGACCGGCGCGTCCGGGGCATCTGCGCCCTGCCGGACAATGCTCTCCAGTTCCTCCAACCGGCGGAACAGTGCCGCCGCGGTGGTTTCTTTCTCGGCCAACAGTGTCAGAATGTCCAGCCGGAACGGGTCGATGTCCTTTTCCTCCAGAAGCTTGCGGTAGCCCATGTCCTGTGCAATGCAGCGGATGGACGCTGCCGCCGACGCTCCCGCCCGCAGAAAATCCAGCTGCCGCATACGGCGGCGGAGGGTGTCGCGGGTGTGCTCCGGCAGGTCAAGCTGTGCCAGAGCCGCCTGCAAAATTGGCTGCCCGGGGCGGGGACGCAGGGCGTTCACCGCCTGCCGTTTCACATACAGGCTCAGCACCGGGTATGCCTGCAGGAAGGCGGCTTTGTCACAGGGGGCGTTGGCAAAGGCGAAAATGGCACGCACATCCCGCAACACCCGGCTGGAAAAAAACAGCCCGTCCACCGCCCGCGCCCGGTAGGGGATGCCCCGGCGGGTCAGCGCGTCAATGAGGGGCAGCGCGGTGTCGTTGTTGCGGTACAGAATGGTGGTCTGCGCGCCGATGCGGTGCGCCTCTGCGGCCTGCTCCGCCAGCAGCTCATACTGCCTCAGGCGGTTGGTGCAGCGCAGCAGCTCCACCGGCGGCCCCGGCGGATTGTGGGGATGCATGTTTTTGGCGCGGCGGGCGCTGTTCAGCCGGATAAACCCGTCCGCCGCCGCCACGATCTCCGGCGTGGAACGGTAGTTCTGCTCCATCAGCAGCACGGCGGCGCCCGGCCAGTCCTGCTCAAAGCGCAGCAGCGCCTCGGGACAGGCGGCGCGAAACCCGTAGATGCTCTGGTCCTCGTCGCCCACCATCAGCAGATTGCGGCTGTGCCCCGCCAGCAATGCCAGAATCCGGTGCTGGATCAGGCTTGTATCCTGCGCCTCGTCCACGCAGAAATACCGCCAGCGGGCTTGCAGGCGGTGCAGAATGTCCGGCTCCCGGCGCAGAATGGCAAGGGCGTAGCGCATCTGGTCGTCATAGTCCATCCAGCCGTTTTTCTGCATGATTTCGTTGTATTTTTTGACAAATGGGCCCGCCGCAAGCTGCCCCTCGCCGGTGGTGATGAAATAAGCGTCCGCCTCTTCGGCGGTGAGCATGCTGTTTTTCACATAGGAGATGGCGGTGGCCACGCTGCGCAGGTCGCCCTCGGTGGGAAAGTCGTAGCCAGCGCCCAGCCAGATGTCCCGCAAAAGGCCCCGCAGTACCGATTCGTCGGTGATGAGCCGGAACGCCTGATGGCCTGTGCGCGCATACAGCGAGATGATGGACGCGCAGACGCCGTTGATGGTGCGGAACGCGGTCCGTGCCGCCAGCTCCGGGCCGAACCGGGCGGCAAACCGGGTGCGAAGTTCCGCCGTGGCGGCCACCGTGTAGGTGCAGGTGAGGATCTGCTCCGGCGGCACGCCGCAGCCCAACATCAGGTATCCCAGCCGGGCCAGCAGCGTGGTGGTTTTTCCGCTGCCCGGCACCGCCAGCAGCAGCACCGGCCCCTGCACCGCCTGCACGGCGGCGCGCTGCTGGGCGTCCAGCATTTGCAGGTCATAGGTTTTGCAAAACCGGGCAAAATCCACCGTTGTGCCTCCTTCGTACAGCCATAAAAAGACCTCCCTTGCAGGAGGTCTTGCGATGGGTCATTCCAGCCCGATGTCCCGGGCGTATTCCTCGATGAGTTCCCGCTCCAAAAACGGCGTTTTCACGCCCTCCCGGTCGCGGTAGGCCTCGTGGCCCTTGCCGATGACGGCGATCAGGTCGCCCTCCTGCGCGTGGTCGATGGCATAGTGCAGCGCGTCCAGACGGTCGGGAATTTCCACAAAGGCGGCGTCCGGATTGCCCTTGGCCATGCCCACCTTGATGTCCGCGATGATGTCCTCCACCTTTTCAAAGCGGTTGTTGTCCTCCGTCAGGATGGAGAAATCCGCCATTCTGGCGCACACCTCGCCCATGCCGTAGCGGCGCAGCTTGCTGCGGTTGCCGCCGCAGCCGAACACCACCACCATGCGGTGGGGCCGGTAGGCGGCCAGCGTCTCCAGCAGGCTCTCGGTGGCGGCCTCGTTGTGGGCGTAGTCAATGAGGATGGTGAATTTGTGGCTGATGGGCACCAGCTCCACCCGGCCCTTCACCATGGCCTTTTGCAGGCCCTCGTGGATGGCGGCGTCCCCCAGACCCAGCGCCTTGGCGGTGCCGATGGTAGCCAGCGCGTTGTAAATGCTGAACAGTCCCGGCATCCCCACCTGCACGTCCATGGAATGGCCGTCGGGCTCGGTGAGGGTGAACTCCACGCCCAGCATGGTCTTGCTGCGCAGCAGCCGGTAGTCCCGGTCGGCGCGGTAGTCCGCCGCCGCGTCAATGCCGTAGGTGATGAGCCGGCAGGTGTGCCCTGCCAGCAGTGCGGCGGTGTTGGGGTCGTCGGCGTTCACCACACCGATGGCGCAGCGCTTGAACAGCTCGCCCTTCCAGCCGCGGTATTCCTCAAAGCTGGCATGTTCCCCGGGGGCGATGTGGTCGGGGTACAGGTTGGTGAACACGCCCACATCGTAGAAGATGCCCGCCACGCGGTCCATCATCAAGCCCTGACTGGACACCTCCATCACACAGGCGTCACAGCCGGCGTCCGCGAACTCCCGCAGAATGCGCTGCAAGTCCACGCTTTCGGGGGTGGTGTTGTTCAGCTCATAATGTACGCCGGGATAGTACACGCCGTTGGTGCCGATCATGCCCACCCTGCGCCCGGCGGCCTCCAGAGCCGCCTTGATCATGTGGGTGGTGGTGGTCTTTCCCTTGGTGCCGGTCACGCCCACCATGGTCATCTGCCGGGCGGGCTGGCCGTAGAAGGCCGCCGCCAGCATGGCCATGGCGTAACGGGTGTTTTCAAACTGCACCACCGTCACGGACTCCGGCACGGGGCAGGGGAGCGCGTGCTGGGTCACCAGCACCGACGCACCTTTTTCCGCCACATCGGCGGCAAAATCATGGCTGTCCCGCTGGGTGCCCACGATGCAGACAAACAGCCCGCCGGGCGTCACCTTGCGGGAATCGTAAAATACCCCGCTCACTTCCTTATCCAGATCGCCCTGCACAGTCTGGAAGGAAAGGCCCTGCAACAGCTCCGATACTTTCATAAAAACCTCCATCGCTCAACGCTTGACAAAATATTCGTTGTACCACACAAGGAAGATGAACACACACCAGATCTGCCGCCAGTTGTCCCGCTTGCCGCTCATGTGCTGGTCCAGCATTTTGTTCAGCTCGGCGGTGTTGAAAAATTCGTTGGCGGCTTCGGTGTTGAACGCCTCCCGCACGGTGGCAGCGTACCGCTCATCCCGCAGCCACGCCCGCACCGGCACCGGGAATCCCAGCTTTTTCTTGTCGGCGGTCTTTTCGGGGATGGTTTTCAGTGCCGCGCCCCGCATGGCGATTTTGGTCTGGCTGGCGTTCACCTTGTGTTTGGTGGGAATGTGGCTGGCCAGCTCAAACACCTTGCGGTCCAAAAAGGGCACCCGCAGCTCCAGCGAGTTCGCCATGCTCATCTTGTCGGCTTTCAGCAGAATGTCGCCCACCAGCCACAGGTTCAGGTCGCAGAATTCCATGCGGGTCACCGGGTCCTGTCCTTTGGTCTGGGCGAAATAGGGGGCGCTCAGGTCGGTGGGCCTGACCTTGCCGGAATACTGCCGCAGCAGCTGCTTTTTGCGGCGCTCGCCCATCAGGTTGGTGTTGCCGATGTAGCGCTCCTCCAGCGGCTTGCCCCGCCGCACAAGGAAGTTCACCCCCGGCACCGGCGGCAGACAGTCCGCCACCGCGCCCACGGCCCGGCGCAGCCACAGGGGCAGACGGTCGTACCAGCTGACGGTAAACGGCTCCTTATAGATGTTGTAGCCGCCGAAAAATTCATCCGCGCCCTCGCCGGACAGGCAGACCTTCACCTGCTTGGCGGCCTCCCGGTTCACGAAGAACAGCGCCACGCTGGCGGCGTCCGCCAGCGGCTCGTCCATGTGGTATTGGATTTTGGGCAGATTTTCCCAATATTCCTCCGGCGTGATGCGGTAGGCAAAGTTTTTCACGCCGATGACCTTGCTGAACTCCTGCGCGTAGGTGGTCTCGTCATACTGCTTGTCGGCAAAGCCCACGGTGAAGGTCTTGTCCACGTTGGCCAACGCGGCCATGTAGCTGGAATCCACGCCGCTGGACAAAAAGCTGCCCACCTCCACGTCCGCGATTTTGTGAGCCTGTACGCTCTCCTTCATGGCGTCGCTGATGTCCTGCTCCCACTCCTCCAGCGTGCGGGAATCCTCCGGGGAAAACTCCGGCTGCCAGTAGCGCTCCACCGTCAGGCTGCCCTCTTTCCATTCCATCCAGTGGGCGGGCAGCAGCTTTTTCACGCCCTTGAAAAAGGTGTTTTCTCCCGGTGAATACTGGTAGGAGAGGTACAGCTCCAGCTGGTCCCTGTTCAGCTCCTTCTTGAAGGAGGGGTGCGCCAGAAAGCTTTTGATCTCGCTGCCGAACAGCAGGGAGCCGTCCTCCGCCTGATAATAGTACAGCGGCTTGATGCCGAAATGATCCCGGGCGCAGAACAGCGTTTGCGCGCTGCGGTCCCAGATGGCGAAGGCGAACATGCCCCGCAGCCGGGGCAGAAGGTCTTTGCCCCACTGCTCATAGCCGTGGAGCAGCACCTCGGTGTCCGACCGGGTGGCAAAAGCGTGCCCGGCGGCTTTCAGCTCCTCGGACAGCTCCTGAAAATTGTAAATCTCTCCGTTAAAGACCACAACAAGGTTTTCGTCCTCGTTGAACATGGGCTGTTTTCCGCCCTCCAGGTCAATGATGGACAGCCGCCGCTGGCCCAGCGCGGCGGGGCCTTCCACAAACTGGCCCTGTCCGTCCGGCCCACGATGGGCGATGAGGTCCATCATCTCCTGCAAAATCTGCTGCATTTCGGCCCTCTGGCCGACGAATCCGGTGATTCCACACATAACTACGTCCCTCTGTGTTTTCATTTGATTTCTCCTATTATACACGGTTTGTGCCCAAAAGAAAAGCCAAACGGTAAGTTTTTTGCTGACGCAACCCTCCGGTGCCGGTTTGTAACGCCTGCTTGCTGGCGTTTTCCGCCCGGATATGGTACAATGACAGCCAAAGGAGGGGCTGCCATGACATTGGGACAGAACATCCAGGTTACGTAGAATTATGCGGTGTTTCCTTGACATTCCCGGCGCAAAGAAGTACAATAAATCCGTATATTGTATTATGAACGAGGGAAACATATGACCGATTTTCTGCCGGTTTTGCTGGGGTCCGATGCCAATGTGTACGGCATGGCCCGCAGCTTTTATCAGCAATACGGCGTCACCAGCGCGGCCATCTGCAAGGCGCGTTTGGTCGCCACCGCCAACTCCAAACTGGTTCGCATCGCTGTGGTGGAGCCCAGCCTTGAGGATGACGCGGTGTTTGAAAAAACACTCATAGAATTTGCCAAAACCAATCCGGGCAAGCCGCTGGTGCTGGTCTCCTGCGCCGATGGGTACACCATCCTGCTGGGCCGCCACCGGGAGGCGCTGCGCCCCTATTACCACTTTGCCTGCCCGCCCGTGGAGACGGTGCTGTCGCTGGATATCAAGGACAATTTTTACAAGGCCTGCGAGGCCCACGGCCTGTCCTATCCCAAAACCGCCACCTGCACGGCGGACAACTACCGGAGCATCACGCTGCCCTTTGACTTTCCGGTCATCATCAAGGCCAGCAACTCCATGGCCTACTGGAACTGCACCTTTCCCCACAAAAAGAAGGTGTTCCTCGCCCATGACAAGGCGGAATTTGACGCCATCACGGCGGCCATCTACGGCAGCTCCTATCAGGACGACCTGATTTTGCAGGAGTACATCCCCGGCGATGACAGCTGCATGCGGGTGCTCAACGCCTACTGCGGGCTGGACCACAAGGTCAAACTGCTGGCGTTGGGGCGCCCTTTGTTGGAGGAACAGACCCCCGAGGGCATCGGCAACTACGCCGCCATCCTCTCCGCGCCGGAGGTCAACGACGCCGCGCTGCTGGAACGGATGTGCGCCTTTTTGGAGGATGTGCAGTGGGAAGGCTTTGCCAACTTTGACATGAAGTACGACCCCCGCACCGGCGAGTACAAGCTGTTTGAGATGAATCCCCGGCAGGGGCGTTCCAGCTATTTTGTCACCGCCGCGGGCTACAACCTTGCCAAATGGCTGGTGGAGGATGTGCTGGAGCACAAGGAACAGGGCCTTACCATCGCGGACAGCGAAAGCCTGTGGATGATCGCGCCCTATGGCGTGCTGCTGCTCTACCTCAAGGACAAGTCGCTGCTGGCGCAGGCGGCCCGGCTGAAACAGCAGGGACGCTGTGCCCATCAGCTGTTCTGCAAGGAGGATTTCAGCATGAAACGCTGGCTCTGGTATCTGCGCAGCCAGCTGAACTATTACCGCAAGACCGCCCGTTATTACGGCAACAAGGGTCTGAAAGACTGAGAAAGGAACCAATATGTGCGGAATCACCGGCTTTGCCGAACGGCAGCATGACAGGGAAAAAGCGCGTGCCATCGTCAAGGGCATGGCAGACCTGATCTCCTACCGAGGCCCCGACGGGGAAGGCTATTTCATCGATGACCAGGTGGCGCTGGGCCACCGGCGGCTTTCCATCATCGATCTGGAGGGCGGCAAACAGCCCATGTTCAACGAGGACGGCTCGCTGGTCGTCATCTTCAACGGCGAAATTTACAATTTTCAGGAACTCCGGGAGGAATTGCAGGCGGCGGGGCACACCTTCGCCACCAACTCCGACACCGAAGTGCTGCTCCACGGCTATGAGCAGTGGGGCAAGGAACTGCCCGGCCGGCTGCGGGGCATGTTCACCTTTGTCTTGTGGGACCAGAACACCAAAACCATGTTCGGCGCCCGCGATATTTTCGGCATCAAGCCGTTCTATTATTACAATGTGGACGGTCTGTTTCTGTTCGGCAGCGAGATCAAGACCTTTTTGGCGCATCCGGGCTTCAAAAAGGAACTGAACGAACAGCGCCTGCCGGAGTATTTGAGCATTGAGTACATCCCCAACGAGGAGACCATGTTCAAAAACGTCTACAAGCTGCCCGGTGCGCACATGTTCACATGGCAGGACGGCGCGCTGGAAATTGAGCGGTACTATGAGATTCAGTACCACATTGACGAGAGCAGAACGGAACAGCAGTGGGAGGACGCCATCACCGAAACCTTCGCGGAAAGCGTGGCCGCCCACCAGATCGCTGACGTGGAGGTGGGATGTTTCCTGTCCTCCGGCGTGGATTCCAGCTTTGTGGTCAACGAGGTGGCCAAGGGTACGCCCCATGTGAAGAGCTTTTCGGTGGGGTACGAGGAGGAAAAATACTCCGAGCTGCCCTACGCGCAGGAATTCAGCAGGGAAATCGGCGTGCCCAGCATCGCCAATAAGGTGAACGCCGACGAGTTTTTCGAGGCCAACAAGGTCATCCAGTGGTATCTGGATGAACCCATGCCCAACCCGGCGGAGGTGCCGCTGTATTTCCTTGCTAAAAATGCGCGGAAGTACGTGAAAGTGGTGCTGTCCGGCGAGGGCGCGGACGAGCTGTTCGGCGGTTATCCCATGTACTGTCAGGCCGTGCATTTCATGGATTACGAGAAAAAGGTGCCCAGAGCGCTGCGTAAAGCCGCAGGCGGCGTGGCCGCCAGACTGCCGGAGTTCAAGGGCAGGCATTTCCTTGTGCGGGGGGCAAAGGAGCCGTGGCAGCGGTATATGCGGGCCAACTATGTGTTTGAAAGCCCCGCCGACCGGGATCAGTATTTGAAAAAGGATTACCACAGCCCTGCGCCGGAAACCTTCTTCAAGCCCTATTTTGACAAGGTGCAGGGGCTGGACGAGCCGACCCAGCTGCAATGGGTGGACATGCACACATGGATGCTGTACGACATTCTGCTGAAGGCCGACCGCATGAGCATGGCCAACTCGCTGGAGCTGCGGGTGCCCTTCCTTGACCGGGAAATGCTGGAACTGGCGCTGTCCATCCCGCAGCGCTACCGCTCCGGCAAGGAGCAGACCAAAATCGCGCTGCGGGGCGCGGCGTTCCGCCAGCTGCCGGAGAGCGTGGCCAAACGCAAAAAGCTGGGATTCCCGGTGCCTCTGAACGACTGGCTGCGGCAGGACAAATACTACGCCATGGTGCGGGAGAAGTTCACCGGCCCGGTGGCGGAGCAGTTCTTTGACACGGCCGCGCTGCTGCGCCTGCTGGATGACCACAAGGCGGGCAAAGCCAAAAACATGACCAAAATCTGGAGCTTTTATTCCTTTATTCTCTGGTACGAGCTGTACTTCGTCAACAGCGCCGCCCCCGCGGGGGTGTACGACACCTGAGAAAACCAGCCCCGCCGCAAATTCTGCAAAAATCTTACAGAATCGCTTGACAAGAGCGGCGGGGTATGGTATTATAATTCACGCAGCATGCCCCGCGTGGGCTGGAACCGCATGCGCCCGTAGCTCAGCTGGATAGAGCAACTGCCTTCTAAGCAGTGGGCCGGGGGTTCGAGTCCCTTCGGGCGCATTTCTATGGTGCCTATGGCGCAGTTGGTTAGCGCGCCAGATTGTGGCTCTGGAGGCCGAGGGTTCGAATCCCTCTAGGCACCCCACCAAGACCGTACCGAAAGTACGGTCTTTTTTATCAATGGGCTGTCGCCAAGTGGTAAGGCACGGGACTTTGACTCCCGCATCCGTGAGTTCGAACCTCGCCAGCCCAACCAAAACCCCCGCCGGTGCTCCGGCGGGGGTTTTTGTGGCAAAAGATGCATCAAATTTCCATATAAATTACAAAAAGCACGTTCCATCGTCTGGAACGTGCTTTTTCATTACAACCATTATACCACAAATCAGCGAAAAATGCAACCCCTTGTCTGCGGGCATATCGCCCGGTATACTGAAAGCACAAACAAGGAGGGAACCCGCCATGCTGTTGCTGCCGCTGCCGCCCGAAACGCGCATTGCCTGCCATCTGGATGCCAAAGACCTGCCCGGCAGCGGCAAAGCGCTGCTGCACGCCGACCCTCACGCCGCGTTGGCGGAGGGACAGCGCCGCCTGCAAACCCGCTGGGCGCTGGCCATGCAGCTCCACGCGCTGGCGGTGAAAACCGCACCGGCGTACCAGAATCTTGCTTTACGGGAGAGCCTGCAGAGCATCGCGGACACCCGCCGCGCCTACGATGTGTGGCTGTTTGCCCATCAGCTGCCCTGTTCGCTGGATTATCCGCTTCTGGCCCCGCCGCCGGAGGAACCGCCCGGCCCGGCGTATCTGGCGGCGTGGCTGCGGCAGGTCATTGCGGAAAACCAAATCCTTGCCAAACTGGAAGTGTTCCGGGTGCAAACGCTGCTGGCCCGCTGCTGCCAGGACTACCAAGGCCAGCTGGTGAACCTGTGCGAGCCTGCCACAGTCAATCTGCTGGGGCGGGCGGTGCTGGGCTTGCCGCCGCTGGCGCTCACCCTCACTGACACCCACCGCGCCGCGCTGCGGCACACAAAAGCCGCCCCGCTGCACGAGGCGGCGGAACGGCTGGCAAAGGAATTCGATATGGACGCCCCCACGCTGCACGCGGTGGCCCGCACGCTGGCGGCCCGCATCCCGCAGGGGCATCTGGAAAACGTATTTTTATGAGGTCTTGATGGCGTTGGGATAGATGCGCCGCATGGTGTCGTCATCGTAGTGCTCATCCAGCCAGACGGCGGCAGGCGTGTCGGCTGGGATGCCCTCGGCGCGCTGTCCCTGCCGCAGCATGGCGGCGGAGCTGACAAGGATATCCACCGTCATGAACAGCACCAGCGCCCAGGTCAGCACCTTGCCGGGAGTCACCGGCAGCTTTTCGATCCAGCGGCCCACCGGCGGATACAGCACCTTGAACCACACCACCGCCGCAAAGCCCCAGAAAAAGCAGTACAGCAGATTGATGCGCCCGCCCAGATTGAAGGGGATCTCGCTGTAATCCCAGAACACGGTGCCGAACACCAGCTCGGTAAAGACGCTGCACAGATACTCATACGCACCGCCCAGCAGAGTGCCCGCCACAAACAGATAGCTGGAGGGGCGGTCCTTGTAGCGGTAGAGCAGCTTGGTAACCAGCGCGATGGCAAGGCCCCACACAATGGAGAACGGCCCCCACACCACGCTGGAACGGCTCATCCAGATGCCCGCCGTCACCCGGCAGAAGATGGTCTCGGTGATGTCCCCTAAAAACGCGCCGATGAAAAACAGCAGCGCGATCTTGTAAAAATCCGCGCCTTGCCCAAATACGGCGGCCTTTTCCTTTTTGGCGGGCCGCACGATGCTGACGGCGGGCACCGCCTTCTGCATACGCCGCTCGGTGCGGGACAAGATCCAGTGCCCGGCCCGCAGCGTCACCGCCGCAAGGCGGTTCCCCACCTGCTCCACCTGAGGCATCCGGGCGTGCAGGCCCAGCAGTGTCAGCACGGTATCCAGCGCATCCACCGCCAGCAGGCCCAGTGCCACCCACAGCAGGATGCGCCGCACCAGCGCAGGCAGCAGGGAATAGGGCAGCAGCAACAGCGGGTTGCCCCACAGCACCATCACCACGCCCAGTGCGCCCCACAGCGCCGAGGCTCCCAGACAGATGTATCCGTCCAGGTTCCAGGGCAGGTGGCTGTAATCCCACCAGCGGGTGTGGGTCAGCGTTTCCAGTGCGTGGCCGGCCACCCATTCCACCACGGTGGCCACCAGCGCACCGAACAGGAACAGGAAGAACACGCTCTCCTTCAGTTCCACAAAGCCCACCGAAATGATGGTGCCCGCCACGCCGTAGATGACGCACAGCGGCCCGTTGAGCACGCCCCGGTCCACATAGCGGCGGTTGACAGCGGCCTCAAAGACCACCTCCAGCACCCACCCTAAAAACGAATAACAGAAAAACAGCCACAGAACCTGAAACCAGTCCATGTACGCACCTCGTTATGCAAAAATATGGAGTAACATCATATACGCCGCCGTGCCGCCCAGCACCGACAGCAGCGTGTTGTGCCGCCACCGGTGCAGCAGGATCACCAGCGCGGCGGCGGCCAGCTCCGGCAGGCCGTGGGGCGTGGCGGTCAGCTGCACGCCCTTGAAGCAGTAGACCACCAGCATCGCCATGACGGCGCAGGGCAGCAGTTCGCCCAGATACAGCACCACCCCCGGGGTGTGCTTTTCAAACAGAAGAAACGGCAGAAACCGCAGCGCGATGGTCACGGTGGCCATCACGGCGATGAGCGCAAGCGTGTGGCTCATTGGGAACCTCCCTTCGTCAGCAGGGGACGCAGCGCCAGCAGTCCCGCCACGATGCACACCATCGCCGGGATGAGAAAGCTGGACGGCCCGAACACCAGCAGGCAGACGCCCGCCGCACCCAGCCCCAGCAGGGCGGGCAGGTGGCTTTTGGCCTTTTCCCACTGCTCCAGAAAAATGACAAGAAACAGCGCTGTCATGGCAAAATCCACGCCGGTGGTGTCAAAGGGCAGCGCACTGCCCAAAAAGCACCCCGCCGCGGTGCCCGCCACCCAGTAGCACTGATCCAGCAGCGAGACCCAGAAATAGTACCACCGGCTGTCCACTTCCGGGGGCAGGGAAGGACTGCACACCAGTGAGTAGGTCTCATCGGTCAGCGCAAAAATCAGATAGGGCTTCATCGCCCCGGCGTCCCGATAGGGGCGCAGCATGGACAGCCCGTAGCACAGATGCCGGGCGTTGACCAGCAGCGTCATCAGCGCGGCAGAGGCCAGCGAGGCCCCGCCCGCCAGCAGTCCGGCGCCCACAAACTGCATGGAACCGGCGTACACAAACACGCTCATCAGCACGGCCCACCCGGCGGCAAAGCCCTTGTCGGTCATCAGCAGGCCAAAGGCCATGCCCAGCACCAGATACCCGGCCATCACCGGCAGCGTGGCGGTCAGCGCAACGCGAAAGGTCTTGTTCATTGCGCCGCCTCCCGCGCCTTGCGGCTGAACACACACCCGCAGTAATCCTGCCGGTAAAGCCCGTATTCGGCGCTCAGGGTCAGGCTGCGCTTGTAGCCCTCCCGCTTGCGGAACTCGCTGGGCAAAAACCGCACGCCGTACCGGGCCGCCAGTTCCTGCCCGATGTCGTTGATGCGCACCGGGTCCTTCAGCGGGCTGATGGACAGCGTGGTGCAGAACCACTCGAACCCGTGCCCGGCGGCATAGCGGGCGGTCTCCTCCAGCCGCAGCCGGTAACAGACTGTGCAGCGGCCGCCCTTTTCCGGCTCGTTTTCCAGCCCCTTCACAGCCTCATAATATGCGGCGGAGTCGTAGGGCAGCTCAATGACAGGGAAGCGGTACCCCGCCTCCCGCACGAAGCGTTCCAGCTCCTCCTCCCGGCGGTGGTATTCCGCAGGCGGGTCAATGTTGGGGTTATAGTACAATATGCTCAGCGCAAAATGCTCGTTCAGCTGCTCCAGCACAGCGCTGGAACAGGGCGCACAGCAGGCGTGCAGCAGCAGCGTGGGGCGGCTGCCTGTCAGATCGTTCAAAACTGCCTGCATTTCTTTGTCGTAATTGACACGATTCGCCAACTTTCTCACCTCAGAGAGCATTATAGCATGCCCCATTCCGGATTTCCACAAAAAGTTGAAACTTCCTTCACGATTTGTTGAGAGTTCATTCACCACTTTTTCACATAATTGCTGTATCCTGTAAGTGTTCCAAACAGGAGGGAGCAGGGACCCTCCCGAGGAACATTCCGCAGTTTTTCATCCACACTCCTCTTTCTCTTTTCTTTTTTACGGGCAGGGCGGCACGGGCGTTTCGGCGTCGGTGCCGCCTTGTTTTTGCGCTATGGACAATTTGACGCAAAACTGCCGCCTTTTGGGCAAAAACCCTGTTTCGTTTGGTAAAACTGCCGTAAAACCGCCCCTTTCCCTTGAAAAAAATCAAAAAACAGTGTACAATAAGGTGACTTTTCAGCGCTTTCTTTATACTTTCTTAATACCCGGCCGGGAGGGGCCTTGTTTATGAGAGTCGGTCTGGACATTGGTTCTACCACCATCAAATGTGTTGTGCTCAATGAGCGGGACGAACTCGTCTTTTCCACATACGAACGGCATTACAGTCATATTTTAGAGAAGGGCCGGGAACTGCTCACCCGCGTGGCGGCCCGGTGCCTGCCGGACGGCCGGGCCAAGCTGGCGATTTCCGGGTCGGCGGGCATGGGTCTGGCGGACAGCTGCGGCGTTCCCTTTGTGCAGGAGGTGTTTGCCACCCGCGTGGCGGCCAACCGTCTGGCTCCCGGTACCGACTGCATCATCGAGCTGGGCGGCGAGGACGCCAAGATTTTGTTTTTGACGAACGGCACCGAGGTGCGCATGAACGGCAGCTGTGCCGGCGGCACCGGCGCGTTCATCGACCAGATGGCCACCCTGCTGAAAATGAGCGCCGATGAAATGGACAAGACGGCCCAGACCTCCACCCGCACCTACACCATTGCCAGCCGGTGCGGCGTGTTCGCCAAAAGCGACATCCAGCCGCTCATCAATCAGGGCGCACAGGCGGGGGACATTGCCGCCTCCATCTATCAGGCGGTGGTGAACCAGACCATCGCGGGCCTTGCGCAGGGGCGGCCCATCAGGGGCAATATCCTGTATCTGGGCGGGCCGCTGACCTTCTCCCAAACGCTGCGAAAATCCTTCGATGATACATTGAAAGTCAAGGGCACCTGCCCGGAAAACAGCCTGCTGTATGTGGCGCTGGGCGCGGCCTATTACGCCGATGAGGAATTTGATTTGACCGCCGTGGCGGAGCGTTTGGAGCAATACAGCGCCACCGCCACCTACGTCAGCCTGCCGCCGCTGTTCGCCAGCCGGGAGGAGTACGAGGAATTCCACGCCCGGCACTTACAGGCTACGGTGCCCTGCGTGGCGTTCGGCCGGGACTGCGGCCCGGTCCACATCGGCATCGATTCCGGCTCCACCACCATCAAGATGGTGGTGATTGACGAAAACGCCAACATCCTGTTCACCTCCTACCAGCCCAATCTGGGCAACCCGCTGCCGCTGGTACGGGAAACGCTGCTCAAATTGTATGAGAACCACCCCGGCCTGCAAATTGCCAGCGTCACCACCACCGGCTACGGCGAGGAACTGGTGAAAAACGCCTTCCATGCCGACCGGGGTCTGGTGGAAACGGTGGCCCACTTCACCGCCGCCCGCCACTTCATGCCGGATGTGGATTTCATCATCGACATCGGCGGGCAGGATATGAAATGCTTCAAAATCGAGGATGGGGCCATCAGCAACATCTTTTTGAACGAAGCCTGTTCCTCCGGCTGCGGCAGCTTTTTGCAGACCTTTGCGCAGGCGCTGGGCTACGATGTGAAGGAATTCGCCTCGCTGGGCCTGTTTGCCGACCGCCCGGTGGACTTGGGCAGCCGCTGCACCGTCTTTATGAATTCCAGCGTCAAGCAGGCGCAAAAGGACGGCGCCACGATTGAAAATATCAGCGCGGGCCTGTCCATCTCGGTGGTGAAGAACGCGCTGTACAAGGTCATCCGTGCCTCCAGCCCGGAGGAACTGGGCCGCAACATCGTGGTGCAGGGCGGTACTTTCTACAATGAGGCGGTGCTCCGCGCCTTTGAAAAGGAGATGGGCGTCAACGTCATCCGTCCCGACATTGCGGGTCTGATGGGAGCGTTCGGCGCGGCGCTGTACGGCAAAAGCAAGGCGGCGCCCGGTGCGGTCAGTACGGTGCTCACCGAGCAGCAGCTCAAGGACTTCACCCAGACCGTCAAAACCGTGCAGTGCGGCGGCTGCGGCAACCATTGCCAGCTCACCGTCAACACCTTTGCGGACGGGCGGCGGTTCATTTCGGGCAATCGGTGCGACAAGCCGGTCACCGGCAAATCCAACAGCGAGGAACTGAACCTGTACGCCTACAAGCTCAAGGCGCTGGATGCCTACCGGCAGGCCCCCGCACCGGCCGCACCAAGGGGCACCATCGGCATCCCCATGTGCCTGAACATGTACGAGCTGCTGCCCTTCTGGCATACCCTGTTCACAAAGCTCGGGTTTGCGGTGGTGGTCAGCCCCGCCTCCAG
>CALZZE010000038.1 GCA_945830575.1 uncultured Subdoligranulum sp. | reverse complement strand
TGGGGCAACGTGCTGCGCGCCACATGGGAGCGCGGCTGGTCCTTCATCAAGCGGGCGGGCACCGTCATTGTGGTGTCCAGCATCGTGCTGTGGTTCCTGCAGGGCTTCGGCTTTGAGGGCGGCGCCTTCTGCATGGTGGAGGATCAGGACAATTCCATCCTCGCCGTCATCGCCTCCGCTGTCTGCTTTGTCTTTGCGCCGCTGGGCTTTGGCAACTGGAAGGCCACCGTGGCCACCATCACCGGCCTCATCGCCAAGGAAAACGTGGTCTCCACCTTTGCGGTGCTTTATCACTTCGGCGGCGAGCTGGCCGAGGAAGGCGACGAGATCTGGAGCCTTGTGGCCGCCGATTACACCCAGCTGTCCGCCTACAGCTTCCTGCTGTTCAACCTGCTGTGCGCTCCCTGCTTTGCCGCCATGGGCGCCATCAAGCGGGAGATGAACAGCCCCAAGTGGACGATGGCCGCCATCGGGTATATGTGCGGATTCGCCTACCTCGTTTCCCTCATGGTGTACCAGCTGGGCGGGCTGTTCCTCGGTGAAGTGGGCTTAGGCATCGGCACCGTGGCGGGTCTGGCCGCCCTTGCGTTCCTTGTGTTTATGCTGGTGCGCAAGAACAAGTACGAAACTGTGTAACAGGAGGAACCCGGAATGCTGGATGTTTTGGCCGCCAATCTGTCCACCATCGTTGTGGCGCTGCTGGTGGCGGCGCTGTTCGTGGGGGCCTGCCGGAAGCTGTGGAAGGATCACCGTGCCGGAAAGCACAGCTGTTCCTGCGGGTGCGGCTGCTCCGGCTGTCCCAACAGCAGCCTGTGCCGCGGCAAAAAATCGAAAAACGAGCCATAACAGAAACCACCCCCGCTACCCGGCGGGGGTGATCCGCTTAAGGCAATACCGCACAATTCACGGCTGACGCCTTACGCACCGCTCCGACGGCTGCGGCGCACCATCTGCGTTGCAAAAATGCTCGATAATACACAAAGTATTATCTGCGCTTTTTGCTTAGCAGCTGGCACACCTCGCCCGCCGTATCGGCACGTAGAATTATGCGGTGTTGCCTTAACTCTGATCCTTGCTTTTTCCCAGCAGCGCCGCCAGCAGCGCGAACACCAGACTGGCGGTGATGCCCCCTGCCGCAGCACAGATGCCGCCGGTGAAGATTCCCGGCAGACCCATCTCGTCCACCGCTTTCATGACGCCCTGCGCCAGCAGATGCCCGAATCCCAGCAGCGGCACGCTGGCGCCCGCGCCGGCCAGCTCTGCCAACGGCTTGTACCAGCCCACGGCGCTCAGCACCACGCCCGTCACCACATACCCGGTCAGCACCCGGGCGGGGCTGAGCTTGGTGTAATCGATGAGCAGCTGACCCACCACACAGATGCCGCCGCCCACCAAAAAGGCCCACAGATAATTCATTTGGCTCCCTCCTCGCATCCCAGCTCCACACAATGGGCGATGCCGGGAATGCTCTCTCCCTGCAAAAAGGTGGTTTGGCTCATCAGCGCGCCGGTGGAGAGGAACAGCACCCGCCGCCATTCGCCGTGCAGCAGCTTCGGCAGCACGTGGGCGCACAGCACCGAAGCGCTGCACCCCGCGCCGCTGCCGCCCGCCTGCACATTGCCGCTGCCCAGATCGTACAGCAGACACCCACAGTCCTGATGGTTGGGCAAAGGAACGCCCTCCCGCTCCATCTGCTGGAGCAGCAGGTCGCTGCCCACCTGACCCAAATCGCCGGTGAGGATGGCGTCAAAATCCTCCGGCCGGGTGCCGGTGCCGGCAAAATATTGCAGCAGCGTGCTGGCGGCGGCGGGCATCATGGCCGCGCCCATGTTGTTGATGTCATGCACCGCGTAGTCCTGCACCCGCCCGAAAGTCACCGACAGCACCGGGATGCCCGTGCTGCCCGGCCCCCGCAAAAGGCAGGCCCCGGCGGCGGTGGCCGTCCACTGGGCGGTGGGGGTGCGCTTGGCCCCGTACTCCAGCGGCGTGCGGAATTGACGTTCCGCCGCACAGAAATGGCTGCTGGTGAAGGCAAGCACCTGTCTGGCCAGCCCGCTCCCCGTGAAGGCCGCCGCCAGCGCCAGCGTCTCCGCCATGGTGCTGCACGCGCCGTACACCCCCGCGTAGGGAGCCTGCACCCCCCGCATGGTGTAGCTGCTGGCGGTGCATTGGGCCTGCAGGTCCCCCGCGAAGGTCAGCTCCACCTCCTTATGGGAGATGCCCGCCTTGCGCAGACAGGCGTCAATGGCCTTCTGCTGCAAATGACTTTCCGCCTGCTCCCAGTTGGGGCAGTCCTCCTCCGTGAAGGCGGTGTCCTCCGTCAAAAAATCAAAACCGCCTGCCAGCGGGCCCTGCTTTTCCTTTTTGCCGCCCGCCGCCGCCCACGCCGCAATCACCGGCGGTTTGGCAAACACCAGCACATCTCCGCGCCGAAACGCCATAAAAACGCCCCCTTTGCGCATAGTCTGCCGCAAAGAAGGCTCTTTTATTCAAAATTTTCCCATGGCCCAGTAGAGCAGTCCCCACACCCAGCTGGCCAGCGTGCCGAAGGCAATGACCGGCCCCGCGATGTTGAAAATTTTGGACCCCACGCCGGTGACCCAGCCCTCCGCCTTGAACTCGATGGCCGGGCTGACCACCGAGTTGGCAAACCCGGTGATGGGCACCAGCGTGCCTGCGCCCGCGTGGGCGGCCAGCTTCTGATACCAGCCCAGCATGGTGGTCACGGCGGACAGGAACACCAGCGTGATGCTGGTCAGCGTGCCGGCCAGCTCCTTGTCGTACCACATCAGGTAAAAATTGCGCAGCGCCTCGCCCATCAGGCAGATGCCGCCGCCCACAAAGAACGCCCACAGACAGTCCTTGAGCACCGGCGAGGGCGGCGATGCTTTTTTCACCATCTGGTCGTACTGTTTTGGATTCAGCTTCATACCAAAACCCCCTTTGGGGGTAGTATGCGCTCAGCAGCCGTAAAATATCACATTGCCGCGATAATATGGCTCCGGCACCATGGCCCGGTAGAGCGCCTGCAACTCCCGGTGGACGTCCACATCGGAAACGGCCGCGCCACCGCAGGGCAGCGCCAGAATCTGATACCGCACCCCGAACAGGCGGCTTTCCATGGCGGTGAACCGCGCCCCCGCCCGCAGATAAAACCCGATACGCCGCCGTGCCGCCGCCGGGTCGGGGGCCTCGGCGGGATGTTCGCTTTCCACCAGCAGGGCGTGTCGGTAAGGGGCATAGTACGCCTGTAACTGCGCCAGCACGGCGGTGCCCATGCCGCCGCCCCGCCGGCCGCGCAGCACGGCAAAGTAATCGATGAGTGCGCAGTCCGCCCCCGGCAGCGCCACCTGCCACGCATACGCGGCCAATGCTCCGCCCTCATAGAAGGCCAGCGGCTCGTACAGACCCGCCTGCATCAACTCCTCCACGGCATAAAAGGGTTTCAGCTCCTCAGCGGGAAAATCCCGGGTCATCTGCTGTGTATACACGCCCAACGCGGCGTCACGGTCCAAAACACGCAATTCCATGGAAAACTCCTTTCTATTTGCCAAGTGTAACAGAATCGTGTATAATAGTCAAAGGACAACAATAAGGAGTGACAGAAATGGAATGGACCGATATTTCCATCACGGTGCCCCGGCGCTATGCGGACACCGCCGAGGCCGTAGCCACCATGGTCGCCAATGGAGGCATTTATATTGAGGACTACGCCGATCTGGAACAGCAGGCATGGGAGATTGCCCATGTGGACCTCATCGAGCAGGAACTGCTGGACAAACCCCGGGATGTGGTGATCGTGCATATGTATCTGGCTCCCGACGAGAACCCGGCGGAGGTACTGCCGCTGTTCCGCCAGCGGCTGGACGACGCGGGGGTGGAGTACACCCTCAACACAGAGGGCGTGGAGCAGGAGGACTGGCAGAACGCCTGGAAGCAGTATTACCACGCCATGGATATTGGCCGGCGGCTGGCCATTGTGCCCGGGTGGGAGGAATATGACACCGACCGCACCGTCATTACCATGGATCCCGGCATGGCCTTTGGCACCGGCACCCACGAGACCACCAGCCTGTGTCTGGAAACGCTGGACGAGCTGGTGCAGGGCGGCGAGCGGATGCTGGACATCGGCACCGGTTCCGGCATTCTGGCCATCGCGGCGCTGAAGCTGGGCGCGAAGGAGGCCGAGGGCGTGGACATCGACCCCATGTGCGTGCGCACGGCGGGGGAGAACGCCCGGCGCAACGGCGTGGCGGAGCGGCTCACCGTGCTGGTGGGCGACCTGTCCGACAAGGCCAGCGGCGTGTATGACATCATCACCGCCAACATTGTGGCGGCGGCCATTTTGTCGCTGGCCCCGGCGGTGCCCGCGCTGATGGCCCCCGGCGCAAAATTCATCGCCAGCGGTATCATTGACGAGCGCCGGGACGAGGTGCTGGACGGCCTGAAAGCCGCCGGTCTGCGCCCGGTGCAGGTGAAGGAAAAGCGCGGCTGGGTCTGCATCATCTGCGAGAAGGAGTAAACCATGCCGCACCGCTATTTTACCAAGGAACTGTCGGGGGGACAGGCGGCGCTCACCGGCAGCGACGCCCATCATCTGGCGGACGTGATGCGCGCCCGGCAGGGAGATGAGGTGGTGCTGTGCGGCCCCGACGGGCTGGAATACACCGGCACCATCACCGCGCTGCTGCCGGGCCGGGTGGAATTCTCGGTGAGCGAGGGCGCGCCCGGCAAGGCGGAACCGGATGTGGAAATGACGCTGTTTGCGGGCTACCCCAAGCAGGGCAAGCTGGAGGAAATCATCCAGCACAGCGTGGAGCTGGGCGTACGCACCGTGGTGCCCTTTTTCAGCCGGTACTGTGTGGCCGCGCCCAAAAAAGAGGACGTGAAAAACCAGCGGTACAACCGCATTGCCGCCGAAGCCGCCAAGCAGGCGGGGCGGGGACTGCTGCCCACGGTGGAGATGCCGCTTTTGCGGTTTGAGGAGGTCTGCGCTCGGTTCGAAAACTACGATTTGGTGCTGTTTTTCTATGAGGGCGGCGGCGCACCGTTGCGTGCGCTGCTGCGACCCGGAACGGCAAAGCGCATCGCGCTGGTGACGGGCAGCGAGGGCGGCTTTTCCGCGGAGGAGGCCGCCGCCGCGGCCGCCGCGGGCGCACAGACCGTGGGGCTTGGCCCGCGCATCCTGCGGTGCGAGACCGCGCCGCTGGCAGCGCTCACCGCCGCGCTGCTACTGACGGGAAATCTGGAATGACCCTGCACCCCCAGACTATGCCCGGTTTTTGTAAACTGTGAATCAAAATGCGCCCGCCCCGGCAACGGGACGGGCGCGTCAGCGTGTCGAAAAACCTCAATTCGCGTTTGTAGGGGGCGGCGTCCTCGACGCCCCGTGGTTCGTCCCCATGCCAAAAACATCGTTGTAAGGCTGCCTTTCGCGGTCGAGGCATGCCTCGACCCTACGAATGATGGTAAGGTTTCTCGTTGCGATTGGACTTTTTTAACAGTCTGATGCGCCCGTCCCGGCAACGGGACGGGCGCGTGGAATTTATGCGCGCTCTGCGAGAGGAATGTACTCCTGCTGGCTGCCAAGATACTGGTAGGCCGGACGGATGATACGGTTGGCGTACTTGACCTCCTCCACCCGGTGGGCGCACCAGCCGGGCACACGGGCGATGGCAAACAGCGGGGTGAACAGATCCTCGCTGATGCCCAGCATCCGGTAGATCAGGCCGCTGAACAGGTCCACGTTGGCGCAGACCTTTTTGGGGCCGTGCTTGGCCTCGGCAAACACCTGCGGGGCCAGCCGCTCGATGCTGCACAGCAGCTCATATTCCTCGTCAAAGCCCTTCTGATAGGCCAGCTTTTTGGCGTGGGTCTTGAGGATCTGGGCGCGGGGATCGCTGAGGGTATACACCGCATGGCCCATGCCGTAAATCAGGCCGGAGCCGTCCCCGGCCTCTTTGCGCAGGATCTTGCCCAGCCACTCCCGGACTTCGTCATCGTCCTGGGTGTCCTCCACATGGCTCATCAGGTAATCCAGCTGACGCATGACCTTCAGGTTGGCGCCGCCGTGCTTGGGGCCTTTCAGCGCGCCGATGGCCGCCGAGATGGAGGCGTAGGTATCGGTGCCGGAGCTGGACAGCACGCGGCAGGTGAAGGTGGAGCAGTTGCCGCCGCCGTGGTCGGCATGCACCAGCAGGCACAGGTCCAGCAGGCGGGCCTCGTCATGGGTGAATTTCTGGTCGGCGCGGTAGGTGCTTAAAATGTGCTCCGCGGTGCTCTGCCCCTCGGTGGGCAGGTGGAAATACATGCTGCCCTTGTCGTAAACGCGGCGTTTCAGCTGGTAGGCGTTCACCATCATGGTGGGCAGCTCCGCGATGAGGTTGATGGACTGGCGCAGAATGTTTTCCAGCGACAGATCATCCGCATGCTCATCGTAGCTGTACATGGACAGCACGCTGCGGGCCATCTTGTTCATGATGTTGGGGGAAGGGGAGTTCATAATCATGTCATCCGCAAACCCTTCCGGCAGTTCCCGGTGCTTTTCCAGCAACTTGCGGAATTTCAGATACTGCTCCCGGTTGGGCAGACCGCCGAACAGCAGCAGCCACACCACTTCCTCAAACATGAACCGGTCGCTGGCGTCGGCCTCCGCCACCAGCGTGTCGATGTCGATGCCCCGGTAGACCAGACGGCCGGGAATGGGCTTGATGGTGCCGTCCGGCTCCTTATCGTAGCCGATAACGCTGGACACGTTGGTCACGCCCGCCAGAACGCCGGTGCCGTCCGGGTTGCGCAGGCCGCGCTTGACGCCCAGCCGGTCCGCCAGATGGGGGTCCAGTGTGGCGTTGTGCAGTGTGTATTCATCACACAGCATTTTCAGCTCGTCCGGCTCCAAAGCCGGCACATCAGGATAGTACATACTTTCCGCCTCCCTTGAAATCGCTGTCGCGGCGCACCCCTCTTTCACACTCTAAAGCGCCAGCGTACACACTAATTTTATAATAGAAAACGCCCCTCGTCAACCCTGAATCTTAAAATCAGTAAAAATTTGTACAGCTTGCACTTTATTTTATTAAGAATGGCTGCCAAATTATCCCTTTTTACATTATTTACTTCATTGACAAGAAGCGCTAAAGCGGGTATACTCAAGTTGTATGGTTTTCTGAACAGAGGAAAGGGGACTCGTATGAAGGCAGTTTTGATACCGGGCGACGGCATTGGCCGGGAGATCGCCCAAAGTGTGCGCACCATCTCGGATGTGCTGGACACCGGCATCCAGTGGCAGGAATTTGAGGCGGGAGCGGAGTATGCCGCCGCCAACGGCGAGCTGATCGCCCCCGGCACACTGGACGCCATCGAGGACTGCGGCTGGGCACTGAAAGGCCCCACCGCCACCCCCATCGGCAAGGGCTTCCGCAGCATCAACGTGCAGCTGCGCCAGCGGTTCCACACCTACGCCAACCTGCGCCCGGTGCGCACGCTGCCTGGCGTGGCCACCCGGTTTGATCAGGTCGATCTGGTCATCGTGCGGGAAAACACCGAGGACCTGTACAAGGGCATCGAATACATGCTGGATGAGGACACCGCCAACGGCGTCAAGCTCATCACCCGCGCTGCCTGCGAGCGCATCAGCCGCTTTGCCTTTGACTATGCCCGTGCCAACGGCCGCAAAAAGGTCACCTGCGTGCACAAGGCCAACATTATGAAACTGACGGACGGGCTGTTCCTGTCCACCTTCCGGGAGGTGGCGAAGGACTACCCTGATATTGCCGCCGATGACTGCATCATTGATGCGCTGTGCATGAAGCTGGTGCAGCGCCCCGAACAGTTCGACACGCTGGTGGCGCCCAACCTGTACGGCGACATCATCAGCGACCTGTGCGCCGGTCTGGTGGGGGGCTTGGGCTTTGCGCCCAGCGCCAACATTGGCGATAAGACCCGCATCTATGAGGCGGTGCACGGCTCCGCGCCGGATATTGCCGGCCAGAACAAGGCCAACCCCTCCGCCATCCTGATGGCGTTTGCCATGATGCTGAACGATCTGGGCATGGCGGACAAGGCGGCCCGCCTCAACGGGGCGATTCTGGAGCTGCTCACCGAGGGCAAAACCCTCACCGCCGATGTGGGCGGCACCGCCACCACCACCGAATTCACCGCGGCGCTGGCGGACAAGCTGCGCTGACAGGAGGGCAAAGTCATGAAACTGCATGATTCCGGCGTGTATCTCGTCAACGGCGTTCCCCAAGCCGAGGCCCCCGCAGGCATCACCGCCGCCGAGGCTAAGAAAGGCACCATCGCCTACGGTATCCTCAAAGCCCACAACCACAGCGGCAGCATGGACGCGCTGCAAATGAAGTTTGACTCCATGACCAGCCACGATATCACCTATGTGGGCATCATCCAGACGGCGCGTGCCTCCGGCATGAAGGAATTCCCGCTGCCCTACGTCATGACCAACTGCCACAACACGCTGTGCGCGGTGGGAGGCACTATCAACGAGGACGACCACCAGTTCGCCCTTTCCGCCGCCCACAAATACGGCGGCATCTATGTGCCGCCCAACATGGCGGTCATCCACAGCTACAACCGGGAAATGATGTCCGGCTGCGGCCGCATGATTCTTGGCTCCGACTCCCACACCCGCTACGGTGCGCTGGGTACCATGGCGGTGGGCGAGGGCGGCGGCGAGCTGGCCAAGCAGCTGGTGGGCCGCACCTATGACATGGCCTATCCCGGCGTGGTCTGCATCTACCTCACCGGCAAGCCCCGTCCCGGTGTGGGGCCCCATGATGTGGCTCTGGCGCTGGTGGGGGCCACCTACGCCAATGGCTACGTGAAAAACAAGGTCATGGAATTTGTCGGCCCCGGCGTGGCAAATCTGTCCGCGGATTTCCGCAACGGCATCGACGTGATGACCACCGAGACCACCTGCTGGTCTTCCATCTGGGAAACCGACGCTGTGACGAAGGAATATTTTGAACAGCACGGCCGCCCCGAAGCGTATCAGGAACTGAAACCCGCCGAGGTGGCCTACTATGACGGCTGCATCGAGCTGGATCTGTCCGCGGTGGAGTGCATGATCGCGCTGCCCATGCATCCCTCCTACGCCTACCCCATCAAGGAATTGCAGGCCAATGCTCCTGCCATCCTGAAAGAGATGCAGGAAAATGCCAACGTCCAGCTGGGCGGCAAGGTGCAGATGGACCTTGTGAAAAGCATCGGCGCAGACGGCAAGATCCGCGTGGATCAGGGCATCGTGGCGGGCTGCTCCGGCGGCACCTTCGAGAACATCTGTGCAGTGGCGGAGATTCTGAAAGGCCAGAGCTGCGGCAACGGCGAGTTCAAGTTCAGCGTCTACCCGGACAGCATGCCCACCTATCTGGAACTGGTGAAAAACGGCGCGGTGGCGGACATTGTCACGGCGGGCGGCATCTTCCGGGAATGCTTCTGCGGCCCCTGCTTCGGCGCGGGCGACACCCCCGCCAACGGGGAATTCTCCATCCGCCACACCACCCGCAACTTCCCCAACCGGGAGGGCTCCAAGCCAGGCGAGGGCCAGATCAGCGCGGTGGCGCTCATGGACGCCCGCTCCATCGCCGCCACGGCGGCCAACGGCGGCGTGCTGACCGCCGCCACCGATGTGATGACGGAGGACTTTGTCTGCCCCGAATACCACTTTGAGCAGGGCGTGTACGACAAGCGGGTCTACAACGGCTGGGGCCATCCGGAGCCGGACTACGAGCTGCGTTTCGGCCCCAACATCAAGGACTGGCCGGAGCAGCCTGCCCTCACCGATGACCTGCTGGTCAAGCTGGTCAGCTATATCACCGACCCGGTGACCACCACCGACGAGCTGATCCCCTCCGGCGAGACTTCCTCCTTCCGCTCCAACCCGCTGCGGCTGGCGGAGTTCACTCTTTCCCGCAAGGACCCGGCCTACGTGCCGAATGCCAAGGCGGTCAAGGCGCTGGACGAGACCCGCAAGGCGGGCACGCTGCCCGAAGAAGTGGCGGCAGTGTACGCCGCGCTGGAGCAGGCCGGGTACAAGGCCGATGCGGCGGCCACCAACATCGGTTCCGCCATCTTTGCCAACAAGCCCGGCGACGGTTCCGCCCGGGAGCAGGCAGCCAGCTGCCAGCGTGTGCTGGGCGGCGCCGCCAACTTCGCGCTGGAGTACGCCACCAAACGCTACCGCTCCAACTGCATCAACTGGGGCATGCTGCCGTTTTTGGTGGAGGATGCCTCGGTGTTTGCCAACGGCGATTACGTCTATCTGCCCGGCGTGCGCGCCGCGCTGCTGAACAAAGCGGATCAGCTGCCTGCAGTGGCCGTCCATGCGGACGGTACCACCACGCCCTTCACGGTGCGCCTTGGGGCGCTCACCGACGCGGAGCGGGATATTCTGGCGGACGGCTGTCTCATCAACTACTACAAGCACGGATAAACCCGGACAACGCCTGCCGGAGGGCAGGCGTTTCCTGTTTGAATGTCAGCCGCAGGGCTGGCCCATCCTGTCTCTGGGAGGTAACTGCCAATGAATCACTGGTTGGACCGTATTCCCCGCACCATGCGGGACTGGCTCTCGCTGGCGGCGGGGGTGTGTCTCATCGCGCTGGGGGTATCGCTGCTGCCAAGGGTGCTGTCCGGCGCGGGAACGGTGCTGGGCATTCTGGCGCCCTTTGCCTTCGGCATCATGCTGGCCTACGTGCTGGACATCCCCACCCGTTTTTATGCTGAAAAGCTGTTCAAGGGCAACCGCACCTTTGCCATCCCGCTGAGCTACCTCACGCTGCTGGGCGTGCTGGTGCTGCTGGGAGCGCTGGTGGTGCCGCAGCTGGTGTCCAGCATCGCGTCCTTTGTGGGCAAGCTGCCCGCCTATCTGCAAAGCCTGTATGACCTGCTGGGCTGGGTGCAGAGCGAGTTTGGCATCAACACCCAGACAGTGGAAACGCTGCTGGCCGGGGCGGATCAGGACTTGCAGAAGGTGCTGTCCGGCGTGGCGGGCAGCGCCGGGCAGGTGATGGACATGGCCGCCGGTTTGGCAGACCGGGCCGCCACCGTGTTCGTGGGTTTGGCGGTGAGCATCTACCTGCTGGCGGACAAGGAGGGGCTGCTCCGGGCGGCCCGCCTCACCCTACGGGCCGCACTGCCGCCCAGAGCGGCGGGCAGCCTGTTCTCGGTGTGTACCATGGCCAACAGGACTTTCAGCGGCTACATCGGCGGCCAGCTGTTGGACGCGCTGCTGGTGGGTGTGGAGACCTTCCTGCTCATGTCGCTGTTCCGTCTGGACTATGCCCCCATGCTGGGCGTGCTGGTGGGTGTCACCAACATCATTCCGGTGCTGGGGCCCTTCATCGGCGCGGTGCCGGGGGCGGTCATCCTGCTGCTGGAATCCCCGCTGCAGGCCATTGAGTTTGTAGTCATCATCGTGGTGGTCCAGCAAATTGACGGCAACTTCATCGCGCCGCGGATTCTGGGCGGCGCCACAGGCCTGCCGGGGCTGGGCGTGCTGCTGGCCATCATTGTGGGCGGCGATCTGTTCGGCATCCCCGGCATGATTCTGGGCGTGCCCACGCTGGCGGTCATCGTCAACCTCATCCGTCAGATGGTGGGCGCCGGACTTTCTGCACGCGGCATCGACGAAACACTGGACTGAACGACCCGCCGGGACACCCCGGCGGGTTTTCTCACAGACCCATCCAAAATTCATAAAATGTATCTTGAAAGGCAGCGGCGTTTCGCGTAGAATAGGGTATAGGAAGGAGGGAGTGCGTTTGAGAAAACATTCCTGGCTGAACAAAAAGCCTGACACGGTTTTTGACTGGCTCAACATCATTTTTGCAGGCATCACATTTTACCTGCTGCTGGGCAATATCAAATATGTCAGCGGCGCCATCGGCACGGTGCTGAACATCCTGTCTCCTTTTGCGGGCGGCATCGTGATGGCCTACGTGCTGAACCCCATCGTGGAATTTTTCCAGTCTCAGGTGATGAAGGGAAACAAAAAATGGCGGTGGATCTCCATTCTGCTTGCCTATCTGGTGGCGGTGCTCATCATCGCAGCGCTGGTCTGGCTGGTGGTGCCGCAGGTCATTTCCAGCATTGTCACACTGTTCAACAATCTGCCGCTGTATTTGCAGACCATGGAGGAGAGCGTGCTGCATTTGCAGGAGGCCTACGGCATTGCGATGCCCCATGCCATGGACGCCCTCAACAGCTATGAGGATCTGCTGACCCAGATCTACGACTTCATCATGGGTCTGGCGCCCCAGATCGTTTCCTACATAGGCAGTGTGGCCTCCAACTTTGTCACGGTGTTCACGGCCGTGGCGGCAAGCGTGTATATGCTGTCCGACAAGGAGCACCTGCTCCACCAGATGTGCACCGTTACCCGGGCGCTGCTGCCCCATACGGTGGCGGAAAATGTTCTGCGCATCTGCAGCTATGCCAATGCCAACTTCACCAATTTCTTTGTGGGCAAAATCATCGATTCCGCCATCATCGGCGTGCTGACCTTTGTCTGCATGAATCTGCTCCGTCTGGATTACGCCGTGCTGATCTCGGTCATCATCGGCATCACCAACATCATCCCGGTGTTCGGCCCCTTCATCGGCGCGATCCCCAGCGTGGTGATCCTGCTGTTTGTGGATCCGCTGCAGGCGGTGGTGTTCACGGTGCTGATCCTCATCATCCAGCAGGTGGACGGCAACTTCATCGGCCCCAAGATCCTCGGCCAGAAGGTGGGCGTGTCCGCCCTGTGGGTACTGTTCTCCATCGTGCTGGGCGGCGATCTGCTGGGCATTGTGGGCATGGTCATCGGCGTGCCGGTGTTCGCCACGCTCTATGGCCTGGGACAGGAGATCGTCCACTGGATGCTGGAACGCCGCGGCATCAACGCGGAAGGGGAACCCCTGCCCGCAGAAACAGAAGAATCCTGAATCCTGTCAGCCGTTCCCTTGCGGGAGCGGCTTTTTTGCGTCTGCGGCGCAGTCACTTTGCACAAAATGTATCTTGTACGCGTACAGCTGCACTTGCAATAAAAACAAATTTTTCCAAATTGTCTTGACAGGAGCGCTTTACTGCGGTAAAATGTCCCTATCGTTTTGACAGCTCACAAGGATGTGAGGGCCGTTTGCGCTGCTTTCGGCGCAAACCCCCTCGCATTTTTTGGTAGAGGGAATCAGGAGGGAACTGTATGATTGGATTCATCGAGACCGTCAACAATGCGGTCAACAGCTTTGTGTGGGGCGTCCCCATGCTGATCCTGCTGGTGGGCACCGGTATTCTGATGACCTGCCTCACCAAGGTGTTCCAGCTCAGCCATTTCGGCTACTGGATGCGCCACACCATCGGCTCCATTTTCACCGAGAAGCACATCACCGAGCACACCGAAAAGGGCGATGCCTCCATCACCCAGTTCCAGTCCCTGTGCACGGCGCTGGCGGCCACCATCGGCACCGGCAACATCGTGGGTGTGGCCTCGGCGCTGATCGCCGGCGGCCCGGGCGCCATTTTCTGGATGTGGATCGTGGCGTTCTTCGGCATGATGACCAACTTCTCCGAGAACGTGCTGGGCATCTACTTCCGCCGCAAAAATGAAAAGGGCGCCTGGCAGGGCGGCGCCATGTACTATCTGCGGGATGGTCTGGGCGCCAAAAAGGGCTGCAAGCAGCTGGGCGCTGTGCTGGCCACGCTGTTCAGCGTGTTTTGCCTGCTGGCCTCCTTCGGCATCGGCAACATGAGCCAGATCAACTCCATCGCCGGCAACATGGAGGCCGCCTTCGGCATCGCTCCCATCATCACCGGCGCGGTGCTCATGGTCATTGCGGCGCTGGTGTTGCTGGGCGGCATCAAGCGCATTGCCTCGGTGGCGGAAAAGCTGGTTCCCTTCATGGCGCTGGCCTACGTGGTGGGCGCGCTGGCGGTCTGCATCATCAACGCGGGCAGCATCGGCCCCGCCTTTGCGGCCATCTTCAAGGGTGCGTTCGGGATGCGCGCCGTGGCCGGCGGCATCGTGGGCAGCGGCGTCAAGATGGCGCTGACCTGGGGCATGAAGCGCGGCGTTTTCTCCAACGAGGCGGGCCTCGGCTCCTCGGTCATGGTCCATTCCAGCTCCAACGTGCGGGAGCCTGTCCGTCAGGGCATGTGGGGCATCTTTGAGGTCTTTGCCGACACCATCGTGGTCTGCACCCTCACTGCGCTCACCGTTCTGTCCTCCGGACTGGTGGATCTGGACACCGGCGCGGTGCTGACCGACAGCGCCGGTTCCGCTCTGGTGGGTCAGGCGTTTGCCACCGTCTTCGGCCAGTTCGGCCCCATGTTCATTGCGCTGGCCATTCTGCTGTTCGCGTTCTCCACCGTACTGGGCTGGAGCCACTACGGTTCCACTGCCTTTGAGTACCTGTTCGGCACCAAGTCCACCGTCATCTACAAGGTGGTGTTCGTGGCCTTCATCGTGGTGGGCGCGACCATGAACCTGACCCTTGCGTGGGATCTGTCCGACACCTTCAACGGCCTGATGGCGATTCCCAACCTGATCGGCGTGCTCACGCTGTCGCCGATCGTTATGAAGATCACCAAGAACTACGTAGACCGCCGTATCCGTGGACTGGACGTGGAGCCGATGCTCTCCGCCTTCCCGGAGATTCAGGCGGAGCAGGCCAGAGAGGTGGCCGAGGACGCAGCCTGAGCCGCTGCGCCGGAAAAGAAATAAGGCAACACCGCATAATTCTACGTGCCGATACGGCGAGCGAGGTGCGCCAGCTGTGTCCCAAAAAGCGCAGAGAATACTTTGTGTATTCTCGAGCATTTTTGGGGCGCAGATGGTGTGCCGCAGCCGTCGAAGCGGTGCGTAAGGCGTCAGCCGTGAATTATGCGGTATTGCCTAAGGTCAGAGAGCAGGGGACCGCGGCCGGGAAGCCGCGGTCCCTGCGGTTTGCAGCACAAAAAAACGAGCAGCCCGGGCGGGGCTGCTCGTTTTGGTTGCGGGAAATCAGGCGGGGGTGAACTCATCCTTGCTCACGCCGCAGATGGGGCAGACGAAATCAGCGGGAACCTCGGCCCAAGGGGTGCCGGCGGCAATGCCGTTGTCGGGGGAACCCTCAGCCTCATCGTAAATCCAGCCGCAGATGGGACAAACGTACTTCATGGAAAAAGCCTCCTTTCCGTGTGAGCTTACAGCTCAGTTTTCCACAGCCCGTGAAGGTTGCAGTATGCGTAAGCGGCCACAGGCTTGTCGCCGTTCAGGGCGAACACAGCCTTGGGGGCCTCGTTGGGGGCCAGCACACGGCGCTGCACGCCATGGGCAGTCTCCAACTGCACCCACTGGATGGAGTGCTCCTCGGTCATGGGATGCTCCACGCTGCCCACCTTGACGGTGACAAGATCGCCGTTCACTTCCACGGCAGGCAGATGCTTTTCGCCGCTGGCCTCCACAGTGTTCGGCTCCAGCAGGTCCATCTTCTGGCCGCAGCACAGGGGCGTCACGCGGGCATCCTTGACCATTTCCACGATGTTGCCGCAGTGGCGGCAGATGTAAAACTTAGACATTATCATTTCCTCCTGTTTCAGAAGCCTGCCTGCGCTGATAGCAGTTCCGGCAGGCAAATAGTGTGCCGTGTCCTTCACAAATGCGGTAGTTGCCGCCTTCGATGTGCAGCGGCCGCCCTTCCACCAGAGCGCTGGCGGTTTTGTGGCGCGCCGCCGCATAGATCTCCTGCACGGTGGTGCGGGCTACCTTCATGTACGCGGCACATTCCGACTGGGAAAAGCCTTCCTTGTCGATCATGCGCAGCGTCTCATATTCCTCCATCGTGATGCTGACGGGGGAACGGCCCTCACCGCCCAGCGGAATAAACCGGCAGAACTTGGGTAAAAGGCAGATTTTGCGTGTCTTTTTTGGTCTCGACAACGCCTCCACCTCCTTTTTTTCGACATATACCGGTTACAAGGATAGTATACCAGATACAACAGGGTGTGTCAAGGGGTTGCAAAAATAAATTGTAAACCAAATTAAAAAATGGGTTGACAATGGAGCGCGCTCGAAGTATACTATCCCCAAAGGAGGGGAACGGCCGTGTCAGTGAAGGAGCAGGTGCTGGCCTGTCTGAACCAGCAGCGGGGGAGCAGTGTTTCCGGTCAGGAGCTGGCCCGGCGTCTGGGCGTGACCCGCGCCGCGGTGTGGAAAGCCATCACCGCGCTCCGGCAGGAGGGCTGGGCCATCGACAGCGCCACCAACCGAGGCTACCGGCTGGCGGGGGAGGCGGACGTTCTGGACGCCGCCGCCGTGTCCGCCCAACTGACGGTGCCGCTGCGGGTGGAGGTGCTTTCCACCACGCCCAGCACCAACGGGGCACTGCGTGCCCGCGGCGGGGAGCCGGAAGGACTTGTGCTGGTGGCCGCTGCCCAGACCGAGGGCCGCGGCCGGATGGGCCGGGCGTTTTATTCGCCGGAGGGCACGGGGCTGTATCTGAGCGTGCTGCTGCACCCTGTTCTGGAGACCCACCAGACGCCGCTGCTGACGGCGGCTGCCGCGGTGGCCGCCGCCGAAGCCGCCGAAAGCCTGTGCGGCCGTCCGGTGCAGATCAAATGGGTGAACGACCTGCTGCTGGACGGCAAAAAGGTCTGCGGAATTCTGACCGAGGCCTCCATGGACCTGGAAGGCGGCGGACTGGAATACGCCGTGCTGGGCGTGGGCTTTGACGTGTGTGCCCCGGCAGGCGGTTGGCCGCTGGACTTGCAGGAGGTGGCGGGCAGCCTGCTGTCCGATGCCGTGCCGCCTCCCGGAGCACGGGCCGCGCTGGCGGCGGCGTTTCTCAACCGGTTCTGGCCGCTGTATCAGGCGTTGCCGTCCTGCGATTTTCTGCCGGATTACCGGGCGCGGCAGGCGGCGCTGGGCAGGACGGTGGAGGTTCTGCGTCCCGGCGCAGCGCCCCGGCAGGCGGTGGCGCTGGAAGTGGATGACAACTGCCGCCTTGTGGTGCAGTATCTGGATGGTTCCCGCGAGACCGCCGCTCTCAACAGCGGCGAGCTTCGCATTAAAATAGAGGAGTGATAATGTATGACAAAGGAAAATCAAAAGGTACGGCGCATGGTGCTGTGCGCCCTGTTCGCGGCATTGACGGCGGTTTGCAGCCAGATCGCCGTTCCCATGCCCGGCGGCGTGCCCATCAATCTGGCGCTGTTCAGCGTCTACATGGCCGGCACTCTGCTGGGGCCTGTGTGGGGCACCGCCAGCCAGCTGGTGTATGTGCTGCTGGCGGCTGTCGGCGTGCCGGTGCTGGCCGAGTTCTCCGGCGGACCTGCGGTGCTGTTCGGCAAGACCGGCGGCTATGTGCTGGGCTATCTGCTGGCGGCGCTCATTGTGGGCGGACTGTCCCAGAAATGGGAGCGCAATGTGCCGCAGCTGGCCATCGCCATGCTGCTGGGCTGCGCCGGATGCTACGTGCTGGGCACCATCTGGTTCATGGTCATCACCGGGGCCAGCCTGGCCAACGCCATGGTGTGGTGTGTGCTGCCCTTCCTGCCCGGTGACGCGGTGAAGATCGTGCTGGCCGTCATTCTGACCCGCCAGCTGGACCGCCGCCTGCCCAAAATGATGTGACAGAACAAGCAAAATGCCCCCGCCGGAAGGCGGGGGCATTTGCGCGTATCAGACTTCGTTGATGGATTTGCCGGTGAGCATCTGGTAGGCCTGCTCGTACTTGGCGATGGTCTTGTCCACGATCTCCTGAGGCAATGTCCAGTCGTTGCCCGGGTTGGCCTTCAGCCAGTCGCGGGCAAACTGCTTGTCAAAGCTGGGCTGGCCGTGACCCGGCTCGTAGCCGTCGGCGGGCCAGAAACGGCTGCTGTCGGGGGTCAGCATCTCGTCACCGATGACCAGACGGCCATTTTCGTCCAGACCAAACTCAAATTTGGTGTCGGCAATGATGATGCCCTTGGACAGCGCGTAGTCGGCGCACTTTTTGTACAGGGCGATGGTGGCGTCCCGCAGGGCGGCGGCGTACTCCTCGCCGTGGCCGGGGAAATACTTCTCCAGATGGGCGATGCTCTGCTCGTAGGAGATGTTTTCGTCATGGTCGCCAAGCTCCGCCTTGGTGGAGGGAGTGTAGATCGGCTCCGGCAGCTTGTCGGATTCCTTCAGCCCCTCGGGCAGCGTGATGCCGCAGACGGTGCCGTTTTTCTGGTAGCTGGCCCAGCCGCTGCCGGTGATATAGCCGCGGACGATGCATTCGATGGGCAGCATTTCCAGCTTTTTGCACATCATGCACTTGCCCTCGTACTGGGGCTGGCGGAAAAACTCCGGCATATCGGCGGTATCCACCGAAAGCATGTGGTTGGGCAGAATATCCTGCGTCAGATCGAACCAGAACTTGGACATCTGGGTCAGCACCTTGCCCTTGTTCACCACGGTGTTGTGCAGGATCACATCAAAGCAGCTGATGCGGTCGGTGGCGACCATGATGAGGCTGTCACCATTGTCGTAAATTTCGCGGACCTTGCCCTCCTTGACGGGCTTGACTTCCATACTCATTTCCGTTACCTCTCTTTTTTCATCAAACGGCGCCCCGCGGACGCCCTCTTATAGTTAAGCAGGTTTTGCTGCAAAAATCAAGAGGGGAGCGGGGAAGATTTCAAAAAACGTCCCCGCCGGAGCGGGGACGAAAATCCAAATCACAGATGCAGTACGCGGTCCTTGATTTCCTGCGTGCGGCCTTGGTTCCAGAACTGGGTGCCGATGTAGCCGCAGGTACGGCGGGCCACATTCAGCTTGCTCTGGTCACGGTTGTGGCAGTGGGGGCATTCCCACACCAGCTTGCCGTCCTCCTCCACGATGGCGATCTCTCCATCGTAGCCGCAGACCTGGCAGTAGTCGCTCTTGGTGTTCAGCTCGGCGTACATGATGTTTTCGTAGATGAACTGCATCACCGCGATGACAGCCTCCAGATTGTCCTGCATGTTGGGCACTTCCACGTAGCTGATGGCGCCGCCCGGAGACAGCTGCTGGAACTCGCTCTCGAATTTCAGCTTGGTGAAGGCATCGATCTCCTCCCGCACGTTCACGTGGTAGGAGTTGGTGATATAGCCGTGGTCGGTGATGCCCTCCACCACGCCGAACCGCTTTTGCAGGCACTTGGCGAACTTGTAGGTGGTGGACTCCAGCGGGGTGCCGTACAGGCTGAAATCAATGTTGTGCTGCGCCTTCCAGCCCTTGCAGGCGTCGTTCATGTGCTGCATGACGTTCAGCGCGAAGGGCTTGGCGGCGGGGTCGGTGTGGCTGCGGCCGGTCATATACTTGCAGCACTCGTACAGGCCCGCATAGCCCAGACTGATGGTGGAGTAGCCGCCGTACAGCAGCTTGTCGATGGGCTCGCCCTTCTTCAGGCGGGCCAGCGCGCCGTACTGCCACAGGATGGGCGCGGCATCGGACAGAGTGCCCTTCAGGCGGTTGTGGCGGCACATCAGCGCCTTGTGGCACAGAGCCAGACGCTCGTCAAAAATCTGCCAGAACTTGTCGAAGTCGCCGCCGCTGGACAGCGCGATGTCCACCAGATTGATGGTGACTACGCCCTGATTGAAGCGGCCGTAATATTTCGGCTTGCCGTTCTCGTCCACGTAGGGAGTCAGGAAGCTGCGGCAGCCCATGCAGGTGTAGCAGTGGCCCTCGCCGTTTTTGTCCACCTTGTATTCCAGCATCTTTTTCTCGCTGATATAGTCGGGGACCATCCGCTTGGCGGTGCACTTGGCGGCCAGTTTGGTGAGGTAGAAGTAGGGGGTGCCCTCCCGGATGTTGTCCTCCTCCAGCACGTAGATGAGCTTGGGGAAGGCGGGGGTGATCCAGACGCCCGCCTCGTTCTTGACGCCCTGATACCGCTGGCGCAGCATCTCCTCAATGATGATGGCCAGATCGGCCTTGAGGCGCTGGTTGTCGCCGGCCTCGTTCAGATACATGAACACCGTGATGAAGGGAGCCTGACCGTTGGTGGTCATCAGCGTGACCACCTGATACTGGATGGTCTGCACGCCGCGCTTGATCTCCTCCCGCAGACGATCCTCCACGATTTTGGACAGCTTTTCCTCGCCGGGGTCAATGCCCAGCTCCCGCATTTCGGCCTCGGTATCGCGGCGGATCTTTTTGCGGCTCACGTCCACGAAGGGGGCCAGATGAGTCAGGCTGATGCTCTGGCCGCCGTACTGGTTGGAGGCCACCTGTGCGATGATCTGGGTGGCAATGTTGCAGGCGGTGGAGAAGGAATGGGGCTTTTCGATGAGGGTGCCGGAGATGACGGTGCCGTTCTGCAGCATGTCGTTCAGATCCACCAGATCACAGTTGTGCATGTGCTGGGCGTAGTAGTCCGCATCATGGAAGTGGATGATGCCCTCCTCGTGCGCCTTGACGATGTCCTCGGGCAGCAGCATCCGCATGGTCAGGTCCTTGGACACCTCGCCCGCCATATAGTCCCGCTGCACGCTGTTGACGGTGGGGTTCTTGTTGGCGTTCTCCTGCTTGACTTCCTCGTTGTTGCATTCAATGAGGGAGAGGATGCGGTCATCGGTGGTGTTGTTGGTGCGCTTGATGCCCTGCACATACCGGTAGGTGATGTACCGGCGGGACACCTCATAGGCGCCGGAGGCCATCAGAGCGTCCTCCACCAGATCCTGGATCTCCTCCACGTTCATGGCGTGGCCGCGGCTCAGGCACTGCTCCTGTACCTGATCGGCCATGGCGAGGATCTGCTCCTTGGTCAGCCGCTGGGTGGAATCCACCACGTTGTTGGCCTTGGTGATGGCGGCGATGATCTTGGAAATATCGAATACGGCCTCACTGCCGTTGCGCTTGATGATTTTCATGTGTTTCTCCTTGTATCTCGGCCCAAAACGATGCGCGCCCCCACAGGCGAGCAAGAACATCTTACCAAGTTTTGCCCGGAAAGTCAAGAGAGAAAACCACAATATCTTGTGGTGAAAGTGGTTAAAACAACAAAATATTCCGATTTGAACGATGCATCGCCAAAAAGACAAACCGCCGAAAAAAGAGTCTCATTTTTGGCTAAAATCGTAAGAATCTTCCAAATTATCGCAGCATCGATGAAAATTGCAGGTCTTCCCGGGCCCGCACTCTTGCTTTTTTATGCCGGGACTGCTATACTGAGGATGCTCTTGTGTACCGAAAGCGGTTCCGGACACAATATCTTGTAGGAAAACAGGCGGAGGAAAGGACTTATGAACTACGCGAATATCAAATACTACGACATTGCCAACGGGGAAGGCGTGCGCACCAGCCTGTTTGTTTCGGGCTGCCGCCGCCGCTGCCCCAACTGTTTCAACGCGGTAGCGTGGGATTTTGCGTACGGCCAGCCCTTCACCAAGGAAGTCCGCAACAAGATACTGGAAAGCCTTGCGCCGGACTATATCAGCGGGCTGTCGCTGCTGGGCGGCGAGCCGCTGGAGCCGGAAAACCAGCGGGAGCTGCTGCCCTTTGTGCGCAACGTCAAGGCGCTGTACCCCCACAAGACCATCTGGTGCTACACCGGCAACTGCTACGAGACCGAGGTGCTCCAGCCCGGCCCGGGTCGCTGCGAGGTGACCGATGAGCTTTTACAATATATGGATGTGCTGGTGGATGGGGACTTTGTGCAGGACAAATACGACATCACGCTGCGGTTCCGCGGCTCCTCCAACCAGCGGCTCATCGATCTGAACAGGACCCGCGCCGCCGGCCATGTGGTTCTGTGGCAGGACGACCCGCTGTTTGCCGACCACACATTATAAAAAATAGTAGAATTTTTCTCTCTGCCGCAAGATGATTTTAGGTCGGTTGA
>CALZZE010000037.1 GCA_945830575.1 uncultured Subdoligranulum sp. | reverse complement strand
CGGACCAGCGCGGTCCGGGGGCTGCTTCGTTCAAGGATTCATTTTTTCTTCTTTTTGCTGCGGGGCCAGGGCCACCATGTTCCCTCTTTCTCGTGCATCCAGTGGCACAGCGGATACATCAAAAGTGCCAGACCACCAAGCAGAATGAGAAGATAAACCAGTTCATTGAAGGCAAAAATCACATCCAGCGCCGCAAGAGCCGCCAGAAAGAATCCGGAATACATAAAAAACTGGCCGTTGTGCACCACATAGCCGTTCCAGTTTTCCGGCTTGACGTTGTCACGCCCCTGATCGCCCCACACGCGGGGGTTTTTCATGGCGGAATATCCGTAAAATGCCAACACAAGGCCGATCACAAACAGAAACTGAAACATGGCATGATCCTCTCAATCACTGGAAGAAAGGGGAAAAATCAAAGGTGGCAAAATAATCCGCGGGGGTCTCGGCGCGGCGAATCAGCTGATGGGAGCCGTCCTCCCGGAGCAGAACCTCCGCGCTGCGCAGCTTGCCGTTATAATTGTAGCCCATGGAAAAGCCGTGGGCGCCGGTGTCATGGATGTACAGCACATCGCCCTTGTCGATTTCGGGCAGCATACGGTCGATGGCAAATTTGTCATTGTTCTCGCACAGACCACCCACCACGTCATACTGATGGTCGCAGGGAGCGTCCTCCTTGCCAAGCACCGTAATGTGATGGTACGCTCCGTACATGGCCGGGCGCATCAGGTTGGCGGCACAGGCGTCAACGCCGATGTACTCCTTATAGATGTGCTTTTCATGGATGGCTGTGGTGACCAGCGCGCCGTAGGGCGCCAGCATGAACCGGCCAAGTTCGGTATAAATGGCCACATCGCCCATACCTGCAGGCACCAGAATTTCCTCGAATTTCCGGCGCACGCCGTCACCGATCTTCAGAATATCGTTGTCCCGCTGGTCGGGCTTGTAGGCAATGCCCACCCCGCCGGACAGATTGACAAACTTGATGTGGGCGCCGGTCTTTTCATGCAGACGCACAGCCAGATGGAACAGCTGCCCCGCCAGCTCAGGATAATAGTCATCCGTCACGGTGTTGCTGGCCAGAAACGCATGGATGCCGAATTCCTTTGCCCCCAGCGCCATCAGGCGGGTGTAGGCCTCGGTCATCTGCTCCTCGGTCATGCCGTACTTGGCGTCGCCGGGGTTGTCCATGATGCCGTTGCCCAGCGTAAACACCCCGCCCGGATTGTACCGGCAGCAGATAGTTTCCGGGATGCCGGCGACCTGCCGCAAAAAGTCCACATGGGTCAAATCGTCCAGATTGATGTTGGCTCCCAGCTCGTAAGCCTTGCGCATATCCTCCGCGGGGGTCTCATTGGAGGAAAACATGATATCGCTGCCGGAAAAGCCGCACGCCTCCGACATCAGCAGCTCCGTGTAGCTGGAACAGTCCACGCCGCAGCCCTCCTCCTGCAGGATTTTCAGGATGTAGGGGTTGGGCGTTGCCTTGACGGCAAAATACTCCTTGAAGCCTTTGTTCCAGCTGAACGCCTGATTCATCAGACGAGCATTTTCCCGGATGCCCTTCTCATCGTACAGGTGGAACGGGGTCGGCACATCGGCAATGATGTCTTTTGCCTGCGCCAAAGTGACAAACGGTTTTTTCTCTGCCATTTTACAATTCCTTCCCTCTATGGAATGTCCCCATTATACTATGTTTTTCGCCGCTGGGCAAGCCATTTGCACAAAAAAGCTATCGTACCTCCTGCGCGCTGCGCATATTCAGCCGTCCCGCCAGAAGGCGCTGCTCCAGCTGTCCCAGCGTCCAGCGGTAGGCGGGCCACAATACCAGACAGGCGGCGACCCACGCGGCAGGGTTGGCAAGCTCCGCGCCGAAATAGCCCATCGGCGGCACCAGCCAAAGCGCTACCGCGGTGCGGGCGGCCATCTCACCCACGCCGGCACTCATGGCGAGGGTGGAATAGCCCAGCCCCTGAATGCTGTAACGCCATACGATGAGCGCCCCCAGTTCCACAAAGAACAGACTGTTCCACCACAGGTATTCTTGTGCAAGAGAAACGATTTCTCCTTCTGTCTGAATATCCAAAAACAGACTCATGATGGCAACATCCGCAAAATGCAGGATGACCAGCGATGCAGCCGCATACACCGTGGTGATGAGCAGCGCCTGACGCACGCCGCGGCGGATCCGATCCATCCGTGCCGCTCCCAGATTCTGGCCGCAGTAGGTAGCCATGGCTGTGCCAACGCTTTCCAGCGGAACTGTGAGAATGTTCATGGTTTTGCTGCCGGCCGTCACCGCCGCCACTGCGGTGGAGCCGAGCATATTGACCGCGCTCTGCAAAATCACGCTGCCTATGGCGGTGATGCTGCACTGTAAGCCCATGGGCACGCCGATGCCCATCAGACGGCGGCAGGCGCTTTTGCAGAGGACATATTCCCTGTCCTCCATCCGAAGCACCGAAAACCGGCGGCAGAGAAACCATAGACTCAGAAGACCGGAAATCGCCTGTGACAGATCGGTGGCCAGTGCCGCGCCAAGCACGCCCCACCGGAAAACGATGATAAACACAAGGTCCAGTGCGATGTTCAGCGCACTGGTGAGCAGCAGAAAACAGAGCGGCGTTTTGCTGTCTCCTAAGGCGCGCATGATACCAGCCACCATATTGTACAGAAAAATAAAAGGAATCCCTGCAAAAATCCATCCAATATAAACCGCAGCATCCTCCAGAATATCTGCGGGCGTCTGCATCAGCACCATGATGGGACGGGTCAGTGACACCGTTGCCGCCGTCAGCACCAACGCCAGCACCAGAGAAAGCCATCCGGCGTTGGCCACATGGCGGCGCAGATCCCTGTAATCCCGTGCACCAAACAATTGGGCGATGGGAATGGCGAACCCGTTGCACAGCCCGATCACAAAACCCAGAACCAGATAATTGATCGACCCGGTGGCTCCCACTGCGGCCAGCGCATGAACGCCCACAAAGCGGCCCACAATAATGGTATCCGCCAGACTGTAAAACTGCTGGAACAGGTTCCCCAGCACCAGCGGCAAAGTAAACAGCAGGATGACCCGCAAAGGGCTCCCGCTCGTCAGATCTTTGGTCATTCGATTCTTCTCCTTATCCTTCTTTATTCCCCGACTTGGTATTATAGCACATCGCAAACCAAAATCAAGAAGCCGGCAAAGAAAAGTGTTCAGAACAACAAAAAAGCCCTTCCGAAAACGGAAAGGCTTTTTGGCAGGGGTAGAAGGATTCGAACCCTCGGCACGCGGTTTTGGAGACCGCTGCTCTACCAACTGAGCTATGCCCCTATGAGAAACGCCCACAGGATTGCTGTGGGCGCTGCGCTGGAGCTGTTAGGCAGATTTGAACTGCCGACCTCATCCTTACCAAGGATGCGCTCTACCGACTGAGCTATAACAGCAGGTGGCGACCCGAATCAGGCTCGAACTGACGACCTCTAGCGTGACAGGCTAGCGTTCTAACCAACTGAACTACCGGGCCAAATCCAGCGTTTTGTTTTGTCTGCCGTGTCTCCCGGCGACGTTGTTTATTATAGCAACACTTTCCCGAAATGTCAATACCATTTTTCAATTTTTTTCGAAAAATCTGTCACAGATTGAAAAACACCGTTTTGCATGGTATGATAGGGATGTTCCTTACTTTTCCTTTCCGGCGAAATACCGTGGTTCTGTGCCGTGCAGCACACGCAGAAGCCCCCGGTAATGACGGCTGAGCATCACAAGGGCAGAGACCAGCAAGACGGCTGCATGCTCCCTGCCGTACTGCACCCAGCCCAGCGGCACGGCGGTCACAGCAATGAAAACCGCGCCCACGGGCAGATACCCCAGTGCCAGCGTCAGCGCACCGCCCGCAAGACAGCAGAGCGCACCGCTCACAGGCAGGCAAAGGGTCAGCCACGTACAGGTAACGGTCACGCCCTTTCCTCCCTGTCCGCGGGGCGGGAAATCGTGTCCCAGAACCGCCCCAAGTCCTGCATAGAGTATGGCAATGCTCTTCAGCGAAGGAAACAAGGCCGTGCACAGCCAGCAGGCCATGGCGGTCTTGAGCACATCTCCGGCCAGCACTGCGGTTCCGGCCGGCTTGCCCAGATGCAGCAAGACGTTGGCAAAACCCGGATTTCCGTTGCCGATCTCGCGGATGCTTTTGCCTGCGGCAATGCGGGCCGCCAGTTCTGCGGTCATCACACTGCCAAGGGCGTAGCCCAGCAGCAGGCACGCGCCCCGCGGCCACAAATTTTCCCACATAACGTTCTCCCCTTTCTCTGTCATCATGGGCCGCTGAAATCAGCGGTAAACATTTGAATGAGGTGTTTTTATGGATTTTGAAGAATTGAAACAGGAATGTCTGGCCTGCCGCCGCTGCGGCCTTTGTGAGACGCGCACAAACGTAGTATTCGGACAGGGCGTCCCCCATGCGGAGGTGCTGTTTGTGGGCGAAGGTCCCGGCGCCAGCGAGGACGCTCAGGGGCTTCCGTTTGTGGGACGCAGCGGCAAGCTGCTGGACAGCTATCTGGAAGCCATCGACCTGAGCCGGGAAAAGAACATCTTCATTGCCAACATTGTCAAATGCCGTCCGCCGGAAAACCGGGACCCTCTGCCGGAGGAATCCGAGGCCTGCAAGCCGTGGCTTCGCCAGCAGTTCCAGCTGCTGCGCCCCAAGATCGTGGTTTGTCTGGGCCGCATCGCCGCTCAGCAGCTCATTGACCCCAAGCTGTCCGTCACCAAGGATCATGGCCGCTTCTTTGACAAAAACGGTACCCTGTTTATGGCAACGCTGCATCCCGCCGCACTTCTGCGCAATCCCCGCAACAAGCCTCTGGCTTTTGAGGATTTTGTGGCCCTGCGGGATAAGATCCACGAAGTCTGCGACCACACTTACTAAAGATGGAATGTTCCGTAACTTTGTCGGTACGTCGGCTGGTGGAATTTCTGCTGCTGTCCGGCAGCATTGACAGCCGCGTGACCGGCTTTGACCGGGCCAATGAGGGCGCACGGCTGCACCGCAAATTGCAGCGCGCCGCCGTCAGGGAGCATCCGGATTACGCCGCCGAAGTCTTTTTGCGGCAGGAGTACGCCGTCGGGAGTGTACAGTATACGCTGGAAGGCCGGGCGGATGGCATTTACACCGCCGAAGACGGCGTCGTCACAGTGGATGAAATCAAAACCACCACCCTTGCGCCGGAGGCCATCACCGGGGAACAATCCCCCGAGCACTGGGCGCAGGGGCAGGTTTATGCGGCCATCTATGCGCGGCAGCAGGGGCTTTCCTGTGTGCGGGTCCAGCTGCGGTATTATCAGGTGGACGAGGAACAGCTCTACTGCTTTGAAAAGCAATTTTCTGCCGGGGAATTGGAACAGTTTGTGCAGGACCTTCTCACCCGCTATGCGCCGTGGGCACGGCGGGCAGCTCTCTGGAAAGCGCAGAGCCGCTCAAGCATCCGGCCACTCACCTTTCCTTTTTCTGCCTACCGACCCGGCCAGAAAGCCATGATGAACGAGGTCTTTCGCGTCTGCCGGGAGGGCGGGCAGCTGTTGTGTCAGGCCCCCACAGGCATTGGCAAAACCATGAGCGTGCTGTATCCCGCCCTCAAAGCGCTGGACGATGGCGGCCCTGTGTTTTATCTGACAGCCCGCGGCACCACTCGCACCGCTGCCGAAAACGCGCTGGATACGCTGCGCCGCCACGCACCGGAACTGTCCCTGCGCAGCATTACCCTCACTGCAAAAGACAAAATCTGTCTGTGCGAAAATCGGGAATGTACGCCGGACGCCTGCCTCTATGCCGAAGGGTACTATGACCGCATCAAGGACGCGCTGTGGGACGCTTTGGACGCCCCTGCCCTGACGGCTCCGGTGCTGCAGGAATTCGCCCGCAGACACCGGGTCTGCCCCTTCGAGATGGGATTGGATTTAAGCCTCTGGTGCGACGTAGTCATAGGCGATTACAACTACGCGTTTGACCCGGTGGTCTGCCTGCGCCGTTTTTTTGAGGGCAAGGGGGACTATCTGTTTCTGGTGGACGAGGCCCACAATTTGCCGGACCGGGCCAGAAAGATGCACAGCGCCGGCCTTGTGAAAAGCGATTTCACTGCCGCAAAGCGGGCGCTTGGCAAGGGCCGCAGTTCCCTGAAAAACGCCCTGAACCGGGTGAATGAACTGCTGCGGGAGCTGCGCGACCAGTGTAAGGAGAACCCAAAAGCCACTCTGTTCTGGGCGGAGCGCAACGAAGCGCTGGACCGCGCCCTCACGAAGCTCTGCGAGCCTTTGCAGGCATGGCTGGAGGAGCACCGGGAGCCCAGCGAGACCCGCAGCACGCTGTTGCAGCTGTTTTTCGATGTGCGGAGCTGGCTGCGTGTGGCGGAAACCTTTGACGAGCATTTTGTGCTGCAGGCGGCGGCTTTTGGCAGCGACGTTCGGATGACCCAGCTGTGTCTGGATGCCGGCAGTTTTCTGGCACAGGATTTCGGCAAAGCCCGGGCAGCCGTACTGTTTTCCGCCACGCTGGCTCCCGCCTCTTACTATAAGGATCTGTGCGGCGTTCCGGACGCCCGGGCTATTATGCTGCGCAGCCCTTTTCCCCAGAAAAACCTCGGACTGTACTGCCTGCCGGGCATCAGCACCCGATACCGGGACCGGGAGGCCAGTATTCAGCCGCTTACACAGGCGCTGGCCGCCATGGTGCGCACCCGAACAGGCAACTATCTGGCCTTTTTCCCCAGCTATGCCTATCTGGAAAAGGTGCGGGAGGCTTTTGAGCAGTCTTTTCCGGAAATCTCCATGATCAGCCAGCATGCCGAGATGGACGAGATGGCGCGGCAGGAGTTTCTATCCCAATTTTCCCATCAGCCTGAACAGAGTCTTTTGGGCTTTGCCGTGATGGGCGGCGTGTTCGGCGAGGGCGTGGATTTTGTGGGAGACCGGCTCATCGGCGCGGCCATCATCGGCCCCGGTCTGCCGCAGGTCAACCCGCGTCAGGAGCAGCTGCGGGATCATTTCGAGAAAACCCGCGGCCGCGGCTTTGAATACGCCTACCGTTTTCCCGGCATGAACAAGGTTTTGCAGGCGGCCGGGCGGGTCATCCGCACGCCGGAGGATCGGGGAGTCGTACTTCTGCTGGATGACCGTTTTCTCTCCGAAGAATACCGCGGCCTGATGCCGCCTCATTGGGATGGCCTTCAAGTGGTGCGGGATGCCGACACCTTGCAGAAAGCCTTACAGGCTTTTTGGGATACATCCCCATGATACAAAAACGGGCCGCCTTTTCCAAGGCGGCTCGTTTGCTCATGATTCTTCCCTGCCCCGCATACGCAAAAGCGAGCAGGGCATCAAAGGCGTTTCGCAGGGAATGGTATACCGCATCATAGGGTGCGGCGTGGCATCCACCCGCTGTCCTTCCTCGTTTTCGATCCATGCGGGACACAGCGTAACGACGCTGCCGTCCGGCTGTAACGCCTCCAGCGTGTCCCCCACCGCGAATTTTCCACGCTGGGTGCAATGGGCGATACCGTTTTCCCATGAATCCACCGTCCCCAAAAACTCCCACTGGCGCACATAGCTGTGGCTGGGTGTTTGCAGCGCCTGCTCCTTGCCAAAATAAAATCCCGGCGAATAATGGCGGTGGCTGGTACGGTTCAGTTCCTCAATGACGGAATCCGGCAGCTCAAAATCATCCCGGTACGGGTCTCTGAGATAGGCGTCCAGAGCGCGGCGGTAGGCACTGGTAACCGAGGCCACATAGTAAAAGCTCTTGGCCCGGCCCTCGATTTTCAGAGAATCCACCCCCGCCTTGCAGATCAGATCCAAAAACGGAGCGGTACACAGATCATTGGCGTTGAGGATATAGCTGCCATCTGCCGTTTCCCCGATCTCCATATACTGGCCGGGGCGCTTTTCCTCCATCAGATAATATTTCCAGCGGCAGGGCTGGGCACACTCGCCCCGGTTGCCGCTGCGCCCCGTCATATAGCTGGACAGCAGGCAGCGCCCGGAAACGCTCATGCACATGGCGCCGTGGACAAACGCCTCCAGTTCCAGATCTGCGGGGCAGTGATCCCGTATCTGGGCAATCTCGGTCAGAGGCAGTTCCCGGGCAAGCACCACCCGCTTGGCGCCCATCTCGTACGCAGCGGTGGCGGCGGCATAGTTGGTGATGCCCGCCTGCGTGGAGAAATGCCGCTCCACGCCCGGCGCGTGTCTGGCGGCCAGAGACAGCACCCCCAGATCCGCGATGATAAAGGCGTCCACACCTGCCTCGGCGGCCTGCCGGATGTATTCCGGCAGCCTGCCCACCTCCTCGTTGGTGGGCAGGGTATTCAGCGTCAGATAAACCTTTTTGCCCCGTGCATGGGCAAAAATGCAGCCTTCCCGCAGTTCCTCCACCGTCAGGTTCACCGGCGCGGCGCGCATGCCGAATTCCGGCAAGGCGCAGTACACCGCATCCGCACCAAACAGCACCGCGTATTTCAGCGTTTCCAGACTGCCCGCGGGGGACAAAAGTTCCGGCTGTGCAAGCATTGTTTTCTCCTTTGTTTTACCAGCCAGCGCGGTTCACGTTAGCCTGATGCTCGTTGGCGGTCTTGGCGTAGAAATACTGGCCCGCCACATCACTGTTGGGATGTCCGGTGACGAAGAAGTAGTAGCCTTCACGCAGATAGTCTTCGTCCGGATTCAAGGACGCTTCGATGGCGGCGTAGCCGGGGTTGGAAATGGGGCCCGCAGGCAGACCGCTGACACGGTAGGTGTCGTACAGATTCAGAATGTCCTCCGGGATGCCTCCGGCCGCCACCCAGCCCATATATTCGGCCGTGGGAGAGTTCCACAGGTAATTGTTCTCATAATCCTGCATGATATAGCTGCTGGCGTTGGATTGCAGGATATGGCTGGACCACAGCGGATCGGTGGATTCCATCCGGTTGTGGAAACAGGCGGAAACTTTGCCGTCCTCCTCAGGCTTGCCTGCCTCCTCCTGAATAAAGGAGGCCAGAATGACCACATCGTCCAGCGTGGTGCCCTTGGCCGCGATGGTGTCCATCAGCCCGGCCGTTTTGGCATCGAATTCCCTGTAGAAGGTATTCACGTAATTGTAGACGGTGTCATCCTCAAAGAACTCATAGGTATCCGGGAAGAGATACCCCTCGCTCTTCATGATGCGTCCGTTGTCGGGGATCTGGTTCCAGAACGCATACTGGCTGAAATCCGACCCATCCACACCATTGGCGCAGTCCAGGAATTCCTGCATATCGCACAGGCCGTTTTGCTCCATGATCTGGGCGATGCCCACACTGGTGGTGCCCTCAGGGAACGTCACCATCACGGTTTTTCGGAACACGTTCTGTACCGACAGCGTAGAGATGATCTCGTTATAGGACATGCCGGAACTGACTTTGAATGTGCCATACTGCACATTGCTGGCCTTGCCGCTGTATTTGGCATACAGCTTGAACAGCCAGTCATATTCAATGATGCCCTGCTCCTTCAGATCCCCCGCGATGGCAGAGATGCTGGAGCCCTGCTCCACCACAAATTCCTGCTCGGCGCCCATTTCGCCGCCTCCGCTCAGTTCCTGGTAGCCTTTGAACACCTGAAATCCGCCAAAGGCCACCAGCGCCATCAGGATGACGAAGATGATGAGGCTGATCAGGCAGCCGTGGCCGCGGCGCGGCTGTTCCTCTTCCTCGTACTCCTCCTCGTATTCCGCATAGGATGGCTCGGACTCCGGAGCCGGTGCCTGAGGGGGCGTTTTGGGGGCAGCAGTCGGCTGCGGTTCGGGACGGCGCGGCTCCGGCTGGGCCGGTTCCGCCGCGTTGCTGCGGTTGATTCTCATACGCAAACTCCTTTTGATTTACTTCCTTTATTTACAATCATAGCAACTGACTGAAATACAGATCCCGAACCGGGAATTTCCCATGCAGAAAACACAGCATCCCGTAACCGCAGCGCCTTCCCGCGCCAAGATAGAGGGTCTGGTTCTCCGCCAGCACCAGCTGAGCCCGGTGTACGCCGGTATGTTCGGCGGCCGCTTGCAGCAAAAGGTCGGCGCTGTGGTCGTTGTCCGCCTGCAATTCCAGAAATTGCAGTGTGTCCTCCCCGGTGTAAAACAGCCCATATCCCCGACGGCTGCAAACGGTGGTCAAACCGCGCCGGTAAAGCTGCGTCATCGTTTCGGTGAGAGATTCCTCGGTAAGCTCCAGCGCACCGGGCTGGTAATGTCCCCGCAGGTGCATCAGGCGGGGTACCGTCAGGGTATCAAATTCCGCTGTCGCCAAAAGGTTGCGGGCGATGGGCGTGCGCACCACACGGCGCGGCAGCGTGTTCTGAAAGCCGATCCGCTCCAGCTGGCTGGCAGCGGCAGCGCCCCGCGGCGTTGCCAGTGCAAACTCGCAGCCGCTGGCGGCAAAGGCCCGCACGCAGTCCGCCGTGAGCCGGCAGAGCAGTTCCTCTCCCGCCTGCCCCGGCTGCACTGCCATGCCGCGCAGCCAGATGCCCCTGTGCAGCCCGTAGGTCACCGGGATGGCCGCCAGCATGGCGGTAGGAGCGCCGCCGCTCTCAGGCTCCAGCAGCAAAGTGTTGGAAAGTCCCGCCACATGCCGGAGCCAGCCGGCGGCATCCTGAAGACTGCCGCCGTATACGGCGCAGCGGAGTCTGCACAGCGCGGCGAGATCCTGCCCGACAGCATAACGCAGCATAGACGTTTCTCCCCTTTACAGGACGGTCTTCAAATAACCGAGAATATCCTTCTGAATTTCCTCCACGGAGCGAATGGTCTTGACGCCGTCCACCGTTTTGGTACATTCCACCCGGTACCAGCCCAGCTTGCGGGCACAGTATTCGGCGGCGGCGCGGGAACGGGCCAGATATTCGGTGTCCCGTTCCTGAATGTCCATTTTGCTCTCATCTCCGCCGTAACGCTCCGCCATCAGCCGTTGGGAGACCTCCGGGTCCACCGCCAGATAGATGACCGCATCCGGCGCGGGAATCCCGATTTTTTTGTATTCAAAGTCAAACAGCCATTCCAGAAAGCCGTCCCAGTGCATGGGCGGCAGCTTGGAGCACTGATGCACCGCGTTGGAGGTGGTGTACCGATCCGACAAAACGATGCCGCCGGCACGGTAAAAATCCCCCCAGCTGGTCTTATAGCTGGCAAAACGGTCCACCGCGTAGAAGGTGGAGGCCGCGTAGGCGTTCACATCGTCCGGATGGCTGCCAAACTTGCCGGACAGATACATTTTGACCAGCGCGGACGAATCGCTTTCATAATCCGGAAATGTGATCTGCTGCAATTCCAATCCCTGTGCTTCCAGATTTTTGGCCGTCAGCGCGGTCTGCGTTCCCTTGCCGGAACCATCCAGCCCTTCAAAAATCACCAGCTTACCCATTTGAAAGCACCTCCTGTTTCAGCGCGGCATATTCCTCCCGCACCTGCGTCTGTTTTCCGCAACACATGGCTCCTTCCGGGCAGGGACCGGTCAGGCAGCGCGGCCCCGCTGCCGCAAAAATGTGGGGAGCCAGCGGCAGCACCAGTTTCAGCATCTGGCGGGCCACTTCGCGAATCTCCCACTGGGCGCGGCTGCAGCAGCGAAGGTTAAAGAAATTGAGCAGACTGCGGCAGTTCATGGTCATCACCATTTTGGTCTCGCAGGCGTTGGGCAGCACAAAGCGAGCGTCCTCATTGGCCTGCTTGGCCGCCTTGGCGCGGGCTGCTTTTTCGGGCATTCCCTGCGCCACCAATGCTGCGGTATGGGATTCCTCCAGCGTTTTAACCAGTTCCAGATATTTGGCGGCGTCCTCGTTCATGGCCTGTACGAACTGCGCCTTGGCCTCGGGGATTTTTTCGATCTCCGGCGGGATAACGTAGCGGAAATCCTCCAGACGCACATAGCGCTGGCTCTGCACGCTGAAGGAGGCAATGCGGTGCCGCGTTACCTGTGCAAGGAACGTGCGGGACACTCCTTCAATCCCGAAGGTGAAGCTGGCATGCTCAACGGGGCTGGCATGGCCAAAATCAGAGAGCTTTTGCAGAAACGCCGCGGTCTTTTCGGGTGTCAGCCCGTCCAGCAGCGTTTCGATGTGTGCATCGGAATAGCACAGCTTGGCTGCAGCGGCCACCGTCTTTTCGGGGTCATTGGTATGGGCGATCAGTGTAACCAGCATGGATCAGGCCTCCTCTAATTTTGTAAGCGGCGCGTAATTGGCCATGGTTTTTTTCACGCCAACGCGGTCAAACTGAATCTCCACGATGCAGTCCCCCGCGATGGGCGTGGCCTTGAGAACCTTGCCACGTCCAAAAACCTTGTGCTCCACCAAATCGCCGGGCTTGAATCCCGCCGCCTTCTTTTTGGGCGCGGAGGTGCCCGTCAGCGTGGAGGTGCCGGCTCCCGCGGGCGTTGTCTGGCGGGAGGAACCGTACCCCGCCCCAAAGCCGGGGCTTTGCACAGTGCGGCGCGGCGTTCCCCGGGGACTCTCGTGGCCGCCGGAGACAAAGCCGCTGGAATAGCCGCCGCCAAAGCCGCGGTTATAGTCGTTATTCAGGTAGCCCCGGGATGCCCCGGAATATCCGCTGCGTCCGCCCGGAACCGTGCTGCTGTAGCTGCCATAACCCGCGCCGAAGCCCATGGAGGAGGCAAGGTCGGGGCTTTCGCTCTCGTCCATCAGGCCGGGTGCGATCTCGTCCAGAAAGCAGGAGGGCGGATTGCGCCGGGTCTGACCGAAAATCAGCCGCTGGCGGGAGGAAGAAAGGTACAGCTCCTTTTTAGCGCGGGTGATGCCCACGTAGCAAAGGCGGCGTTCCTCCTCCATGTCCTCCTCGGAATAGCGGGCCATGTCGCCGGGGAACACCCCGTCCTCCATGCCTACAATGAACACATAAGGAAATTCCAGCCCCTTGGCAGAGTGCAGCGTCATCATGGTGACCACATCGGTCTCCTCGTCATAGGAGTCAATGTCCGCGATGAGGGCCACTTCCTCCAGAAAACCCGACAGGGTGGCGTCCTCACCGTTCTGGTCCAGATAGGTCTTGACCGAGCTGACCAGCTGGCCAAGGTTCTCCAGCCGGGTCTCCCCTTCCTCCTTCTGGGCTTTCAGCATAGCTTCGTAGCCGGTGCGCTTGATGACCTCCCCCACAAATTCATCCAACGGCAGAGTCGGCAGCAGTTCCTGCAAATCCTGCATGATGGCGTAAAAGTGCTCCAGCGCGTTGACGCCGCGGCCCAAAGCCGGATACAGCCGTGCCTGAGAGATGATTTCCATCATGGGCACGCCCTGCGCAGCCGCCAGTTCCGCCACCTTGTCGATGGTGGTGCCGCCGATTTTGCGGGCCGGTTCATTGATGATGCGCCGCAGGCGCACATCATCCCGGGGATTGACCAGAACCGCCAGATAGGAGTTGATATCCTTGACTTCCTTGCGGTCAAAGAACCGCTGGCCGCCCACGATGCGGTACGGGATGCCCGCTCTGGCAAAATAGGTTTCGATGGGGTTGGATTGCGCGTTCATGCGGTAGAGGATGGCGTGATCCCGCAGGTGCGCCCCCTCCCGCAGATGTTCGCCCACCACATCCGCGATATGGCTGGCCTCGTCCTGCTCACTGGAGGCGGTATAGTGATGCACTTTTTCACCGTCCCCGTTTTGGGTCCACAGCGTTTTGCCCTTGCGGCCGTTGTTGTTCTGAATGACGCTGTTGGCCGCATTGAGAATGTTGGAGGTGGAACGGTAGTTCTGCTCCAGACGGATGGTACGCGCCCCGGCAAATGTCTCCTCAAAATGGAGAATGTTCTCGATGGTGGCGCCGCGGAATTTATAGATGGACTGGTCGTCATCGCCCACAACGCAGACATTGTTGGTGCCGCCTGCCAGCAGACGCACCAGATGAAACTGCGCCACGCTGGTATCCTGATACTCGTCCACCAGCACATAGCGGAATTTGTTCTGGTAATAATGGCGGGCATCCTCGTCCTGCCGCAGCATGTTCACCGTATGGAAGATCAGGTCGTCAAAGTCCATAGCGCCGGCAGTTTTCAGACGGCCCGCGTAAGCGGTATAAACCTTGCTCACCAGCGCCTGCTTGGTGTTGCGCGGCGGCTCAGCGGCCACATCCGCGGCGGAAAGCAGCTTGTCCTTGAACCCGCTGATCTGAGCGATGGCGGATTTCACCGGCAGGAATTTATCATCGATCATCAATTCTTTATAGATCTGCTTGATGACCCGCTGCTGGTCGTCTGAATCATAGATGGTAAAGCTGGTGGGAAATCCGATGCGTTCCGCATCACGGCGCAAAATACGCACGCAGGCGGAATGGAAGGTGGAGGCATGAATGTCCCCGCCCACAGTGTCCCCCAGCATGGCTTTCAGGCGTTCCTTCAGTTCTCCCGCCGCCTTGTTGGTGAAGGTGATGGCCAGCACGTTCCACGGCCGGGCAGGCTCCACTGCCAGCAGCTGCTCCAGATTACGGCTGGGCCGCACACGGCCTTGCAGACAGTTCTGCAAGGCCTGTACGTCCTCCGGGGTGACCGGGCGGCTGAGCTGGGTGCTGCCATAGGCGTGGCCAAAGCGGATGATGTTGGCGATGCGGTTAACAAGCACCGTGGTCTTTCCGGAGCCTGCGCCCGCCAGAATGAGCAACGGGCCTTCGGTGGCAAACACCGCCTGCCGCTGCACAGGATTCAGTTTGGAAAAGCAGCCTGCAATGTACTCGTCACGCAGGCGCAGAAAGGTTTGGGTCATGGAATCGGACATACTGTTCCTCGTTTTCAAATCATTACCAATAACTCATTGTATTATAGCACATTTTAATCCCCTGCGAAAGGGTCACTTTTGCTGCGCAGCCGCGAACGCCACACTTTTGGCGTGGCATCGCGGAAACCGGCAGATAAAAACTTTCCCTCGCTCAGGCTGATGGCGGCGCCGCGGGCCACACAGTTCAGCGGATCCGGCGCAATGGCCACATCCACATGCAGTTCCCCTGCCAGAAACGCGGGCAGTCCCCGCAGCAGCGAGCCTCCGCCGGTGAGCAGCACCCCGGTGCGGGCAATGTCCGCCGCAAGCTCCGGCGGAGTGCTTTCCAATACACTGCGCGCAGCATCCACAATGCGCCGCGCAAGCTCCTGCACCGGCGCATACAGGTCGCTGGTGCAAATCAGACGGCGGGCCGGAAGGTTGGTCTCCCAGGAATGGCCGCGTACCTCCATCACACCTTCAAATTCGCTGCGGGTGCAGCAGGCAACCTTCTTTTTCAATGCCTCCGCCGTGAGGGGGCCAATGGCAAGGTTGCACTTCTCCTGTACATATTGGGCAATGCAGGTATCAAAGGCGTTGCCCGCCACCGGCACGCTGGCAGCGCGCACCCGTCCACCCATGCTGATGACCGCAATATCGGTGGAGCCGCCGCCGATATCCACCACCATGCAGCCCCGGGGCGCACGGATATCCAGCCCGGCGCCCAGCGCGGCGGCCACCGGCTCGTCCACCAGATACACCTGTCTGGCCCCTGCCGCGATGACGGATTCCACCACCGCATCCGCTTCGATGCCGGTGATGGCGGCGGGCACACAGACCGACACACGCGGTTTGTACAGCCGGGAACGGCAGACCTCGTTGACATAGCGCACGATCAGTTCATTGGTCATGCGGTGATCCTGAATGACGCCATCCCGCAGCGGACGCACCAGTTCAATGTGGGAGGGCGCCCGCCCCACCATGCGCAGCGCCTTTTCCCCCACCGCCACAATAGAGCCGCTGCGGGTATCCAGAGCGCCGATGGTGGGCTGGGCAAACACCACGCCCTGCTGTTCGGTGGCGATGATGATGGAGGTTGTCCCCAGATCAATGCCAATATCCTGTTGTTTCATTTGCTTTGTTTCTCCTTGGGCAGCGTTTCGCTGGCGGCGATGCAAACGGCGAATACCTCCGCCGAACCGGCCCTGACAAGCGCCTGAGCACAGGCCGACACCGTCCCGCCGGTGGTGATGACGTCATCCACCAGCAGGATGCGCAGTCCCTCCACGTCCTCGCCCTTGCGGACCGCGTAGGCGTTCTTTGTGTTTTGCAGTCGATGCTCCCGGTCCAGCGTCTTTTGGGGCTGTATTTTCCGGGTCAGTTCCAGAACTTCCCGCACCGGCAGCGCCATCACCTCGCCCAGACGCCGGGCCAGCATCCGCGGCAGCTCCGGGTCGTGGGAATCCGGCTCGCGGGGCGGCACCGGTACGATCAGGTCATACCGGGGCAGCGCGGAAGGCTCCAGTGTCGGCCTGCCGCCGGGATGTCGGGGTGGCTCCGCGCCCCAAAGGCAGACCAGCATCCGGTCTGCCAGTTCCCGGGCGTACCATGGATGCCTGTATTCCTTGCAGGCAAGGATGGTGCGCCTGACTTCCTCGGTGTAATAGTAGGCGGCCGCCGCGCCGTGCAGCACATAAAAATCATGTTCTGTTTTGGGCAGGCGGGGCGGCTCATGGCGAAGGCGTTTTTCCGTTTCTGCACACGCGGCACAAAACGCCGCCTGCGGTGCGTTGTACGGCAGTACCCGGTTGCAGAAAGGACAGCGCCGGGGAAAGAAAAACGCCAGCAGCGGCTCCCGGGTCATTGTCCTGCCCCTGCCGCGTCCTTGAGCAGGAACCGCAGGCCGCTGTAACGCATGTTCTGCCGCACATTGTCCACCATGCGCTTTTCGGTGGCAGTGGTTCCCGCCAGCACACACAGCCTGCGGGCGCGGGTCACGCCGGTATACAACAGATTCCGATAGCACAGCCGGGCGGGCACATCCGCCACCGGCATGATGACCGCCGGAAACTCCGAGCCCTGACTTTTATGAACCGTTACCGCGTAAGCGGGTTCCAGTTCAGCCAGCTGGTCGGCGGAGTAGGTGTAGGTGCGGTCATCCATCTGCACCGTCACGCTGCGGCTGTCCACATCCACGCCGGTGATAATGCCGAGGTCTCCGTTGTAAGCGCCCACCCCCGCCTCGGCGCCGTTGCGCTCAAAGGGAATGTCATAGTCGTTTTTGATCTGCATGACCTTATCCCCCAGACGCAGGATCCTGCCGCCCTGCTCGCCGCCCAGCTGCGGTTTTCCCTTTGCAGGCGGATTGAGGATCTCCTGCAAACGGCGGTTCAGTTCCACACTGCCGGTGGGGCCGACTTTGGTGGGACAAAGCACCTGGATATCCCTGACAGGGTCGAACCCGTAGGTGCGGGGCAGCCGGATAGCCACCAGGTCGCAGACCAGCCGTTGACAGGCAAGGCCGTTGGATTCAATCATGAAAAAGTCATCGGTCTTGCCGCCCCGCTGGGGCATCTGCCCTTCCACGATGCGGTGGGCATTTTGAACGATGAGACTTTTCTGGGCCTGCCGGAAAATTTCTGTCAGGCGCACGGTGGGCACCACACCGGCGCGTAAAATTTCTCCCAGTACATTGCCGGGGCCAACGCTGGGCAGCTGGTCGGCATCCCCCACCATGATGATGCGGCAATGGTAACGGGCTGCGGCGAGCAGCGCCTGAAACAGCTTGGCGTCCACCATGCTCATCTCATCTAAAATGATGACGTCAAAATTCAGAAGATTTTTTTCATTGTGGATAAACCGTACATTGCCGCTGGTATAGTCCACCTCCAACAAGCGGTGGATGGTGGACGCTGCGTGGCCGGTCAGTTCGCTGAGCCGTTTGGCGGCGCGTCCCGTGGGAGCGCACAGCGCCACCCGGTCACAGGCGGCCTCATACAGTCCCAGAATGGCATTGACTGTGGTGGTTTTGCCGGTTCCCGGGCCGCCGGTCAGCACCATGACGCGGCTGGACAGCGCCAGCCGGATGGCCTCCCGCTGCAACGGCGCATAGGAAAAGCCCTGGGTAAATTCCAGTACGTTGATGTCGTGTTCCAGTGTTTTGGGCGGCTCGGTGGGAAAGGCGGACATCTGTCCCAGCCGTGCGGCGATGTCCTCCTCGGCACTGAGCAGGTCGGGCAGATAAATATAATCCACCCCATCAAAGGTGCGCAGACGCAGCTCCCCCACGCCCAGCAGCTCGGTCAGTCCCTGCTCCACCTCCTCCGGCGGAACACGAAGGAACCGGGCGGTGCTTTCCAGCAGCTTTTGCCGGGGCAGACAGGTGTGGCCGTTTCCTGCGTTGTGGCGCATGGCGTACAGAAGACCCGCTCCTACGCGCAGACGGCTGCCCTGCTCAAAATTCAGCTGCCCGGCAATACCGTCCGCTTGGCTGAATTTCAGGTTCAAAGGATCTCCGCACAACAGATAGGGATTCTGATTCAAAGCCTCCACGGTGCGCGGCCCAAAGCTGCGATACGCGGCCACCGCCTGCTGCGCATTCAGACCGTATCTGGCAAACCACGCCACGACCTCCCGCACACCATACATGCGGTGGAATTCTCTGGAAATGGTCTCCGCTTTTTCAGGGGTGATTCCTTTAATCTCGCACAGCTGCTGCGGCGTTTCGGCAATGATGTTGAGGGTTTCCTCCCCGAACCGTTTGACGAGCTTTTTCGCGGTGGAAGGGCCGATAAAAGGCAGTGCTCCGCTGGAGAGATAGCTGAGCAGCGCCGCCGTATCCTGCGGCAGCGATGCCTCGCAGCTTTCCGCCTTGAACTGCTCGCCGTAGCTGGGATGGGTGGTCATGCGGCCATACACCGTCACGCTCATGCCGTTGTCCACACTGCCCACATTGCCGGACACTACCACATCGGTGCCGCCCGCGTCCACTTCAAACACGGCGTATCCGGTCTCGGGATTTTCAAAGATGCAGTGGGTCACCACACCCTCCAATTTCATCAGCTGTTGTTCCTGCAAAATGTGGCACCTCCCCACTGTAAGCATACTTTATTATTATACACGAAGGGGCTGCTTTTGGCAAATCCTTTTGAAAAACGGAAAGCCGCCCGGGCATGGCCGGACGGCACGTGGTCAGGTTTGTTCCAGATAGATGCTGGCCGAGGGAAACGCAAAGGCACAGCCGTCCTGTTTCATCAGGCGCATGATTTGCAGATTCAGCTGACTTTTCAGTTCATTGAACTGGGCAAGCGCCAGCGTATCCACATAGACCCGCACCATGATATTGATGCTGGAATCCGCAAATTCCGATACCATGACCTGAATGGTATCCCTGCTCACATGCGGATTTTTGCACAGCAGCGCTTTCAGGTCGGTGCAAAGCGTTTCGATGGTCTCGGCGGAGGTGTCATAGGTCACACCGATGGTGAACTGCCACAGACGGGTGGTACGGTTCGTCACGTTCTGGATGTACTCCGAACAGATTTTGGAGTTTTCCACCGTGATGACCACGTTGTCCGCTGTGCGGATGCGGGTGGAACGGAAGGAAATATCCTCCACCGTGCCCTCATAGCTGCCCAGCACCACATAATCTCCGATACCGAAGGGATGCTCCATCACCAGCGTCACCCCGGCAATGAGGTTGGACAATGTGGACTGCGCTGCCAGCGATACAGCCAAACCAGCCACTCCGGCGCCGGTGAGCAGCCCCGTGACCGGAACGCCCAGCAGGTCCAGCGCCATGATGATGCCCAGCAGGACGATCAGGGCCCGGTAAACATTTTCAAAAAAACGGATCATTGTCCGGTTGGATTCCACATCCAGATGGTTTTCCGCGCTGCTGAGCAGCAGATGGCAGATCGGCGCGCTGCGCCAGCCGCCCCACATGACCAGCAGAACCACCACGACCTGTAAAATTTTTCCAAGGACAGCCTGATAGGCGGGTGTATTGATTGCCGGCAGCGGGAGTGCTATCAACACGGCATACAGCAGCGTACAGCGCACGATCTCGGACACAGGCTTTTCATAGCCATCCAGCAGGATGCACACCCATCTGGGCACATGGGGATAAACGCGCTTTCGCAGCAAATTGGAAATTCCTTTGAGGATCCGCGGAATGACCGCTGCGCCGACAGCACACAGAAAGGCGGGCAGCCAGGACAGCAGCATTCCAACAATTTCATTGGCGACAGGCTCCATGCCGCACCTCCCTGAAAAAATGAGTTTGAAATATTCTACCACAAACAGTTGCAATTTGCAAATCCTGTGGTATAATAGCACTCAGAAAGTCTGTTTCAGGGCGGGGTGCAATTCCCCACCGGCGGTAAGCGGTCTGCGAAGGAAAGCAGCCGTAAGCCCGCGACCGGCCTTTTGGGGCCGCTGATCCGGTGTGATTCCGGGGCCGACGGTATAGTCCGGATGAAAGAAACGGAAAGCGGTCTGTTATGCTTTTCTGCGCCCTGTTGCCATTTTTTTGGCGGCAGGGCGTTTTTGTTGACAGACAGCCTCCCGATCAGTCTCGACCAGCTTTCGCATCAATTAAAAAAAGGGGGGCTCTGCCCCGGGAGGTATTTTTATGAAAACTACAAATCATGTCCGCGAACTCACCGTCACCGCCATGCTGGCCGCCGTGGCCACTGTGCTGATGTTTCTGGATTTCAGCCTGCCCATGTTCATCCCCAGCTTTGTGAAGATGGATGTCTCCGAGCTGCCTGCCCTGCTGGCCTCCTTCAGCCTTGGCCCTGTGTATGGCGTGGTGGTCTGCCTTATCAAGAACCTGTTCAATCTGATTTTCCACGGCTCCACCGGCGGCATTGGTGAGGTATGCAATTTTCTCATCGGCGCGGCCTTTGTGGGCACCGCGGGCATCCTGTACAAGCGGAGCAAGAGCCGCAAAAGCGCTATCATTGCATCGCTGGTGGGCGCTGCCGTCATGGCGTTGGTCAGCGTGCCGGTGAACTACTTCATCTCCTACCCTGTCTATGCCAAAATGTTCGGCGGCATCGACGCCATTCTCGCCGCGTATCAGGCCCTGAACCCCAGCGTGGACGGCCTTCTGCAATGCCTGATCCTGTTCAATCTGCCGTTCACCTTTGTCAAGGGCCTTCTGAACGCAGTGCTGTGCTTTTTTATCTACAAGCCGCTGTCACCCATTCTGCACGGCCGCAAATAATTGTGCAATTTGTTGGATTTGTACGGTATTTCGTTGTTGACAACGCCAAACATATATGGTAAGATAATCACGTTACAACAGAATAGCAACTTATCAAGAGTGGCTGAGGGAACAGGCCCTGTGACGCCCGACAACCTGCGCGAAAGCGTAAGGTGCCAATTCCTGCGGGGAACCGAAAGATAAGCGTTTAGCGCGCAGTCTTTCCGGCTGCGCGTTTTTTGTTCTCGTCAGGTTGCCTTTCTGCTAAAATCAAGGAGGGTAAAAGCTATGTCCAAAATTCTGTTCACGTCCGAATCTGTCACCGAAGGGCATCCCGACAAGATCTGCGACCAGATCTCCGACGCCGTACTGGATGCCATTCTGGAGCAGGACCCCGGTGCCCGCGTGGCCTGTGAGACCACCTGCTCCACCGGCCTTGTCCACATCATGGGTGAGATCACCACCGACTGCTATGTGGACATTCCCGGCATCGCCCGCGATGTCATCCGCGGCATTGGCTATGACCGTGCCAAGTACGGCTTTGACTGTGACACCTGCGGCGTCATCACCAACATTGACGGCCAAAGCCCCGACATCGCGCTGGGCACCAACGATGAGGTGGCCGGCGCCGGCGATCAGGGCATGATGTTCGGTTACGCCTGCGATGAGACTCCTGAGCTGATGCCGCTTCCCATCTCGATGGCCCACAAGCTGGCCCGCCGCCTGACCGAAGTCCGGAAAAACGGCACGCTGGATTACCTGCGCCCCGACGGCAAGAGCCAGGTGACGGTGGAATATGTGGACGGCAAGCCCACCCGCGTGGACGCGGTGGTCATTTCCAGCCAGCACAGCCCCGAGGTCACGCTGGCACAGCTGAAAGAAGATATTCTCCGGGAAGTCATTCAGAAGACCATCCCGGCCCAGCTGCTGGACGAAAACACCAAGTATTACATCAACCCCACCGGCCGTTTTGTGGTGGGTGGCCCGCAGGGTGACAGCGGTTTGACCGGCCGCAAGATCATCGTGGACACCTACGGCGGTTATGCCCGTCACGGCGGCGGCGCCTTCTCCGGCAAGGATCCCAGCAAGGTAGACCGCAGTGCCGCCTACGCTGCCCGCTGGGTCGCCAAGAACGTAGTGGCCGCCGGGCTGGCCAGCAAGTGCGAGGTACAGCTGGCCTACGCCATCGGTGTGGCTGAGCCTGTCTCCATCATGGTGGATACCTTCGGCACCGGCGCTGTGGCCGACAGCGTCATTGAGGATGCCGTCCGCAAGGTGTTCGACCTGCGCCCCGCCGCCATCATCCGCGATTTGGATCTGCGCAAGCCCATCTACCGCCAGCTGGCCGCCTACGGACACATGGGCCGGGAGGATCTGGGCGTCAAGTGGGAACTCACTGACCGCGTGGACGCCCTCAAGGCCGCTGTGAACGCCTGATCCGCTGCTAAAAAATGCGCTGTGGAAAAGCTCCACAGCGCATTTTTATGTTTCAATTACCGTTCCGCACGCATGGGGTTGTTCAGGAAATCCTCGTA
>CALZZE010000036.1 GCA_945830575.1 uncultured Subdoligranulum sp. | reverse complement strand
TACACACTGCATATCGTCGGCAGCGTCAGATGTGTATAAGAGACAGGCTCCTGCGCGGCCTTCTGCTGGGGGCTGGGGGCCGGTTTGGGCGCCGGAGCGGGCTGAGGCTGCGGCGGTGCGGGCGGCACAGCCGTCTGCCGGGCGGCACGGGTCTGGCGGTTCACCGGCTGCGTGCCGTCCTGCTGGCGGGAGATGCGGCGCGCCTCATAGGCCGCGTCGTTGTTCATGTCGTAGGCGGGGCGGATGCTCTGGGTGCGGTTCAGGTCCAGCTCCCGCACATTGCCGGAGGCACCCGGCGTGTGGATACTCCGCGCCTTGCGCTGCTGGGCGGCGCGCTGCAGCTCCATGGCCTGCAGCTGGGCGCGGGTGGGCTGGGTCGGCGGCTCCGGTTTGGGCGGGGCCAGCCGGGCGGCCTCCTCCCTGGCGCGGGCCTCCGCCTCGGCCTGTTCCTGCTCGATGGCGGAAGGCTGGGGCCGGGTGCCCGGCGTCTGGATGCGGCGGCTGCGGCGGCCGCCCTGCACGGCGGTCTGCTGCTGGGCGCGCAGACGCGCCTGCTCATACTGCTGCTGGTCCAACACGCTGCGGTGGCTGTCGGCTCCCCCGGTGTTCAGCTTTCGAGGTTCGCTCATGGTCTTTCCTCCCTCGTGGCCCGCGGGGCGCAGTGCCCTGCAAGCAGGCCGGTGTCACTGTTGGGCGCGCGCACCAAGCTGTGCGCACAGATCCTCATAGGCGGCCACCGACTGGTCATCCAGCCGTCCGCCCTTTTCTTTCACAAAATCCACGGTGCGCTTGAGCGCGTGCAGAAGCGCCATGTCCAGATCTTCAAATTCTTCTTCGCGCAGCGCCTCCACGCCGGGATAGTCCCGCTCGGCGCTGGTCATGTCCGCCATATAGATGATTTTATCCAGAAGGCTCATCCCCGGCTTGCCGGTGGTGTGACACCGGATGGCGGACAGCACCTCCGGGTCATGCACGCCCCATTCGGTCTCGCACAGGATGGCGGCGGCGATGCCGTGCCACACCGAGGTGGGACGCATGGGGGCATTTTCTGCTATTATAGCATTTTCTGCAAAAATCTGCAACTGCCTGTCTTTGGGCAGTTCCTTGGCGGCGTCGTGCAAAATTGCCGCTAAAGCGGCCTTTTCCGGGTCAGCGCCCCAGCGCTTCGCCAGCTTCACCGCCATTTTTTTTACATTTTTGGTGTGCGTGTACCGTTTTTCACTCAGATTCTTCTTGACCAGCTTCTTCGCCTGCTCGTACTTCATTGTGCGGCTCGCCTTCCCATTTGTAGATGTTGTACAATTTTTCCTTCTTGATTTGGTCCAAAACGTCAGGCGGCAGCAGCTCGGGCAGCTCCGACACGGGGACGCGCCCGGCGCGGATGTCGCTGGAGGCGCAGCGCAGCGGCTCGGTGGGGACCGAGATCACCCGGCCGTGGCAGTATTCCAGCGCCACCACGCACTTGCGCACCACCGCGTCCGCGTCGGTGCCCCGGCCCTGCACCACCAGCGTGGCCTTGGCGATGATGTCCTGCCAGCGCCGCCATTTGGTGAAGGATTCCAGCATATCGCTGCCGATGGCCAGATACAGCTCGGCGCCGGGGTAGGTCTCCTGCAGCATTTCCAGCGTGTTGATGGTGTAGGATTCGCCCTCCTGTTTCAGCTCCCAGTCGCTGATCTCCACGATGGGGGACACCGCCTTGAAGCACTCGCACATGGCAAGGCGGCGCTCGCCGGGGGTGGCGCTGGGGGTCTTGTGGGGCGGCACGCCCGCCGGCATGACGATGGCCCTGTCGGGGCGTACCGCCTCGATGGCGGCGGTGAGGTTGTGGATGTGACCGTTGTGCGGGGGATCGAAGGTCCCGCCAAAAAGCAGAATTTTCATTTTTTCAACAGCGCGTCAAAGGCGCTCTCCTTTTTCTTGCGTTTGAACAGAACAAATTTGCGGCCAATGACCTGCACGCACTCGGCGCCGGTGCCCTCGCAGAGCAGCCCGGCGGCCTCGCGGGGGTCGTATTCGCTGTTGTCCAGCACCTTGACCTTGATGAGCTCCCGTGCGTCCAGACAGGCGGCGATGGCCGCCGTCATGGCCTCGTCGATCTCGCCCTTGCCGATCTGGAACACAGGGTCCAGACCGTTGGCGGCGCCGCGCAAAGCGGCCCGTTGTTTGCTTGTCAGCATAATTTCTCTCCTAAAAAGTTACGGCAACACCGCATAATTCTACGTGCCGATACGGCGAGCGAGGTGCGCCAGCTGCTAAGCAAAAAGCGCAGATAATACTTTGTGTATTATCGAGCATTTTTGCGACGCAGATGGTGCGCCGCAGCCGTCGTAGCGGTGCGTAAGGCGTTAGCCGTGAATTGTGCGGTATTGCCTTACATAGAATCATTCAAAAACGCGGGCAGCTCCGCCGCCAGCTTTTCCAGCGCACGGCCCCGGTGGCTGATGGCGTCCTTCTCCCCGTCCGCCAGCTCGGCGTAGCTGCGGCGGGCGGCGTTGGGGACGGTCGTCCCGTCCGGCAGGCCCACCCGGTCCGGCACAAACAGCGGGTCGTAGCCGAAGCCGTTGTCCCCCGTTTCGTCAAAGGCGATGGAGCCGGGGCATTCCCCCAGCACCGTGAGGGTACGGGGCGCGTCGCCGGGCAGCGCAAAGCACACCGCCGACACGAACCGGGCGGCGCGGTTTTCCGCCGGGACATCGCGCATTTCCGCCAGCAGCTTGCGGTTGTTGGCGGCGTCATCGCCGTGGTGTCCGCAGTACCGGGCGCTGAACACGCCGGGCGCGCCGTTCAGCGCGTCCACGCACAGGCCGGAATCGTCCGCCACGGTGGGCAGCCCCGCCGCGGCGCAGAAGGCCAGCGCTTTGAGTCTGGCGTTTTCCGCAAAGGTTTCGCCGGTCTCCTCCGGGTCCAGCGTGATGCCCAGTTCCCGCAGGCTTTTCACCTCGTGGCCCATGGCCGCAAGGATGCGGCGCAGCTCCTTGAGTTTTCCACCGTTGTTGGTGGCGGCACAGATCATCATGCCTGCGCCTCCTTGTCCGGCAGCAGCGCCTCGGAGAAATCCGTGGCGGAGAACCACATCAGGTCGTCGATTTTCTCGCCAACGCCCACAAAGCGGATGGGCAGGCCCAGCTTTTGCCGCACGCCCACCACGCAGCCGCCCTTGGGGGTGCCGTCCAGCTTGGTGAGCACCACGCCGGTGGCCCCGGCGGCGCGGCAGAATTCCTGCGCCTGACTGATGGCGTTCTGGCCGGTGATGGCGTCCAGCACCAGCAGCACCTCCAGACTGGCCTCGGGGCTGGCCTTTTTGACGCTGCGGGTGATTTTGGAAAGCTCGTCCATCAGGCCCTTTTTGTTGTGCAGACGGCCCGCCGTGTCGGCAATGACCAAATCGTAGCCCTTGGCTTTGGCGCTCTGCACCGTGTCAAAGATGACGGCGGCGGGGTCGGCGCCCTCCCGGGCCTTGACCAGCGGCACGCCCGCCCGGTCGGCCCACAGCTCCAGCTGCTCCGAGGCGGCGGCGCGGAAGGTATCCCCCGCCGCCAGCATGACCTTTTTGCCCAAATCCTTGTACAGATACGCCAGCTTGGCGATGGTGGTGGTCTTGCCCACCCCGTTGACGCCGATGACCAGAATGACCGCCGGCTTGCCGGACAGGTCCATGTCATCGGTGGGGCTCATCTCCAGACGGATGATCTCCCGCAGCGCCTTGAGGGCCTGCTCGCCGGTTTTCAGGTGGTCGCGCTCCACCGCGTCCCGCAGCTCGTCCACCAGACGCACCGCGCAGTCGGGGCCAACGTCCGCCAGAATCAGCTGCTCCTCCAGTTCATTGTACAAATCATCGTCGATTTGTGAGTTGGTCAGCGTGTTGACGATCTGCTGGAAAAACCCTGTGCGGGTCTTTTCCAGACCGTCCTCCAGCTTTTTCTTTTTGAAAATATCAAACAGTCCCATAACAACCTCCTTGAATCAGGAAATCAGCTCGGCGCTCACGTTCTCCAGGTCCAGACGCAGAATCTTGGAAACGCCGTCCTCCTGCATGGTCACACCGTACAGCACATCGGCGGCCTCCATGGTGCCGCGGCGGTGGGTGATGACGATGAACTGGGTGTTTTCCGTCATGCGGCGCAGATACTGGGCGTAGCGCACCACGTTGACGTCGTCCAGCGCGGCCTCGATCTCGTCCAGAATACAGAACGGCGCGGGGTTGACGTTGAGGATGGCAAAGTAGATGGAGATGGCCACCAGCGCCTGCTCGCCGCCGGACAGCGCCGACAGGTTTTTGATGACCTTGCCGGGGGGCGACACCTCGATCTCGATGCCGGATTCCAGCACGTTGCCCTCATCGGACAGGTACAGCTTGGCGTGGCCGCCGCCGAACAACTCCCGGAAGATCTGGCCGAAATGGGCGTTGATCTTCTTGAAGCTGGCGGTGAACAGCTCCTCCATCTCGCTGCACAGCTCCGCGATCATGCGGGTCAGCTCCGCCTTGGCCTTCTCCACATCGGTGACCTGCGCTTTCAGGAAGTCGTAGCGTTCCTTGACCTCCTTGTATTCGTCGATGGCGCCCACGTTCACGTTGCCAAGGGCGCGGATTTTGCCGCGCACCTCGGCCACCTGACGGCGCAGCTCGGTGAGGGAATCAAAGGGCACGCAGAGCGCCTTGGCCTCGTTCTCGGTGAGCTGGTATTCCTCCCACAGCTTGGCGGCGGTGGTGTTCAACTCGTTTTCGGCGGCGGCCTTGCGCTCCGCCAGACGGGCCATCTCGCCGCTCATGCGCTCCCGCTCATCGGTCAGCTGGCGGTTTTCCTGCGCCAGACGGGCCACGGCGGCCTCCTTCTCCATGCGCTGGGCGCCGGCGGTGCGGATGACTTCCTCGCAGGCGGCGATTTTTTCCTTGTTTTCGCTCTGGGTGCGCTGGATGTCGGCAATTTTCAGCTCGTTGGCCTCGATGCTCTTCTGCGCCGCGTCAATGACCGCCAGCAGCTCCCGGCCCCGGGCCTCGGTCTCATCGGTGCGGCTTTCCAGCGTTTGCAGGGCGGCCTCGTGCAGGCTCACGTCCTTTTCGGCGGTGACGCGGGCCATCTGTTTGTCCGCCATGGCAGCGTTGAGCCGTTCCCGCTCGGCGGCCAGCCCGCTGGTGCTCTCGCCCAGCGTGGCCAGCTCGGCGGCGTACTGCCCGTACTCCTGCTCGGCGGCGGTCTGCTCGGCCTGCGCCTGCGCTTTGGCGGCGGCGTTTTCCTGCTGCTGGGCGGTCAGCGTCTGCGCCTCGGCCAGCAGCGCTTTCAGCGCCTCCTCGCCCTGCGTCAGCGCGGCGGTGAGGCGGTCCAGCTCCATGCCGGCGCGCAGCCGGTCGGAGGCGGCGTTCATGCTCTCGCTTTCCGCGCCGGTGAGCTGGGCGGCCAGCCTGTCCACCTCCGCCTTGCGGGCGGCGGCTTCCTTTTCAGCGTCGGCACGCCGGTTTTCCAGCTTTTTCAGCCTGGCGCGCAGCTCCTCCAGCTCCTGCTTGCGGCTGAACACGCCCACACTGCGGGCGGTGGAGCCGCCGGTGAAGGAGCCGCCCGCGTTGATGACCTGCCCGTCCAGCGTGACGATGCGGTTGCGGTAGCCAAGATTTTTGGCAACTGCGGAGGCCTCGGTCAGATCCTCCACCACAATGATGCGGCCCAGCAGATTGTCCACAATATGCTGGTATTTTTCGTCGGTTTCCACAAGGTCGGCGGCCACCTCGGCGGTGCCGGTGAGGCGGCCGGTGAACCGGCTGCCCTGCACGGTGTCCAGCGGCAGGAAGGTGGCGCGGCCCGCCCGCTCGTCCTTCAAAAAGCCGATGGCGGCGCGGGCGGCCTGCTGGTCCTCCACCACAATGTTTTGCAGCGCAAAGCCCAGCGCGGTCTCGATGGCCACCTCGTAGCCCTTGCGCACCGTGAGGATGCCCGCCACCGGGCCGATGATGCCCCGCAGGCGGCGTCCCGCGGCGGCGCGCATGACGGCGCGGACGCTCTGCTGGTAGCCGTCCATGCTGCGCTCCAGTTCCTCCAGAATATGGATGCGCTGGCTAACGCTGGAGCGTTCTTTTTCAATGCTTTGCAGCGCCTTTTCGGCCTCGTCATTCTGGCGCTGGCGGCTTTCCAGCTTCAGCTTCAGACCCGCCTTGATGTTGTCGGCGCGGGTGACGGCCTCCTCCGCTTCTTCGGCCTTGCGGGCGGCGTCCTCCTTCTGGTTGGCCAGCGCCGTGTTGGCGGCGCGGCGGCCATCGGTCTGGCGGGCGTTCTCCGCAAGGCGTTCGGCGGCGGCAGCGGCGGCGGTGTCGGCGGCGGCCAGACGCACCCGGGCTGCGGTGGCGGTCTCCTGCAGACGGGCCATGGCGGCGTTCACGATGTCCTGCCGCTGGCCGCCCGCAAGGGCCTTCTGCTCCAAATCGTCCAGTTCTTTGCGAAGAGACGACAATTCTTCCTCCAGCGCGGCCAGCGATTGCTGCAAATCCCCGATGGCGGCGCGGTGACTGTCCGCCTCCGCCTCGATGCTCTGGCGGCTCTGTCCGGCCCGTTTCAGCTCGGTGGTTGCCTCCTCGATGCGCTGGCGGGCGTGGCCGCTCTCGTTGTTCAGCACGGCGATCTGGCTGGACACCTGCGCGTCCGCCTCGGTGATGGCGCGGATCTGGCCGTTGGCCTCCTCCACCGCCAGCATCAGCTGCTGGGCCTCGGTGCGCAGCGCCTCGCTTTTGGCGTCAAACGCATCCAGCTGACGGCTCAGCCGGGCGTGGTCAGCCTGCGCGGCCTCATATTTGCGCTGCTGGTCCCGCAGCGCGTCGTTATTGCGGCGGATGGCGTCCACCCACAGCGTCACTTCCAGACTTTTCCGGGACGCGGACAGCTCCAGAAACTGCTGGGCCTTGTCGCTGTCCCGTTTCAGGGGGCCGACCCGTTTTTCCAGTTCGCCCAGAATGTCCCGCAGGCGTTCCAGATTGCCCTCGGCGGCGGTAAGGCGGCGCTCCGCCTCGTTTTTGCGGTAGCGGTACTTGGAGATGCCGGAGGCCTCCTCGAAAATTTCCCGGCGTTCGCTGGATTTTGCGCCCACGATTTCCGCGATGCGGCCCTGTCCCACCACGGCGTAGCCGTCCCGGCCGATGCCGGTGTCCAGCAGCAGCTCGTACACATCCTTGAGGCGCACGCTCTGGCCGTTGATGGAGTATTCGCTCTCGCCGCTGCGGTAGTACCGGCGGCCGATGGTGACCTCGTCGGCGTCCATGTCCAGACCGTGGTCGGCGTTGTCGATGGTCAGGCTCACCGAGGCGTAGCCCATGGCGCTGCGGGTCTGGGTGCCGCCGAAGATGACGTCCTCCATTTTGCCCGCGCCGCGCAGCTGCTTGGAGCTGGTCTCGCCCAGCACCCAGCGGATGGAATCCGAGATGTTGCTTTTGCCGGAGCCGTTGGGCCCCACCACGCCGGTGATGCCCGGCCCGATGGTGATTTTGGTTCGGTCCGGGAAGGACTTGAATCCCTGTATTTCAAGCTCTTTCAGTCGCATAGAATCCCCTTTGTCAATTAGGAGTTAGAAATTAGGAATTAGGAATTAAAACAATTCTTCAGTTTGTCGAAAAACCTATATTCTCGCTTGTAGGGGGCGGCGTCCCCGACGCCCCGTGGTACGCTTCCAAACAAGTAACATCGTTGTAAGGCCATCTTTTACGGGCGGGACATGTCCCGCCCCTACGGATGATGGCAAGGTTTCTTGTGATGATTGACCTTTTTTGGCAGTCTGAGGAATTAACAAAATTCCTAACTCCTCATTCCTAATTTCTAATTTCTCATTCTGTCAGCCCCATCAGGCGCAGCGCCTCCTTGGCGGCCTGCTGCTCGGCGGCTTTTTTGCTGCGGCCCTCGCCGGCGGCCATGCGGTTGGAGTTTAAGTACACCGCCACCACAAATTTTTTGTCGTGGTCGGGGCCGTTTTCGCTCTCCACCTCATAGTGCAGCTTTTCCTCGGGGTTCTGCTGAATGACCTCCTGCAGGCGGGTCTTGTAGTCCTCCTCGGCGGTCTTGCCCTCGGTGATGAAGGGCAGAATGAAATTGCGGGCGGTCTCCATGCCGCCGTCCAGATACAGCGCGGCGATGAGCGCCTCAAACGCGTCGGACACCACGCTGGGGCGGTTTCGCCCGCCGCCCAGGTCCTCGCCCCGGCCAAGGCGCAGATAGTCCCCCAGATGAATCTCCTGCGCAAACTGGAACAGCGCCTCCTCGCTCACCAGCGAGGCGCGCATCCGGGTCAGCTCGCCCTCGGGGCGCTTGGAATGGTGGAACAGATAATCCGCCACCACCACGCTGAGCACACTGTCCCCCAGAAACTCCAGCCGCTCGTTGTGGGTGGAGGGGACCTTGCTCTCGTTGGCAAAGCTGGTGTGGGTCATGGCGATGCGCAGCAGCGCGGGATTTTTGAAGGTATAGTGCAGCACTTCCTGTAGCTGCTCGGGTTTTTTCGGCATAGGTATTCCCCCGTAGTTACTGGTTGGCGGCCTCGCTCAGGGCGCTCTGCATGGTGCCGCACAGGTCGTTGGCGACGCAGATCTTCGCCTGACGGATGGCGTTTTTGATGCCCTTGGGCTTGGAGGAGCCGTGGGCCTTGATGACCGGCCGGGCCGCGCCCAGCAGCGGCGCGCCGCCCACCTCCTCGGAGTCCATCATGCGTTTGATCTCGCCCATGCCGCCCTTGATGCCAAGGTAGCACAGCTTGGTGACGAGGTTTTTCAGAAATACGCCCTTGAGCATGCCCAGCAGCGTTTTGGCCACGCCCTCGGTGAGTTTCAGCACCACGTTGCCCACAAAGCCGTCGCAGACCACCACGTCCACATCGCCGTTCATGATGTCCCGCGGCTCGATGTTGCCGGCAAACCGGATGGAGGGGTTGGCCTTGAGCAGCTGATGGGCCTCCCGGTAGGTGGGGGTGCCCTTGGATTCCTCGGCGCCGTTGTTCACCAGCGCCACGCAGGGGTCAGGCCGTCCCATGACGGTCTTGGCGTAAACGTAGCCCATGGTGCCGAATGCGTTGAGCATTTCGGGGCGGCACTCCACGTTGGCGCCGCAGTCCAGCAGCAGGAAATGCTGCTTTGCGCCGGGCATGGGGGTGGCCAGCGCGGGCCGCTTGATCCCCTTGACGGTGCGCACAAGGAGGCTGGTGCCCACGTGCAGCGCGCCGGTGGAGCCGGCGGAGACAAAGGCGTCGCCCTCGCCGTTTTTCAGCATGGTGAGGCCCTTGACCATGCTGGAATCCGTCTTGTGGCGCACCGCCTTGACCGGGTCGTCATGCATGGTGATCTCCTCCCTGCAATCCACGATGGCAAAGGGAGAAAGGTCGATGTTGTGCTGCTTTGCGCAGGCGTCCAGCTTGTCTTTGTCGCCCAGCAGCGTGAGGGTCATCCCCTCGCCGAACTCCTTCACGGCGTCCGCCGCGCCCTGCAATACGCACAGCGGCGCGTTGTCGCCGCCCATGGCATCCACTAAAATGTTCATTGTTTGTCGTCCTTTCTACCGCTGCGCCCATTCCCGCATGGCGTCCTGCGCACGCGCACTCAGCGCCGCGTACCGTTCCCGCTTGTCGCGGATGGCATTGATTTCCTCGTCCCGGGGCAGAATACCCATGTTCGCACCCATGGGCTGGAAGTCCTTGTTGGGGGTGGTGATGTAGTCCAGCAGCGCGCCGCACATGGTCTCGGCGGGCGGCGGGGGCAGTTCCCGTCCCTGCAGGCAGGCCAGCAGCTGCCGCGCCGCCAGCAGCCCGGAGGCCGCACTTTCCATATACCCCTCAAAGCCGGTGATCTGCCCGGCAAAAAATACGTTGGGATGTTCTTTCAGGCATTGTTGTTTCGTCAACACCGCCGGGCTTTCCAGAAAGGTGTTGCGGTGCATGACGCCGTAGCGCACGAACTCAGCGTGCTCCAGCCCCGGAATCATGGAGAACACCCGTTTCTGTTCGCCCCATTTCAGGTTGGTTTGGAACCCTACTATATTATACAGCGTCCTGTCAACATTCTCCGCCCGCAGCTGCACATTGGCCCAGGGGCGGTGGCCGGTGCGGGGGTCCCGCAGGCCCACCGGGCGCAGCGGTCCGTAGCGCATGGTGTCCGCCCCGCGGGAGGCCATCACCTCGATGGGCATGCAGCCCTCGTAGACGGTGAGCCTGTCCACCTCATGCAGCGGCGCGCGCTCGGCGGCGGACAGCGCCTCATAGAACGCCTCATACTCCGCCTTGTTGAAGGGGCAGTTGAGGTAATCCGCCTCCCCCCGGCCGTAGCGGGAGGCGGCGAAAATTTTGTCGTAGTCCAGACTTTCGGCGGTGACAATGGGGGCCACTGCGTCAAAAAAGCTCAGGCGGCGGTCCCCGGTGAGGGCGGCGATGCGCCGGGCCAGCGCCCCCTCGGTGAGCGGGCCGGTGGCGATGAGCAGCGGTGCGGATTCGTCGATGTCCACCGCCTCCTCATGGCGCACCGTGATGTTAGGATGCGTTTCCACCATGCGGGTGACTTGTGCCGAGAACACGTCCCGGTCCACCGCCAGCGCGCCGCCCGCCGCCACGCGGGCGGTCTCGGCGGCCTGCAAAAGATGGCTGCCCATGGCGCGCATCTCCAGCTTGAGCAGTCCCGACGCGGAATCCGGGCGCTCCGCCTTCAGCGAGTTGGAGCAAATCAGCTCGGCAAAGCCGGCGCTTTTGTGGGCGGGGGAAAACTTGGCGGGCTTTTGCTCGTACAGCGTCACCTGCACGCCGTTGTCCGCCAGCCACAGCGCGGCCTCGCACCCGGCCAGACCCGCGCCATAAATGGTCAGTTCGTTCATGGAACCCCTTTCATTTCACATACCCGCAGCCGTCCTTGGCGCAGTACAGCTGTCCCTTTTTCTTGAACAGCGTGGCGCCGCACTGGGGGCACTTGTCCGGGACGGGTTCGTCCCATGTCATAAAATTGCAGGTGGGGAATTTGTCGCAGCCATAGTACACCCGGCCCTTGGCGGATTTTTTCACCAGCATGTGGCCGCCGCACAGCGGGCACAGCCCGCCGGTGTCCTTGACGATGGGGTGGGCGTTGCGGCACTCCGGGAAGCCGGAGCAGGCCACGAATTTGCCGTACCGGCCGGACTTGATGACCATGGGCTTGCCGCACTTGTCGCAGATTTCGTCGGTGGGGATTTCCGCCACCTTGACCTTTTTGCCTTCCATGTTCTTTTCGGCGGCCTCCAGGCTTTTTTCAAAGCCCTTGTAGAATTCGTCCACCGTCTGCACCCAGTCGGCCTCGCCGCTTTCCACCACGTCCAGCTTTTTCTCCATCTCGGCGCTGAAGGTCACGTCCACGATGTCGGGGAACTGCTCCAGCATCACCTGATTCACCGCCTGTCCCAGCGGGGTGGTTTTCAGCTTTTTCTGCTCCTTCTCCACGTAGCCCCGATCCACGATGGTGGTGATGATGGGCGCGTAGGTGGAGGGACGGCCGATGCCGTTCTCCTCCAGCGCGTGGATGAGGGTGGCCTCGGTATACAGCGGCGGTGGCTGGGTGAATTTCTGGTCGGCGGTGAGCTTTTTCAGCGCCAGCGTTTCGCCCTGGGTCAGCTCCGGCAGGGCGGTCTCCTTTTTCTGCTTGTCGTCGGTGGCCTCCTCGTACAGGGCGGTGAAGCCGTCAAAGGTCACATGGAACCCGGAGGCCCGGAACAGATAGTCCCCCGCCGCGATGGTGGCGGAAACGGTGTCCTGCACACAGTCCGCCATCTGGCTGGCCATAAAGCGGCTCCAAATCAGCCGGTACAGCTTGGCGGTGTCGCCGGAGATGCTGTTTTCCACCTCATCGGGGGTCAGCTCCGGCATGGAGGGGCGGATGGCTTCGTGGGCGTCCTGCGCGTTGGCGGCGGAGCGGCTTTTCCAGCTGCGCTTGGTCTTGCAGACGTAGTTCTCGCCCCAGCGCCCGCCGATGTAGCTTTTGGCGGCGGCGGCAGCCTCGTCCGCGATGCGCAGCGAGTCGGTACGCATATAGGTGATGAGACCCACCGTGCCATGCCCAGCGATGTCCACGCCTTCATACAGCGTCTGGGCCGCCCGCATGGTGCGGGTGGCGGAAAAGCCGTAGCGGCGGCTGGCCTCCTGCTGCAAGGTGGAGGTGATGAAGGGCGGCGCGGGGACCCGGTGGCGCTTGCCCTTTTCCAGCTTGCTCACCACATACTCCTTGCCCTCCAGCGCGGCGAGGATGGCGTCCGCCTGTTCCTTGTTGGTCACCGTCAGCTTTTTGCCCGCGGCGGTGGCGGACAACCGCGCCGTGAACGCTGCGCCCCTGCCCTGCGGTTTCAGGCTGGCGTCGATGTTCCAGTATTCCTCCGGCTTGAAGTGTTCGATCTCCAGCTCCCGGTCCCGGATGAGGCGCACCGCCACGCTCTGCACGCGGCCCGCGGACAGGCCCCGGCGCACCTTGCGCCACAAAAACGGCGACAGCTTGTAGCCCACCAGACGGTCCAGCTCCCGCCGGGCCTGCTGGGCGTTGAACAGGTTCATGTCGATGGCGCGGGGGTGGGCCATGCCCTCCTTGACGCCCTTTTTGGTAATTTCATCAAAGGTCACCCGGTTGGGCGCGGCGGGGTCCAGCCCCAGCACGTTTGCCAGATGCCAGCTGATGGCCTCCCCTTCCCGGTCCGGGTCGGTTGCCAGCAGAACGCCGTCACATTGCTTGGCCTCCGCCTTCAGTTCCTTCACCAGCTTGGTCTTGCCCTTGATGGTGATGTATTTCGGCGCGTAGCCGTGTTCCACGTCAATGCCCAGCTGGGAGGCGGGCAGGTCCCGGATATGGCCCATGCTGGCAGTGACCTTATATCCCCGGCCCAGATATTTGCCGATGGTCTTGGCCTTGGCGGGGGATTCCACGATAACGAGTTTTGGCATTGCGATTGGCTCCTTGATTATTTGAATGGTCTGGCAATACTGCGCCATTATTGTCCTATTGTACGCGCACCGGCGGCGTAAATCAACAACATTTTATAAAGTTCTGTACTGCCTTCCCGGCGTTTCCTTGATTTTTCCCGCAAACTGCAGCTCCATCAGCGCCACCATGGCTTCCGGCGCAGCCAGCCCGGCGGCGGCGCACAGCGCGTCCAGTCCCACGGGCTGCGGCCCCAGATGCTCCAGCAGCAGGCCGGCCTGCGGGCTGAGCGCCAGCTCCGGCATGGCCGCTTTGGGGGCCGCCATTTGAGGGGCATGCAGGTGCAGGCGTTCCACCAGATCGTCGGGGCGCAGCACCACACCGGCGCGGCCCTGCTGGAGCAGCGCGTTGGTGCCCTCGCTCTCGGCGCTGTAAATGCTGCCCGGCACCGCCATCACCGGGCGGCCGTACCGCTCGGCGTGGGCGACCGTGTTGGCGGTGCCGCTTTTGACGCGGGCCTCCGCCACGCAGAGCACCTCGGACAGCCCGGCAATGAGCCGGTTGCGGGCCAGAAAGGTGCCCCGCTGCCGTCCGGGATAGCCGGGGGCGTATTCGCTGAGGATGCAGCCGCCCAGCGCCTCCACCTGGCGGCGCAGCTCCCCATGGGTCTGCGGAAAGGTCTTGTCGATGGCGGTGCCCAGAAAGCCCACGGTGGGCATGCCTGCCTCCACCGCGGCGGCCTGCGCCACCCCGTCCAGTCCGTCCGCCAGACCGCTGACGATGACCGCCCCGGCTTTGGCCACGCCCAGTGACAAATCGTGACAGGCGCTGCGGCCGTAGACGGTGGGGCGGCGGGTGCCCACCATGCCCACATACCGCCTGCCGTTGAGGCAGTCGGTGCTGCCGGTGGCGTACAGCACCAGCGGCGCGTCAGGCAAATCCCGCAGCCGGGCAGGATAGTTCGGGTCCTCCGGCGTCAGCACCGCGATGCCGGACAGGATGCAGTTATCCACCATGGCCTCGAACTGCCACGGCTCGGTCTGCTCCAACCGGGCGCAGGCGCGGGCGGTGAGCCATTCAGGACGCGCCCCCGCCCGGAAGTCCTGATACAGCTCCGCCGCACAGGGGTACGCCCGCAGCAGCTCGCCCGCGGCGCGGAACGCCGAACCGACCGCGTCCACCAGCCAGAGCCAGTACAGACACTCGTCCATGTCACACCCCCCGGAACTGCCACAGCAGCACGCTGCCCGCCACGCCGGCGTTGAGGCTCTCTACCAGATCCGTCATGGGGATGCGCACCGCCGCGTCGCAGGCGGCCACAGCGGCATCGGTCAGGCCCTGTCCCTCGCTGCCGATGACAAGGCACACGCCGCCGGGAAAGTCCGTCCCCACCTCGTCCAGCGGGCGGGAATGGTACAGCGCCGCCGCAAGGCAGGTGACGCCCCGGCCGCGCAGCGCCGTGAGGGCGGCGGGCAGGTCACTGACCACCAGCACCGGCAGCCGCCCCGCCGCGCCCATGGAGGCGCGCAGCGTCTTGGGGGCAAAGGGCGCGGCACAACCGGGGCCGAGCAGCACGCCGTCAAAGCCAAAGGCGGCGGCGCTGCGCAGCAGGGTGCCCACGTTGCCGGGGTCCTGCACGCCCTCCAGCGCCAGCAGACGCCGAGCGCTGTGCAAGAGATGGGTGGGCGGCGCGGGGGTTTGCAGTAGCGCAAACACCCCCTGGCTGGACTTGGTGCCCGCCAGCTTTTCCGCCACATGGGGCGCCACCAGCGTGGTGACGCTTTGCAGTGCGGCCAGTGCCGGGGTTCTGGCAAGCGCCGCCTCGGTGGTGTAGACCGCCGCCGGGGTGCAGCTTTTGCACAGTTCCAGAATCAGCTTGGGGCCTTCGGCGAAAAACACGCCGTCGGCGGCGCGCTGCTTTTCGGAATCCCGCACGGCGCAGGCATATTTGATTTTAGCATTGTCCCGGCTGGTGATGGTTTCCATACTACCTCTTAAAATCAAAAAGGACGCACGCGGGCGCGTGCGTCTTATATTATAAGGAAATTACAGCGCCTTCTTGGCGGTCTCCACCAGAGCGTTGAAGCTGGCGGGATCGTGGATCGCCATTTCGGAGAGCATCTTGCGGTTCAGCTCCACGCCAGCCTTCTTGAGGCCGTTCATCAGGGTGGAGTAGTTCATGCCCTGGGCGCGGGCGGCGTTGTTGATGCGGGTGATCCACAGGTTGCGGAACTCACGCTTTTTCTGCTTGCGGCCAACGAAAGCGTAGTTGCCGCTCTTCATGACGGCCTGCTTGGCCATGCGGAAATGCTTGGACTTGGCACCATAGTAGCCTTTCGCCAGCTTGAGAGTCTTGGCACGACGCTTGTGCGTCATGGTAGCGCCTTTGATACGAGCCATAGTATTCTATCTCCTTTATACACTCATGTGAAATTCTGACGTTGCGTTACGCTCAGCCGCCGTAGGGCATCATCTTGCGGACGGTGGCCTCGTTGGTCTTGTCCACGTAATGGTTCTGGCGCAGGCCACGGGTGAGCTTGGTGGTCTTTTTGGTCAGAATGTGACGGCGCTTGGTGGCGTTGCGCTTGATCTTGCCGGTGCCGGTCATCTTAAAGCGCTTTTTTGCGCCGGACAGAGTCTTGAGCTTCATTTTAGCCATTTTAGTTTCCTCCTAAGAATGTTACTTGTTGGGCGCCGGGGAAAGGAACATCATCATGCTGCGGCCCTCCAGCTTGGGCTGCTTGTCGACGACGGCCTTGCCCTCCAGCGCCTCGGCAAAACGCTTTTCCACGTCCAGACCGAGGCTGGTGTGCGCCATTTCGCGGCCGCGGAACCGGATGCTGACCTTGACCTTGTGTCCCTGCGCCAGAAACTTCACCGCCTGGTTGACCTTGGTGTTGAAGTCGTTGGTGTCGATGTTGAGAGAAAGGCGGATCTCCTTGAGTTCGACCACTTTCTGGTTTTTCTTGGCTTCCTTTTCCTTTTTCTGCATCTCGAACCGGTACTTGCCGTAGTCGAGGATCTTGCACACCGGCGGCTTGGCCTGCGGTGCGATCTTGACCAGATCCAGATCCTGCTCTGCGGCCATGCGCAGCGCGTCACGCGGGCTCATGATGCCCATCTGCTGGCCGTTCGCGCCGATCAGACGGATCTCCTTGTCCCGGATCTGCTCATTGATGTCCAGTTCTCTGTTGTTGCTGTTGCTCGCGATCGGAATACACCCCCAAATCATGAATCAAAACAATGGAAAAGCGGCTGCCGAAAAGCAGCCGCCAGACACAACGCAAGCGCCCCGAAAGGGCGGTGTGTATGACCCGGGGCGGTGCGCCCGCAAGGTGAGCCGACGGCTTTGAGCCGGTTGCTGCTTTTTTTACTTGGACATTGTACCACGTTTCCGGCGCGGTGTCAAGGGATTTTCAGAAATAAGCCTTAATCTGGAACCGGTCACCGGTCTTTTTCTCCTCCACCACCAGTTTTTCGTGGTTGAAGTCAAATTTCACCGCCTTGCAGTCCTCCAGATTGCGGGTCAGGCGCAGCAGGGTATCCACCCGCTTTTCCTCCTCGCGGGTGTAGAACAGGTAGCTGGCGCCCTCCTTGCGGGCGCGGCCGGTGCGGCCGATGCGGTGGGTGTAATGCTCGTTTTCCTCCGGCACATCGTAGTTGATGACCGCGTCCACATCGGACACATCGATGCCCCGGGCCGCCACGTCGGTGGCCACCAGCACGGCGATCTCCCCGGCCTTGAACCGGGTCATGATGCGGTTGCGCTCCGCCTGGGACAGGTCCCCGTGCAGACAGTCCACATTGAAGTTGCTGCGGGCCAGCTGGTTGGCCAGCATGGCGGTGTTGTACTTGGTGTTGCAGAACACCATCACCCGCTTGTAGCCCTTGGAAATGATGATCTGGGCGCAGTCCGCCAGCTTGTCCCGCCCGGTGGTGAGCAGCTTGTACTGGGCGATCTTGGGGCTGGAATCCTCCACCGGCTGCACGCTCACCTCGGCGGCGTTGTGCTGGTACAGCCAGCCGATGTCCAGCACCTCCCGGGAGATGGTGGCCGAGAACATGGACAGGCTTTCCCGGTGCTTCATCAGGTCGATGATGTGGCGCACGTCCTTGTAAAAGCCCATGTTGAGCATCTCGTCCGCCTCGTCCAGCACCACGGTGCGCACATCCGACACATCAATGGCCTTGTGGCGGTAGTGGTCCATCAGGCGGCCCGGCGTGGCCACCACGATCTGGCAGCCCGCTTTCAGCTGGCGCTGCTGCTTGTCCATGCCCGCGCCGCCGTAAACGCAGACCACCTTGACCTTGGGCAGGAACTGCGCCAGATTCTGTAGATCCTGCGCGATCTGCTGGGCCAGCTCCCGGGTGGGGCTGAGGATGACCGCCTGCGGTCTGAGACTGTCCGCATCCACGCGGGAGAGGATGGGGATGCCGAAGGCCACCGTTTTGCCGGTACCGGTGGGGGCCTTGGCGATCATGTCATGTCCCGCCAGCATGAGCGGGATGGCTTTTTCCTGAATCTCCGTCATTTCGGTAAAGCCCATTGCCTGCGTGGCCCGGATGATCTCAGGGGCCACGTTGGTCAGTTCGGTAAATTGCATAAAACACTGCCTTTCTTTTTGGTTCAGTTTTCGGTCCGCTGTGACCTATCCGGGATACCGCCGCTCCTCGTAATCGCATCTCCAGTCCGTACAGATGCGGTACTCATAGAGCAGCTGTCCGTTTTGAGAATGTTGAGACCAGCTCGCCGGCATCTGGTGGGGCTGTTCATCGAACCGCCGGCCGCAGACCGCGCACTGATGCCAGTGGTTTGTCTCATCGGATTTTTCAAATTTCCCATAGAAAGCATACTGATGGCTGCCCAGCTGGCCTTCCCAGCCGCCCTCGGCCACCTCGCTGTCGTCCTTCGTGAGGAAGTACCTGCTGCACAGAGCACAGTGATAGTGAGCTTCGCTCTTCTTTTGCAGGCAGGTCGCCTCCAGCGCTCCGGCCTGCTGCTCCTTCAGGTGCGCGGTATGCGTCACCACCAGCGTGAGCGCGATCTCCCCGCCTGCCTGATATTTCGTGGCGGTGAACCGGAACCCCGTCCCGTCCTCATTCACGGCAGAGGCAACGCCCCGGGAGGCACTGCCGGAGGCCCAGCGATAATAGTCCGCGTCCCGAATCATCCGGGAGGTTCCGTCCGCCATGACCTGACGGGCACCCACGAAGCCGATGCGCCCCACGGTGCCCTCCTGCCCGCCGGGGTCGACGGGGAAGGCTGCCAGCGTGTAGAGTCCGCCGCCCTTGCTGGCGGTCATATACCCCTGCAGAACCGGCTCCACATCGGGAACCGGCTCCCCGGCGGCATCCACCACGCGGATCGTCAGCGAGACCGTTCCGGGGATGGTCAGCTCAATCTCATACGCGCCGGTCACTTTGACCCAGTTCCATGGTTCCTTTTCGGGCACCTGTCCGTGCGTAGCATCGTACCCGCGAACATAGAGGGCGTGTCTGTCGTTGTAGGTGAACAGGTAGCCGCCCTTGATGGGGCCTATGGTGTCAAAATCGCTGTTGGAGTATCCCGCATCCACGTTGGGATGCCCGATGGTGGTCTCGGTATACAGCACGCTGCTGTCCGTGAGAATGGGGAGTACCTTGCCGGAATACCAGCCCGAGGTGGGCGGCTGCTGCTGAGACCATGTGAAATCCGCATAAATAAAATACAGCCTGCCGTCCTGATGATAAAATTCGCCCGCTTGCATGGCAAGGCTGCCGTCCCCGGTGGGCCATGGTTTTGCCGTGACGGTAACTTTGGCGTAAGGGCCTGTGATGATGAAATGCTCACTCCCATCCTCCGGCTTTGGCGTGGGCGTCGGCGTGGGCTTTGGCGTCGGTGTGGCCGTGGGCTTGGCTGTGGGCGTTGCCGTGGGGGCCGGCGTGAAGCTGGGTGTGGGCACCGGCACCGACTCCGGCGTGGGTGCCGGCTGCAAAATTCCGGTCTTTGTCATGGCGCGGGCGTACACCACGGTGTACCCTTCCGTCACGTAGACCAGCCTTGCCACCGCGCCGTCGCCGTTGCACCACAGCTGGGCGACGGTGCCGGGCGTTTCGGCCTGCTGCGTCACTTCGGCGCAGGCCCCCGCCCCGGCAGGCTGCTGCCCGCCGCCGGTTTTGACGTAATGCCCCTGCCCCGCGTGGCGGAAGCCTGTCAGGTCGGCGTCCGGCGGGCTTCCGTCCCAGTCCGCCCAGCCTGCCAGCGTGCCCTCCATCAGCCGCTGGGCGGCAAGGCTTTCCGCCACGGCCACGCAGGTGTGGGCCTCGGCAACGGCCTTCTGCTCGCTGCCTTTGTCCACGTATCCGGTCAGGGCGGGCACGGTGACGGCCGCCGTGATGCCCAGAATGGCCACCGCAACGATCAGTTCCACCAGCGTGAAACCGTATTGTTTCCTCATCGCGGTCTCCCCTTTACGGCAGGCGGAACAGCGCCTGATCGCGCTTTGCGCCGGTGCCGATGTTGTTGTATTCCAGATAGAAGTAGCCGTGTACCCAGCGGTCGGCGGCCACATTGTCGCCGTAGCGGCGGGTGACGCCGTCGGCAGTCATGTAATCGTTGCCCGCGGTGATGACCGGCGTGACCTTTTTCACCTCCAGCAGATACTTGTACCAGCTGGTCAGCGGCAGGCCCGCCTGCTGGGCCACGGTGGGCGCGAACAGGCACAGGTCCATGCGGTTGAGGTCGTCGGTCTCGCTGACGGCCTCGTCCCTGTTTTCCAGCGGGTAGTTGGCCCAGATGAAAAACGGCGTGCTGCGCTCTAAAATCTGCAGATCGTTGGGCTCGGCGATGTCCTTGTCCGCCACGTGGTCCACAAAGCTGGGGGCGTGGTCGCCCGCCATGGCCACCACCACCTTGCGGCCGGTCTCCTCGTAGACACGCTCAAAATAGGCGCACAGCTCCCCCACCGCCGCATCGGACAGCCGCATGCAGGACAGGTACTCGTCCATCACCGCGTCATAGCTGCCGTAGTCGGTGCCCGCGTGGACAAGATCCAGCTCAGGGGCGTTCATGTCGTAGTCGCCGTGGCTCTGGATGGACACCAGAAACAGGCAGCGGGGCTGGTTTTCCGGCATGGCCTCGTACAGCGCCGCCAAGTCCCGGTAGGTGGCGCTGTCGGTCTGGTAGGGCCGGTCGCCGTAATACTCTCTGGTGGGGAAGTCCGCCTCAAAATGCGTCTCGTCAAAGCCCAGCGCCCGCCATGCGGAATCCCGCCGGTAGTTGGAGTTGGTGTAGGGATGGGCGGCCAGCGTGGCGTAGCCCAGCTGCTTCACGTAGCTCACAAAGCTGTTGGCGTCGTGGAGGTTCAGCCAGTTAAAGGGGGTGATGCTGGGCATCAGCATCATGGAATTGGAGGTGAGCATCTCATACTCGCTGGCGTTGGTGCCGCCGCCCACATGGGGACTGACGGTGTGGCCCAGCACGGCGTTGTCCAGACTGCCGGTGACGGGGAAAATGTCGGCGTCCGCCTGCAGGTCGGTCACCAGCGAGAAGTTATAAAAGCTCTCGGACAGGATCATCACGATGTCGGGGTACTGCTGTTCCAGCACCTCGTCGGCGGGGCAGATGGCGGCGCACTGAGCCGCGGCGGCATCGGTGTAGCCCTCCGGCTGGATGATGGGGTTCACCAGCAGCGACGCCGCCTCGATGGTGCCCGCCAGATAGCCGTATTTGTAGTAGGTGTTCTGCCACGCCCAGCCGTAGGTTTCCTTGGGCTTGATGGGGCGGGGGCTGAAATAGCCGATGTACAGAATGGCAAAGATGCTCGCCGCGCTGCCCAGCACCCGGATGCCCCGCTGTTTCCAGTTTGCGGGCCGGGGCGCGGCCAGCCTTGCCTGCACCCATGCCAGCGCCAGCACCGGCAGATACAGCAGTGCAATCATCATCACCGTTCTGGTGATGTGCAGCGTATAGCTGCCCATGACCTCGGCGGCGGTGCCCAGATTGAGCACGTCCTGCGGCATCAGCGCCGAGCCATGCAGGTCGCGGGTATAGTAGTTCACCAGCGCCAGCACGGTGAACACCGCGCCGGAGATGCCGGTGGCGCGGCTCCAGCGGCCCAGCAGGGCGAACAGCGCCAGCGTGAGGCAGAAGGCGGTGAGCGCGTTGAGCGGCGCGTACAGCGGCCACTGTCCGGCGAGGAAGTCGGCGGTGACGCCGTCCGACAGTTCCAGCTGATACCGCGCCACAAAGGCCGCCGCCAGCGCCAGCAGGGCGGGCAGCACGCTGCACCGCCAGCTCTGTTTGAGGGTTTTCCTGTCCATAAATTTTTTATCCCCATATTTACATAATAACTCAAATTAAGTATAGCACAAACGCCCCGCCGCGGCAAGGGGTTTGCTCCCCGCCGGGTTTTGTGCTATAATACCCCCAGAACAAGGAGGGAATCCCCATGAAAGTACCATCCAAAGGCTTTACACACGGCGGCAAATTCCATGCCGACGATGTTTTTTCCACGGCGCTTTTGCAGATTTTACGCCCCGACATTCAGGTAACGCGGGGGTTTGTGGTGCCGGACAATTTTGACGGCATCGTGTACGATGTGGGCTGCGGCATGTTTGACCACCACTCCGAGCCGCGGGAGACCCGCCCCAACGGGGTGCCCTACGCGGCGTTCGGGCTGCTGTGGCAGGTGTTCGGGCCGCGTCTGGTGGGGGAGCATCAGGCCCGGCTGCTGGACGAAAACTTTGTGCAGCCGCTGGACCTGAACGACAACACCGGCGAGAGCAATCTGCTGGCGGACGCCATCGGCAGCTTCAACCCGGTGTGGGATTCCAAGGATGATGCGGACGCCTGCTTTTTCCGGGCAGTGGCGGTGGCGAAGCAGATTCTGGAAAATGAGATCGAGGCCGCCAACGCGGTGAACCGGGCCGACGACACGGTGCGCCGGGCCTACGCCAACATGCGGGACGGCATCGTGGTGCTGCCCGCCTACATGCCGTGGAAGAACGCGCTGTACAAGACCGACGCGCTGTTTGTGGTGTATCCCAGCCAGCGGGGCGGGTACAGCGCCCAGTGCGTCACCGACAACCGCACCAAGCGCAGCAAGCTGCCGTTTCCCCCGGCGTGGGCGGGCCGCCCCGAGGAGGAACTGCGGCGGGTGAGCGGTCTGGGGCTGCGGTTCTGCCATCCCAGCCGGTTCCTCATCACCGCCGATGACAAGGCCACCGCCATCGAGGCCTGCCGCCGCACGCTGCGGGCCAACGGGCGGCCGGTGACGGGGGATTGAGGGTGGAGGCCCCCCGTTTCGGCCCCGCGCCCAGCACCGCCGCCGACCGCCTGCCGGACGAGAGCGCCTGGGCGTATATGGTGCGCTGCCCGGACGGCAGCCTGTACGCGGGCTGGACAAATGACCTTGCCCGCCGTCTGCGCGCCCACAAGCGCGGCACAGGGGCGCGGTACACCAGAATGAAGGGCGGCGCGGCGCTGGCCTACGCGGAGCGCTGCGCCGACAAAAGCGCCGCGCTGCGCCGGGAGGCCGCGCTGAAACGGCTGTCCAAGGCGGACAAGGAGGCCCTTGCCGCCGCGTGGCAGCGGGACAACCGGGTGACGCTGCGGTGGGCCGTGCCGGAGGACGGCGGCGCGGTGGCGCAGCTGTACAACTGGTATGTGACCCACAGCACCGCCACCTTTCAGTACGACACCGTGACGGCGGCGCAGTACGAGCAGTTTGTGGCGGATACGCTGCGCAGCGGGCCGTTCCTGCTGGCGGAAAGCGCCGACGGGCGGCTGCTGGGCTACGCCTGCGCCCATCCGTGGCACACCCGGCAGGCCTACGCCTGGGACGCCGAGACCACCATCTACTGCGCGCCGGAGGCGGTGGGGCAGGGCGTGGGGCGGCGGCTGTACGGCGCGCTGCTGGCGGCGCTGCGACGGCAGGGCTACCACAACGCCTTTGCGCTGGTGGCCAGCCCCAACCCCCAGAGCGACGCGTTCCACCGGGCGATGGGGTTCACCCGGTTCGGGCTGGAGGCGCACACCGGGTACAAGTTCGGGCAATGGCTGGGGCTGAGCTACTGGCAGCTGGCGCTGTGCCGGGAGGACGACGCGCCCGCCCCGGTGCGCCTGACGCTGACCGAAGCGGAAAAAAGTGAAGTTTTGGAAGAATTTTTTTGAAAATTTGGGACAAAACTACTTGACAGATGCCGGATTTTCCCGTATAATGATGGAGCGCTTTTCAAGAGCGCTCACATATGGCGGTATAGCTCAGTTGGCTAGAGCATTCGGTTCATACCCGAAGTGTCACCGGTTCAAATCCAGTTACCGCTACCACAGGATTACAAGGTTTCGCTAAAATACTTGGGGACCGGTTGCAATAGTGGCCGGTGGGTTGCTTGCTGTTTTAGCGAAATCTTGTATTCTATGCGGCCCGTTGGTCAAGCGGTTAAGACACGGCCCTTTCACGGCTGTAACATGGGTTCGATTCCCGTACGGGTCATGCAAACAAGAAGCACCTTGCTGGAAAGCAGGGTGCTTTTTCTTGTTGCTTACGTTCTGGGATGCCCGGCAGGTGCATGACCCGTACGAGAATCGAAAAGCACGGCCTGCAACCGCACGAGCGTCCCGGCCTTGCCGGGTGGCGGGCATGAGGCCCGCCAAGCGGGCGGTTTGCGTTCCGCCGGGCCGAACTTCGGTTCGGGGGTGTTTTTTTGTGTCCCGTAGGCATCGAAAAAGCCTTATATTATAAGGGTTTTAGCCCTTAGCAGCGTGTCGAAAAACCTCAATTCGCGTTTGTAGGGGGCGGCGTCCTCGACGCCCCGTGATGCACAGCCAAACAAGAAACATCGTTGTAAGGCCACCTTTTGCGGGCGGGACTGCAGGGCACCCTTACGGGCTGTCCCGCCCCTACGAATGATGGCAAGGTTTCTCGTTGTGATTGGACTTTTTTGACAGCCTGATAAGGGTTTTAGCCCTTAGGTGTGTTCACTTTTGACATCAAAACAACCGTCTCCACATGTGTCGTCACTATGATAGGAACACATTGACTTTGCCTCGTCGGTTGTATGG
>CALZZE010000035.1 GCA_945830575.1 uncultured Subdoligranulum sp. | reverse complement strand
TCTTCTCTGCGCCGAACACCCGGAGCAGGTGCCGCAGGCCGTCTGCCGTCATCTGGCGCTGCTGGCGCAGGCCGCGCCCGGTCTGGGGGCGGTACGGCTGGCCCCTGATCAGGCGGCGGTGTTTCTGGTCAATCGGTTTTATTCCCGGCGTATCAAGGTGCGGGAACTGCCCGACGCGGCGGCCCTCACCACCAACCCTCTGCCGGAACGGGACGCGGTCTTTGCGCTGTTCCGCTGGTGGAGCAGATTTGACAATCAGGAGTGATACTTATGTATAAACCTTATGGCATCATCCCCCCCATCATCACCCCCTTTGACGGAAACGGCGATGTGGATTACGCGGCCCTCGCCAAAATGGCCGTGCATCTGGTGGACAACGGCGTCCACGGCCTGTTCCCGCTGGGCACCACCGGCGAGTTCTACGCCATCAACGATGCACAGTTCATCAAAATTCTCGAGACCGTCCGCGACGCGGTGGCCGGCAGGACCGACCGCTACGGCAAGCCCATCCAGCTTTTGGCCGGCTGCTCCCACATCACCACCCGCGAAGTCTGCCGCCTCATCAAGCTGGTGGAGCAGGTGGGCGGCTACGACGCCGTCAGCGTGCTGACCCCCATGTTCGTCAGCCAGACCCAGGACGAGCTGTTTACCTATTATAAGACCATCGCGGATTCCACCACGCTGCCGGTCATCATGTACAACAACAAGCCCAAGACCAACGTCACCATCGCCCCCGCCACCGTGGCCCGTCTGGCCGAGGCCTGCCCCAACATCATCGGTGTGAAGGATTCCACCGGCGACATGACCAACACCGAGGAATACCTGCGCCTGACCGCCCCCTACCGTGACCATTTCAATGTCATGATGGGCCGCGATACCCTGATCTACGCCGGCCTGCACTACGGTTGCTCCGGCGCGGTGGCCAGCTGCGCCAACGTCGCCCCCCGCGTGGTGGCCGACATCTACGACAAGTTCGTGGACGGCGACTGGAACGGCGCGCTGGAGGCCCAGTACCGTCTGGCCCCGCTGCGCATCGCCTGCTCCATGGGCACCTTCCCCGAGGTCATCAAGGAGGGCCTGACTTTACAGGGTATCCCCGTGGGCAAGTGCCTGGAACCCATCGGCGAGCTGACCCCCGCCGAAAAGGAAAAGCTGCGTCGGGTGCTGGTGGATATGAAACTCATTTGAGGAGGAAACAAACGTGAAAAACTCTCCTGTTATCGCTAAAATGGAAGTGTTCCCGGTGGCGGGTCACGACTGCATGGAGCTGAATCTGTCTGGCGCGCACGCGCCCTACTTCACCCGCAACATCGTCATTCTGACGGATTCCGAGGGCACCGAGGGAGTGGGCGAGGTGCCCGGCGGCGAAAAAATCACCCAAGCCCTCAAGGATGTGGAACATCTGGTGTTGGGCACCCGCGTGGTGGACTACAAGGCCACACTGAATAAGGTCCGCGCTTGGCTGAGTGCCAATATCAAGGATGACGAACGCGGTTTGCAGACCTTTGACCTGCGCACGGGCGTGCATGTGGTCACCGCCATCGAGGCCCCGCTGCTGGACCTGATGGGCAAGCTGCTGGATGTTCCCGCCGCCGCCCTGATGGGGGACGGCGTTCAACGAGAGCGGGTGCGGTTCCTGTCCTACTTATTCTATGTGGGCGATCGCAACAAGACCGATCTGGAGTACGAGGCAGAGCCGGATGCTGAATGCGACTGGTACCGTCTGCGTCACGAGGAGGCGCTGACCCCGGAAGCCATCGTGGCGCTGGCCAAGGCCACCCATGAGAAGTACGGCTTTGAGGACTTCAAGCTCAAGGGCGGCGTTCTGACGCCCAAGGAGGAGGTCAAGGCGGTCACCGCCATCAAGGAGGCCTTCCCCAACGCCCGCGTGGACCTGGATCCCAACGGCTGCTGGAGCCTGGAAGAGGCGCTGGAGGTGGCTCCTGACCTGAAAAAAGTGCTTGCCTACGTGGAAGACCCCTGTGGCGCCGAGAAAGGCTTCTCGGGCCGCGAGGTGATGGCGGAGTTCCGCAAGGCCGCCATGATGCCCACTGCTACCAACATGATCAACACCGACTGGCGGCAGATGTGCCACGCCCTGACCCTGCAAAGCGTGGACATTCCTCTGGCGGACCCCCATTTCTGGACCATGGAAGGTTCCGTCCGGGTGGGCCAGCTGTGCAACGACTTCGGCCTGATGTGGGGCTGCCACTCCAACAACCACTTTGACATTTCCCTTGCCATGGTGGTGCAGTGCGCTGCCGCCATCCCGGGCAAGATGAACGGTATCGACACCCACTGGATCTGGCAGGAGGGCCGCGAGCGGCTCACCAAAGAACCCATGCAGATTGTGGGCGGCTGCATCGACCTGCCCGCCAAGCCGGGCCTCGGTATCGAGGTGGACCGGGAGCAGGTGATGAAGGCCCACCAGCTGTACATGGACAAATGCTACGGCAAGGGCGCCCGCAATGACGCGGTGGGCATGCAGTACCTCATTCCCGGCTGGACCTTTGACAACAAAAAGCCCTGTCTGGTGCGTTGAAAGGAGACCGCCATGGATTCTCCCATCATCCAAACCATGCAGGTCATCCCGGTGGCCGGATATGACAGCATGCTCATGACCTTGTCCGGGGCGCACGCACCCTGCTTCACCCGCAATCTGGTCATCCTCACCGACAGCGCTGGGCACACCGGCATCGGCGAGATCCACGGCGGCGACTATACCTGCGACTGCCTCAACGCCGTCCGCCCGCTGGTGGAGGGCCAGCCGGTGGCCTGCTACCGTCAGATTTTGCAGACCATCCACAGGCTGGCCAACCCCGCCGCCGGGGACGACGGTGAGGGCATCCAGACGCTGGACATCTCCAAGCTGAAATTCGTCGTCAAAAGCGAGTGGGCCATCGAGTGCGCCATGCTGGATCTGCTGGGTCAGTATCTGGGCGTGCCCATGTGCCAGCTTTTGGGCGAGGGCCAGCAGCGCACCGAGGTGGAAATGCTGGGGTATCTGTTCTATGTGTCCGACAAGAACAGGACCCCCGCCGCCGCCATGCAGTATCTGGACGAGAGCGCCAGCGCCGATGCCTGGTTCCGCCTGCGCCGGGAGGAGATCCTCACCCCCGCCCGCGTGGTGGAGGAAGCCCAGGCTTTGCGGGAGAAGTACGGCTTTGCCAACTTCAAGCTCAAGGGCGGCGTGCTGGACGGCGACACCGAGATGGAGACCTGCCGTGCGCTGAAAAAGGCGTTCCCGGAGGCGCGCATCAACATCGACCCCAACGGCGCGTGGAGCCTTGACGAGGCCATCCGTTTGTGCAAAAATATGCATAACGTGCTGACCTATGTGGAGGATCCCTGCGGCCCCGAGGCGGGCTATTCCAGCCGGGAGATCATGCGGGAGTTCAAAAACGCCACCCAGTTCCAGGTGGCCACCAACATGATCGCCACCGACTGGCGGCAGTTCTACCACACCGTCAGCCTCAACGCCTGCGACATCATTCTCGCCGACCCCCATTTCTGGGGCTTCGACGGCGCCATCCGCATGAGCCAGCTGCTCCACAGCTGGGGCCTGAGCTGGGGTGTTCATTCCAACAACCACTTTGACATCACCCTCGCCGCCTTTGCACAGGTGGGCGCGGCGGCGGTGGGGGAACCCGCCCCGCTGGACACCCACTGGATCTGGCAGGACGGCCAGAATCTTCTCAAGGACACCCCGCAAATTATCGGCGGCAAATTGCAGGTGCCCGCCGCGCCGGGCCTTGGCGTGACGCTGGACATGGACAAGGTCATGGCCGCCAACGCCCTGTACAACAAGCTGCCCAGCCACGACCGGGACGACGCCATGGCGATGCAGTATCTCATCCCCGGCTGGAAGTACGACCACAAGCGCCCCTGTCTGGTGCGCTGAGGAGGAATTTGTATGAATCTAACGCTGCGCCATGACGCGGATGCCATCGTCCGCGCCAGCATTCAGGCGGTGCTGCCCGATGAAGCCATCCGCCGGGCTCTGGCGGAGTTCCGCCCTGGCCCCGGCCGCACCTTGCTGGTGGCGGCGGGCAAGGCCGCGTGGCAGATGGCAAAGGCCGCTGTGGACACGCTGGGGCAGGTGGACGGCGGTGTGGTGGTGACGAAATATGACCACGTGAAAGGCGCCATCCCCGGCGTGGACTGCTACGAGGCGGGCCACCCGGTGCCGGACAACGGCAGCTTTTTCGCCACCGCCCGCGCACTGGAGCTGGTGCAGGGGCTGACCGCCGACGATACCGTGCTGTTTCTGCTCTCCGGCGGCGGCAGCGCCCTGTTCGAGCAGCCCTTTGTGTCCGGCGAGGAATTGCAGGACATCACCCGCCAGCTGCTGGCCTGCGGCGCCGACATCGTGGAGATGAACACCATCCGCAAGCGGCTGTCACGGGTCAAGGGCGGACGGTTCGCCCAGGCCTGCGCCCCGGCAAAAGTGTTCGCGGTGGTGCTCAGCGACATTCTGGGCGACCCGCTGGACATGATCGCCTCCGGGCCTGCCTGTCCCGATGCCTCCACCTGCCGTCAGGCGCTGGCCATCGCAGAAAAATATGACCTGAAGCTGTCCGGGGAGGCCCGCCGCCTGCTGACGGTGGAGACCCCCAAAACACTGGACAACGTGACCACCCGCATCACCGGCAGCGTGCGGGAGCTGTGCGCCGCAGCGGCGGTGCAGTGCCGTGCGCTGGGCTATGAGCCGATGCTGCTCACCGACCAGCTTTGCTGCGAGGCGAGGGAGGCTGGCAGCTTTTTGGCCAGCGTGCTGCGCACCCACGCCGGGGACGGCCGCCGGTTGGCGTTCCTTGCGGGCGGCGAAACGGTGGTGCACCTCACCGGCAAGGGGCTGGGCGGCCGCAATCAGGAGCTGGCCCTTGCCGCCGCGCCGGGCATTGCCGGGCTGAACGCCGCGGTGTTCAGCGTGGGCAGCGACGGCACCGACGGTCCCACCGACGCGGCGGGCGGTTACGTGGACGGCGATACCAGCGCCGCCCTGCAGGCCGCCGGGCTGGATGTGTTCGAGGTGCTGAAACAAAACGACGCCTACCACGCGCTGAAAGAGGTGGACGGACTGCTGGTCACCGGCCCCACCGGCACCAATGTGAACGATGTGGCCGTGGCGCTGCTGCGCACATAAACAAGGATAAACAATGCGCCCTTCGAGAACTGCCTGCAAGGCGTCTGGAAGGGCGCTGTTTTTTGAAAGGAGAAACCAATGCCAATCGGAGTTTTGACAAACTGTGCTGCCGTGCTTGTGGGCGGTCTTTTGGGAACGGCGCTGGGGAAAATCCTGCCCCCGGCTTTGAAGGAACATCTGCCGGGCCTGTTCGGCTACTGCGCCATTGCCATCGGCGTCAATTCCATCATCAAGGCGTCCGGCATGACCGCGGTGGTGCTGGCCATTCTGGTGGGCTTTGTGGTGGGGCACCTGCTGCATCTGGAGCAATGGACAGGCCGCTTTTTCAAAAAGCTGGTGGGGGTGCTGCATCTGGGAAGTGACCAGATCGATATGGAATTTTACATCACGGCGGTGGCGCTGTTCTGCTGCAGCGGCTTCGGCTGGTACAGCGCTCTGACGGAGGGCATCACCGGCGACCCCAACCTGCTGCTGGCCAAGGCGGTGCTGGACGGCTTTACCGCGCTGATTTTCGCCGCCTCGCTGGGGCTGTCGGTCTGCGCCATTCCGCTGCCCCAGTGTGTCATCTTGCTGCTGGTGTTCGGCGCGGGCCGCCTGCTGGCCAATGTGTTGACCCCCACCATGTTTGCCGACCTGTCCGCCTGCGGCGGCATCCTCACCATGGCGGCGGGGTTCCGAGTCTCCCGCATCAAGTCGGTGCCGCTGGTGGACCTGATGCCCGCGCTTCTTCTTGTGCTGCCGTCCAGCGCGTTGTGGAGCCTGTGGATGGGATAATGAAGAAAATGGAGAGGAATGTATCGTTTGACGGACAAGGGTTCCTCATCGGGTAAGCCTGTCGGAAGCACTTCCAGACATTCGATTTTCCGCTGTGTCTCATCATTCCACAGCAGCACCTTGTTTTCCGTGTAGCCGTCGATAGCGTACTGCGTGAGACTCGTAACAAAAACGATCATCACATTGTGATCGATTTTTCGGATCTCCCGTGCCGCATCGATGCCCAGCATATCGGGCAGGCGTATATCCAGGAAGATCAGGTCGCAGTCCTGTTTGTAGTCGAAGAGCAGCTTTCTGCCTGCGTCATAGACCTTAACGGAATAGGAAAAGCTCCCGTGCTCGCTCCTGTACCGCTCCAAAAAACGGATCAGCTCATCGCTGTGCGCCTTTTCGTCTTCAAGGATCCCGATCCTCAGCATTCCTTCACTTCCTTTTCCCGAGGTGGTATGGTTATAAAAATTCCTGTATTGTAATCTTACCATGAATCTTCTTCTTTTTCAAATAACTATCTTCCCGATAGAGAAGATCGTGAGACACTCCGAGTATACTTTAGCAGAAGGATATCTCAAACGCCGCCCGGGTACAACAGAAACAGCGTAATCTGTTCTTTTAGCGCTCATTTGACATTCCACGGCAGGGATGCTCGGGTTGTTTCTCCGCGAATTGCAGGGAATAAGCCGCTTTCCTGTCGATACGTTCATTCCCAAACGAAAGCCGATATGCCGATACCGTCTCAGGTTTTTTCTTTCCCTTACCGGCGATGGCGTAGTTGATATCGGTGAAGGAGAAACTTTTGGAAAATTGGTTCCCCACCTGAAAAATCCCATCCTGCCAGATACGGCGGATGGGAATGGCCTGCTGCACCGAGCGCGGCACCTTAAATTTGACGCGTTCCTGCCTGCGGCTGCGGTTAAGCGTTTTTACCATGGCTTTTCTCCTTGTTTTTACGTTTCTTTTGGGGGCGGCAGCCCACGGCAATGGCCGGTTCCAGGGCGTGGTGATACACATTGCTCGAGCGAAACACCAGCTTTTTGGGGTACAGAAGTTCGGACTTGACCCACGCCCACAGGAACTGTTCGGCGGTCATGCCGTGGTAGCGGAAAAAACCGCAGGCGGCAAAGGGCGCCGCGGCCAGAATGCACATCCAGCCGATTTCCTCTGTACCCATATAGGGCTGGAGCAAAAAATAAACGCCCACCGCTTGGCGGGCTTCAGGCCCGCCAGCCAGCAGAGCTGGCACGCTCGTGCGGTTGCTGGCCCCGAAGGGCCAGCATTGCAAGCGCCCGATAGTCGCTTGCAACCCCGCAGCCACCCCGAGGGCCAGCAGTGAGCAGATGAATTGCCGGGTAGTAAGCCCGAAAAAGATGGACTCGCGGTATTCCCGAATCTCTTTGGGGTTTTTGATTTCGATAAGCAATCACCTCTTTCAAGAAAATAGGTTGAATATATCCTATAATTCGTGTATACTATGAGTGACAGGAGGTGATACCCAATGATGATCAATACAGACAATCTGGTATCCATTACGGAGGCCAATCAGAATTTTTCCCGTGTGGCACGGATGGTGGACGAAAATGGCGCCGCAGTGATTCTGAAAAACAACGTGCCGCGCTACATCCTGATGGAGTTCAGCCAACTGGAAAAGGAGCAGCAGGCAAAGGATGAGGATATTCTGGAAATCTCCAAACGCTTGATGTCGAAAAACAAACAGGCGTATGAGGTGCTGGCCAAATGAAAATCCTAAGCCGGCAACAGGTTTTAAGGCTGCACGATGATTTGCTGGCAACCTTTGGCGGCACTGCGGGCATCCGTGATGAGGGGCTTCTGGATTCCGCCTTGAACGCACCGTTTGCCACGTTTGGCGGGCAATCTCTGTATCCGTCCGTTCAGGCAAAAGCGGCGCAGCTTGGGTTTGGTTTGGTCTGTAATCACCCCTTCGTGGATGGAAATAAGCGGATCGGCGCACACGTCATGCTGGTGTTTCTGGCTGTCAACGGGATTGAACTGGCGTATGACCAACAGGAACTGATTGATATCATCTGGCAGGTCGCCAGTGGGCAAGCGAAAGCAGACGATTTACTGGTTTGGATTCTGGAACATCAAGCATAAAAACACCGGCACGTTTTTTGCGACGTGCCGGTGCTTTTTATAATCCCATAATTTCCTTTGAGCGTCACCACCCAGAGCGGGATGGAATCCCAAAAACCAACCTTTTATTTTTTTTTGCAAATTCTGCATCAGGTTGCGCACGGACGCAACCCGCTCTTCCTCGCGGCTTTGCCCACAATGGGCGCCTCCCGGATGGAATACCGCGTGATGGTGCTGCGCCGGTCCTTGAGCGGTATTGCCTCAGGGTTCCTCCAGCTGGGCTACCCGGCGGAGGTGTTTTTCCTCCCCGGAAAAAGGCGTGTCCAGAAAGGTATCCACAATTTTCAGCGCCAGCCCGGGCCCGACGACCAGCGCTCCCAGCGCCAGCACGTTGGCGTTGTTGTGCAGCCGGGTGGCTTTGGCGGAAAAGCAATCCCCGCACAAGGCGCAGCGGATGCCCGGCACCTTGTTGGCCGCAATGGAAATACCGATACCGGTGCTGCAGATGACTATGCCTTTCTCGCAGCTGCCGTCCGCGACGGCGCGGGCTACAGCCCTACCGTAGACGGGGTAATCCACCGATGCGGTGGAGTCACAGCCAAAATCCTTGTATTCCAGCCCGCGCTCTTGCAGGTGAGCCAAAATTTTCTGCTTGAGTTCATACCCGCCGTGGTCACAGCCGATGGCAATCATCTTACACCAACTCCTTTACGGAGGCAAAAGTGGCTTTCATTGGTATTTCTCCCTTCGCTGGCTTCACGTTGCCTTTTCTCCGATTTTATTCCGGAATCCGGTTCAGGAATTGCGCGCTGATCTGCGCGCTTTTCACCGGACTGCCGTCAATCCAGTTGCGGTGGCTCTCCAGAATCACCGCGTCCACGTTGACCTGCAGGGCCTGTTCCAGCAGGCTGTCCAGGTCCATGTTGCCGGTTCCCAGTTCCATACTGTCGGTTTTCAGGATGGGGGTGACGGCGCTGCCGGTCACCCGGCTGCCCCGGTCGTTGATGTGCCACAGCTTCATGCGATGGCCCAGCCGCTGCATCCAGGCCAGCGCGTTGGCGCCGCCCTCGGTAAACCAGTAGCTGTCGAACTCAAAATTCACAAACCGGGGATCGGTCTCCTCCAGCAAAATATCATAGGCCCGCTGTTCGTCATTCACCCGGCGCAGCTCGCAGTTATGGTTGTGGTAGAGCAGCTCCACGCCCTCCTGCAGAAGGGCCTCTCCTGCCTTGTTGAGCCGGGCGGCCAGATCACGCACGGCGGCTTCGCTCCCGTAGTCAAACCGGTACATGCCGGTGATGACCACATACTTGGTCCCGAAGCTCTGGGCCTCCTGTGCCACCGCTTTCGCATCCCGCTCCAGGCTGCCCAGATCGGTATGCAGGCTGACCACTGACAGCCCGGCCTCCTGTACCAGCTTGTGCCAGTCCAGATGGCCGCCCTTGCCCACCGGCATGCCGGCAGCCTTGGTCAGCAGCTTGACCATGAACCCGATGGGATGGATCATGAACCCGCACAGCTCGATGCCGTCGTATCCGGCAGCCTTGAGGGCGGCCAGTGTTTCCCGGGCCTGGGTCTCGTTGTTCAGTACCGTTCCCAGCATGAACTGCTGGATCGCTTTTTTGAGCATGGCTCAGCCCTCCATTTTGATGATGTCGCCGGTGGTGATGCCGTTTTCGTTGAAGCTGTCCACGCAGACGTAATAGGTCTGTCCCGCCATGAGGGTAGACAGTTTCACCTCGTCGGCGCCATAGACCAGCCAGCTGTGGTAAAGTTTGTCAGGGGCGATGCCGTAGCGCACATTGCAGCCCTGGGCGTTTTCCAGGTGCTGCCAGCTTACTTTTCCGTCCAGCGGGCCGACCCGCTTTGCTGCGGCCCGGGCGCGGGCGGGCTTTTCGCCGCTGCCGTTGCCAAAGACCCGCAGCCCGCTGATGCGCAGCGTCTGGCCGTAGGGCAGCGAGCCGCCCATCACCCGCACATACCGGGCCCGGATGCCCTCGGGATATTCATAATATCCATTGGAACATTCCCGGGCCACCGTCTCCCGGGTGGTCCAGGTCTTGCCGTCCAGGCTGGTTTCCACCGTGTAGTGGGAGATCTGCGGCTGCAGTTCGATGTGGCGGGTTCCCCGGTCATCCCCGTAGCTGTCGTCGGGGAAGTCCACCGCCAGTCCTTCATCGGCCAGGTTCACCTGAATGGCCCGGATGTCCTGTTCTTGTTCCAGATCCACGCAGAGCCACTGACCGGGTGCCTCGCTGCCGGCGCTCCACCAGTCCCGACAGGTCTCGTTCACCGCCAGGGCCGGATCGCTACCCGGTGCGGTGGAGGATGCCGTGACCGGCTTTTGGTAGCTTAACAGCATCCATGCAGGTTGCCAATCCGCCGCGTTAAAGGGGCCCTCCGGCATACGGTGGGGGTAATCGGCAAAATTCTGGTTGCAGAAGAGCACCCCGTCCTTGTCAAAGCCCGCCGGGAACAGCCCCACCCGGCGCTCAAAGTCGTGGTTGACCGAGATACGCATGGTGGCGGCATGCCAGTAGTTGCCGTACCGGTCGGCGATGGTGCTGCCGTGACCCGCACCGGTCATGAAGCCGCCGGGCACCGCCGAGAAGGGGTTGGAGCTTTGCAGCGTGAAGGGCCCCAGCGGCGAATCCGACGTATAGACGCCATCGGCATAGGTGTTGTACTGGGTGCCGGGGCAGGCGTATTGCAGGTAGTAGGTACCGTCGTGTTTGGTCATATAGGCGCCCTCGATGTAGGGCTTGCCCACCGCAAAAAACATGGCGGCCAGATCGTCGGTGTTGATGCCGGGAACATGCTGCATCTCCGGCGGAAATTCCAGCTTGCCGGTGGCGGGGTTGTAGTGCTTTCTCAGCGCCTGATACACCACGCTGGCCTCCCGGTTGACCACCCCGTTGTCGCCGGGACGCTCGTAGCCCAAAGTCTCTTCCTGCCCGAAGATCAGCTCCTTCTTTTCCCCGATGGGCATCATGGTCTCGGGGTCCATCTCCACGCCCCAGATGGGCGTGGTGTTGGAGCAGCCCCAGTAGAGATACACCCGGCCATCGTCGTCCCGGAACAGGTCGGGGTCCCAGAAGGCGAAGGGGGCGCTGACTTCTTCAAACGGCTCGTGCAGCGGGTCTTTGGAGCGCAGAATCGGGCAGTTCTGCCCTTTCCGGCTGGCGCAGAAATACAGGTACTCCCCCACCTGCCGCACATCGGGGGCATAGTCGTAGATCAGCAGATCCGGGTCGGGGTGAAAGTCCCAGCGTACAAGATCGTCGGAATACCAGAACCCCGCCGACATGGACACAAAGAGGTAGTATTTCTCCTTGAAAAACACCAGCGTCGGGTCGGCCCCCTCCCGGAAGCCCGCGACACGGGGCCCCTCCTTCATGTGCTGGTAGCGGTAGCCCAGATCCAGCGGATTGCAGTAGGTCTGTTTCATGGTGTTCACTCCTTGGAAATCCCCTGTAACACTCGGTTGAGTTGCTTGATGTCCTCAATGTCGGTACCCGCCTGCTTGAGCATGCCCTCAATGGTCATCCGCTGCATGGCCCGCTGCATCATGGCCACCAGCGCCGGGTTGTCCTTGACGGCGGCGGCCACGTCCCCCCGGGCGGCGGCGGCCTTGTCGCTGATCTGTTGGAGGATGGGCCCCACCTTGGCATCGGCCATGGCGGCGGCCATGTTGTCCTTGACGCTCCAGCAGCTTTCGTCCAGCTCCCCGTCGAACCAGTTGACCACCGCCTGACGGTTGGCCATGGCGTAGGCGGGGTTGGGGGTATCCACCTTGTTCACCAGAATCACGCTGGAATAGCCGCCGGCCCGGGCCTCGATGGAATGCTTGCCGCTGATGGGCACCCGGAAGGTGAACACCTTGTCGCCCTGCTTCGTTTCCAGCAGCCGGCCATCCAGATACAGCGACACTTCCGGCAAGTTGGAATAGACCTTCACCTCGGTGACCGCCTCGGCCCGATCCACATACCGGCTGCCGCAGGTGTGCACAAAGGGTTCCTTGCTCCAATAGGCTTTATACAGGTAGAAGGCGTCCTTCTTGATTTTGCGGTCAAAGGTGACAAGGCCCTTCTGGTTTTCGCCGTTCTTTCCGCCCTCGTCCCGGCCATCGGCGGCAAAGTCAAACATATTCCAGACGTGGGTGGCCCACAGCCAGGGGCGGGCCTCGATCATTTTGGCGATATGTTCATGGAACACGCACTGGTAGGTCTCGGTGTAATCGCCCTTCTCCGGGTGGGAGGTCTGGTAGGCGGGATTGGCATCGGCGCCGTACTCGCTGAAGCCGATGCAGCGGTCGGGATACTTAGCGTGGTATTCGTCAAAGAAGTCGTCGTTCTGATCCAGCTCCCCCAGATACCAGCCGAAATAGAGGTTATAGCTGTTCACGTCAGGGATTTCCAGGATGGGGCTGGTGATCTCCAGCATGAATACGTTGGCCATGGTGGTGGGCCGGGTGGGGTCCAGCTTGTGAGCCAGATCGTTGAGGGCGCGGTGGTTTTCCAGCAGCTCCTCGTTCACCGCGCTGGCAGCGGTGATCTCGTTGGACAGCCCCCACACCGCGATGCAGGGATGGTTGCAGTTCTGGACGATGAGCTCCTCCATCTGGCTCAGGGTGTTGGCCCGGCCGTTATGCATGTGCATGGTGATGTAGGGAATCTCGGCCCAGATGACAAGGCCCTTTTCATCGCACAGGTCATAGAACGCCTGGGCGTGCTGATAGTGGGCCAGCCGGATGGTATTTGCACCCATCTCGAGGATCAGGGCCAGATCCTCCTCCATCATCTCCCGGGTGATGGCAATGCCCACCCCCTTGCGGTCCTGATGGCGGGAAACGCCCCTCAGCGGGTAGGAGCGCCCGTTGAGGAGGAAACCCTTCTGCGGGTCGATCTCGAATTTGCGGCAGCCGAAACGGACAGCCTGACTTTCGCCATTTTCCAGACGGGCGGTGACAGTGTAGAGGTAGGGGTCATCCAGACCGTCCCACAGATGGGCGTTTTCCAGTGTGAAAACCGCCTTGGCGGTGCCGTTTTCCACCGGGGCGCTGGTTTGCTGGCCGTCCAGAGCAAAATACACGGTATCGGCTCCCGCCACGAAAGCCTCCACCGTCACCTCACAGCGGCACTCCTGCAGGTCGGTGACCACCGGGGTCACCTTGACCGGCACCGCGCCGTTTGACGCCATGGCAAAGTGGGCGGCGGGCAAAATGTGCAGCGTCACATCCCGGTAGAGGCCGCCGTAAAAGGTGAAGTCCGCCTTCTGGGGGTAGACGGTGTCGTTGTCGCTGTTGTCCACCGCGACGGTGAGGGTGTTGGTGTCCTGCAGCACATCGGTGATGTCCACCCGGAAGGTGGAGTACCCGCCCCTGTGTTCGGCCAGCTTCTGCCCGTTCAGAGTGACCACCGCGGTCATGGCCGCGCCGTCAAACTGCAGCACCGCCCTGCCGCCTTCCGGCAGCTGGATCTCCGGCAGTTGGGTGGTGTAGGTGCAGGTGCCGCGGTAGTAATCGTTGCCGCCGTCCTGGCCGTCCACCGCATTCCAGGTGTGGGGCAGGGTCACGGATTCGGTATGGCCTTCTTTCGTAAAGGTCCAGCCGGTATGCAGGATCGTCTTTTTGCTCATAGTCATTCATCTCCTTGTAAGGTATGGGTCGAAATCCATCAAAGCCGAAAGAGCCGGGGGCCCTTTCGGCGGATGGCGAACTGTTTTTACTGCGGGGTTTCGGCGGCGGCCTTGGCGGCAGCCTTCTTTTCGGCAATGCGCTTTTGTACCTGGACCATTTCTTCCTTGGTCAGGGGGCAGCCGCGCATGGCCAACAGAGTGACGACCCAGCCGATGAGGGGCAGGCCAAACTTGAGGGACAGCGTCATCCAGAAAATGGCGGAGGTGCAGGGGTCGGTGGGCTGGGGCATGGTGGTGGTGTAGCCCAGCAGCGCCACAGCGCCGGTGGCGATGACCGCCGCAAAGGAGGAGATGAGCTTGTCCACCAGGCTGTAGGTGCCGGAGACCACTGCCGGAATGTAACGGCCGGAGCGATCCAGCTCATAGTCAATGGCGTCGGCCATATACGAGGTGTTGGAGGTGGTGATGCACATGTTGGAGCCGTTGAGCAGCAGCGTCAGCACAACGTACACGATCATGGAGGGGCTGCCCATCACGCCGATCTGGGTGGGGGTGCCAAAGATAAAGAAGAGCACCAGCATCGCGGTGATGGTCATGCTGACATAGGTCCAGGTGACGATGCCGTTCTTGCTGCCGTGCTTGCCCACATATTTGGCGCCGAAGGCCGCAAAGAAGATGGCGGGCACCATGCCGATGACCGACAGAATGGTGGCAAGGCCCATGTTGCCGATGAGGATGCCGTTGAACAGTGTGTTGATGATGGCCTGGCTGGCCACCTGCTGGGCCAGTTTATCGGAGGCGTTGGAGGCAATATAGCACTGCAGCGGGCGGTTGTGCGTCAGCACCTCGATGATGTCCGCCATTTTCAGCGGTTCAGTTTTTTTGGTGCCCAAAAAGTTTTCGGGCTTATCGTAGGCGGCAACCCCCAGGCAGACCAGCACGGTGCCTACGGCGGCCACCACCAGCGTGACGTTGCAGGCCGCCGTGAGGAAGGCCTGGTTATACTGGCCGCCGAACTTGGGCAGCAGCGCCACGTTCAGCACCATGGACATGACCATGGGCACCAGATAGTTGAAGGCGGTGGTCCAGACGCCGATGGTGGGACGCTGCTTGGGGTCGTTGGTCATGATGGCGGGGATGGTCTGCGCCGTCATGTTGGTAATGGTGTAGCCGATGACGTAGAATACATACAACAGGGCAAACACCGGCAGGCCCATCCCCTTGGAGGAGAAGCCGGTGAACATGCAGTAGAGGGCGACCGCTTCGATGAGATACCCGGCGATCATCAGAATGCGCAGCTTGCCAAAGCGGGTGTTGACCCGATCATAGACAAAGGCCAGCAGCGGGTCGGTGACGGCATCCAGAATCCGGGAGCCTGTGAGGATAACGCCCACCACGGCGGTGGTGATCCCATAGCCGATGCTGGCCGAATAGCTGGCCATGCCAATCAGAGAGTACACACTCATGCCCACAAGGCCATTGCAGGCATAGCAGATGATCTGCCAGAGCTTGGCGCGGCGGTACTGGACGCCATCGATTTCACTGGCGCTGAGATGTTTTTTTGACATATTATTTCTCCTCCTGATCCAAAATTTACAGTGGGTTTGCTTGTGCTTTCACTATACCAGGCCACCGCCGTCAGGGAGGGCCAATTTTTAACAAATCGGGATAATCATTCGCGCTTTTTCCCCGTGTTCATTATTTTTTATCCCTTTTCATGGATTTTTGCACCGACAGAAGCCGGCCCGTATGCTATGATACAGACAGCAAAAGAATTTGGCGTCCTGTCAGAAAAAAGGAGGAGCATCTATGCAGAAGTTTGCCAAAGGTTTTCTGGTCGGCGCTGCCACGGCGGCCCATCAGGTGGAAGGCAACAACATCCATTCCGATTACTGGGCCCAGGAGCAGCTGCCCCACTCCAGCTTTACCGAGCCCAGCGGCATCGCCTGCGACCATTATACTCGATATGAGGAGGACATTCGATTGCTGGCCGAAGCCGGGCTCAACGCCTACCGCTTTTCTATTGAGTGGGCGCGCATCGAGCCGGAGGAAGGCCGGTTCGACGCCACCGAGGTGGAGCACTACCGCCGGGTCATCGCCTGCTGCAAGGCCCACGGGGTGGAGCCGGTGGTCACGCTGCTGCACTTTACCAGCCCCAAATGGCTGATCGCCAAGGGCGGCTGGGAGGCCGAGTCCACCATCGCCTATTTCAAGCGGTATGTTACGTATGTCATGGAACAGCTGGGCAGCGAGCTGCATATTGTGTGCACCATCAACGAGGCCAACATGGGGCTGCAGCTTGCGGCCATCTCCAAACGGTTCCGGCTGATGGCCGAACAGGCCGCCAAGTCCGCCGCCGCTGCGGGCAAGTCCGCCGAGGGCACCGTGCAGGTGGGCATGAATTTCCAGAAGATGATGGAGAACATGAAATATGCCGCCGCCGAAAACGCCGGGGTGTTCGGCGACCCGCAGCCCAAAATTTTTGTCAGCGAGCGCACCCCCGAGGGGGATCTGCTGGTGATGCGCGCCCACGCGGCGGCCCGGGAAGCCATCCGGGCGATCTGCCCGCATGTGAAGGTGGGGCTGACGCTCTCGCTCCACGACCTGCAGGCCCAGCCGGGCGGGGAAGCCTTTGCGGACGCCGCGTGGCAGGAGGAGTTCACCCACTACCTGCCCTATCTTCAGGGAGACGACTTTCTGGGCGTGCAGAACTACACCCGCACCCTGTATGGCCCCACCGGCCAGCTGCCCGCCCCCGAAGGCGCGGAGCTGACCCAGATGGACTATGAATTTTATCCCGAGGCCCTGGAGCATGTGCTGCGCAAGGTGGCCGAGGACTTCCACGGCGATTTGATCGTCACCGAGAACGGCATTGCCACCGCCGATGACACCCGCCGGGTGGCGTTTATCCAGCGTGCGCTGGCCGGGGTGCAGCACTGTGTGGCGGACGGGCTGCCGGTGAAGGGGTACTTCCACTGGAGCCTGATGGACAACTTTGAATGGCAGAAGGGCTTTGCCATGAACTTCGGGCTGATTGCCGTGGACCGCGCCACCATGGACCGCACACCCAAGCCCAGTCTGGCCGTGCTGGGCAGTTACACCGGGGCATAAAACCGAAAGGGCTGCCTGTACTGTAACCCTTTTTCCATGCTATAATACCAGCAAGCGAGGTGGTTCCGATGGAAGTTTTACAAAACATGGCATTGCTGGCGGAGCTGGTGCAGTGCGGCGGCCCGATCTTCACCTGGTGTTACGACGAAAGCGGAAGCCTGCTGCGCAGCAACTGTCCGGACGAAGCCTTTTTGTCCGGTGCTTTTGACCTGTTCGGCTGCAAACAGCAGATGATGGCATACGGCGCCAACCATGATACCCCCCTCACCCTGGGAACCGCCCTGGGAATCCTGTGGGCGGCCGCCTTTGAGAAAGAGAACGGAGTACTGAAACGGGCTTGGGTGATCGGGCCCGTGTTTTACCATGATGTTTCCATGCGCGGCATTGAACAGGGACTGCGCTATTACAGCTACCTGGAGACCAGCGTTTCCTGGGCCATGCACCTGCAACAGATCCTGGCCAAAATTCCCGTGGTGCAGAGCGCCATCCTGCATCGCTACACCCTGATGATGCACTATTGCCTGACGGGGGAGCATCTGACGCTCAGCGACATCAACAGCGAAGCCCTGCCTCCCATAAGCGATCCGTCCCATCCCCCTGCCCATGACCGCCACAAGGTCTGGATGGCAGAGCAGGGCCTTTTGCAGATGGTGCGCACCGGGGATCTGAACTACAAACAGGCGCTGTCTGCCAGCATGAGCCTGAGCGCCGGTGTGCCGGTACACAGCGATGACGCCCTGCGGCAAAGCAAGATCTCGGTGATCGTGTTCACCTCTCTGGTGTGCCGTGCGGCCATCGAGGGCGGGCTGTCCCCCGAGGAGGCGTATGCCTTGGGGGACAGCTATATCCAGACCGCCGAATCTGCCAAGACTCTGGATGATCTGAATCCGCTCGGCCCGATGATGTACGATGATTTTATCCGCCGGGTTCACAAATGCCGCACCAATCCCAAGCTCAGCCGCCCGATCCAGCAGTGTGTGGATTACATTGAGATGCATCTGGAGCAGAAGATCCGGGCCGCCGATCTGGCGGCGTTGGTGGGCTACACCGAATATTACCTGACCCACAAATTCAAGGCGGAAACAGGGCTTTGCGTCAACGATTACATCAAGTTTGCCAAAATCGAGCGGGCCAAGGTCCTTCTGAAAAGCACCGACCAGACGGTGCAGGAGATCGCGGCCTCCCTGTGTTTCAGCACCCGCAACTATTTCAGCCGGGTCTTTCAGGAAGTGACCGGACAAACCCCCATGGAATACCGGGAGGGATGAGGCTCCCTTTTGGAACACGGCAAAACCATGCCGGCGGCTGTGCCGGAAGCTCCCGCAGACAAGGCAGAAGAAAAACAACACGTGGTTACAAGGAGGACTTTCTGTGCAGAGCGAACGGCTGTTCAAGGAGGCGCCTGTCTGGCAGGCCATCGGCGCGCTGGTAGGCCCCTCCGTCCTGTCGGTTCTGGTCATGGTCATCTACAATATGACCGACCTGTTTTTTATCGGATTGCTGCAGGACACCGCCCAGACCGCAGCGGTAGCGGTGGTGGGGCCTGTCTTTACCCTGGCTTCTGCCGGTGCCACCGTACTGGGCATGGGCGGTTGTGCCGTGGTGGCCGGTTCTCTGGGCGCCGGTGACCGTCAGGACGCCCGGTGTGTTTCCAGCCTGTGCGGTTGGTGCGCCCTGCTGACCGGCGTATTCCTGGCTGTGGTGCTGAATCTGTTCTGTGAGCCGATCTTGTACTTGCTGGGCACCAATGCCGAGATCCTGCCTCACGCCACCCATTACCTGCGCATTCTGGCTCTGGGCGCCCCGGCCATGATCTTCTCGGTTTCTGCGGCGAGCCTTCTGCGGGCGGACGGTGCCATCCGCCGGGGCCTCGCGGGCAATCTGGCCGGAAGCATCACCAACATTCTTCTGGACCCACTTTTCATTCTGGGCTTCGGCTGGAATATCGCCGGGGCTGCCGCTGCCACCATGCTGGGCAATCTGGTGGCCAGCGGGATTTACCTGCACCACATTCTTTGCCGGTCGGAGGCCCTGAGTCTGCGCCCTTCCGATGCCCTGCGCCGCCCCGCCCGGCTGGGCCGGGTGCTGGCCCTGGGCCTGCCCAACGGGGTAAGCAGTCTGTTGAGCGGCCTGGCGGGCAGTTTCAGCAACCGGCTGCTGGCCGCCTACGGTACCAACGCGCTGGCCGCCATGGCGGCTGCCGACAAATCCGCCCTGGTGGTGACTCTGGTTCAGATGGGCATCTGTATGGGATTGCAGCCATTGCTGTCCTACAATGTGGGCGGACGGAATCTGCCCCGGCTGCGGGCGGTCCTGCTCAGAAGCTTCGGGCTGACGGTGGGCTTCGGCACCCTGTTTGCTCTGTTCTGCCTGCTGGCCCGGCGGCCATTGATCGGGTTATTTTTATCCGATCCGGAAGCTGTCTCTCTGGCCCTCCGGTTGCTTCCCTGGCTGCTGGCAGGCAGTCCGTTGCTGGGGCTTTACTATCTGAGCATCAACTTCCTGCAGGCCGCCGGCCACGCCGGCCGTGCCACCCTGCTCTCCGCTCTGCGTCAAGGCGTGGTGTTGGTGCCGGCCCTGTACGGGTTCCACCATTTGTTGGGGCTGTCCGGTCTGGCGGCTGCCCGCGCCGCCACCGACCTGTTCAGCGCGGCCATTGCCCTGCTGCTCTTCCTTGCGGTGTGGCGCAAGCTGACGCGGGACATCCGTCTGCAAGCCTGCCCACACAGCGCCTGAGCGTGCCCCTCCAAAGCCAACCGGTTGTTTTTCAAAACGGTGTGGATATGGCAGGAAAATGTATCCTGTATCGTTTTCGCTTTTTCGCTATCATGAAAACAATTCAAAAGAGAAAGGACGGCAGAACCGTGCAAGCAACCAAGCTTCAAACCAATCACCTGACAGCCCCGCTGGGAATGGATGGCGGCCCGCTGTTTTTATCCTGGCAATGTACCGGCGGATCGCGCCAGACCGCCTATGAGATCCAGCTGACGGCAAACGATGCCCCTGTTTGGCAAAGCGGCAAGGTGCAAAGCCAGTGCATGCACGCCGACGCCCCCGCCGTGGAAGGGGCGCGGGTTCGCGGCAGCTGGCGCATCCGGCTGTGGGACGAAACCGACTGCCCCGGCCCCTGGCGCGAAGCCCGGTTTGAGACGGGGCTGACTGCCGGGGACTGGCAGGGGCTTTGGGTCGATCCCGAGACTGCGCCGGTGGAGATTCCCGGTGACGACGCCATCAACGCCTTTGCCCGCCCCCACTGGGAGCGCAAGCAGGCGGAAAAGGAGGCCGCCGGCAAGGGTGCGGCGGAGCCTTACCAGCCCCACCGTCCGGCCTCCTATCTGCGAAAGACCTTCACCGCCCCGTCCGGCCGCGGGCGGCTGTACATCACCGCCAAAGGGCTGTATGTAGCCTGGCTCAACGGCGTGCGGGTGGGCGACATGGTGCTGGCGCCCGGCAGTTTCACTGCCGACAAACACCTGGGCGCCCAGACCTACGATGTGACCGACCTTCTCCGGGATGGCGAAAATGAACTGCTCCTGGCCCTGGGGGACGGCTGGTACCGCAGCACCAGCGGCGTAGATGGCGACCGCAATCTCTTCGGCGATACCCTGGGCGTTCTCTTCCAGCTGGAGGTAGACGGCAGGGCGGTCTGCGTTTCGGACGATACCATGCAGGCCACCCAGCAGGGCCCCATCCGCCAGAACGATTTACAGCAGGGCGAAGTGTATGACGCCCGTCTGGAAGGCCCCCTTTCCGGCTGGCACGGGGTACGGGCCTACCGCGACGCCCTGCCCGTCACCGGCATGAACACGGTGCCTATCCGGGAACGGGAGACGTTTTCCGGCCGGCTGTTCATCGCCCCCAACGGGGAAACGGTGCTGGATTTCGGACAGAACATCGCCGGCTATGTGGAAATGACCCTCACCGCTCATGCGGGGCAGAAGGTTCTGCTGACCTGCGGGGAAACGCTGGATGAACACGGCAATTTCACCCAGGAAAACTTTCAGGACCGCGGCCGCCACAAGGAGGGCGGCACCGCCCAGATGCTGGAGCTGATCTGCAAAGAAGGGGTCAACCACTGGAAGCCCAGCTTTACCATCATGGGCTTCCAGTATGCCAAAGTCGAGACGGAGGCAGACCTGACCGGGGCGGTGTTCACCGCCCACGCGGTCTACTCCGACATGGCGGTCACCGGCTCCTTTACCTGTGGAAACGAGGCGGTAAACCGGCTGGTGGCCAACAGTATATGGAGCCAAAAAGGCAACTTCTGCGACATTCCCACCGACTGCCCCACCCGGGAGCGGGCGGGCTGGACCGGAGACATGGGCGTCTTTATCGAGACCGGCCTGACCCTGATGGACTGCTACCCGGTGGTGGCCAAGTGGCTGGAGGAATGCCGCCTGAACCAGTACCCGGACGGACGAATGGCCAACATTGCCCCTCCCAACAGCCGCCCCGGCTATATGACACCCATGCTGTGCATGTCCGCCGGTTGGGGGGACGCCGCCATTCTGGTGCCCTATGCCCTGTACAAGCGCACCGGCGACCGCCGCATCCTGGCCGACAACTATGACATGATGCAGCGGTGGTATGCCTTTTTGTTGGGCCGCGCCCAGCAGACCACCGAGGAGCAGCAGAGCGGAGAGTATGCTAAATACACGGTGCTCAACGGTCTGGACTACGGCGAGTGGTGCGAGCCGGGCGTGACCCCCATGCAGGCCATGGCCAACCCCCGCAAGAGTGTGGGCACGGCGTATCTTGCCTATTCCGGCCGATTGCTGGCCGAGATCGCCGCCGTACTGGGGCGGCAGGAAGAAGCCGAAACCTACCGCACTACCGCTGAAAAGGCGGTAAAAGCCTACCGGGCGGCGTTTACCGAGAACGGTGAAATCCACTCGGACCGCCAGTGTGAATACGTCCGGGCCATTGCCTTTGCCCTGCTGGGCGAGGAGGAGAGCCGGGCAGCCGCTGCCACGTTGAACCGGATGGTGATGGACAACGGCTACCATCTGAACACCGGATTTCTCTCCACGCCCTTCCTGTGCGGCGTGCTGGCCCAATACGGCTACACGGATACCGCTTACCGCCTGCTGTTGCAGCCGGAGGCTCCGGGCTGGCTGTATGAGGTAAACAAAGGCGCCAACACGGTATGGGAAACCTGGACCGGCATTGACGCCGAAGGCAAACCCCACGAATCCCTGAACCACTACTCCTATGGCGCCGTCTGCGGTTGGCTGTTCGGTGGCGTCTGCGGCATTCATCTGGCGGATGGCCAGCTGACCATCGCCCCCACCCCGCACAAGGCGCTGGGGTACGCCAAAGCGGTTTATGATTCCCCGGTGGGACGCATCGAGAGCGGCTGGCGGTATGAAGGAGACACGATCGCCTATGCGTTCACTGTACCTGCCAACGTCACAGCCCACATCCACCTTCCGGACGGGCGGGCATTGACCCTGCCCTCCGGCACACACAGCATCTAAAGGCGGTTCCGTATCAAATATGGTATCCATCTCACTCCTTTTGAAGTCCAACGTTTTTTCCGCATCCCCGTCTGCCGGCTACTGACCGCCGCTTGCTGGAAGATGCATAAAAGAAAACCAGAACTCCCTTTCTGGAATCCTGGTAAAAAGATGGAGACTGCCAAAAAAGTAAATTTTATCATTCATCATCAGCGGCGGACATCTCCGGCCTAAGAGCCGGGCCTGCGGCCCGGTTGGCCTCCGAAACGCGTCTGCGGGCGCAGTGTGTCGACGCTGGCAATCCCTATAGAGCAAAAAAGTGCGTTCAAGTCGCCGTTAGGCACAAGAACGCACTTTTTTGTGGTATGGTTTCTCGCAAAGCCTCAAGGCGTGCCCATCAACATGTCTTCTTTGAATCAATTATGTACAAAAGGCTCTCTCCGTTTTTATCATTGCCTTGCAGCCAGACCTGTTTCATGGCAGCCTTGGGGATACGGACGGCCTCCGCCGTCCGGGACGGTTTGGAGGATGGTTTTTGTTTGATCTCTTTCGTGGGGACACCTCCCATTCCGGTTTGCAACAAAGTTTCATTTTCGATGGTTTGCAGTTTGGGCTGATCGCACCGGTCTTGTGCCGCATTTTGAAGGGGCCGCCAAAGAGGTCGTTTCCTCTATGGCGATTTTGGATATCTTGTGGTAAGATAGGAATTGTTGCGCGACTTGTTGTGCCGTCGCGGAAAATCTATAGAAGAGGTGTTGGTTGTGGAAATTTCCTTGCTGCTGCCGGGGCAGGAACGGTGGAAACCTGTCGTGGGCGGTATTCAATATGACTACTGTACCGAGCGCGGGGAGTTTTTCTCCTGCGTGGCCAAAACGCTGGATGCGGCGCAGTCCTTGTGCGAGGACTGGATGATGCGCCGGGAGCGGTACTGAGATGGTCACCCGCGCCGAGGTGATCGCGCTGTGCCTGCGCCTGCCGGACAGCTACGAGGACTATCCCTTTGACGATCCCAACTGGACGGTCATGCGGCACAAAACCAACCGCAAGACCTTTGCGCTCATCTTCGAGCGGCAGGGGCATCTGTGGGTGAATGTCAAGGCGGAGCCGGGCTGGGGAGATTTTTGGAAAAGCACCTACCCCGCCGTGGTGCCCGCCTACCACATGAACAAGCGTCATTGGGTGAGCATCATTCTGGACGGCAGCATGACGGAGGAACAGGTGTTCCAGTTGATTGCCGAAAGCTATGCGCTGACGCAGCCGAAACGGGCCGCAAAAACAAAATCCGAATAAATCGGCAGAGGGCCGGGCAGCCCTCTGCTTTTGCTTTGCCTGCTCATCGCAGAGGAACTTGTGGAGTTGCTTTATGCTCTTCGATTATCTCAACTCGCTTAATACCGAACCAATATCAGCATCGAGCAGAATGGACTGCGTTTCAAGACCTTGTATGGTGCTGGCCTCGCCCAGATTGATGCAGGCATAGGTGACACTGGGATTCTGCGCCGTCATGCGCAGGAATGGTACTTTGATGATGCCGGGGGTATTGCCGCCGACGCCGAGTTCCAGTAACAGGATGCGACCGCTCTTATACCGATGCAGAAAATCCTCATACCGCCGAGCTGCGGCATACCAGCCCTCATCCTGCACGAAGGCATCGTCACAGCGCAGATTCATGGTCATGGGCTTACCGCACTTAGGGCAGTGCGGGATCAGCTCAGAGGGAACATGCATATCCGCTTGCTCTGCAATCATCTGGCAAACAGTAGCTTCATTATCATAAGTAGCCTGATGGCACGGCTCGCTGCACAGGCAGTCCCGCGTCGTCCACTGTGGCCACGACGGTGGTGTGGGTCTCCTCGACCAGGTATTTCAAGTAGTTCATAGCGTCACCCCAAGTTATCGTACCATCTTTCTTCCCATGTTTCAAATAAATACCGCAACGCCCAGGCTTGCGGGGCATTGCGGTACCGGTGATCAGAACTCGTAGGGAGGATTGCCGGAGAAGTCGGCGATCACGCCGTGGGGGTCCTCCAGATAGAACACCTCAAAGATGGGATTGTCGGCGGTCTGGTACTGGCCCTTGACGATGGGGTTGTTCATGCAGCCTTCCTTGACCGCCATGTTGTTCTCAAACACGGCCTTGCCGTGCAGGCGAATCCAGGCATAGCTGGGGCTGGACACGGAAACCTCCACATAGGGGTTGGCCTGCATATCCTTGTAGACGTCCTTTTGGTTGTTGGTGCAGAACCACAGCTTGCCGTCCTGCTCAAAGCAGAACATGAAGGGGCGGCACTTGGCCTTTCCGTCACGGCCCAC
>CALZZE010000034.1 GCA_945830575.1 uncultured Subdoligranulum sp. | reverse complement strand
CCTGCTCAAAGCAGAACATGAAGGGGCGGCACTTGGCCTTTCCGTCACGGCCCACGGTGGCCAGATACTGCACAGGATTGGCAGTCATAAATTCAACTACTTTTTTCATGAGAATACCTCCAAAATTTTTATAGCTTGACTTTTGCCTTGCTTGCTTTTAGAATAAGGAAAAAAGTATCAAATGTAAAGTAAGCACAATATTGTGCTGTAGTTACCAAATAGAAACTATTGGAGGGTGTATGATGGAACTGCCTGCTTGCCCGGTGGAGACCACCCTGATGCTCATCGGAGATAAATGGAAGGTGCTGATCCTGCGGGATCTAATGGACGGCACCAGGCGCTTCGGCGAACTGAAAAAGTCCATCGGTACGGTATCCCAGAAGGTGCTGACCGCCCAGCTCCGGGACATGGAGGAGAAGGGACTGCTCACCCGCAAGGTCTATGCCGAGGTGCCGCCGAGGGTGGAGTATACCCTCACCGAGACCGGCTACAGCCTGAAGACAGTTTTGGACGCCATGGGGGCGTGGGGTGCGGACTATCAGGCGAAGAACGGATAAGGAGAACAACAATGGTTCGTGAAATATGCAAAGATGAGGCTTTTCTCGCCCAAAAAGCGGAGCCCGCCACGGCAGACGATCTGGTTGTGGCGCAGGATCTGCTGGATACATTGGTCGCCCATAGGGATGGCTGCGTGGGCATGGCAGCGAATATGATCGGCGTCAACAAACGCATCATCGTCTTTGACAGCGAGGGCAAATACATGGTCATGTTCAACCCCGTTATCGTCAGGCGATCCGGCGTCTATGAGGCCGAGGAGGGCTGCCTGTCCCTCACCGGCACACGCAAGACAAAGCGTTTCCGGACCATCAAGGTGCAGTGGCAGAACGAAAAGTTCCAGACACGGATCAAGACCTTCACCGGCTGGACGGCGGAGATCATCCAGCACGAGATCGACCATTGCGAAGGGATGATTATATGAAGAAAACGACAAGAATCATCCTGTCCGTGTGCCTGGCGGTTCTTTTCGTCGTTGGGGTCGGCGGCTATGCCTTTGTGTCCGATTCCTACCATGCCGATGAGACGGCATGGGAAGCCATGGCCGGTCAGACCGACAGTGTGCAGGCGGAGTTGGATGGGAATGTGACCTGGTTTGTCCCGGAAGCCCCCACAGCGGGACTGATTTTCTACCCTGGGGGTAAGGTGGAGAATACGGCCTACGCGCCCCTGATGCGCGCCTGTGCGGAAAACGGTATTCTCTGCGCTCTGGTGCGGATGCCTGGCAATCTGGCTGTTCTGGATGCGAACGCTGCGGACGGACTCCAACAGGAACATCCGGAGATCACAACCTGGTACATAGCCGGGCACTCTCTGGGCGGCGCCATGGCAGCGGGCTATGCTGCGGCACACGAGAAGGACTTCGACGGGCTGATTCTGCTGGCCGCCTATTCCACAAAGGATCTCTCACAGACAACCCTGCGGGTGCTCTCTGTCTATGGCTCGGAGGACGGCGTGATGAATCGGGAATCCTATGAAAAGAATGGGTCCAATCTCCCGGCAGATACCACGGAAGTCCTTCTGGATGGCGGCTGTCACGCCCAGTTTGGCAGCTATGGCCCGCAGGATGGCGATGGAATCCCAACCATTTCGGGCGAGGAACAGGTTCGGCAGACCGCAGAAGCGATCGCAGCTTTCATCGGACAGTAAGGAGGACGGCATGGTACTCTATTTCACCGGTACCGGGAACAGCCGGTACATCGCAACGCGCATTTCCGAAGCCTTGGGTGACGAGCTTCTCAGCATGAACGACCGCATCAAAGCCGGTGATACTTTGCCAGTCGCATCCGGTGAGCGTCTGGTGATCGTAACGCCCACTTACGCGTGGCGCATCCCGCGTATTGTGCGGGATTGGCTGGCAGAAACGGATTTTCCCTGTGGGGCACAGGCCTGGTTCGTCATGACCTGCGGCAGTGAGATCGGTCATGCCGCTGCGTATAACCGTGCGCTCTGTCAGGAGAAACAGTTTATCTATATGGGTACGGCGCAGATCATCATGCCTGAAAATTACATTGCCATGTTCGACGCGCCACACGCGGAGGAAGCGCGGCAGATCGTTGCAAGGGCGGAACCGGACATTGACCGTGTGATTTCCGTCATCACGGCGAAGCAAGCGTTCACGCCGCCCCGCAGCAACCTCTACGACCGCTTCATGAGCGGCCCGGTAAACCCGGTCTTCTATTCTTTTTTCCTCAAAGCAGCTGCTTTTACGGCCGGCGATGCCTGCACCGGCTGCGGTCAGTGTGCCGGGCTCTGCCCAAGGAACAACATCACGATCCAAAATGGCAAGCCTGTCTGGGGCGGTGCCTGCACTCACTGCATGGCCTGTATCTGCCACTGTCCCACGGAAGCCATCGAGTACGGCAAAAAGAGCCTTGGCAAGCCCAGGTATCACTTCGAGGCGCTTTGAGATACACCGGTTTTTCTTTGTTTATAGTCCCGCAAACTTTGCGCCGCTGCTTGTGCAGAAAACCCTTGCGTAACCCCCCATCCAACCAGCCTGCAATGCAAAACGCTTCCCCTGTTTTTCCTTTCGCACTGTGTTTTCATATTGTATTCTACTCTTTACCATCTATATCTGATGTTCCTGACATGGTTTTTATACCAGAACCATCGCTGCAATTCCGTTTACAGTACCATCAAAAACATTCATATTCAAAAGATCTCGTTTGCCTGCCAGTTCAGGAATATGTATACGATCTTCCTTCACATGGAAAAGGAGGGTAATGTTCTGCCCATTCATCCTGCGGTGCATGCAAATCAGCCCATCCTCGTCTCTTACTTCCTCAGATGTAATTTGACCGTTGAGAATCACAGGTTGTTCCCGGCGCAGCTTCAAAAGGCGGCGATACCAGCAGTGCATATCCTTGTCTTGACGCTTCTCATCCCAGAGCATGCCTCGGCGGCAATCCGGGTCATGTGCTCCGGTCATTCCCACCTCATCACCGTAATAAATCATTGGCATACCGGGCATCAGAAGCTGCAGTGCAGCCGCCAGCTTTTGTCGTTGCTTGTTCTCACCGCACAGGTAAAGCAACCGGGCTGTATCATGGCTTCCCACCAAATTCCACAGCAACGGATAGGCTGCGCTGTGGGTGTTGCCTCGCTGGAAGCCCAGATTTCCTGCAAATGTGGACGCTTTTGCGGTTCCTGTTGCTACAAAGTCCAGGATGTTCCGGTAAAAGGGATAGTTCATTACACTGTCCCACTGGTCACCCTGTAAAAAGTCCGGTGCATAGTGCCAGATCTCGCCAACAATCAGCGCCTCCGGGAATTCAGCCTTTACAGCCTTGCGGAAGCTGCGCCAAAAGTCGTGAGAAATCTCATCTGCCACATCCAACCGCCAACCGTCCACACCGGCCTTTCGGAGCCAGTGCAGTGCCACATCGGTGAAATAGGCTGCGGCCGCAGGGCAGCGCAGATTCACCTTTGGCATACCCGCGAAATAGCCGTAGCACTTGTAATTGTGCGAACCGGGAGTCAGACAAAGGGGAAACTGATCCACATAGTACCAGTCTTTATATACTGACTCTGCCTGATTATCTAAAATATCTTTAAAGGCAAAAAAATCTCGAGAGGTATGATTGAATACACCATCTAGAATCACCCGAAGCCCCATTTCATGCGCCCGGTCCACCAGTTCCTTCAGATCGTCGACGGTGCCGAAGGAAGGGTCGATAGTATAATAATCAATGGTGTCATACTTATGAGTGGAATTGGATTGGAAAATAGGTGTCAGATAAATTACATCCACACCAAGATCACGGATGTAGTCCAGATGGGAGATGACACCCCTCAGAGAGCCACCCAGATCTGCTTTCGAACCAATGGGTGCCTGATACCAGACACTTTCCTCTACCGCTCTGTTGGCGGCAAACCGGGATGGGAAGATCTGGTATATGACCTTATTCGCGGCCCAGGACGGAACACGGAAGCACTCCTCCTCCCGAAGTGTTTGGGGGCAGTCAAAGAACCGCTCTATATCCTCCGGAATCGAATCCGTAAAACCGCAGTTGCTGAAATACACCCGGTGCCCTGCATGATCCTCCAGTTCAAAGCAGTAGCGCAGACATACGACCTGAAATTCCAGTTCCGCCTCATAATAATCACGGAGGCCATCGCTGGCAACCCATTTCATTGGTGTTGACCGCCGTGTGTCCTTGATTTTTAAAGGAAGATACTTATCCCGTGTATGCAGTGTCACGCTGTACAGATCATTCTTACCAGTTTGCAATCGGAATAAAAATTTCCCCGGTTCCATGCAAAAGCAATATTCCTGCGTAGCTTCATGGTGGATTGCGGCCAGATTCATGGTGGAACCCTCACTTTGTAGATAACAGATTTTTATATTTCCAGTAACCTTTGTTCCATCGCAGGAACATAAACACTGCCCGAACACATTCGTCCAACGCCATAGCAACATAGGCACCAACAGCCATCCATCCCAGATGGACACCAAAGAACCATGTTCCACCTGCTGCACAGACAAAGGCAAAAACTACAGCAATGACCATGGGATACATCGCATCACCGCTGGTTTTCAGCGCATTGCCGAAAACCAAGTTGGTCATGCGTCCAATTTCCAAAGCAATATCCACGATCAGCAGTTTGCTGACCAGACGAATCATTTCTGGATCATCGGTAAACAATTGCAAAATAGGGTGGGCACATAAACCGAAGAATCCCGCTATGCTAACGCCCAGGCATATACCGATTATGGCAACCTTGCGGGTATCACGATCACAGGAGTTCAGTTCTCCGGCACCTATGCGCCAACCCACCATGATAGCGTTGGCCTGCGCCAGTGTACGGCTCCTACCGCCTGATCTCCTTCCGACGAGAGCATCAGCGTATCCACAACGCCTGTGAGCATGGAGCAGAGTATTTCAAAGAAGATTGGGAAAAACAGTTGAGGCAAGCTCTTTTTATCGGTGGTCACAGCAGTCACTCCTTTTTCATTCATTACATTATATCCTCCTGATACTGATAATTCTTGTCATTTTTCAACTAATAGTTGCACGATTTCCTTTTTGTGCTACAATGAAAGATAGATCGGAAGGATGTGTCGTTATGAACTACATGCTGCGGGAAAGCAAAAGCCATGGAACCCCCGAATATCCCTATTCCCATTATACCATTTCCAATCTCCGCCACAGTTTTCAAATGCCGGTCCACTGGCATGATGAACTGGAAGTGATTTATGTGCGGCAAGGAAAGCTGTGGGTCAATGTGGGTGGGACAGTCTACAACATGACCGGTGGACAGGTGGTGATCGTCAACCCCCGGCAACTGCATCTGATGGGCTCTGATGATATGTCTGTCCGCTATCATACGTTGCTGTTCCCGGTTGAACTGATTTCATTTCAGTCCCAGGATGAACTGGAGCAGACCGTTTTCCACCCTTTGCGAACCGGTAAGCTGATGCTGCATACCAAAGTGCCGGAGGCGGTTCTTACTCCGGAGAATCTGGCACTTCTGGATAGAGTGGTGCAGATCAATGATCGTAAGAACTCTATGTATCAGTTGGAGACCAGACTTCTTCTGCTGCGTTTCTTAATGGAGGTACTGCGAATTTGTCCGTTGGTACAGGCAGATACAGATGAAGAAGGGAAGCTTCAGCGGGAAATGCTGGAGTACATCCGGATTCACTATAAAGACAGAATTACCCTTTCGGATATGGCAAAACAGTTTCATCTGTCATCCAAATACTATTCCAGGTACTTTAAGGAGCATTTTCATTTGACATTTTCGGAATATATCGGACAGATGCGGATGGATCATGCCCGGGATCTTTTGGAAAATACCGACCTAAGTGTTACAGAAATCGCAATCCAATGTGGTTTTTCCGGTATTAGCTTTTTTATCCGAAGGTTCACTGAAGCCAACGGATGCTCCCCGCTCAAATGGCGTCAGCAGCATAAAAACGCAGAAAAGTACGCTACCGTTTCATACAAAATGGCCGAACTCTGAGACAACATGATCTTAATGACGATCTAAAGTTGTAACACCCGTCCGAACACGAACAGGTGTTTTGAAGACTGCCACGCTGTATAACAGAGCCGCCCATGTTGTCATGGACGGCTCGCTTTTATTCTTCAGTTTTCTTTCGCAAATTGCAATAACAAGTTGAGCATCCAGTTGGTTAGGGAAGAACTATACTAATTGTTCCCATTAGCGCAGAACTCCTCCGTGCCAGCTTTGCTGGCTGGCGGGCTTGAAGCCCGCCAAGCGGTGCGCCAGGCGTCAGCCGTGAATTGTGCGGTGTTGCCTTATACATGGATTGTATTGCGACAAACTGGCGCATCCTCCGGCGGGTCAAGGCGCTGGGCGAGCACCACATCGACAGCAGTGCCCGGTTCGCCGGTAATGGTCACTACCATCGGGTCGCCGCGCTCGGCGGCGGTGATCTGAAGAATTTCACCGGGCGCCAGCGTGTGGACAGAGCAGCAGACCGTGACCGGCGCGGCCCCGTCGGCACAGGGCGCGGCGGAAAAAGCCTGTTCCAGAGCCAGCCTCGCGGCGGCCAGCTCGGCGTCATTGGGCCGGTAGGGCTTTTGGTCCGCCTGCGCGTGACCCGCCAGATAGCTGATCATCTGCTGGGACAGCGCCGTGTGGTTGTACAGCCGGGTAATATAGTCCCTTCGCAGGATGTAGGCGCAGACGTTGACCTCCTGCTCCGCGCCATCCCCTTTCATTTCGTCCATCAGGCCGCTGTACGCCTGCAGCGCCTCCTCCTGCACGCCCAGCGCGAGGAAAATCTCCCGCGCTTTCGCGGCAAAATCCGCCTGCTCCATCATGCGGGCCTCGTCCTGCTCCGCGCCGGTCACGGGATAGCCCAGCGCCGTCTCGCGGGAGATCCCCAACCGGCGGCACAGGGCCGCCACCTGACCGTCGGCTGCCTGCCGCAGCAGACTGACCACCGGCAGTTTGCGGTAGGAGTTGTCCCGCTTCAGCGTTTGCACGCGCCGTTGGCCTTTTTTCTGGGTGCCGATGTAACAGATGTTCTGGCACAGATCCCCCAGCGTGCGGGCAAGCATCTCCGAAGATCGCAGCCCCATGCAGAACATCACCAGCATCCCCAGCGCCACACCGGCCAGCGGCGTCTGGTTGTTGATCTGCGTCAAAAGGAATGCCAGCAGCTCTCCACGAAGCGCCGGCGGCAGGCTGCGCGGCGTCATCATCCGTTTTTTAAACTTTTCCTCCGGCGAAATCATTTTGCTTTTCAGGTGCAGCAACGGCGTGAGGTCAAGCTCCGTGTGGCTCTCAAGATACTCCATGAACTGATTGTTCAGATTCACGCAGGTATTGTACATCTCATCCGACTCTGTATTTTCTTCCAGCCGGCTCTCCAACTTAGCCCGGTCTCCCGGCTGCAAGGGCAGCATGATCTCGCTGTAGGGATCCCACAACTCTCGCCGGTAGAGCGAAAGATTCTTCTTTTGGGTCTCCTCGTTCCAGCGCCGGGACCGTTCCGGCCGTTTGGCGGTGTCGGCCAGAAAGGCGTTGATATTCTGATTAAAAATATCCTTCATGGTCAGCGGCTTTCGGGCGGCCTTCTCGAACCAGGGGGCCGCCTTGTCCAGCAGCCGCTGCGTCGCCGCGTTGCGGGCGGTGTAATCCCTGATTGCTTCCCCCGTCACCAGATAGCTGGTGGAAAGCGGCGTATTCGAGGGATCTGCCTGGCTGTCCACATCCCCCGTCTGCAGGTAACGGCCTTTCTCCGGAACCACCAGAAACACTCGGCTGCGGTTTTTTTGCCCGTCTTTGTACAGGGTCTCGCAAAATATTTGCCCCTGGTAGGTGAATATGTTTTTCCTGTTACTCATACGTTGCCTCCTTTGCAACAGCTCTGCCCTTCTTCTGCCGCATATTGCAGCAGATCCTTCTCCCGGGCGGGCTGTGAAGCGAAACCCTCTGCGTCCAGCGCCTGTTCCATTGCCAGACAGGCGGCGGCCAGCGCGGCGTCGCTGGGCCGGTACGGCTTTGGACCGGGTGGCTCCGTATCGGCCAGATAGCGGATCATCTCCTGCGAGAGCTCCGTGCGGTTATACAGCCGTGTGATGAACGCCCGCCGCAGCATGAAGGCACAGACGCTCATTTCCCGCTCCGGCGTGCCGGCCTTCAGGAGGGCCAGCATCTCGCCGTGCACGGCAAAGGTTTTCGTCTGCACACCCAGCGCGAGGAAAATATCCCGCGCTTTCGCGGCAAACTCCGTCTGCTCCATCCCGCGGGCCTCGTCCTGCTCCGCGCCGGTCACGGGATAGCCCAGCGCCGTCTCGCGGGAGATCCCCAGCCGGCGGCATAGGGCCGCCACCTGACCGTCGGCCGCCTGCCGCAGCAGACCGACCACCGGGATCCGGCGGCAGGTTCCCTCTGCCTGCACAGGGCAGGGGGATCGGCACAGCGCCCCCAGAGAAAGCGCCAGCACCTCCCGGGAACGCAGCCCCATGCAGAACATCGCCAGCATTCCCAGCGCCACACCGGCCTGCGGCGTCTGGCGTCGAAGCTGTTCCAGCAGCTCCGGCACCAGGCCGTCCCAAAAGCGGGGCGGCAGTGCGCCCTCCCGGTTCCTGCGCCGCTCCGGGCCGGAACGCACAGGCGCCGCGCCGTCCAGCGCCGGGATCGAGATACCGGCGTACCACGCGAGATACGCCATGAACTGCCGGTGGAGATTGAGCAGCCTGGCGTACTGATCCTTCGTTTTGGCCGCCTGAAACAGAAGCTGCCGAAAGAGATACGCATCCGCCTCATCCGGCGGCAGCGTGATTTTTTCGTAGATTGCTATGAGATACCGTTCCGCCATTCTTGCGTTTTGGCTGATGGTTTCGTCGTTCCAGCGGCTGGATACCGGCTCCCGCCGGGATGTGTGGCGGAGAAAATCGGGGAAAAACCGGTCGTACAGATCCTTGAGTGTGGGTTTTCGGGCGAAACAGGGCGCCGCCTTCTTCAACAGACGCTTGGCCGCCGCCCTGCGCGCCGCCCGGTCCTTGCGGGTATCCCCGGTCACCAGGTAGCTGGTGGAAAGCGGTTTGCCGGGAAAAGGCGCTTTGGCGTCCACATCCCCGGTGCACAGCAGACGAATCCACGCGCGGATGTTCTCTCCGTCCCGGCCCCGGGCTTCCTCAAATTGACGTTGATCGCAAACAAATTTTGTAACTGTCCGTTTCACTATTCGCCTCCTATCGATGAATTTCTTAGGCAAAATCCGTGAAAAAACAAAAAGGCACCCCATTTGCTGTTATGCAAATAGAGTGCCGTTTCTAAGACGGTTGTTATTGGCGGCCCAAGGGCCGTCTTTTTGTGACGGGACTTTGATCCCGCATTGAGATACCTCGGGCGGACATTGCCTTACTTGTAAGGATACGCGGTTCGCACAGCTTTGCAAGCCCTTTTCGGAAATTTTTTTATCTGAATCCCATCCCCTGCGCGGGGCGCAGCGTCCAGAGCGCCCGCTCCGGGGCAGGAATGCATGCGTGGAGTGCCGTCAGTGCCTCGGCCGGAGGCAGGCGGCGGCAGACGGTTCATCTGGTCCAGCATCAGCTTCAGGTCGCTGCTGTAATTCTGCACCAGCACCGTACCGTGGGTCGGCTGACAGCCCTGCAGCACCAGCCCGTCCCAGTACATCTTGAGCTGGTACAGGTTCTGCGGCTCCGCCCTGCCGGCCGTCTGCAAGATCTCCCCGGGTAAGAGCAACAACTTTCCTCCCACGTAACCGCCACATGTACCGCACGGGATTCGGGCTGCATGGGACTTTGTGTTGGATGGCACACTCGTCCGTCCCTGTACGGCCTACTATGTGATTTCTATTCGTCGGTTCGGGAGTTTGCCCGCCAGCGTTTTTTTTGCTGACATCCGGCTTCCTTCCGGTTCCGCCTCACGGCGGACCCCTTGCCTTCGGCCAACGTTTCCTGCTGCCGAGTGCGTAGCGGTCTTTCATCACCTGGTTGTTGCCCATGCCGGGCGCACCATACAAAAAGCGGGGACGAGCTGTGCATCCACTCGTCCCCTCTTTTGCGTGTTATTCGTTGGCCAGCGTTTTCTGAATCCGGTCACGGTCCTCCTGCGGGATGTTTAGCGCCTGCATGGCCTCCGCCGCCGTTATATGCAAATTCTGCATCAGGTTGCGCACGGACGCAACCCGCTCTTCCTCGCGGCCTTGCCCTATGCCCTGCCGGCGTCCCTTCTGGATTCCCTTTTCAAGGTAACGATTGCCGGGTTCGACGCCGGCAAAAACCTGCCGTGCGGCCCCCGGCTGCGCGCCAACGGATGCGATGGAGATAAACCGGCTTACGGGGGGCTTTGGTTTATTCCCTGCCGCCGAAATCCGGCAGCGCGTGGAGCTTCGCCAGCGGCGGCAGGAGGTTGTTGCGCCGGATGGCCGCAAGGCAGTCGTACACGATGTCGATCAGCGCCTCCGGGTGATCCGGCTCTGTAATGCCCAGCGTTTCGCAGAGCCGCGCTATGTTGAGCGCGATGGTGGGCTCCGCCGTCTGCTTTGCGGCGCCCGTTTTCTTCGGTTCGTCGGGGAGCGTTTCCTGCGGCTCTGACGATCCCAGCATGCTATACAGGTCTTCCAGCGTCAGCGGCGTTTTCTTGGCGGCCTCCACCAGCATTTTGGCCTGCCCTGCGTCGGGATAAAACCCATCACGTTCCTCCATGTACAAGAGCAGCTCCTGTTGGGAAGCCGCGTCCAGAACCGCCAGATGATTCGCCGCCTGAAGGGTGAGCTTTCGCTTTTCGATCATCCCGAAAAAGGGGGCTGCCAGCTTGCTCAGGCGGATCATTCGGGAGATGGTGGCTGGACTTTTCCCCATCCTTTTAGCGATCGTTTCCCGAGAGTGCAGCTCCGCCTGATCGCCCGGATCGCTGGGCTGCCCCTGGTGCTTATACTGATTGTATTCCAGAGCGGTTGCACGGCACTGCTCCCGCAAAGAAAAATGGGTGCGGTATTTGTTGCTGTTCAGCAGGATGGAGATTCCCTCCTCCTTCCCACAATCCAGAATGACCGCCGGGATCTCGCACAATCCAAGCTGACGAAAGGCCTCCATTCGGCGGTGGCCGGACAGCATCTCATACCCGCCCTCCGGCCTCGGCCTCACAAGGATGGGATTCTGAAGCCCCGTTTCCTCAATCGAAGCCTTCAGAACGCTCATATCCTCGTCATCGGGCTTCACATCCCACGGATTATCCGGATGGGGGTAGATCATGTCCAGGAGCAGTCCGACAGCGATGCCAGTCTGTTCAGGGGTTTCCTGATTGGGTGTTTCCAGGTTCATCATGTTTACCTCGTTTTTCTTATACATGGATTATATTGCGACAAACTGGCGCATCCATTTCATCATTATCCTCCTGTGGTTGTATGGCCGTAACGGCTGTCGGCTTGAAGGGTCACCTCCCGGTTTGCCTGTACCTGCACCTGCCAGCGGGCAGAGCCCTCGGGGGTTTCCAGCGTCAGGAAGCCGTCCGCCGGGATCACCCGGCGATTCGCATCGCTCTGCAAGGTTCCCACCGCGGGAGGAAACAGGCGATTTCCCGCCAGCCACAGCTTGAACATGGTTTCGTCGCAGTCGGAATCCCAGTAATGCCGGGCATCGGTGCCGGTGAAGGCGAGGCCCAGCAAAAGCTCCCGCTCCGCGTCCCGCAGATGCATCACTTCACCCGCGCAATACGCGGCATCGTTGCGCACAAGCTGCACCAAATCGTTGTCACTGTCCGGCTGGGAGGTATGGACGCGCGCCTGAATCCCCCGCTCCCGCAGCAGCGCCGCCAGTTCCTTTTCCGCCTTGTCCGGCGGGATGCGCACCGCTCCATGCGGCCCATCGCCCACCAGAGGCCGGCTCTGCGGCGGGGCGTCCAGTGTGGCGGCGCGGGCGTCCATCTGCGTTTGAAGGAAGGCGAAGATTGCCAGCCTGCGCAGATGCGGCGAAGGAATCTCACGATCCACCGCGTATTTTTTGTCCTTTCGGGTCATCTGTTTACAAACCCAGAAAACCGCGAACCGAACCCCCTGCACCGAAATCCACTGGAGGTCATCGGTGTTCAGCGCACAGATCTCCGCCACGTCCCGCACAAGGTATAGCATCAACACAAAAACGGAGAGCCATTTCTCGGGATTCGCCCGTGCCCATGCAAACAATGCGGCGCGCTCCTTGTCGGTGAGGTGGTCGCGGACTTCCCGCTTCTTTCCGGCGTTGGATTTTCCGGTCTTGCGCAGCCGGGCCAGCGTTTCGAGAAAATGATCCTCTTTTTTCAGGTAACCGCCCTGAATCAGCGCCTCCAGCATCTTCTTCACGTAGCCAAGGTTGGTATTCCATTGGTTTTCCGAACACTCTTGCTTCTCCAGCAGCTTCTGTACGATCTGGTACAGCTCCTCCGGCCTGATATCACACACCGGCCGATCCAGCAAGGGCAGAAGATTCTTCTGCAGCCAGGAATTTCCCCTTTGGGACAAGCCCCATTGCTTGCTTTCCTGAGAATAAAGGCTGCGCAGCGACTGGCTGACATTCGTGTGGATCTCCAGAACCGGGCGGACTTTTTCCAGCAGACGCGGGAATTTTTGTTCGATCTGCACCATCGCCTGCTCCATCGTCACAGCCGAGACCTCAACACATACGCTTTTGTTTGTGCGGCATGGTTTCCCCGCCGCTCGCACATCCTGGCCGCAGATCGGCCTTCCGGTCACCGGATCCAGCACCGACGCCTTGGCACGGTAGGCTTTCAGCGGCTTTTGGCTGGCAGCGATCTCTTCATCGCTGCGTATTTTTTCGCCGATGATCTCGATGAAAAAGCCACAATATTTCGTTTGTTTTTTCATGGAATAACCTCCTAATAGATGGATTTTTCAGACAAATCCGCGAAAAAACAAAACGGCACCCCATATGCTGTTATGCAAATAGAGTGCCGTTTCTAAGACGGTTGTTATTGGCGGCCCAAGGGCCGTCTTTTTGTGACGGGACTTTGATCCCGCATTGAGATACCTCGGGCGGACATTGCCTTACTTGTAAGGATACGCGGTTCGCACAGCTTTGCAAGCCTTTTTCGGAAATTTTTTCTATCCGAATCCCATCCCCTGCGCGGGGCGCAGCGTCCAGAGCGCCCGCTCCGGGGCCGGGATGCATGCGTGGAGCGCCGTCAGCGCCTCGACCGGCGGCAGACGGCAGGCGGCGGACGGGCTGGTGGTGTAGTACCAGCGGCCATTGGGGCGGCGGCCCAGAAACAGGCCGTCCTCCCGTACCAGACAATATTTCATCACGGTTTTCTCCTCAGCTCAGATGCTTTTCGGCGTGGGTGGCGATGTCCAGCGCGTAGGGGGCGCTGGGCCTGCCGTCCCGGGTGAGCGGCGGCGGCAGACGGTTCATCTGATCCAGCATCAGCTTCAGGTCGCTGCTGTAATTCTGCACCAGCAGCGTGCCGTGGGTCGGCTGACAGCCCTGCAGCACCAGCCCGTCCCAGTACATCTTGAGCTGGTACAGGTTCTGCGGCTCCGACCTGCCGGCCTTCAGCTCATACAGCTCCAGCTTGCCGGGAGCCTCGGCCACCACGTCGATTCGGGTGCCGGTGGGCCACACGCTGCACTCGTCCGTCACCTTGTCGGTGGGGCAGGCCGCCTTCAGGATGTCCATCCAGCGCTGCTTCAGACGCTCCTCGCTCATATTCTTGACGCTCTTGGGCGGCATGTACTCATTCAGCTTGCCACAGAGGTTCTGCCAACCGCTGTCCGCCAGATCCAGGCCGGTCTTGTTGTTCAGCGTGGGCAGCACGCCGCGGGGCAGCTCCGGCAGAAGCAGCTCGCCCACAAACGCGTTGTAACAGTTGTGACGCGCCAGCGGCTCGCCCCGGTCACTGCGCCAGATCTGCTCCAGCTGCGCCGTCGCAATGACCCGCTTGCCCATCCGGATGTCGATGCCCTGCGTGGGGATGTTGCCCTGATAATAGCATTTGGCCTTGACCAGCCCGTCCGGGGTCATGATCAGGTGGTCGCGCCGGTCGGTGTCCAGAAGCCCGTAGCGATAGGTGACGCATACCACCTGACCGCCCAGCTCCACAGGGAACTTCACGGTCTGGGCGTTGGCGATGGGAACCTCAACGGGCGGCACCGGAAGGGAGGAATCGCCCACCGTAATCAGGATTTTGGCGCTGGGCTCCATGGTGACGCGGTCCAGGTTCAGATAGCCCCGGTATTTGACCCCGAAGTGTTCCAGCAGCCAGGAGCGCATCGTGACCGCGTCCGAGCAGGGGCCGCCCCGGGACTGCATGGTGCGGGCGTAGCTCACCGGCGTATCCACCACGACGACGGTGCGCGGGTCGGGCCGGCAAATCTGCACCCCCGCGGGCAAAACCGGCTGCAGGTCGGGCAGCTCATACAGCGTCATGTTCACGTCAAAGGGCCCCTGCGTGACACAGTAGGGCTGGTTTTCCGCCCTGCGGGAGGCCAGCGTCCACGCGCCGCTGCCCATGGACAGGCTGGCCAGGGCGTTTTTCAGCCAGAACCCGTGTTCGTTCAGGCGGTTGCCGGAAACCGGCGCGGCGCCCAGCTGCAGGGCGGCCTCCATCCCGCCGGCGTCCATCCCGATGCCCCAGTCCAGTATGACGAGGGTCAGGGTATCCTTGCTCTTGGGGATCAGCAAAAGCTGGATCAGGGCCTTCTGTCCGGGCTGTACGGCGGCAAGGCTGTTGTCCACCAGTTCCAGAACGGCCTGGTCAAAGCGCATGTTCTGGTGGGCCAGCCCGTCAAAGGCGCGGGAGGTCACTCCCAGCCGAATGGTGCGGCCGGGATATTTTGTTACTTCATTGGATGCCATAGATGTTCTCCTTTTCAGATACGGGAATGTCGTGGGATTTTGCGCGCCACAGCAGTGCGCTTTTTCGGCCTGGCCGCGGCGGGAATCGCCGCAACGGGGGATACCTGCGCCATGGCGCGGTGCATGGCGGCCTGCCGGGGATGCAGATAGAAGGTCTCAGTGGTGGCCACCTGCGCGTGGCCCAGTATGCCGGAGAGGGTGAGCACATCCATGCCGTTCTCGATGGCGCGGGTGGCAAAGGTGTGGCGCAGGTCGTGGTAGCGGGCGTGGGGCAGGTTGAGCTTTTTCAGCACCTCGCCGAAATAGTGGCTGAGGTTATCCGGGTCTGTCATGCGCCCCTGGGTGTTGTAGACCACATAGTCCTCCGGACGGAGCGTTCCGAACAGCCGCACGCCTCGCTGGTACTGGAAGTCCAAAAGCCGGGCCACGATGGGCGGAATAGGGACATCCCGTTCGCCGTCCGTGCCTTTGGTCGGGCTGAACACCAGCTTGGTGGCGGGCTTGCCGTCCCCTTCCACGTGGGTCTCGTCCGCCAGCCGCTTGACGGTGCGGCAAAAGCGGATCTCGTTGCGGCTGCGGTCCACCTCCTGCCAGCGCAGGGCGCAGATCTCGCCCAAGCGGCTCCCGGTGTACAGCGACAGCAGAATGCCCATGTTCTGCAGGTTATCGTCCTGGAACAGAAAGCGCTCCAGAGTTCCCTGCGCCGCGTCGGTCAGCGGCAGGATTTTGGGACGCCGCACCTTCTGAATCACGGTGGCCTGCACCGGGTTGTGCCCCAGACGCTTTTCCTGAATGGCCTTCTGGAAGGCCACATCCAGCACAATGCGCATGTTTTTGATGCTTTTGGCGCTGAGCGGACCGCCGGTTTTCAGATTGCCATGGTCTTTCTGGTGGTTGAAAAACGCCTGAAGCTGTGCGGTGGTGACCGCTTCCAACGGCGTGTCCCCCATGGCCGGGATGATGTGGCCGGTGCAGATGTCCCGGTACTGGGCATATCCGGAGGGCTTGGCCGTGGGCTTGACGTAGGTTTCCAGCCAGTAGACAAGCCACCGGGCAAGGGTGAGTGTGTCGGTCATGGTCATGTTCCTTTCGTGTGTTTCCTGTCGCGGCCCGCCGGGCCTTTGGGGGTGGATCTGGTAGGTGGGGAATACCGGGCAGTATTCCGTCAGGATGCGGGATGTGCGGTAACGTTTCCACGTGCGTTTGTTCATGGTTGGTTCCTTTCTGGTGATGGGTGAAATTTTGTCTGTCTGCCTTTTCATGTCTTTATTATATCATATTGTGCACTATATATCTACTGCCATATTGGATAAACTTCCGGTTTTTCACAGAAGATATATTGTGCATCATGCATATTGTGCACTGCATATCCCCTCCGATATAATGAAAGGGAAAACCTTTCGGGAAAGGGCGTGAAAAAATGGCATATTCTGAATCTCAAAACAGGGCGACACAACGCTATCTTGCCAAAAACAAGGAGCAGCTTCGCGTATGGGTCGCCAAGGGAGATTTGTCAAAGTACAAGGATTTTGCTGCGGCAAACGATTACAGTCTGAATGCGCTGGTGGTGGGTTTGCTGGAGGAAGCTATGGCCGGAAAGATTCCTCTTCCGCCAAGAAAATGATTTTACCCATCCATGTCCGCTGTGAACAGGCCCGGCCCCGCCGGGCCTTTGGGGGTGGATCTGGTAGGTGGGGAAGCAACAAAGCAGCAGTCTGCTCATCCGGAATACGCTTACTGTGATTTTGTATGCCATGGTGGACTCTCTTTCTTGTTACGCTTACTTGTGCAAGTAAGCTATGAAATTATGCCGCCACATGTGATGTGGGGCATTCGGCTCTGGTTGTAAGGATCGCGGTTGCTTTCCTTTGACATCTCTATTATACCACATATTGCGCAAGTAAGCAATAGTTTCTCTCGTCAAAAAAGAGCCAAATATTATGGGGGTTCTTTGTTCAATTCGCTTACTTGCGCAAGTCACCTGATGAATTCACCTCGCAAATTGCAATAACAAGTTGAGCGAATTCACCTTGCTTCCTTGCGCAAGTTCCGCAGCTATGGTATGATGATGAAAAACGGAAGGAGTGGATCACCATGGGTGGAAAGGCAAGTGCCGCCAGCAAAAACGCCTGGAACGCGCGCAATTACGACCGCATCAACCTCATTGTTAAAAAGGGCCAAAAGCAGGTTATTCAGCAGCACGCCGAAAAAACCGGGGAAAGTGTCAACGGGTTCATCAACCGCGCCATTGAGGAAGCCATGCAAAGGGATCAGCAACAGCTCCCCAACGGCGGCCCCGATGGCGGCCAAAACGCCGCAGAGGAATAGTGTTTCACGCAAAGCACAAGACGGCCCCCGCCGGGGATATTTTTTCCGGCGAGGGCTGTCTTTTATCGTGTTGGTTCAGTGGTTCCCGCAGTATATAAGGATCAGCTCCGCCACCTTGGTTTGGTGGACAATGTAGCTTGCGTGGCCCTCCCCCTGCAGAATTTGGAGGGTGGCATGGGGAATATGCTCCGCAATAAAGCGGGTATCCGCCTCCACCACCAGATCCTTGCTGCCCGCCAGCACCAGCGTGGGCGTGGTGATGGCCTGGAGCTGCTCGCCGCTGATGTGTGGTTCGGTCAGCATCAGGGTAAACAGCGGATTTTGGTGGAGGCGGTTGATGATTTTGAATACCACCCGCAGCCACTTGCGCACCGCGTCAGGGCGGGTGTTGGCGCCGCTGATGATCATTTTGTCCAGCAGGCCGGGATGCCTGCTGGCGAGCAAAAGCCCAATGATGCCGCCGTCGCTGAAGCCGTAATAGGTCACGCGCTCCAGCCCCAGTGCCCGGATGAACTGATACACATCCTCCGCCATATCGTCATAGTGGTATACCGTGACCTTCTGGCTTTGGCCATGCCCGCGGCTGTCCAGTAAATAGCAGGTAAAGTGCGGCGACAGCAACTCCACCGCCTTGTCAAAAATCGTGTGATCCTCGCCATTGCCGTGGATCATCACCAGCGGGTCGCCGCTGCCCACCACCTCATAAAACAGTTCCACCTGGTTCACCGTGATGTTCATGGAATCTTCCTCCGCAGTTTTTTCCGCATTATACCACACGGGATTTCGCACCGCAAGGGAAGAAGATAGATCATCCTATTTATCGTACAGTGAATCCCCGTTCCCTGCTTGTTTTTCCTGGTGAAATATGCTACTATGGTAAACAACGCCGGCCGTTGTTCTGTTTCCGGCAGCCGACCCGTTTTCCCAGGCCCTGCCCAAACAGCAGGGCCTTTTTGTTTTGGAAGGAGCCTTGTGACTTCTTATAATCCGAAAGGAGTGTCCCCCTGTGAACAAAATCACCCGCTTCAACAAGCTGGTTCTATAAAGACGCTGTCTTTGATACAAATGAATATCCCGGCCACCGTCGCGCAGAGGCCGGAAATATAAAGAAATCAAGGGCTTTCGCGGTCCCACCGGTCATTCCGGCAGAGCTGTGAAGGCCCTTGATGCTTTATGCAATTGTCATTGTGCATGTGCGGTACCGGAGAAACTTACCCTCCTGCACACCGCCGACCGGCAAATAATTAAAATGTGGTCGAATAATTAAAAGGTGCTGGAATAATTAAATTGTACGGGGAATCGTTAAAAGGTGTCATGTGGAGCCTGCTTCTCACCCCTCTTCATCGTAGTCGTCCGATGTAAGAAGTACCGCTGGAGTGTATTCACATCCCGGCACCATCTGTTTGATAATGGTAAAGCACTCTTTGAAATCATCTCCCGGAAGGATGAAATCCCTTGTGGCCTTGGTTTTATCCGCGTATGTGACTGTGAATGAGGTAACACCGAGATCTGTTACAAACGGTTCCTCCTCCCAGTTAAGGATAACCTCAACCGCAGCCGCCGCCTCTCTAAACAGCTTTTGAAAGATCGGGCTGGAGGTTTTATATATCCATTTCCTCGGTATATTGATTTCACTTTCCACCACTGGCGTTTATTCATATCTGATGGAATCACAGTCGATAGTCACTTTGTCGCTAAAGGCCTCGTCCACCGGACCGTACCCGGAACCGCCTTTAATCACGATCCTTAAAATGTCTGCCATGCTGCACCTCAATTCTTCTGTACGCCCATTTTCTCGAATAAAACATAATAGTATTTATCGTGTTATGCCTGTGAGATGGGCTCTGATGTAAAGCAGTCTTTCCATGCAGTTTCCAGAAAATCCTTCAGTAGGACGCGATATAACTTTTCCTTCTCTGGATGCAACACAAAAATGTAGCTTCGCTGCGTTCCACGATGATATGTGATACCCAGCATTACCGCATCAGGACAAGACTCCTGCATAATACGCTTTGCCTTTTCCCACTGGGTCTCTGTCCGTCGTCCCTTGTGGCAATAGTAAAATACGTCCTGTCCCCGGTTATAGTAGCTATATACCTCCGATGCATAGACGAACTTCTGCGCATCTTTCCGTGCCGTGGGACTGCCTTCTCTCAATCCATTGTCCGGGTCCATGAATACGAGTTCTGGTCCGTAGCATCCCGCAAGTGCCTGCTGATGCCATCGTTCCCGTGCCAGTCGCTTGTCAGTCACCGACAATGTCGAGTCAGAAAGCTGTGGCTGAACGATACTATCAAAGTAAATCGCGCCGGGGATCATTTCTCGCTCTGCAAAGCGACCGACATTTTTCTCTTTATGAATGCTCATTTCCCGAAGTACATCAAACAGTTCCGGATCATATTTACGATCCCTGTCATTAGTAAGATAGCCTCGTATGTGCCCATCATTCGATTGATCGTCAGGCGTCAAATACCAATTGACCGCAATTGTCACACCACGCTTTGCAATAAAGCGCAGTAGTCCGTATTTGCCATAATCGCCAACATCCCCAAAGTATTGATTTTTCATGCCTCAGCTATCCTTTATTCCCATCTTTTCGATCAGGTCATGGAGGCTTTTATCGTGCTGGACCTGCGATATGGCACCGCGTTCCAAAAACATATCGAGCGTTTTCTTCTGACGGAGGAAAAGTTGTCGGTTCTTCTCCTCGTAGCTTAGGAAGGACCATTCGGTGTTCTCCGTAATGTTCTGATTCATGACATAGGCTCCAAATAGTTCACAGTCTTCCCAGTTGCGGTCGCATACTCGATCTCGGACCGGGTGCTGGACCCGATATAGCCACCAACGTTGATCACGAAAATCTCATCCGCCATATCAATTTTCCGTTTGTGCATGTCATCCAGCATTTCTTTGGTGCCCTCGGTCCAGACCTCGTCATCTCCTGAGTGACCGAAGAGCCCTACGCTAATTACGATGTTGCCCTCCAGTGTTAGCTGCTTCTGTGCCTCCATGAAGGCATCCTTGAAGCGGGTACTACCGCAGAGGGTGATGACTTTATACTTACCGACCATATCAGTCCTCGCTCAGCAGCCCGTTGCTATGCATGAAATCGACAAACCCAAAGATCATCTTGGCGTTGCGCTGAGCGATATCCGATTCGGTGAAGTCAGATGCACTTGCGGCGAGGTCCGTCAGTTCCTTGATCTTTGTGCCCTCCTTCATCTGCTTTCGGGCATTTTCAAATCCTACATAGTATTTCTTCTTGTCATCAAAACGGTAATCGGAGGCGCGGATATTGATTCGCTTCTCCAGAAGCGCCTTGTTCCCCAGAGCCTCGACATTCCTCGGATTCGTCAGCGAATGCTCTTTATCATACCGGTTGCGAGCATAGATGTGCTCGATCTCAAGCACACTTTCCAGCGGCAGCAAAACCTGCGCTTCATCCTGATATGCCCACCAAGTCAGCATAGACTTGGTAATAGCGCGGTTGTTGCTGAATGAATAATTCTGGAAGGCATTCTGCACCTGCTGCGTATTGAATAGAAACTCTTTGAAGGTGACCGGCTGCCCATTTACAATATTGATCATTTCTGCGAAGATTGGAGTTCGCAGTGCATTTACACCGGGATTCGTTACTGCATAAGCCCAGATGAAGGCTGTAATCTTGTTTAGGAACTGATAGAAGACCTCTTCTTCCAACATGCCCTGGTCGTCCTTATTTGCCATGTAATATACAGAGACGAAATAGGTCCACATGCCGTTGGGCGCATAGTTAAGAACGAACAGCCTCCGAAGGATTCTGTCCGAAAACCTGTCCACGCTTTGATTCTGTACATCGTTCCAGAAGTTCGCGAGGTCAATCAGGTTCTCAAACGTCTGGTCGTTCTTCAAAAGCGCGTAGGCATTTTTCTCATAGAACTTGCGCAAGGCCTCTGTTGTAGAAGACTTGATACCCTGTTTGGCACGCTCGAAATACATGTACCGCGTAAAGACCTCGTCCATCGGTGTGCCTGTGATCGGATGGAATATCGAATCGCAGAGCACCTCCAGGTTCTTCCACTTCTCAATGAAGGTTTCTTTCTCCCCCTTTTGAGAGTAATATTTGTAAAACTGCGCCTTGAAGATATCCGCGTCGGAGAGCGGCTTACCTCTGTCATTCAGGGTAGAGAAAATACGCAACGCCGTATCCTGCGATTCTGCCTCAATCGGGAGCAGGATGCAGTTGTTCATGATCCGGATTGGAAAGAAGGAAAACCAATCGGGATAGGTGTTCAGGAACTCCACAATCTTCTTCTGGAAGAAACGATAGTTGTTGGCGTAGCTGCTTTTTTCCGCATCCGTCACGATTCCCGTTTTTAGGATTCTTAGGAACTCTCCCTTTTCCTTGTCGGTTGCTACCTCGGAATCGATCTTCAGGGCGGACTTGTCCGGATCGCCAAACTCATCGGTCTTCCAAATGCACTGCTCTATGAACTTGCTGGTCTTGACGGCCTTGTCGTTTTTCATGCTGCCGTACTTGTCATAGAAAGCACGCAGCAGGAGCATCAGCGTGGTGAGGCGCTGCTGGCCGTCAATGATTTCCATTTTTCCTTCATCATTTTTAAAGGTGACAATCGGACCAAGGAAGTACTCATCGCTTTCGCTGTTGAACTTGTCACAGTCATTATCCGGAAAGGAGAACAGAAACAGATCATCCCAAAGCGTCTGGCACTCCTTTTCACCCCACGCATAAGGCCGCTGATAATCAGGGATCAAAAAGTCCGATTTCTTTTCACTGAAGAGCGCTCTCACACTTTTTTGATCAATGTTTAGCTTTGACATTCTCGTCGCCTCCCTACCTCATGACCTTCTCCAGCAGAGACTTGTAGCTGTCCACCACATCGTAGACAACATTCTCGCTGGAGATGGCCTTAAAGTGCTCTCGTGCACAGTGGATCTTGGACTCTTCGATCAGCCGCAGCTGCATGGAACTCATAGAGCCCTTGGTCTCTGCCACAAAGTAAATATGTTTAACCTTTCCTTCATAGAAGGCAATGGCCCAGTCCGGATTGTAGTGGCCAACCGGAGTCGAGATATAGAATCCATCTGGCAGCTTCACATACACCGCAACGTCCACGTTGGTGTCCAGATCGGTAGCGAATTCCCGCTCGCCCGTGGAGTCATAGACGATGTGGTCGTACAGATGCTTCTTGGCCTTCATGGCATTCACGCCGAGCTTACCTTTGATAGTAGGATCAGTGAAAACATCTATGCCGTACCGCTCGTCAAGCACATCATAGGTGATATGCTCGATGATCGCTGTGGCCTTCTGGTCGTTGATCAGGGACGCCGCCTTGATGATAAACTCTTCCGGATTGTCCTTAAACTGATTGAACACCCACGGCTGGATGCCCTGCAGGATCGCTATGACTGCTCTCCGGGTCAGACCGGTCTCGTCCACCAGTTTACCGACCAGATCGTACTTTACGTTGGAGCTGGCAGTTACGGTCACACCGTAGCTTGCGGATGCTTCCTTCACGAAGGAGGTTCCGGAGAGCAGGTCATCCTTGGATTTGATGGAATCCATCGCACCGGTTTCCACGCGGAAGTAAATCTTTGAGACACGGAGCTTACTGTCCAGAGAGGCGATGGCTTTCTTGATGAGCTCATCCGTATCGAAGTCCACCACGTAGACCGATTTGGCATTGATCTGCGACCAGAGCGCTTTGAACTCAGGCATGGCCAGCTTGTCCTCGTCCACCTGCAGCTCCACGTTGTTGCTGCGTGCGTTTTCAGGTTGCATGCTCTTGCCGTCGTATACAGAGTCGACGATCTCTATGACAGCGGCTGCGGAATCCGCAACCTCCTCCGCGACCTTGATCGCACCATTAGCCTTGTCCTCATAGTACTTGTCGGTCAGCACACCTTTTTTGTCGATGTAGCCATTGACAATCATGTCGAAATGGATCGCGGTTGCGGTGTCGTGGTCGATGACCTGCTCATTGCCCTTGTCGTCTTTGATAACTTTACCGACAAACAGATCCACCGAAACAGCGCGAGGACGGTCCGCCACAGCATCAGCCATTTCAGCCTGCAGGCCTTTTGCAAAGGAATCATAGCTCTCGCTGGCAATGACGGTCAGCACGTTAATATTGTGCACGTCGTTACCGAGGACATTGGTATCCATACGCTCGCCGTCCTGATTGACGCACAGGCGCAGGCCACGGCCTACCTCCTGACGCTTCCTGACATCACTGCTGGACTGCTTCAGCGTGCAGATTTGGAATACGTTCGGATTGTCCCAACCCTCGCGCAGAGCGGAATGAGAGAAGATAAAGCGCACAGGTGACTTCTTCGGATCGCGGTCCAGCAGAAGCTCCTTGTTCTTCATGATCAGCTCATAGGCGCTGACATCGTCTGAAGTGGTTTCCTTCTTTCCAACCTTGGGATCGACCATTTTCCCTTTGCCATCTACGGAGAAATATCCGGCATGGGTCTTGGAGGCCTTGATGCCGTCCAGATACTTGATATAGTCGCTCTCGCCAATACCTATCTGCATGGAGCTTACGATGTCCTCGTATTCCTCCTCAAACATGGTGGCATACTTACCGTTCACCGGCTGACCGGCAGCATCGTAATCACGATAGTACTTATAAGTGGAACGAGTATCCACGCAAACGATAAAATCCAACTGACTTTAATGTCTTTTCTACATCCGCAAGAGAAGTAATTACCATTCCTGCATCAATATATGATTGTACCTGCTGTGCTATTGTTAATATTTGTTTTGGATATTGATACATAAAACACCCCATAAATGAAAAAGTCCCACCGGGTTGCGCATGAAAAATCAGAGGCGTGGTGGGTTCTGTTACTATCATTATACAACTTTTATTGAGGCTGTCAAGATTCCTTTTCGAAAAAAAGAATACAAGCTTCCACTATTTCTTACACTGCATACCTATGCGCTGTACCTGATTGCAAAGCATCGTTTCCATGCCTCGTACAACGAGAATATGCATCTCACCTCGCTGTGGTTCTTCTATGCATCGCTCGTTTCGTTATACACGGGTTCCTTTGAGTCTACGGTAGAAAGTCATTTGAATTCCATTAAGGAGCTCAAAACACTGGCAGAATACAAGGGATTTATCCTGTCCAGAGTAAATGAGCGCTTGACAAATGACTACTTTGACATCACCTTAGTCGGTTCGGATGGCTTGGCTGTTTCGGGCCGAGGAAATAATGCGTGGAACGCTTATGTGGCGTCTTTGAACATCATGAACGCAAAAATTCTCTTCTCCAAGAGCAACCTTCTTGTGTCGAAGTTGTTCGAGCCGGGTACAGATGGCAACCGCAAATCCCTGGAGAAGCATCATCTATTCCCGAAAGCATATTTGAAGACCCAAGGCTACTCGGACGCCAAGATAAATCAGATGGCAAACTATGCGTTTATCGACTGGAAGGACAACATGAACATTCTGGACGACGCCCCTTCTGTGTACTATCCGATTGTCTGCGACGGAATGTCTGACGAGCAGATTCGCATCATGGAAGAGGAGAACGCTTTGCCTCACGGTTGGGAAAAAATGCCCTATGAGGATTTCCTGACTGAGCGCAGGAAACTGATGGCAGCAAAAATCAAGGCCGCCTTTGAGATTCTGAAAAAAGCTGCGACTTGAGCAGGAACACGGAACAATTTCAGGAAAAAGTAAATAACGAAATAAGAATGCCTCCTGTAATAGAAAAGAAACGACTACAGGAGGACTTTCTGTGTCCAGAAAACATCCAATGCAAGAATGGTCGGGGTCGTAAGAAAGTACCAAACTCTGGCATCCAGTACTGTCAAGAGTTATGCGCAAATTGGTTTGCAGACTCCGGCTGAGAATGAAGTCAGCCGGCAATAGAGACGTCTTCCAGAGCCGCCTCCAAGTGCTTCCTATTCATGTACTTCTTGTTGCCCCACTGGTACTGTCTACATGGCTCAACCGACTTTCACGGAGGTCAAGGAAAAGTTTGACCGTGCCATGCAGCTGGGCAGTAATGAGGAACGGG
>CALZZE010000033.1 GCA_945830575.1 uncultured Subdoligranulum sp. | reverse complement strand
CGGTCGAGTGATGGATTTTTTCGTTTGGGGGCTTGACTTTTAATAGTTAGTCTCCATTTCGATTCACGGGTTGACGGGTGAACCGAAACGAAGGCGGCGGGCGACACCTTTCGGGGAAATTCCCGAAAAAACGACAAGCAAAAGCGCCAGCATCCGAAGAACGGCGGCTGGCGCTGCTAAAAGAGGACTTATGACGCTTATGGACCAGCCACGATAGTGCCTGTTCATAAGCAGATGGGGGCCGATTGACGGTCAGGCTTTTTTTGACAGGTAAATTCCTGCCGAATTATGTCGAAGCAGTCTTTGCTTCACGGCGGCTCCCTCCTAAAGCCGCCGTCACCATTGAAACAGGGTCGTCACTCTTTGGGCATAAGGAACGGCGGCCTTGATTTTGTCAAAGCCGCCGTAAGTGTGTTTAGGGCATGGCGATTGCCTGCTGAACGACGGCTTTTTTTCTTTTGCCGTCGTCCGGCAGATAGATTGCATATATCTATCAGTTATGATTGGTCTTGCAAGATGCTTTGTGCCTCATCCTCGCTTATGTAGCCGTATTGAACCATTCTCTGTACGACATACTCTTGACGCTGTTCCGCCAGCTCTGGGTTGGCTGTCAGCGAATAAACTGAGGGCGCATTGGGAATCCCCGCCAAGAGAGTACATTCATAATCCGTCATATCAATGGGGGCTTTCCCAAAATATCCTTGGCTTGCATCGTAAATACAGTAGTAGCCGTCTCCAAAATAAATAGAATTGACATACAGCTCTAAAATCTCATCTTTTGTATAGGTATTTTCCAAGCGGAACGCCATAAACATCTCAGCGATCTTGCGGATAAAACTTTTTTCCTGCGTAAAATACAGGTTTTTGGCAAGTTGCTGTGTTATGGTGCTGCCGCCCTCACGCAGGCTCCAAGAGGTCAGATTGTTCCAAGCAGCTCGTCCTATGGCAATCAGGTCAATTCCAAAATGCTGTTCAAAACGGTGATCTTCCACTGCCACAACGGCGTCCAAATAAATCTCTGGGATTTCAGCAAGGGTCGTATAATCAGGATCAGCTTGAATCTCGGCAACTTTTTCCTCAAGAGGTTGCTCGGCAAGTGCATCACGGTACATTTTATAACCAAATCCGCCCAAAACACCGCCAACAACGAGCATCGTAAGCATCGCCAGCGCGAAGGAACGAATTAGGAACTTTCTTATTCTTTTCATGCTGCACCTGCCTTTCCGTTTGAAGTAGCGCCTATATAGGCTCCCGTTTACGAATTGCCGCCGTATTGTTCCTGCACGGCGGCGGGCATTTCATCAAATTGCACTTCTGCCCAGGTAACGACACCACGGAAAGGGGCTACCTTCAGGCATAAGTAGGCATCGTCAGTGAGAATCCGGCTCGTTTCAAAGTTCAGTTCTTTTTCGGCCCCGGTTTCATCGTAGGCGCTTAATGTGTAGCGATAATTCATCGCTCCGTGTGGTGCGATCTCGGTTACACAGTCATTGTCAATTTGCGTGTAGTAATCGGCGCTTTTCTGCGTGGCAAGAAAAGCAACCGCGATAAACGCTACTACCAGGATAGCTATAACAGCAATGATGATTGTTTTTTTCTTTGCGCTCATAATGTGTACTCCTTACTCAATTTCGATGGATACGGTTCCTTCTGCCTGGTCGCCCCACACACCGATATAAGTGCTTGTGCCATCTACTTCTATTGTGCCATCGTACTCACCGCTCTCCGAGAGAAGAATCGTCGGATCATCTGCTCCTGAGCGAAGAAAAACCGCTGCCTCGCCGTTTTCAAGCGAAAGAGAACAGGTGATGTGGATCGTACTACCCGCTTCGCGCTCCAGGGTAGTACCACCAAACAAAATCTCTGTACCTGTCAAATTGGAATACGTTGCTTCATAGGACCCCGTGTAATCATCTGCACCGTTCTCCTTGTGGCCTTGCAGTTTACTTTGGGGCGTCAGCGCAGCAGTCCCCGCATCATCAACAAGTTTCCCAAAGGCTTCCAAGATGCTGTCTTTTGCCTGACCGTCGTCAGCTTCGGATAAATCACCAAGAGCCTGATCAGCTCCATCCGCCAATCCGTTCAGTACAATATCCGTGCCATCCGTCAATCCATTCAACACGGCATCCGTACCGTCTGCCAACGACTGCATGACCGTTGAGCATCCAGACAGGCTGACGACACAAAGAAGCGCGCAAAGAAAAACGCAGATTTTACCTTTATAGTTTGATTTTCGCATGAACTCTCTCCTTTCGTCAGGCGCGACGCCTGCCGCGACCCTTTTTGACTTTTTTCTTTTTCGTATTGCCCACTTTTTTGCTGGGGCGGGATAGCAGTAAAATCGCCATCGTCAGAACCAGCACCGCCGCTATGCCTGCTGCTGCCAACAAAACGCTGGGAGCCTGCGTAGCGCCATTGTATTCCTGCATATCAAAACCGGCGAGGATCAATGCCGCCGAAAACGGATAAGCAGAGAGCAGGAAGCCGCTCTTGAAGAACAAGATGCAATACCCCAGGAAGAATGTCAGAAGCGACCCACCCAGGTAGGCTCCCCGCATCTGTCCAAAAATCAGGATCATCGGCATACAGACCAGGCTGGTATTGAAAGCGGCCGCGACCACCTGCGCGCCCTGCCGCAGCAGAACATCAGCAGAGAATCCATCCAGACCGGCGAGTGTGCCCGTCAGAACCGTTATGACTACACTATAAATTCCAAACAGAATCGACAGGAAAATCGTGACGATTAGTTTCCCGCCCAGCAGCTTCGGGTAGGATACCGGCACGGTCAACAGATTTTTCATGGTGTCATTTGTGTTCTCACGGTCAATCAGCCAGCCGCCGATCATAACAAGTGAGATTGGCAGGAATATCTGTGTGTTTCCCCAAATTACATTGGCAAATAGCTTGAGGAAATCGAAACTTTGATCCTGCAGCTCCGGGTTTATAAGCAACTGGACGCCGTATTGCGCTACAGGACATAGCGTCAGAGCCACAATGCCAACCAACAGAATCTGGCAACGTCGAAGTTTGTGCCATTCACCTTTTAGAATACTCCACATAACGCACACCTCCTTAACAGCTCTGGTGCTTATAGACCAGCGCGATCAATGTCAGGAATGCCACTGACTCCAGAACAATGACCAGAAAAATCTGGGATGTTGTCACAAAGTAAGGGCTAATCTGCTCCATCAATTCCGTCATCTGTGCAGTGGGGTTAGATGTGTCAAAATACTGATAGAACCACCGGAAGGCCAACGATCCAGGCAGCAACGTACCCGGATTGAATCCAAAGGGCTGCATGATGAAATAGTCGTTGATGCCAAAAATATAGTTGATCACCGTGTAAAAGAATGTGATAATCACAGAGATAATATAACTGCGGTTCAAAAGCACCACCAGAAGGACACAGGGTAACGCCCCGGTCCACATCAAAATTCCCTGTCCGATTCCTACGAAAAATAGTTTCCAAAAGCCAACTGGCTCTAGCCCGGATGCCAGTACAATAGCCAAATTGACCAGGCCGCCGACAGCCATAAACGCAATGGAAAACAGAAATAGCAGCGTCATCTTTGCCAGGGCCAGCGCGGGTTTGCTCACAGGAACGGTCATGAGATTCTTTAAGGTGTCGTTATCCTGTTCTTCAAAGAGCAGATTCGATGCCAGCACTACTACGGCAGGCATCAGGAGCAGATAGGCGCTCAACTGAAACAGAGTAGACATCAGGCGGTCCACCGCTTCCGCGCCACTTGAAAATTCCTGCATCTCCGGCAGAAACAGCGCACACCCCAGGGGAATCAAAGCCGAAATGGCCGCAGCCGCAAAGAACAGGGGCTTTCGTTTCAGCTTGGCAAACTCACAGCGCAAAAGTTTAAGCAATGCCCTCACCCCCTGTAACCTGCTTGAAGTAATCTTCCAGGGTGTCCTCATAGAGATGGGCGTCGGACACAGACAGCCCTGCGTCTACAAACAGCCGGACCGCCGCGCCAGTGTCCAACCGAAGGTCTCGGACCGTCAGCTCATTGGCACTATCCACCTGGACATTCTGAATGCCAAGTTTGCTCTGAAGCAAGTTAGCAGCCAGCGCCGCATTGGAAACAGTAAAGCGGAAATATTTCCCGTTCTTTGCTTCCAGCTCCTTAAGGCTTTCTTCTTCCAGCAATACGCCGTGGTCAATGATTCCGATGTCATCGGCAAGCAGGGAGATCTCCGACAGGATATGGCTGGAGATCAAGATGGTTTTCCCGGTGGCGTCGCACAGTTCCCGGATGAAACCGCGCACCTCTGCAATACCGATAGGGTCAAGGCCATTGATCGGCTCATCCAAAATCAGCAGTTCCGGGTTGTGCATGACAGCCAGTGCGATGGCAAGACGCTGCTTCATGCCCAGCGAATACTGGGAAAACAGCTTTTTGTCCCGGTACGGAAGGTTGACAACCTCCAACGCGCCTTTGATGTATTTGGGGCTTTTGAGTCCCCGCAAATCGGCAAAAATCCGAAGATTTTCTGTTCCCGTCAGGTTCGGATAAAACCCAGGCGACTCGATCAGAGAACCAATACGAGGCAGGATGTTTTTTTCGTTGCCGCGAAGCGGTTTGCCGAAAATCTTCACATCGCCGGAAGATGGAGCGGTAAGACCCAGCAACATCCGCATGGTGGTGGTTTTCCCGGCTCCGTTACGGCCCAGCAGGCCGTAGATACGCCCTTTTCTCACATGGATGGACAGATTGGATACACTGTTCTGTTCCCCGTATGTTTTGGTAAGGCCACGGGTTTCGATAACATAATCGCTCATGTGCGAATACCTCCTTTTCGTGATGATTTAAGCATACCATCCCAACCTTGAGATAACGCTGAGCCAACCTTGAATTATCTCTGAGATTTTAGACACAGAATAGGCATCCGACTTCCTTTGCGTTATAATGTAAATAAAGATAGGTGGTGAAATTTGCTTATGACAAATCACAAAATACTGCTGGTTGATGATGACCGTGATGTATTGGAGATGCTGCTCTCAATCTTCCGGCGGGCTGGATATACAAATCTAATAACCGCCGCATCTGGCGCTGAGGCATTACGGATATGGCAGAGAGAGCAGCCAAGTATGATCGTGTTGGATGTGATGATGCCGGACATGGATGGCTTCTCAGTTTTGAAAGAAATACGGCGCACAAGCCGGGTTCCCGTTCTGATGCTGACCGCTCGTGGTGAAGCGGAGGATCGCATCGAGGGGTTAGAGATCGGCGCAGACGACTATCTCGCCAAGCCCTTCTTCCCCAAAGAATTACTGCTCAGGGTCGGCGCAATCTTAAACCGCGCTTACCCAAAGCAAAATGAAATGGTGGAACTTGCCGGAGCCACCGTGGATATGGCTAACGCAGAAGTTTGGAAAAACGGAGAGAAACAAACATTGACTGCCAAAGAGATGCAGCTTTTTGAAAAGCTGTATCAAAACGCAGGGCGGATCGTTACCACGGGTATCCTGTGCGAGACGATATGCGGGGAATTTTGGCAAGGGTATGAAAGCACCCTTTCCACCCATATCCGACACTTACGGGAGAAAATCGAGGAAAACCCGTCGAAGCCTGTTTCCCTTGTCACGGTTAAAGGGCTTGGCTATCGCCTTAATCTCAAGGAGGTGTCGCCATGAACGCCGTGCAGCGATTTTTCCGCCGCTATATTCTTTCCACGGTCGGGATCGTACTTTTATTTTTTGCCGTCAACATCGCTTTGCTCTTTGTAATCATCATTGCAGGGGGCATGAGTGGGGCTGATACCTCTTTTTCCGTCCGTGATTTCTCGGACCATGTAGTGCTGCAGGATGGGAAATGGGTCGCAGATGATACTGCCCTTTCCATGCTGCAAGAACAATCTGCCTGGGCAATGCTCCTAAATGAAGATGGCGATGTCATCTGGCAGCAGAGCCTGCCAGAAAAGCTGCCGCGTTCTTATACCAGTACAGAGGTGGCTTCTTTCAGCCGTTGGTATCTGGAGGACTATCCAGTTAAAATATGGACGCGTGCAGATGGCAAGCTCATGGTTGTAGGCTATCAGCCCGGAACGCTGGTAAAATATTATTTTTCTCTGGAATGGCCCTACATGGGGGTTTTACTTGGTGGAATTGCAGCGGTTTTTATCATCAATCTGTTGCTCATTATTTTCCTGATTTTGCGAAATACGCGGAAAGTCGAAAAAGCGATGACGCCCATTCTGCAAGGCATTCAAAATTTAAGTCACGGAAAAGCTTTGCATCTGGAAGAACAAGGGGAGCTGGCTGAGATCAACGCCGGACTGAACCGGGCCGCAGGTTATATGAAGAAGAAGGACAACACAAGAGCGGAGTGGATTCGCGGCGTATCTCACGACATTCGCACACCGCTTTCGATGGTGCTTGGGTATGCCAGCGAGCTGGAAGATGACTGCGACCTTCCACCGAACGCAAGAAAGCAAGCAGGAATTATTCGCCGGGAAAGCGAAAAGATGAAACGGCTGATCGATGATTTGAACCTGACTACCAAGCTGGAATATGCGCTCCAGCCCGTTCACTTCAAAGATGTTGATTGGGTAGAGACCAGCCGCCAGGCTGTCAGTGAAGTGCTGAATAGCGGTCTGGACAGTCGATATGAAATCGTATTTGCCGAGATGCAGCCAGGACGCTCGATCCACCTTTTGGGGGACGATGGACTGCTGCGGCGTATGCTGGACAATTTGATCCGCAACAGCATCACCCACAACCCGCATGGGTGCAGAATTTCCGTTTCTGTCGGAGAAGAAAACGGGCGTTGCCTTTGCACAGTTTCTGACGATGGCATAGGGATCGAGCCGGAACGTCTGAACGTATTAAATCGCGGAGACGACATTACCAGTACCCAAGGCAGCGATGAAAAGAACGAGCATGGTCTTGGCTTAAAACTGGTAATGCAGATCGTAAAAGCTCATCGCGGAACCGTTTCTTTTTCCGGCAGCACCCCACATGGGTTGGAAGTCAGAATCTCTCTGCCGACCCAGCCGCTTATTTCATAAATCTCGGCAATATAGAACAAAACCCCGAAAGGAAAACAGATGAGTCAATATCTTGAAGCACTGCGGCAGGCGATGGTCATTTACCCGATGATCGTCGTTCTGTTTACAGTGCCATACATCGCATGGAGTTATCATAAATATGGATCGGTCCTCAGTTTACGGGTTCTGATCGTGTACAGCTTTCTTCTGTACCTTCTCTGCGTCTATTGCCTTGTCATTCTACCGCTGCCTACGCCGGAAAAGGCCGCCACTCTGCATGGGCATAAGGCGCAGCTTATCCCGTTTTCTTTTCTTGCCGATATAGTCAAGCAAGCAGAAATCCAACCTGGACAGCCTGCCAGCTGGCTTCACATTTTCACAGGTAGCGCCTTCTGGACAACCATTTTCAACCTATTTATGACGATGCCGTTTGGCGTCTATCTGAGATACTACTTTTGTTATCACTGGCGTAAAACATTGCAGCTGTCCTTTCTATTATCTTTGTTTTTCGAGCTGACCCAGCTCAGCGGTCTGTATTTTGTCTATCCGGGCAGCTACCGCCTGTTTGATGTGGATGACCTGATCGTTAACACAGCGGGCAGCATGATTGGATTTGCTCTTGCCGGGCCGGTGAGCCGTCTGCTGCCCACTCGGCAAGAGTTGGATACCGTCAGTTTCCAACGGGGTGCTTCCATATCCTTTACGCGGCGTGTTTTTGCTTTTCTGGCCGACATGGCTTGCCTGATCTTTGCATCGTGCATCCTGGCCGTGTTCGTAGTCCCGTTTGGAATCACCCTTTCCATTCAATGGCTGCCGGTTCTATTTCTTCTATACTTTGGGCTGCTTCCTGCTTTTTGTCACGGGCAAACCCCAGGTAAGCGGCTGACACGAATGAAAATCGTGCAAGCGAACAGCGACACAGCGCATTGGTATCAATATTTTCTTCGGTATGGCCTGCTGATAACTGGTCTGGTCGGGGTTCCATACTGGTTGAACCGGCTGCTGTTTATTCTGATGAATGTATTGCACCTTGACAGCTTGGCGTCTCTTGTACTTCACGGATTGCTGGTCGGCGGGTATTTGTTCTGGCTGTTCTTTGCCGGAATTCGCATGGCCCTGCATAAACCCTTGTTCTACGAGCGATGGTCGAGGACAAAGTTAATAAGTACAGTAAAACGCACATAAAATCAGACTTTGTAATATTGCAAGATAAGGACGGGAGTGACTGGCAAGCGATGCCTGTGGCTATCCAGATAGCCCCACGCGCTTGTTGTGGGAAGTCCCCCAAGCCCCCTTTGAACACAGATTTTCAATCTGTGGCTGCGCGTTCTGGCGAACGCTTTTGACCGCGACCAGCTTACCGCTGGCCGTGGTCTTTTTCTTTCTGTTGCGGCTCGGTCTGCTCCACCGCCAGGACCCGATCCACATTGTTCTTGACCGTCAGCAGTTCCCGCATGGCGGCGCGGGCCTGCCGGTACTCTCCGTAAGCCGCTTTCTTATCCGCCAGCAGCTGGGCATACTCGGTCTGAAGCTCCTTGACCGTAGGCAGCTTCTTCACATTCAGCTCGTTGAAGGCTTCCTTGGCGGCCTGGTGCAGCAAGATTTCCTCCTCATGCTCCTGCCGGAATTTCTTTGAATACCCGGCCTTGCGATAGGCCACATAGGTCTCGCGGGTCTTGGCGTAGTTGACGATGTGCGTGCGCAGCACGGCGATCTCGGCCATGCGCTTTTCGGCGGCCTTGATCTGGTCGGACAAAGCATTGTAGCGGGCCGTCGCCTCTGCTGTTTTGGTTTCCAGATCGGCATAATCCAGCAGTCCGTGTTCAGAAAGGTAGTTGAGGGTCTGTGCCATCTGTTTGAGGTTGAACACCTTGGCCCAGCGGGCATACCCGGCACCTTTTCCGGCCTGGAGTTTTGCCTGAATGTCCACCAGCAGATTGACCTTGGGCGGAACGGCCTGCGGGGCAGGATGCTTGCGGGGCGTATGCTCTTTCTGGCCGGAGAGGACCGCCAACAGATCGTCCAGCGTGTAGCCGTCCCCCAGCCGCTCAAAGCGGACGTTGTTGCCCCAGCCCTCCACGCCGATGGATATAGTTTTGCCGCGCTGGTGAACGGTAAAGCCGTCCTGTTCCAGCAGGCACAGCAGTTCCTCCAGACTAGCCGGTTTCTGCTCCAGTGCCCGGTCGATGGCCTGACGCAGCTGCTCCTTGTGGGAGGGCTTGGCCGCATCGCCCAGCCACTTGTTGTAGCTCTGGCCGCACCGCTTGGGAGCCTCCACAATGGAGTAGCTGTTCTCGACGCAGATGGTGTCGCTCAGACGGTGGACGGCGCGGGTGCTGCCCCAAAAGTTGCGGAACTTGCGGTCGCACTCCAGCGCGGTGGAGTTCCATATAATATGGTTGTGGACGTGAGCCTTATCGATGTGGGTACAGACGATGAAAGCGTGCCTGCCCTTGGTGAAGCGCCGGGCCAGCTCCACGCCCAGGCGGTTGGCTTCCTCCGGCGTGATCTCGCCCGGCACAAAGGACTGCCGCAGGTGGTAGGCGATCACGTCGTCCGCACCGCGCACCCGGCCGGTGCGGGCGGCGTAGGTCTGCTTATCCAGCAGGAACTGCGCGTCGGCCACGCGGCTGTCGCACTGATAGTTGGTGATGAGCCTGCCGTGATCGGTCTTTTCTGGATTTTTTACATAGTCGATAATGTCGCTGATTGCCCTGCCGACCGTGCGGCCCTTGCCGGCGTGCAGCGGCATGATGCGGGTGGTGGCCATGTGTGGTCCGCCTCCTTTCCAAAAAATAAGCGGCCTGCTCATCACAGACCGCATCGGTTTACTCTATATCAGTTTCCTCGTCCATATCAAAATCGAAATCTTCCTCAATACCATCTTCCAATTCATCCAGCTCCATCCTGGGCGGGAACCGCATTTCATACTGTTCCGTTGCCAAGGTCCGCACGGCATCCCGCCTGTCTTTCATCCGCTTCTTCAGCCACGAAAGCTGTTCTTTGGATAATCTCCAGGGAAGGTTGACAAGCCGGGTAAGTGTCATTTCTTCTGCCTGCCGTTCTGGCGGGAGAGCGGCGCAGGTTTTACAGATGTGTGCGGCATGGCCTTTGCCGGAAAACTTTTCGTTGGCTTTATACTCGCCACAGACCTTGCAGTAGTGTCCACGCTTTTTCATACCGCGCCCTCGCAGCGAACGAACAACTGCCGCACCGCAGCCATGACCGTATCCCAGCCAAGGTCGGACGCATAGGAAAACTTTTTCTGATAGGCCGCCCACAGGTCCTGCATGACCGGGCTGTTCTCCACTTCATCAAAGACTTCGGCGGCCTCGGTCAGATGGCGCTCAGTGCCGCGCTTGTGGGCTGTCGCCAGCAGCGCGTCATGGAGAATGTGCGGGTCCAGAGTGCTGCCATAGAGTTGTTGCAGGATGGCGATGTCGTAAAAATCTCTCATGCGGGTGTTGGTCGTGGTGCGGGTGATGATGGTTTCCAGCTTTTCGGCCAGCACGGTCTCCAGGTTATAGGCCCAAACGTCGATGGAGCGATCTTCCAGCATGAGCTTGAAGCTGTACCGCACCTCTTTAGGGGTGATGGCATCGCCGGTGGAAATGTCGATTTTCAGCGGCGTGCGTACCCCGTCAAAAAGCGTTGTCATCGTCACCCGGATGCCGGGATATTCCGCTTCATCCATGATCTCCGAAATGCTTTTCACCTGGAAGGTAACGCCGTCATCAATGGGAACAGCGATGATCTCGGCTATCATGTTCTCCACATCCTCCACGCTGATGTTGGCCCCCTTGACCGTTGCGTCCAGGTCCATCGTAGAGCGGGCATCCAGCCCGACCATCGCGGCCACCAGCATCCCGCCCTTGAGGATAAATTTGTCCCGGTAGGCCGAGAGGGAGATACGCTCCAGGAACCGCTCCATCATGTAGTTTCGCATCAGAATCTGCGCGTCCGCAGCGTTTTTCCTGGACAGGTTGCGGATCAAATCTTTCAGCTGTCTGGCTGTCTTTATCATAACAATACCTCCAAATACTGGCGTAAAATCTTCTCGACCCGGAACAGCTTGGCATAGCGCACCAGCGTCCGTAGGTTCTTGTCTTTCCGGCGAGCATACGCTTTCAAAGCGTCCTGAAATGTCTGCATCTCGATATGGCTCCGGCTGCGCAGCACATCGCAGATCGTCCGTTCCATATCATAGACCGGCACATCGTGGCCGAAGGGGGTCTGTGCGGTTGACAGGCCGACCTCATACAGCTCCGCCTTGATGGTAAAGACCCGAACGCCCTCACTTTTAAGCCGGGTGGGGTTGTAGCCCGTCTTGACCGTAATGGAATAGGCCACCGGCTCCCGGTCGGTCAGGTCGTGGAAAAACAGCGCCGTTTCATGGGAAAAAACTGCCTGCGGACAGCGAAGATGCAGCAGATACATGGCGTCCACCCAGGCGTCTTTGGAAAGATAAATCCCATGCGCCGCCTGTTCCAGTCCACGAGACTGCACGAATTGATAAAAAACAGGTTTTGAGATCCCGGCCGCGAGGGCCTGCCCGGTGCGCAGCATCCCGTCCTGACGTTCCATCAGCTGGTCTAACTGTTGAAATTGGCTCATGTTCTTCACCTTCCTTTCATGCTAATATTATACGCGAAATTAGCACGAAAGTAAAGTCAAAAAATTGCCGGGCCTTCACTCCCGGCAATTCTGCATTTCCTGTTCAGCCGTACACCGCGTCCTGGATCGCATACCGCAGGTCCTGCACTTTGCCCACCAGCCAGGCGGCGGCCATCGGAAGGCCCAGCGGGCTGACCAGAAAGGCAATCACCAGCAGGATCACGCCGTTTTGCGGCGAGTAGGTCACAAGCACCGCGATCCCCAGCAGCGCCACCACCGTGGAGGCCAAGCCGAAGATGAAGCTGGACACATACAGCAGTCCAAAGCATACCCAGGTGAATAGCATCAGCGCCAGCACTACCGGCGCAGCCAGGATTTTCAGCCCTAATTTCAAAATAAACAGCACAGCTCTCATTTCAGCGCCCCCTTCCGCCAGTCCAGGTAGGGCTGGCACAGCTTCTCCACGGCTTTTTCGTCGGCTTCTGTAACCTCCCGGCGGCCTTTCGTCCGGCGGAGCAATTCATAGTCCTGGTAATCTGTGAGCAGCAGGTCAAACAGTTCCTCCGGGGTCCGGCAGAGGATGCCATCCACGCAGTAGCGGGAATCCTTGTTCCAGGTCAATCGGACATAGCCGCGTTTGCATGAGAGGACTTCTTCCTCCGGGTCACACAGCAGATACTCTTGAAACAACTCCAAGATATTTTCAAATGTCAACATCAGCCTTCACCTCCGTTTCTGACTCCATTATCGCCTGCGGCCCGCAAAAGTGCAACGATACGGGCAAAGAAAAAAAGGGAGGCCTGGCGCAGCCGCACGCACACGCCGGACCTCCCTCAAAGCCGGGGCGTATGCCCCTATCACGACAGCTTTGCCAGCTGGGTCAATACCTGATGCACCCCATCCCACAAAGCCTCCTGCCGCCGGGATATATCCTCCAGGTCGGCGTCGTAAATGCGCCCGGTTTCATGCACACGACGGGTCAGCTGGTTGAGGTTGTTGCTGCTCCGGCGCATCAGGGAGACCAGCTCCTTCAGCTCCGGCAGTTCCAGGCGCACCACATAACCGTCCAGGGCCATCTTGCGCAGATAGGCTTCCCGGTTCTCTGTCCCCAGCTGGGCCATCTTCTGCTTGATCAGCGCCAGTTCCTCCGGCGAGACACGGAAGTTCAGCTGCACGTCCCGCTTGCGCTTGGGAGCGGTCATCGCTCCGGCTCCTTTTTCTTATGGGCAGAGGATTTTTTCTCCGGCTTTTCAGCGGGGTGCGGTTCCTGCTTTAGCTGGCGTCGGACAGAACGGCGAGGCTGGCGCAGCTCCTTACTGCGATCCTCGCTGGCAAGGATGGTGACATAGGTGCCGGGACGGTCCACCAACCCGGTGATCGTCAGGCTGCGGAACGGCAGCAGCGCCATCAGCTGGTCGTGGGCCTGGGTGCCGGCGCGGGCCAGAAAATCCGGCGAAACACGGGCCATGTAATGGGTGCCGTGGGGGCTGTTGGGCGTATCCGGCGCACGAAGCTCCTGCAACAGCCGGGCGGCCTCGGCGTGAATCTCCTCCGGCGTCAGCGGTTGGAGACGCAGATAATCCTGCCGCGCCTGGCTCAAAAACAGATCGACCAGGCCGGGGTGACTGTCCACCACGAAGTCCAGGTTGCGGTCTCCGCCGAAGCCGTCCGGGTTGGGCGGGATGTCCACCGTTTTGGCCCATGCCTTGTTGGCCGGGCTGAACCGTCCATCCCATTCCTTCTGCTGTACGGTGTTTGCCAGCACATAGAGGGTGCGGGTGTAGCCGAACTGCTCGATCACCTGGGGCACCGCGTCTCTGTCCAGCCGGTTGTCCCGGTAATGTTCCGAAAGGGACGCCTCGATGGCCTCCTTGCAGGCGATGTTGGCGCGTCGGGACGCCCGGTACAAATCCAGGTTGCCCTGCTCACGGGCATAGGCGGCGTCGTGCCGGTAGAGCGGCAGTTCCAGCTGGGCGTCCAGCGCCGCCTCAGCCCGCTGCTCGATACTGTCCCGCACCACATCCATGTAGGAAGTCTCCCGGTCGGCAAACTCCTTGTAGACATCCGCCAGCGGGGACGGGGAGGCCAGCAGCGCGGCGGCCCGGCTTTGGGGCAGGTCCAGTTCCTCCATCGCCATCAGAATATCCTCTCGGACGGTATACTCGTAGGCATGATTTAAGATTTCCTCCGGGGGATGGCTTTTCAGCCAGTCCCGAAACTTATCCTGTTCGGCGGCCATCTTCTCATAGAGGGCCGTGTTTTTATTGGTATTCATGTTATCGCACCTCCTGTTCGTGGTGTTTGGGTTTCTTCTCAGGGCAGCGCGGCGGCACCGGGCGTTTCAGCCCTTCCAGCACCGAGGGGCGGCCGCTCTTGGCAAGCACCGCTTCCGGCGCAGGGCGGCCCCGGCCGTCCATGTTCAGCAGTACGTCCAGCTCGGCCAGCCGGGCAGATTTGTCCCGCAGCTCCTGTTCCTGGGGGAAGGGCTTGCCCACCTCCGCCTTGGCGGCGGCCTGTTGCTGGTAGAGATTGCCCAGCTGGTTCTTCACCGCCTCCAGCCGCTGGGGCATCTGACTGAGCGCATTGTCAATACGGGTTAGGTTTCCGCGAGGGTCGGTGCCCAGGGCCGCCCGGTGGGTCATCTGGCCTTTCAGCAGGAGCATATACTCCTGCCGGAAAGCGTCAAACGACACCGCCATAGCAAAACCCCGGTAACTGCCAACCGGCACCGGGTCGGACCCTTTGACCTCCTTGCAGGCGTCCAGCAGCGCCGCACCGGCATTCTCCTTATCGGTGAGGGTGTCGCCACGGACTTCCATGCCGGCAAAGCCGTCCTCCGGGTGCGGGTGTTCCGCCAGCGTTTTCATATCCGCTTCCAGCCCGGCGATAAAGCCCTTATTTTTTTCGATCTCCTCCGGGAAGGTTTTCAGCAGCTGGTCCTCCAGCCGGTACTGCTTGCTCTGGTGGTCGGCCTTCAGCAGCTTCAGCCGGGACACGTCCACATCCAAATCCATGCGTTCCTTGATGCGCGGGTCCCCGGCGCACAGGGCCTTGATCTCGGCAAAGGAAAGCGCCGTTTCGTCCACATCGTCGCAGCTTCGCACCGGGCTTTTACTGGTCATGATTTGCGAAATGAATTTCTGCTTGTTCTCCACCGTCTGCCAGAGGTAGGCATCAAACGTCCCTTCGGTGACGTAACGGAACACATGGACGGTCTCGTTTTGGTTGCCCTGGCGTTCAATTCTGCCTTTCCGCTGGGCCAGGTCGCCGGGCCGCCAGGGGCAGTCCAGATCATGCAGCGCCACAAGGCGGTCCTGGACGTTGGTGCCTGCGCCCATCTTGGCCGTGCTGCCCAGCAGGACGCGCACCTGGCCGGTGCGGACCTTGGAAAACAGCTCCTTTTTGCGCACCTCGGTGTTGGCCTCATGGATAAAGGCGATCTGTTCGGCGGGCACGCCTTTGGCGATGAGCTTCTGCCGGATGTCCTCGTATACCGTAAAGGCCGGTTCCGGCTCTGGCAGCGGCACCGCGTCCTCCAAAGCGTGGAGGGTCGGGTTGTCCAGCGCCTTCGCCACCTTTTTGGCGGGTTTGGCCTGGGGCGTGGAAATGTCGCAGAACACCAGCTGGGTCAGCTTGTCGGCCTCGCCGTCCCGCCAGATCTGCATGATGTTGTCCACGCACTGGTTGACCTTGGTGCCCGGTTCGTCCGGCAGCATCTGGTTGATGATTCGCTGATCCAGGCCCAGCTTGCGGCCATCCGACGTGATCTTGAGCATATTGTCCACCGATGGGTCCACACTGCCCCGGTGTACTTCGGACGCACGCTCGGAGAGGGCCTTCACCATTTCTTTCTGGATGTCGGTGGGCTGGGCCACGATGTTGTGGTACTCCACCTGCGGGGTGGCCAGGTGCAGCTGGTCGGCGGTCTTGATGTCCGCCACCTCTTTGAATAGGTTCATCAGCTCCGGCAGGTTGAAAAATTTACTGAACCGGGTGCGTGCCCGGTAGCCGGTGCCCTCCGGGGCCAGCTCCAGCGCCGTCACGGTCTCGCCAAACCGGGAGGCCCAGCAGTCAAAGTGTGCCATGCCCAGCTCTTGCAGCCGGTCATATTGGAGATACCGCTGCATGGTGTAAAGCTCGGTCATACTGTTGGAAACTGGCGTGCCGGTGGCAAAGATAACGCCCCGGCTGCCGGTGATCTCATCCATGTAGCGGCACTTGGCGAACATATCCGAAGATTTCTGCGCATCCGTGGTGGAGAGGCCCGCCACGTTGCGCATTTTTGTGTAGAGAAAGAGGTTCTTGTAGTTGTGTGCCTCGTCCACAAACAGCCGGTCCACGCCCAGCTGCTCAAAGGTCACCACATCGTCCTTGCGGCCTTCCGCTTGCAGCTTTTCCAGCCGTGCCTCCAGAGATTTTTTCGTGCGCTCCAGCTGCTTGACCGTGAACCGCTCGCCGCCGCTGGCCTCCACCTCAGCGATGCCCTCGGTGATTTCCCAAATCTGCTCATGCAGCAGCCGCTCCTGGCGTTCCTTGCTGATGGGGATTTTCTCGAACTGGGAGTGGCCTATGATGATGGCATCGTAGTCGCCGGTGGCGATGCGGGCGCAGAACTTCTTGCGGTTATGCTTCTCGAAGTCCTTTTTGGTTGTCACCAGGATGTTGGCGGACGGGTACAGCCGCAGGAACTCCGAAGCCCACTGTTCGGTCAGGTGGTTTGGCACCACGAATAAGCTCTTTTGGCAAAGACCCAGCCGTTTGGCCTCCATCGCGGCCCCCACCATTTCAAAGGTCTTGCCTGCGCCCACTTCATGGGCCAGCAGCGTGTTGCCGCCGTACAGCACATGGGCGATGGCATTTTTCTGGTGTTCCCGCAGGGTGATGGCCGGGTTCATACCGCCGAACACAATGTGGCTGCCGTCATACTCGCGGGGGCGGGTGCTGTTCATTTCCTCATTGTACTGGCGCACCAATGCCTGCCGCCGCTCCGGGTCGCGCCAAATCCAGTCCTTGAACGCCTCCCGGATGGCCTGCTGCTTTTGGGCGGCCAGGGTGGTCTCCTTGGCGTTCAGCACCCGGCGTTCCTTGCCGTCCGCGTCCTCCACGGTGTCGTAGATACGCACGTCCCGCAGGTTCAGGGAATCTTCCAGGATTTTGTAGGCGTTGGCGCGGCTGGTCCCGTAGGTGGTATAGGCCGCCACATCCCTCTGTCCCACGGCGTTTTTGCCGGAGATCTGCCACTCAGCGGTGAACGCAGAGTAGTGGACTTCAATGCTGCGCTGAAGGTAAAAAGGCGTGTCGAAGGTCTCGTACATGAATTGCTGGATGTACTCCTTGTCGATCCACGTCGCACCCAACCGCACCTCGATCTCGGAAGCGTCCAGGTCTTTGGGCTGGGCAGCGGTCAGGGCCTCCACGTTGACCGCAAAGTCCGGGTCCTGCTCCGCCGCCCGCTGGGCCTGACGCAGCTTCCGGCGCACGTTGCCGGACAGGTACTCGTCGGCGGTCACATAATGGGGCGTTCCGTCCGGCTCAGTCTGGCCCGGTACACGGAAGATGACACCGCGCAGCTCGTCAGCCAGTTCCTCGCCGGTTTTGCCGGTGAGCTGTTCCATATAGGCCATGTCCACGCAGGCTTTCTCCGAAATGGAGACCGCCAGGGCCTCGGAGGCGGTGTCTACGGTGGTGACGGCCTCATGTGGCTTGATCGTGCGTTTGGTGAACATATCTGCCTTGCGCTCCAACCGGCCATCCTCGTCCAGCACCTCCAGGGCACAGAGCAGATAGTAGCTGCTGTCATCGGCAAAGGCCAGCCGGTTCGCCCGGTCATTGATAAGTCCGTACTTGGCAGAAAAATCGTCATAGCGGCGGTTCAGTTCGGCCATCTGCGCCCGGATGTCGGCATCCGGCGCGGCGGCGTCCATCTCCAGGTCGATGAGCTGCTGCACACAGTCCCGCAGCCCCACCAGCCCTTTGACGCGGGCCTCGGCGGTGGCGTTTAAGTCAGGGCGCACCATGCGGCTGTTTTCCCGAAAGTACACCGCCCCGTCCACCACCGTGTAGGAATAGTTTTTTACATCCGGGTCAGCCGGGAGGGAATCGTCGATGTCCTCGCCCTCGCCCAGCTCCGGCAGCGCGGCCTCCTGGTAGGTGCCGTGGATGTGCTGCACGGCGTTGTGCAGCTGGTCGGCCAGCTCCATCCCCTCGATGGGGTTCACGGTGTAATCCATGCCGTGAGCGGTGCTTTCCGGCTCCTGTCGCCCCAGCACCATCTCCGGGTGGTCGAGAAAATACTGGTTGACCGTGAAGCCTTCTTCGGTCCGGCCGGTCTGCGTCCAGTCCGGGGCGATGTCCAGCGGACGGTCCCGCTTTTGCAGAAACAGGATGTCGGACACCACATCGGTGCCCGCATTGGCGCGGAAGGCGTTATTGGGCAGGCGGATGGCTCCCAGCAGCTCGGCCCGCTGGGCCAGATACCGGCGCACGGTGGAATCCTTGGCGTCCATTGTATAGCGGCTGGTGACGAACGCCACCACGCCGCCCGGCCGCACCTGGTCCAACGATTTTGCGAAAAAGTAGTTGTGGATGTTGAAACCCAGTTTGTTGTAGGCTTTGTCGTTCACCTGATACTGTCCGAAAGGGACGTTACCGATGGCAAGGTCGTAAAAATCCCGCCGGTCGGTGGTTTCAAATCCTGCCACCGTGATGTCGGCCTTGGGGTAGAGCTGCTTTGCGATGTGCCCGGAAATGCTGTCCAGCTCCACGCCGTACAGACGGCTCCCGGCCATGCTCTCCGGCAGCATCCCGAAGAAATTGCCCACACCGCAGGACGGCTCCAGAATGTTGCCGGTGCGGAAGCCCATCTGTTCTACCGCGTCGTAAATGGCGCGGATCACAGTGGGGCTGGTGTAGTGGGCGTTGAGGGTAGAGGCCCTGGCCGCTTCATATTCCTCCGGGGTCAAAAGCTCTTTCAGTTCGGCGTACTCCTTGGCCCAGGCAGTTTTGGATGGGTCGAAGGCATCCGCCACGCTGCCCCAGCCCACATAGCGGGACAGCACTTCCTGTTGTTCCGGCGTGGCCTGGCCGGTGGTTTCCTCCAGGTATTTCAGCAGCTTGATTGCCGCCACATTGGCCTGGTACTTGGCCTTGGGGCCGCCCTCGCCCAGATGGTCGTCGGTGATGTGAAAATTCTGCGCATTGCGGCGCAGGTTGTCCCGGTACTCCTGATAGGCCGCCTGCTCGGCAGTCCGCTGGTTGGGGAAGGTCTGCCACTCGCCGTTGACCGGGATGGCGACCGGGTGTTCCGGCTTCTCGCCAGGCTCCACGTCCGGCGTTGGTTCGGGCGGCGTAGGTTCCGACTGGTCAACGTGCAGCCGTTCCACCACTACGTCATAGGGCAGATGGTTCTGTTCGCCAGGATAGACGGTCACCGGATCGGAATGGAACGCCGGGGCCTCGGTGGCAGGTTCCTCAATGGGCTTGGCGGGTTCAATAGGTTCTTCGACAGTGGTATCAGCGGTAATAGCCGGTTCGGCCTGCTCCCGCCCAAAGCCGTCCAGCTGACGGGCATACAGCCCGCGCAGCAGGGGCGCGACCTCATCCCAGCGAAAATACAGCATGGCCAGCCGCTTCTCCTCCGCGTCCAGCACTTCCAGTTCGATGCCTTCGGACGTGGTGCGGTAGTCGGCGGTGTCGCCAGTCTCCAGCTCCATCGTTTCCACGATGCCTGGGAAGGCCCGGCCCAGCCACTGGGCGATCTCGCGGTTGGGCTTGCCGGTGTGCAGCAGCTCGGAAAGCTCCGCCTTGTCCGGCGCGCCGATCAGGCCGTGGACCAGCACGTCCCGCAGGTCCTGGTCAGCCGTGTTGGGGTTTACAGGCAAAAATTCGTTGATGGCTTCGTTGCGGGTGTCCGCACGCAGCAGCGTCTCGAACCGCTCCCGGCTCTCGGCCCGGAAGATGGGATAAGCCATGCCGGAAGGAATGAGCTGTACCGTATCCTCCCGCAGTTCGGTGATCTGGTATTCCTGATTGTCCAGATAAACCGTATCACCCACATGATAGACCGGCGCAGCAGGGTCATAGACCTTTTTCTCCGGGATAGCCTGCCGGATGGCTTCATATTCCTCATCCGATACGGTAATATCCATCTCATGGGTGGGTTCACCGCTGCCGATGGTGAGGGTGTCGCCCTCGCGGGTGATGGGCTGGCCGGATAAGTCCGGCACAGGTACAGGCAGGAACTCACCATTGTCCAGATATTTCTCAAATATTTCGCGCCGCATCTCCACTGGCTCCTGGTCAGGGACGCTGGGCATGGTGTACCAAATGTAATCCTCGTCAACATGGTCAAGAACCATCCGAACCACGGGGCTTTTATCATCAATGAAAGCGTCTATGGCATCTCCTGGGTGATAGGTATGGCCACCTGGGCTGGTGTAGGCTTCCGGCTCATCCCCTCCGGCGGCACGTTCCACGTCGGCCATGACCTGCTGGATAAACGGGTCATTGTCCAGCTTTTCCGGGTCCACCACCTGGCCGTTCACGATGCCGCGCTCGGCCAGGGCTTCCCGAATGGCGATGGGGTCGATGTTGTCAAAACGGTCCTGTTCTTCTTGGGTATAGAACCGATCTTCCTTGATAAGCTGGGCGATCCGGCGCTGCACCTTGGGCCAGGGCAGCATCGTTCCATTGGGGCTTTCCGGGCGTACTGCAAACGGAGTTTTGCCGTCGCCGCCGTCAAACTCATGGGCCAGCCATGCGGCGGTGTCTTTTTCACGGGCGTGGTCCTTCATGTAGCGGACAACGGCGTGCTTGCTTTCGCTCTTGCCGTTCCAGTCCTGGATGGCTCGGTCAATGTCATTGTCCGAAAGTGGGCGCAGCAGCTCATGGAGCTTGGGATAGGTCTCGTCGATAACTTCACGATGAAGGCGCTGCCGGAACTCCGGGGTGTAGGAATAGAGGTGAAGCAGCTCCTTATTGCCAGACGCTAAAACAGCGCGGCGGATGGCCGATCTGCCTTCAATCACGGCACTTTCATAATCGCTGTGACCGCAGGCGTTGCGGTATCGGGTATCCTCGGTAACGGCCTCCAAAATGATGGGCTTATATTTCTCATGCAGCTCTCGGAGGGTGGGCTTTGCCGCCTCCGGCTCATGGTCGGCAGCTTCTGGCTGCGGCTGTTCCTGGGCAAAAGAAAAAGCAGAGGGCGTTTTCACACTCTCTGCTTCGTCGATCTGTTGAATTTGTTCCGCTTCGGAGAGGAACAGGTTTAAGGTCAGCTGTTGATAAGTTCCGCCAGCAGAATCTCCTCGGCCTGGGCTTTGCAGGTGTTCATCAGACCCACCCAGGCCATCGGGTCGGCGGCTTTCAGCGCCTCCGTTGCGCCCGCCGCCTCGGCCATCTGGGGCATCATCTGCGCCAGCCGCCGGTTCGCCGTCTCGTCGATCTCCCGCAGGTGCGGGTACAGCTTCTCGGTCATCAGCAGCTGGTTGTACAGGATGGGCCGATGCTCCTTCAGGTACGTTTTGCGCATCCTGCCGTATTTGCCCAGGGGCTTCGACGGCTGCTCGGTCAGGTTCAGGTCGGGAATCAGGTAATCTCCGTTCCTCGTGTAAGTCAGGTTGTTCTCCATGTGTGACGCTCCTTTCTGCGAGTTGTTCACGTTCATAGTTCTGGATGGTGACGCCGATCTGCCGCAGCACCTGCTGGTTTACCTGGCTGACCGCCGTGCCCAGCGCCCCGATGGCCGCAGGGGTGTTGAAGTCGAAGATCGGCATGAAATCTTCATGGCCGAAATACTGCTCCGGTTCCAGCCCGCAGCGGGACATGAGGGCATAGGTGATGCTGACGGTGGCGGCGGATTTGAATTGCACCTCGATGTTGTACTCATCGTACTCCTCCAAAAAGGAACCGTCAACGATATAGAGAATGTCCTGCCTGTGTTCGTCCCAGTATTCCTCCGCCAGCTTGGCGGCCACATCAGCCAGTTGCTGGGCCAGGTCGTTGCTGCTCACATCGTAGTTGCGTTCCAGCATAGCCGACAAAGGCCCAATGTGCCGTTCCTCCAGCTGCCACAGCCAGGGGGTACGAGAATGTTCACGAGTGCCGGTGTCGGAAATATCAAACACATACCGCAGCCGGGGCCGGTCCCCGGAATCATCCACCAGGGCGATGCCCTTGGACCCGCGCCGCACATACCGGCCCATGCGGTTGTTCCACAGGTCGTACTCGGCGCAGGCAGTAGCGTCCGGGCGCTGGGCGTAGATCATCAGCTGCTCATGGAACGGGTATTTGTAAAGCCGGGCGGCGGTGGTGAGAAAGCCTGCCCACTCCTGCCAGCTGCCGGTGAGTTGCCGCGCCACCTGGTCGGCCATCTGCGCATATTGTTCTGCTTTGGTTGGCATGGGGTTCTATCCTCCCTTCATTCGGATATGAAAATGGGGCGGCACGGCGGCCGCCCCGGCTGGTTAAAACAGGGGGTTACTCGTCAAAATCCGGGTACAGTTCCAGCTCGTCAAACTCGGCGTCGGTCATGGCACGCAGCTTGGCGAGGGTGCTGTCGGTCAAGGCCAGCAGCTCGGCCTCGTCCGCCTGCAAGTGGCCGCGCATCTCGGTCAGGGCCTCGATGGCCCCCTGGCGGGTGCCGGGGTTGTAGATGCACAGCAGGTTGGTTTCCTCAAAGGTCAAAGTGTTCATATCAGATCTCCCTTTCCGCGCTCTTTTTGGGCGCTGTCTTTTTATGTTCGGGTTTGGGCTGACTTTTCAGCTGCTCCACAACGGATTTCTTCTTGTCCCGCTCCTCCCGGTGGGCGGCGGCAGCCAGGTCCATCAGGGAGATGGGCTGGCCGCTGCGGGCCTGCTGTTCCAGCTGGGCCACCGTCTGCTCCTTGGAGCCGTTGTTGATGATACCGTCGATCATGCCGTAGTCATCCTCCACGGCCATCTCCGTATTTTTCAGCGGGTTGTCCGGCAGGAAGCCGGGAACCTCGGCAAAACCGAAGCTGTCGCAGTAATGACAGGATACCTTGCCGTCCCGCTTGATGGCAACGATGTCGCTGACGCTCATGGACGGGTGGCGGTAGTCGGTGGGGTGTTCGTTGTTGAAGCGGTATTCAAGATTGTCCAGCACGCTGCCTTTCAGGTCGCCGGGGGCCAGCGGCGCGGTGTAGACCAGATCATAATTGTCCCGCTGCACCGTCTGCCCGATGGACTTGATCCATTCCAGCCCCTCATAGCGGATGTCCCGCAGCTCGTCGGTGTGCTTTACCTGATAGATGGCAAAGCAGTCGCCCTTGTGGTCGAGGAACGCCTGCTCCCGTTCCTGCTGGTGGTCCATACGCTCCTTGACCTGGGCATCGAAAGCCGGGCTTTCCTCCCATTCCTCGCGGGTGACGGCGAAGATCCCGTCGTGGGCGTCCAGGTCGGCGGTATCAAAAGCCATCGCCGGATTCTCTCCCTGCTGGACCATGTACACAGTCAGGTCCTGCGCCATCAGCTCGTAGGCCCGCTCTTTGGAAAGGGGAAGAAGGTCGCTGTCCAGGTAGCCGCACTTTTCCAAATCGTCTTGGGTCAGCGCCGGGTCCGGCATGGGGTATTCGTCCAGCGCCTGCTCCGGGGCATCCGGCAGCTGGGTGACTTCCGGCACAGCGGCTTGGGCCGCTGCCTGCATCTGTTGGATTGCCGCCTCCTGCAAGGTCTCGATCATGGACAGCGGTGCATAGCGAATGGACTGGCCGCCCATGCCGCGCATCTCACAGATTTTCAGCGCAGCGGTGGACAGCGACAGCTCCGGCGCATCCAGCTGGCCGCCGTCCAGCTGCTTCATGGTGGCGGCGTCGTAGAGCGTGTAGTCCCAGCCGGTGTCGCAGGACTGAACATGAAGATAGGTGGCATCATCAACCAGCAACAGGGCCTCCTGGGCTTCGGCGCTGGTGGCAGGTGCATCAGGCGTTTCCTCTGTGGGCTGCTGAACAGCGACCTCCGGGGGCAGCTCCGGCGCGGCCTCCTGTTGGGGCGCTGCCTTTTCCGGCTGGGCGGTCAGGTCAATGCCGCGCTCCTTACAAATTTCCTTGTAGTGCCGGTCAATATCGGAAATCAGCTCACCGGCGGTCTTATTGATAACCTCCAGGCTGGCCCGCAGCTCCTTCAGTTCCTTGCCTTGGCTCCAACTGGCGATATAGCCGAAGCTGTTGTCGGCAGTCTGGATACCGTAATACTGGCAAACCGCATAGGAGATGCTCTCGGCCTGGACTTCCTCAGTATGCCGGTCCTTCGCTGCCTGGACCTCGGCAGAGTGATCTTCCTCCACCTCCAGACGCCACTCAAACTGATTCTCGTCCACAAAGCGCCAGTCTGCATCGGCAGCGAACTGTTTCGCTTCCGCTTCGGTTGCAAAGCCCTGGGAAAAGTCCCGCTTGGTTCCGCCATCGCTGACCATGACCACCTTCCAGGTGGGTTCGGGTTCCGCCCGTTTCGGGTCGTGCAGCTTGCTGTGGGCGGTCTCATGAACGGCAGCGGAAACGGTCTGCACCTCGCTCATGCCTTCCCGGATGGCGATGCGCTGCTGATCAGAGGAAAAATAGCCGTCCATGTTTGCATTCATCGGCTCAAACTCGATGGGGACCGGGGCGGATCGGCGCAGGGCCTCCATAAAAACCTCATAATTCTGGACATTCCCGGAAAGAGAGGCCGCCAGTTCCGGCAGGGGCTTGCCGTCCGTCTGGCTGATGTCGAACACCTTCACCGGGCGGAACAGCGGGATCTCGATTTCCTTTTCCTCCATGATGACCTTGCCATCCTTATCCAGCATGGGGGCTTTGGTGTCCGGGTCCAGCTTCTGCTCCTCGATTTTCTTCTTATATGGTGTCGGGGCAATGATGGTAATGCCGTGTTCACCCCGCTTCACATGGCGGGAAAACTGATTTTTCCACTTGTTGTAACCGGCCACCAGCGTGGCGTCCGGGCGCTGCATATAGATGAGCATGGTGTTGTTGACAGAGTAGCGGTGGAAGCGGGACATCACGGACAGGTAACGGCGGTATTTGTCGCTCTCGAACAGCTCCTTGATACCCTGTTCAATGCCCGCCGTGATTTCCTGTAATCGTTCCCGATTGGTGGGTTTGTCAGCCATGATTTTCACTCTCCCTTCTATGGCCGAGATTTCAGCAGTGTGTTCTGCAATCCATTGGTCCTGTGCCTCGGTGCTGCTGTCGAGAAACGTATCCAGCAGATAGCCCATGTAATCTTTCTTTTGAATAGCCTCCATAAAACGGGGATGCGGGTTCTCGTCCGGCGTTTTGGGGGAATAATCGGTTTCCCATTTTCGGAGCAAGTGGTAGTAGTCCGTCAGAACACGCCACCCATGTTCCCGTTTTTCCTTTAATTTTTGCGCCTCGGTTTTCTGCCGGACGTAACGCCTTCGGGGAGGGGCCTGACTGCCATAGGCCAGGCCAAAATCCAGGGCCAGCTTTTCGGCGGCCTCCCTGGGAGGCAGGTCATAGAGCCGGGCGGTGAAGTCGATCACATCGCCGTCTGCGCCACAGCCGAAACAGTGGAATCGTGTGTCCACCTTCATGCTGGGGTGGCGGTCATCATGGAAGGGACAGCAGGCCATGCCGCCGCGTCCCACCGCGATGCCATAATGCTCCGCCGCCTCTCTGGCGGTGACGGACTGTTTCACGACTTCAAAGACACTCTCGCCCATGCTTACTTGCCGCCCGCTTTCGGGACGGGCGGTTTATACCCGGCAGCCTTGGCCCGCTCACTGGCAGCCTTGCGGCGCTCGGCGCTGTACGGTTCCCGGACAGACACGCAGCGTTTGGGCACTGTAAAGGTTTGGCGGTCCTTTTTTACGATCTGGTCCGGGTACTTCTCCGCCAGCCGCCGCAACTTTCCCAGCAGTTTCGGATCATGGGTGTAGACCTCGGCGGTGGTCTCGGCCTGATTGTAGAGGATAATGGTTTCTTGTTCATAAAGGCTCAGTTTCATTTTCCGCCGCCTTTCTGCCGGTCAAAGTCCAGCTTGAAGTTGACGTACTGGCCGGTATCTTCCAGCACCACGGTGGCGTCGTAGGTTTTGCCGCTTTTCTCAGAGTACAACCCGGTCACACGGGCGCGACCATCTTTGAGCAGCGCCGCCACAATGGCTTTGGTGGGCTGCTTGCGCTTCGCGGCCCACCACTTGCTGTTTTTCCAGATGGCAAATTTGCAAGATTTGTCCTGGCAGAAGAAGCCCTTTTGCATTTCTGCAATTTCACCGCCGCAGCGGGGGCATTTGCCCACCACCTCGCGGGGTGGGGTGAACAGGTACTCGCTGCCCTTAATGACCTGATAGGTTCCCACCAGTTCTTTCAGCATGGCGCAGATCCCGTCCATGAAGTCCTCCGGGGCCAGCTCGCCGCGCTCGATCTCGCCCAGCCGGTACTCCCATTCGGCGGTTAGCAGCGGGGATTGCAGCTGCTCCGGCAATACTGTGATAAGGGACACTGCATCGTGGGACGGTATCAGCTGCACGGTTTTCTTGCTCTTTTTCCGTTCCAGAAAGCCGGTGGACACCAGCTTCTCCAAAATCCCGGCGCGGGTGGCGGGGGTGCCGAGACCTTTGCGCTCGGCATCCTCCGGCATATCTTTGGCACCGGCGGTCTCCATCGCTGCAAGAAGCGTATCTTCCGAAAAATGTTTAGGCGGGCTGGTTTTGCCCTCCTTGACGGCGGCACCGGCGACCGGCAGCTTCTGACCTTCGGTCAGCTCTGGCAGCGCCTTGCTTTCGTTGTCGTTGTCCGGCTCCGCATTTTTCATGCTGGCGCGGTAGGCGGCGTCCAGTGCCCGCCAGCCGGGCTGCTTCACTGTGCGGCCTTTGGCGGTGAACTCCGCGCCATCGCATTCCACCGTGACAGCGGTCTCGGCGTAGGTATAGGGCGGAGCCACCGCACACAGCAGCCGCAGGGCCACCAGCTCCAGAATCGCCCGTTCGCCCACAGGCAAAGCAGACAAGTCCGCCTCTCGGATGTTGCGGGTGGGGATCACCGCATGGTGGTCGGTCACTTTCTTGTCGTTGATGACCGCCGCCGCATTGCAGGAAATGGCGATGCCCTTGCGGAACGGCATGGCATTGGCGACCAGATTCACCAGCACCGGCAGACCCTCGGCCATGTCGGAAGTCAGGTAGCGGCTGTCCGTCCGGGGATAGGTGCAGA
>CALZZE010000032.1 GCA_945830575.1 uncultured Subdoligranulum sp. | reverse complement strand
GCTGGGTACCCAGTTCTGCCGCCGCTGCAACTACTGCGCCCCCTGCACGGTGGGCATCTCCATCCCCAACTGCTTTTTGTTCCAGGGGTATCTGGACCGCTACGGGCTGGCGGGCTGGGCCAGAGAGCGGTACGACACCCTCAAGGTGAAGGCAAGCGCCTGCATCGGCTGCGGCCAGTGCGAAAGCCGCTGCCCGTACAGCCTGCCCATCCGGGACATGCTCAAAAAAGTGGCCGCGGATTTCGGCGAATAAAAACGTTCCGGCTTTTTGTACAACCCGTCCCACCGCCAAAAGCAATTTTTGCAAGAATTCCGTGCGATTCTTGCAGTTAAAAACCGGACTGATTCCGCCATGCGGAACGCCATTCCACTGTGAAATCGGGTGCGCAAAATGCCCGTTCCAATGGGCGGAATGGTAACTTTCACAAAAGAAACGGGGAACTTTTGGCAACAAGCACAATGGTAATTCCTGTCTGAAAATGGTACACTGATAATGACAAAATCAGTGCGGTCATCACGACCCGAACCATCAACAGGAGGAAAAAACTATGGCAAAAAATGCGATCGTTGGACAGTCCGGCGGCCCCACTTCCGTCATCAACGCGAGTCTGGCTGGTGTGTACGAGAGCTGCAAGCGCCGCGGCGCGGGCAAGGTCTACGGCATGATGCACGGCGTTGCGGGCCTTTTGGAGCGCAAGGTCTGCGTGCTGGATGACAAGCTGACCTCTACTTTGGACATCGAGCTGCTCAAGCGTACCCCCTCCAGCTATCTGGGTTCCTGCCGCTACAAGCTGCCTGACTGGCACACCGCCGAGGGCGAGGCCGTCTATGAGAAGCTGTTCGAGATTCTGAAGGAGCTGGACATCGGCTACTTCTTCTACATCGGCGGCAACGACTCCATGGACACCATCGGCAAGCTGGCGGACTACGGCGCCCACGTGAACAGTGAGATCCGGTTCATGGGCGTGCCCAAGACCATCGACAACGACCTGATGGTCACCGACCACACCCCCGGCTACGGCTCCGCCGCCAAGTACATCGGCGTTGTGATGAAGGAGATCATCCGTGACGCCACCGTGTACGGCACCAAGTACGTGACCATCGTGGAGATCATGGGCCGCAACGCCGGCTGGCTGACCGCCGCCGCCGCGCTGGCCAAGGCCGATGACTGCGAGGGCGTGGACATGATCTGCCTGCCCGAGGTGCCCTTCAATGTGGACCGTTTTGTGGAAAAGGTGGAGCGCATGCAGAAGGACAAGCCCTCCATCGTCATCGCGGTGTCCGAGGGCGTCAAGCTGGAGGACGGCCGCTACGTCTGCGAACTGGCGGATGACGTACACGCGGTGGACGCCTTCGGCCACAAGGCGCTGACCGGCACCGCCCGGTTCCTGGCCAACACCGTTGCCCGCCGTCTGGACACCAAGACCCGCTGCATCGAACTGTCCACCCTGCAGCGCTGCGCGGGCCATCTGACCAGCCGCACCGACATCACCGAGGCCTATCAGGTGGGCGGCGCCGCTGCCAAGGCCGCCTTTGAGGGCCACACCGGCGAGATGGTGGCGCTGGACCGCATCTCCAACGCGCCCTATCAGTGCACCACCAGCCTGCATCCCATCAGCGAGGTCGCCAACCTTGAAAAGAAGGTGCCGCTGGAGTGGGTCAACGCCGACCACACCGCCATGCTGCCGGAGTTCATCGCCTACGCGATGCCGCTCATCCAGGCCGAACTGACCCCCATCTACGTGGAGGGCCTGCCCCATCACATCTATCTGCCCGAAGCTTAATCGCACATACGGAGCGCCGCCCCTGCAGGGGCGGCGCTTTTCCTTTTTAATAGAAGCCAAAGCTTGGCAGGATTGTGGTGCTGTATGCCCACCAGTCGGGCACCGGCAGGCCGGACACCGCCGGATAAAACCACACGAATACCACCAGCGCCGCCGCACACAGCGCCGCGCCGATGCGTCTGGCCCGGCGCTCATCGCGCAGCTGGGACAGCACCAGCACGATGGCCGCCAGACAGAACATGGAGCTGGGGAAATAATGGTACAGGAAGGTGCAGCGGGTGACCAGCATCCACGGCAGCAGCTGGGCGGCGTACAGAATCAGCACGCCCGCCCCCTGCCGGCTGCCCCGGCCGCTGATCTGCCGCCACAGCAGCCACAGCAGCGCCGCCAGCCCGGCCAGCCAGATGACCGGCCCGGCCAGCCCCGCAATGCTGGACTTGCTGCCTGCGGGCAGACCGCCGTTGTAGTAGTACCACACGGGGCGCAGACCCAGCAGCCAGGTGTACCAGCGGCTCTCAAAGGGATGGGTGGATTCCAGCCCGGCGTGGTAGCGGAACATATACAGCTGGCAGTTCCACCAGTCCGACAGGCTGAACGTGGGGTCCCGCCACCAGTAGGGCAGGTAGGAGGCAATATAGATGCACAGCGGCAGCAGCACGTAAAACACCACGCCGCCATAGGCCGCCATGCGGAATTCCTGCCAGAAATCCCGGGGCTTCTGCCGCCAGCGGGCGTACAGCACCCCCAGATACAGCACCGCCAGCCCGGCCCCGGCGTAGATGCCGGTCCATTTGGCGGCGCAGCCCAGCCCAAAGGCCACCCCGCCCAGCGCCATGGGCAGCAGCGCGCCGTACACGCCCTTTTCCAGCACGCTCTGGCAGTACCTCAGCATGAAATAAGCCCCCAGCAGAATGAAAAAGGTGCCGTAAATGTCAATGGTGGCAATGCGGCTTTGGGCAAAGCGCATCAGGTCCAGCGCCAGCAGCACCCCCGCCAGCGCGCCCAGCCACGGCCTGCGGGTCAGGCGGCGGGCAAAGCACCAGGCCAGCGGCACCAGCAGCACCCCGAACAGCGTGCCGGAGAACCGCCAGCCAAAGCCCGTCATGCCGAACAGCGCAATGCCCGCCATGATGAGGTCTTTGCCCAGCGGCGGGTGGGTGGTCTCGTAGACCTGCATCCGGTGCAGCTGCTCGTAGCCGGTGCGGGCGTGGTAGATTTCGTCAAAGTAAAAGCTGTTCAGCTGGCTGATGGCCCCGGGCACAAGGCCCGGCTCATCGCACAGCGCCCCGCCGCCGGTGACGGTCAGCGGGGCGCCCGCCGCGTCCCGGAAGGACAGCTCCATCACCATGCCGTCGGTGACGGTGACGGTGTAGCTCTGCCCGCCGTTCAGGGGCTGGCGGCTCCATGTGAAGGGATTGGCGTAGCTCAGTTCCATGTCCACCACGGTTTTCCCATCTGTGATGGTTCCGTTTTGCTCCGCCGTGGTAATCAGCAGCCGCCCGTTGCCGTAGGTGGAAATGCCCGGGTAGACCCACACCTCGGCGGGCTGTCCCTGCACCTCCACCGTGAAGCTGGCGCTGGTTCCGTTGGCGTTCACCGGGTTCTGGGGGGCGGCGGTATCCCCCAGATACCAGAAGCTGACTGCCGCCGTGAGGGCGGTCAGCCCCAGCAGTCCCGCCAGTTCCCGGGCTGTCCAGCGGGGCTGAGACGCGCCGGGGGCGGTGTCCGGCTGGGGACGGGCGGGCAGCGGCGAGGTATGGCCGTGGGCGCAGATGTCCCACACCGCGAAGGCCAGCAGCAAAAAGCACACTGTTTCGGCAAAGCCCACGATGGCGGCGGTTTCCCGGGCGGCGGCGGACATCATCCATTCGTCCTCGCTGCCCGCCGCGGCGTAGGCGGCCGCCAGATTCACGAAGCCGGTGAGGGACAGCCCGAATCCCGCGCCGAACAGCCGCACATCGTTGAGGCGGGCGGCGGCCAGCAGCACCAGCAGCACGCCGGGAACCAGATACCGCTCATGCATGCAGTGGGCGAAGGTGAACACCCCCAGCAGGTAAAAGCCTGCCAGCAGCAGCGGCGAGAAGGTGCCGCTGCGAAGGCTGCGCCACGCCAGCCCCAGCAGCAGCACCGTCACCACGGCAAGGCCAGACACACCCAGCATCTGCCATGTGATGGGGCCGAGGAAGGCGCTCTCCAGCGGCTGCCAGTTGCCGCCCAGCGCCGCCACCCAGTTGAAGGCGTTCACCGTGGCATAGGGATAACTGGACGCTGTACCAAAGTATTTTTCCCAAAGTCCCGTCCGCAGGCCGGACAGGCCAAAGAAGGGCAGCGCCGCCGCCAGCACCGGGCACAGCGCCGCGGCCGCCCCGGCCAGACAGCGGCCCAGCGCGGCGGGTTTGTTTTTCCCGGTGAACAGCGGGACGGCAAAGCACAGCGCCAGCACCGGCCCGGCGATGAGCGCCTGCGGCTTGATGGCCAGCGCAAGGCCGTAGCACAGCGCCGCAGGCAGCCAGCGGCGGCCCTCCAGCAACAGAAAACACAGGATCAGCGGCAGGCTGAACGCGCCGTCGATTTGTTTCCACGCGCCGGTGTCGAACAGCAGCAGCGGATTAAAGGCGGTAAAGGCGGTGAGCAGCATGGCGGCCCGCCGCCCCGCCCCGCTGCGGGTGCCTGTGCGCCACACCAGCGCCGCACAGGCGCAGTCGCACAGGGCGGGCACCAGCGCAAGCAGCAGATAGGTGCCCTTGTCCTCAAAGCCCAGATGCAGCGCCCGGCGCAGCTCCCCCATCAGCCACAGCACATACAGATAGCCGGGGGGATAGTCCGCAAAATAGCCCTCGCTGTAAAAGGCGGCGGGGCCGCTGGCGGCCAGCTTGTCGCTCCACGCCACAAAGCAGCTCATGTCGTAGGGGTAGCCCTCCACCACCAGCGCCAGCAAAAGGCGCAGCAACAGCGCTCCGGCCAAAATCAGCCAGAGTACTTCGGGAATTTGTCTGCGCGTCTTTTTCATGGCAATGCACCGATAACAAACAGGGGCGGACATGCCGCCCCTGCGGGATATTACAGTTTACTGATTTGCGGGCCCTTGGCGGTGTCCACCACCGACCAGCCCATCTCGGTGAGCCGGGCGCGGATGGCGTCCGCGGTGGCCCAGTCCTTGGCTTTCTTGGCGGCAGCACGCTGCTCCACCAGCGCGGTCACCTCGGCGGGCACCGCGTCGGTCTTGCGGTTGTACAACAGACCCAGCACGCCGGCCAGCTCGTCAAAGGTTTTGGCGGCGGTCTCCAGCGCGGCCTTGCTGGCGGCGTCGGACAGCGTGTTGATGTCCTTCACAAAGTCAAACAGGGCGGCCAGCGCGTCGGGGGTGTTCAGGTCATCGTCCATGGCGGTGATGAACTTATTCCGCGCCGCATCGCACTTTTCCACCAGAGTTTCGTCGCTGCCGCGGGCGTGCTGGATGGCAAAATCCAGATTTTCCCGGCAGGTGTACAGCCGCTCCAGAGAGTTTTTGCAGCTCTCGATGAGGTCCACCGTGTAGTTCAGCGGCATCCGGTAGCCCGCCGTCAGCATGAAATAGCGGATCGGCTCATAGCCGTACTTCTCCGCCACCTCGCGGATCGTGAAGAAATTGTTCAGGCTCTTGGACATCTTCTGGTTGTTGATGTTCAAAAAACCGTTGTGCATCCAGTAGCGGGCAAAGGTGCAGCCGTTGGCGCACTCCGACTGGGCGATCTCGTTCTCATGGTGGGGGAACACCAGATCCTGACCGCCGGCGTGCAGGTCGATGGTCTTGCCCAGATGGGTGCGGGCCATAGCGCTGCACTCGATGTGCCAGCCGGGGCGGCCGTGGCCCCAGGGGCTTTCCCAGTAAGGCTCGCCGGGCTTGGCGGCCTTCCACACCGCAAAATCGGCGGGGTCCTCCTTCAGATCGTCCTCCATCTGGCTGCGCAGCTCCCGGTTGCCGCCCTCCAGATCGTCCAGCTTCAGATGGCTCAGCTTGCCGTAGCTGTCATCGGACTTGACGCGGAAATACACATCGCCGTTGCGGGCCACGTAGGCGTGGCCGGACTCAATGAGGTCGCTGACGATGGAGATGATCTGCTCGATGTGCTCGGTGGCGCGGGGACGGACGGTGGGCTCCATCACGTTGAGGCCCTCGGAATCCTTGATGTACTCCGCCTCGAACTTGCGGGCCACCTCCAGCATGGAGACGCCCTCCTCCCTGCCCTTCTGGATGAGCTTGTCGTCAATGTCGGTGATGTTGGACACGAAGATCACCTTGTTGCCCCGGTATTCCAGATAGCGGCGCAGCGTGTCAAAGACGATCATGGGGCGGGCGTTGCCGATGTGCACAAAGTTGTACACGGTGGGGCCGCAGACGTAAATGCGGTACTCGCCGGGAGTGAGGGGGACGAATTCCTCCTTCTGGCGGGTCATGGTGTTAAAAATTTTCATAGATACGCACTTCCTCTCTCACATTGGAACCGTTATTTTGCCTGCGCGAAACAGCTGCGATTCTGCCACAGGTAGATGCCGCCGGACAGCGCCGTGACAGCCGCCACGGCCCAGCACAGCAGGATGGTGATGAAGGACACCGCCCCGATGGCGGTGGGTGCGGCGATGCCGGCCGCGAAATAGTAGAAAATGATGGTGAGCATCTGCAGCACCGTCTTGACCTTGCCCCACATGTTGGCCGCAATGACGGTGCCCTGCGCGGCGGCGTTCATCCGCACACCGGCCACCGCGAATTCCCGGAACAGAATGATGGCCAGCACCACGGGATGACACACGCCGTCCCGCATCATGTAGAGGAACGCGGCGGTGGTGAGCATCTTGTCCGCCAGCGGGTCCATGAATTTGCCGAAATCCGTGACCAGATGATGCTTGCGGGCCAGATGCCCGTCCAGATAATCCGTAAAGCTGGCGATGGCAAAAATGACGCCCGCCAGCAGGTAGTACCCCGCCGCGAAATCCGGGGTGCCGTAGGTGCTCAGCCCCGCAAAGACCATGAACACCGGCACCAGCAGCACACGCAGCATCGTCAGTTTATTGGGCAGATTCATCATATCCCTCCTCGGCGTAGCCGTACAGATCGTAGGTATCGGAGTCCGTGATGGTGACACGGTAGAATTCGCCGGTCTCCAGCGGGGTGTCGGCGGGGGTCAGCACATTGCCGTCGATCTCGGGGCAGTCCCCTGCCGAGCGCAGCAGGTACATGCCGGTCTCCTCGTCCACGCCGTCACAGACACATTCCAGCGTTTTTCCCACCTTGGCGGACTGCCGGGCGGCGCTGATGTCCGCCTGAATTTCCATGATATGATCGGCGCGGCGCTGTTTGGTCTCCTCGTCCAGCTGGCCGTCCATGGCGGCGGCCACGGTGTTTTCCTCGGCGGAGTAGGCAAAGCAGCCCAGCCGGTCAAAGCGGACGTTTTTGACAAAATCGCACAGCTCGGCGTACTGTTCCTCGGTCTCGCCGGGGAATCCGGCGATGAGGGTGGTGCGCAGCGTGATGTCCGGAATGGCCGCCCGCAGCCGGGCAATGGCGTCCTCGATGTCGGCACGACCGCCGCGGCGGTTCATGTTTTTCAGCACGGTATCGTCACAGTGCTGGATGGGCAGATCCAGATAGGGCACCACCTTGTCGTTGCGCACCATGGCGGCGATGAAGGCGTCCGAGATGCGCTCCGGGTAGGCGTACAGCACCCGGATCCAGTGCAGGCCGTTGATTTTGTTCAGCTCGTCCAGCAGGTCGCACACCGCGCCGGGCTGGCCCCAGTCCTCACCGTAGGCGGTGGGGTCCTGTGCCACCAGAATCAGCTCTTTGACGCCCTCCCCTGCCAGCCAGCGGGCCTCGGCCACGCAGTCCGCCAGCGGGCGGGAGCGCAGCGGTCCCCGGATGAGCGGAATGGCACAGTAGTGACATCGGTTGTTGCAGCCCTCGGCGATTTTCAGGTAGGCGTAGTGCCTCGGCGTGGAGATGACCCGCGCACCGCCCAGCGGCATGTCCCGCTTGGGGCCGTAGCTTTCCAGCTGGCCCGCCCCGGCGGCGCACAGCCGTGCCACGATGGCGGGCAGCACCGCGTTGGAACCAATACCCACCACGGCGTCCACCTCGGGCATTTCCGAAATGATTTGCTGCTTGTACCGCTCGGCCAGACAGCCGGTGACGATAACCTTCAAATCCGGGTTCTGCTGCTTGTACTCGCAGGCCATGAGGATGTTTTCGATGGCCTCGCTTTTGGCGGATTCGATGAATCCGCAGGTGTTGACAATGACCACATCCGCCTCGGACAGGTCGGCCACCGTCTGGTGGCCTTCCTTCAGCAGCGCGTGGCAGAATACGTCGGCGTCCACCTGATTCTTGGGACAGCCGAGGGAAATAATGGCAATGTTCATGAAATGCGTTCCTTTATGTTTGGTCGGTCTCCAGCGCCTGCCGGATGACGGCGTGGGAAAATCCGCGGCGGGCCAGCGCGGCGGCCACCTGATCCCGCCTGCCTGCCACCAGCTTGGCGGCGTAGTGCCGCTGCACCAGCTGGATGGCGGCGGTCAGCTCCGGGTCCTGCTCCTCGTCGGCGTACAGAGTCTCCACCGCCCCGGCGGCGGTGTCCCGGTCGATGCCCTTGGCGGTCAAGTCGTCCAGAATGGCGCGGCGGGATTTCCGCTTGCGCAGCAGCTCGGCGGCGCGGCGGCGGGCAAACGCCGCGTCATCCAACAGCCCCAGCTCCTGCGCCTTGGCCACCGCGTAGGCGGCGCTGGGGCCGTCAAATTTGCGGCAGAGCTTCTGGTACAGCTCCCCCGCCGCGTGATCCCGCAGTGAGAGCAGGTCCATGGCCTTGTCCAGCGCCTTGCGGGTGTCGCTCTGCCTGCGCAGCTCCTCCAGACGCCACTCCTCCACCTCGTCCTCCTCATGGAGCGCGGCGGCGGCAAAGGTGTCCTCATCCAGCGAGAAAGCAAATTTCCCGTCCAAAAACAGCGCCAGACGGCCTTTTTTGGTCTCCTTGATCTGGGTGATGGTGGGCATTATTCATCCACCATGATGTCCAGATCATCCTCGCTGCCGGTGGTCTTGGCAACGGGCGCGGCGGGCTGTCCCTCGCCGGGGGCGGCGGGCTTGACGATCTCACTGGGATCCAGCGGCTTGACGGCACCCTTTTTGCCGGCGGCCAGCAGGCGCTCGGCGTTGGCGCGGACAATGTCCTCGATTTCCTTGGCGGTGTCGGGATGCTCTTTCAGATAGATTTTCGCGTTGTCGCGGCCCTGACCCAGACGGACGTCGCCGTAGTTGAACCAGGCGCCGCTCTTCTGCACCACGCCCAGCTTGACGCCCAAGTCCAGAATCTCTCCGATCTTGGAGATACCTTCACCGAACATGATGTCAAATTCCGCCTCGCGGAAGGGCGGGGCCACCTTGTTTTTCACGATCTTGGCGCGGGTACGGTTGCCGATGAAGGCGCCGGAGGCGTCCTTGAGGCCCTCCACCCGGCGCACATCAATGCGCACAGAGGAATAGTATTTCAGCGCACGGCCGCCGGTGGTGACCTCCGGGTTGCCGTAGACGACGCCCACCTTCTCGCGCAGCTGGTTGATGAAGATGCAGACGGTGTTGGTCTTGCCGATGATACCGGTGAGCTTGCGCAGCGCCTGACTCATCAGACGGGCCTGCAGGCCCACGTGGCTGTCGCCCATCTCGCCCTCGATCTCAGCGCGGGGAACCATGGCGGCCACCGAGTCCACCACGATGGCGTCGATGGCGCCGGAGCGCACCAGCGCCTCACAGATCTCCATGGCCTGCTCGCCGGTGTCCGGCTGGCTGACCAGCAGCGTGTCAATGTCCACGCCCAGCGCACGGGCGTACACCGGGTCCAGCGCGTGCTCCACGTCGATGAAGGCCACCTCGCCGCCCATCTTCTGGGCCTCGGCCAGCGTTTGCAGCGCCAGCGTGGTCTTGCCGGAGGATTCCGGCCCGTACACTTCCACCACGCGGCCCCGGGGCAGGCCGCCGATGCCCAGCGCCAGGTCGAGACCCAGACTGCCGGTGGAAATGGCGTCCACCTGCATGGCCACGTTGGCGCCCAGCTTCATAACGGCGCCCTTGCCGAACTGCTTTTCGATCTGGGCCAGAGCGGTTTCCAGTGCGGCCTTTTTATCGCTGGCCGGCGCGGCGGTAGGTTTTGCGGTTTCTTTTTTCGCTGCCATGTTGTGCTCCTTCTCTTGCGTAAAATTCCATGACCTTATTATATACGATTTGCGCGGAAATTACAACCGTTAGTTGTAAGTTTTCGGGGTGATATTCGGGACTTTCAAGCAAAACCATCGATGACGCCGCTGAACATGGCGGGCCACTGGGCGTCGTAATCCGCAAACAGCTCCTTGAAATACTGCTTTTCGGCAGCATCGGGGGCGTCCAGACGGCGGTAGCAGTACAGCGTCACGCCCTCCAGCGGGAACTCCGTCACATACTCATAGTGGGCGGCGGCGGGGGTGTCGGTGCGCAACGCTCTGTTGACGCGGCCGATGAGGTCATCCTCCAGCTTATCGGTGACCATCACGTATTTGCTGGTCCAGAGGCCGGTGGGAAAGCCGTGGGTGGAGGGCACGCTGGCCTCGTACAGAATCATGGTTTGCAGCTCCGGGCGGGCTGGATCGCTGAAGGCCAGCGAGCTGCCGCTGTATCCGTCCGAGTTGATGTTGATATACACCGTTTCATCGGGGCCGCAGTTGTCCGCCACAAAGTCGGTGACGGCGGCAATCTGGGCAAGGTCGGTGCGGCGGGTCAGGCTGATGCGCACATCGCTGAGCAGGCCCAGCCCATTGGGCCAGAACCCCAGCGCGGCCTCCAGATTGATGGCCAGCAGCAAAGCGGCCAGCGCGGCCTCCAGACGGGGTCTGCGGCCTGCGGCCAGGCAGGCGAACAGCAGGCAGAGGAAGAGCGGTGCCAGCAGCAGCGCCTGATGATAGCCCAGCGACTGGGTGCGGGTGAACAGTGCCATGGCCAGCACGCCGCTGACCGTCACCACCGCCACAGGCCAGCGGGCCTGACGGCAGCGCAGCGCCAGCACCAGACCGATGACGGCCAGCGCCCAGAACAGCGCGCCCTGGGTCTTGAACAGCCACACCGCATTGTTGACAAATCCCCCGCCGTAGTACGCGCCGTAAATGTCGGCGTAGTCGGTGGTGAGGATGGTTTTGAAGGTGAGGAACAGCGGCAGCACGATGCCCAGCACCGAGGGAATGCCGAATTTGCACAGGTTGCCCAGCGTCTTGCCGAACCGCTTTTGCCGCGCTGCCCCCGCCAGCACCGCCGCCGCGTAGGTGAGGTAGTAGGCCAGCACCCAGAACATGTACCACCGGCGGGTGAGGATCAGTGCGAAGGTGGCGCAGAACAGCGCGATGAGGCGCGGAAATTCCAGCGTTTCAAAGCGATAGTCCGCCGTGAGCAGCAAAATTGTCCCCACGAAGGCCAGCCCGAAAAAGTCCGGCATGCCGTTTGTGGCGGGCCACAGGAACATGGGCCAGCTGACCATGGCCGCCATGCACAGAGGCAGGTAGAGCCGGGAGGTGGCTCCCATCCAGCGCCCCAGCTTTCTGGCGCAGAGCAGCAGCGCCGCCCACGCGGGCACAAAGCAGGTGAGGGCGTAACACACCATGAAGGCGTTGATGCTGCGGGTGGTGAGCAGGTAGGGCACGCTGACGAACAGGTTGAGGAACATTTTATAATCGGCGGTGAGCAGATTTTCCGCCAGCAGGTGTACCCCATAAAAGCCGTTGGAGCCAAAGCTGGCCAGCAGCAGGTTCTGCTTGGCGAAGTAGTTCACCGCGTCCTGCCCGTAAATATCCTGCCGGCAGTACACAATGGCGGCCAGCAACGCGATGCCCGCCGCGCCGCCAAGGAGCAGCGTGACGGTATAGAGCCTGTCGGCAAAGGGCTTTTCGCCGGGGAAGGCCAGCTGCCATGCGGTGTGCAGCAACAGCCACAGCCCGCCGGTGCAGATGGCCCACAGCAGCAGCACCAGCAGAGTGCCGCCATAGGCGGTGATGGCGCCACCCAGCAGGATGGCGGCCAGCAGCGCCACGCCGCCCAGCAGCCACCGCACCCCGGCGGGCAGAGTTTGCAAACGTTGAAAGGACATGGGGACCCCCTCGGTTATCAAAAAATGGGCCGCGGGTGCGGCCCATGGATGGGTGTTATTGGTCTTCCAGACGGTCCAGCGCGTCCAGCAGTTCCTGAGACACCGGCATCCGGCCGGTGCGGCGCAGGCGCTGGGGCTTGGCACGCTGGGTACCTTTGCCGCGGCTGCTCTGTGCGGGGCGCTGCACCGCCTGCGCCGTGGCCTTCTGGCGGGCGGCAGGGGGCGCGGGGGACGCGGGAGTCTTGGGGGGCGGCGCGTCCGGCGCGTGGCGGAACTCGCTCATCTCCACGCCCAGCGCACGCAGGTCATCCTCGGTCTGGGACAGCGCCTCGTAGATGGCGGCGGTGGCGTTTTCCAGATCCAGACTGGCGGCGTCCAGCCGGGCGTCCACCCGGGCAAGCCTGTCCCGCAGAACCATCACCCCGGCGGCGATGCCCCGGGCGTTGTCCGCCATGCGGCGTTTCTGTTCGTCGGCCTGCTCGGCCAGACGCTTCTCGGCGTTCTCCGCGGTGATGCGGGCGTCCGCCAGAATACGGCGGGCCTCCAGACGGGCCTCGGCAGGGGTATCGGTGTTCACGGGGGCGGCAGGCACCACCGGCAGCACCGGCTTTTCCGCCGTGGCGGCATCCAGCTGGCGCTGCATGTCCCGGCACTTGAACTGCCATTCATTGGCGGCCTGCTGGTTTTCCCGGCTGCGGGCGCTGGCGTCAGCGGCACGCTTTTCCGCGTCCGCCAGCTTGGCGGCGATCTCATCGTACTGCTTTTCCGCCAGAGCGGCACGCTCCTCCGCCTCGGTGAGCTGCTGCTGCAGCTTTTCCACACAGGCGCGGGCGTTGACCTGCTCCGCTTTGAGTTTGTCGACCTGAGCCTGCAGCTGCCGCTGCTGTTCTTCGTACAGCTGGGCCTGCTGCTGGTTCTCGGCGGCAAGGGCGCTCACGTATGCCAGCACATCATCCTTGTCAAAGCCGAACAGGCTGGAGCGGAACCCCTGTTCCTGCACGGCGGAATCCAGTGGCGGCATGGCGATTCTCCCTTATCGTAGAGTAGATTAGGAACGCTTATTCAGAATGGACAGCAGGTCGTTGAAGTAATCGCTGTCGTCCTCCTCCTCGACCGGCGCGGCCTTGGGCGCGGCAACGGGCGTGTCCAGACCCGCGTCAAACACGTTGCTGTACACGGGGTTGGGCATGACCGGCTGCACCGGCTGCGGGGCGGGCTGGGCATACTGGGGCTGGATGGGCTGCACGGGCTGAACCGGCTGGGCATAGTGGGGCTGGGGCGCCGGAGCAGGCTGCTGAACAGGCTGGACAGGCGTGCTGCGCACCGCGTTGCCGCCCTTGGCGGACACAGTGTTCTGGATGACACCCTGAATGGACTCGTCCACGCTGGGGGTGTTCTCGAAGCCGGTGGCCACCACGGTGATATTCATCTCGTCGGTCAGGCGGTCATCGAAGGCAGTACCCCAGATGATGTTGGCCTCGGGATGGGCAGACTGGGTGATCATGGAAGCGGCGGTTTCCACATCGTCCAGACCGATGTCGGGGCTGGAGGTGATGTTGATGATGACGCCGCGGGCGCCCGCGATGCTGGTCTCCAGCAGCGGGCTGGAGATGGCGGCCTTGGCGGCGTTTTCGGCCTTGCCGGCGCCCTTGGCCACGCCGACGCCCATGTGGGCAAAGCCGGCGTCCTTCATGATGGAGCGCACGTCCGCGAAGTCCAGGTTGATGAAGGCAGGCACGTTGATGAGGCTGGAGATGCTCTCCACGCCCTGACGCAGCACGTTGTCGGCGGCCTCAAAGGCGTTCATCAGCGTGATCTTTTCAGGGCTGATGAGCTTGAGACGCTCGTTGGGGATGACGATGAGGGAGTCCACATGCATCATCAGAGAGGCAATGCCCTGCTCGGCCAGCTCCATCTTGCGACGGCCCTCAAAGGCGAAGGGCTTGGTGACGATGCCCACGGTGAGGATGCCCAGATCATGGGCGGTCTCCGCCACGATGGGAGCCGCGCCGGTGCCGGTGCCGCCGCCCATGCCGGCGGTGATAAAGACCATCTGCGCGCCCTTCAGCGCGTTCTGGATTTCGTCCTTGCTTTCCTCCGCGGAGCGCTGGCCCACCTCGGGGTCGGCGCCGGCGCCGCGGCCCTTGGTGAGCTTGGCGCCCAGCTGGACCTTCTGGGTGGCTTTGGAGTTGATCAGCGCCTGCTGGTCGGTATTCATGGCGACAAATTCCACGCCGGAGAGACCAGCCTCCACCATGCGGTTGACGGCGTTGCCGCCGCCGCCGCCCACGCCGATGACCTTAATGTTTGTGACATTCTGCATTTCTTCATCGAGAACAAACGCCATGAGAAGTTCCCCCTAATTTCTAAGTATTTGCCGGGTTACAGTTTCAGAAAGGGACACACTTGTCCGCATAGATTACACGTAACTGAGTATAGAATAACAAATTTCCGACCGAATTTCAATACCCGCAGAGGAAATTGCCAAAATTTTTGGCTGCCGCGCTGTAAATTCCGGTCTGCGGCTTATTTTTTTATGCAAAAAAACAGAGAGAGCCGCTGCGCGAACGACTCTCCCCTTATGCCGGCTCAGCGGCACAGCGCGCCCAGTGTGTGCAGGTCCCCGGGCAGGTCCTCATATCCGCGGGAGATGTGCCCCGCATCGTACAAAAGGCTTTCTCCCCCGGCGCAGAGCGCGGCCAGCAGCAGCGCCGCCCCGCCCCGCAGGTCCGGCGCATGCAGCCGTGCGCCGTGCAGCGTTTCCACGCCGCGCACCGTCAGGCAGCGGCCGCCCTCCCCCACCGCCGTGTCGGCTCCCAGCGCCGCAAAGCCCTCGGCGCAGGCAAACCGGCTCTGGAACAGGGTGTCCCGGATGGTGCTTTCGCCTGCCGCGGTGAGCAGCACGGCGGCGGCCAGCGGGGCGGTGTCGGTGGCAAAGGCCGGCCAGCCGCCGGTGACAAGCTCCTGCCCGCCCTGCAAACGCCGCTGCCGGGTGACGGTGAACCGGGTGCGGCCCCGCTGAATGTCGCAGCCAGACCGCTCCAGAAATACCAGAAAGCTGTCCAGCAGCGCGGGCGGACAGTGCTCCACCGTCACAGCGCCCCCCGCACAGGCCGCGGCGGCGGCGTAGGTGGCGGCGGCGATGCGGTCCGGCACCGGGGCGAACACCGCGCCGGACAGCTCCCTGCCGCCCCGCACCGTGATGACCGGCGTGCCCGCCCCTGTGACCGACGCGCCGCAGGCCTGCAAAAACCGGGCCATATCCACGATTTCCGGCTCGCAGGCCGCACCCCGCAGCACGGTGTCCCCCGCCGCCTGGGTGGCCGCCATGAGCAGCGTCAGGGTGGCCCCCACGCTGGGCAGGCGCAGCGTGAAATCCGTGCCATGCAGCCAGCCATTGCGGGTGATGCGGATGGCGTCGGCGGAAAGCTCCACCTGTGCGCCCATGGCCGTCAGGCCGGCCAGATGAATGTCCACCGGGCGGGGGCCGAGACGGCAGCCCCCCGGCAGCGGCAGACGCACCGTGCCGCAGCGGCAGAGCAGCGGCGCAAGGTAAAACACCGAGGAACGCATGGCCCCCGCCTGCGCGGGGGGCACTGCCCCGGTGAGGGTGCAGTCCGGCACCGGCCAGGTGGTGACGGTGGTTCCCTGCCGCATCGCCCCCGCCCCCACCGCCCGGAGCAGGGCCAGCGAGGTATCCACATCGGACAGGCGGGGCACATGGGTGAACGCGCAGGGCGCACGGCACAACAGACTGGCCGCCAGCAGCGGCAGCACACTGTTTTTGGCGCAGGCGGGCCGCAGTGTGCCGGACAGCGGCCGCCCGCCGGTGATGTGAATGGTCTGCATGGCAACACCAACCTCTTCGATCGCTACTCCAATATATTCGGTCCTACAATAAAACAGGCTGCAGCTGGACGCCGCGCAGGGCACATTCCAGCGTGTCGGGAATGAGGGAAAAATCGCTTTTCAGGCTGGCGGGCTTTTTGAAGCTGTCGTCCTGCCCGAAGGGCACAAAATAATAATTTTTGCGCTGGAGCAGCGCCGCCAGCGCCGGGGCGGAGCCTGCCAGACCGTCGTTGGTGGAGGGCGCCACCACAATGGGGCGGCTCACCCGCAGCAGGCTTTTGGCGGCCATCGTCACCGGCGTGGAGCTGATGCCCGCCGCCAGCAGGCTGATGGTGGTGCCGGTGGCGGGGGCAATGACCATGGCGTCAGCCAGCTTGTGGGGGCCGAGGGGCTCCACCTGCTGGAGGGTATCCAGCGGGACGCGGCCGGTGAGGGCCTCCAGACGGGCGCGCAGCTCCGCCGCGGTGCCGAACCGGGTGTCCTGCGTGGCGGCGCTGATGCTGAGCACCGGCATCACCTGCCAGCCCCGGGCCGTGAGCCTTTGAATCTGCGGCAGCACCGTGTCGATGCTGCAAAAGCTGCCGCACAGCGCAAACACAACGGTGCGGGCGGTGGGCTGGGTCATGGTGTTTCGCTCCTTTCCTGTAAAATCGTGAGTACCGTCTGCGCCACCAGCGTTCCCGCGGTGCGGGGTGCGCAGCGGGCGGGCAGGCTGAGGGCGGGCCGGGCGTCCAGTCCAAAGTCCTTTGCGGCGGCGAAGTCGGTGCCGCCGGGACGGCTGGCCAGATCCAGAATCAGGGCGCCCGCGGGCAGGCAGGCGAGCCGTTCCCGGGGCAGCACCGGCGCGGGGATGGTGTTGACAAGGGCGTCGAACCGGGGCAGCAGCGTTGGCAATGCGTCCAGCGGCTCGGCATGGTGGCCGGCACAGCGGGCGGCGGCCCGCTGCCCGGCGCTGCGCACCGCCACCGTGACCCGCCCGCCCAGCGCCGCCAGACGGCATGCCACCGCACGGCCCACCCGGCCGTAGCCCAGAATCAGGAAGTCGCTCTCCCAAACAGTGGAGTCCCGCAGCTGCATGAGCAGCGCCACACACCCTTCTGCGGTGGGCACCGCGTTGAGCAGTTCCAGCTCGGGACGCAGAAAATAGTCGATCAGCTCCACCCCGGCGGTGCGGGCGGCCTCCTGCACCGGGGCGCTGATCTTGCCGCCCAGCGCCAGCGTGCCGGGCCGTGCGGCGCGCAGGATGCGGGCCAGCGATGCGGCGTCCGCCTCCAGCGGCATGGGCAGCAGGATGTAATCCGCCTCCCCGGCGCCCTCCGCCCCCAGCACCCGGAACCCCGCCTGTGCCAGCGTGCGGGCCGCCGCACGCTGGCGGGCGTCGGTGTCCACCACGCAGAATGTTTTCGGCATTGTCTCACCCTCTCAAGCGGTTTTCGCCATACTATGCGGCGGCAGCGGCGGAGGTGCGCAAAAATGCCCCGCCTTGCAGCGGGGCATGAGACTGTCGAAAAAGGTCAATTTGAATCCATTTCAAGCGGCGGACATGCGCCGACCGCTTGAAATACCTTGAGAGCAAAAAAGTGCGTTCGAGTCGCCGTTAGGCATGAGAACGCACTTTTTTGCGATGGTGGGGAATCTAAGGGGGAGGTGCAGGAGACGCGGCGCAGCCGCTGAATCCGAACCTCCCTCTTACAGCGTGTCGAGTTTCTCGACACGCTGAAATGCCCCGCCTTGCGGCGGGGCATTCCATTTCCGATATCAATAGGTTTTGATGGCGTCGCACTGGTCGCGCCAGATGGCGAATCCGTCCACCGGCACGGTGCCGATGCGGGCCTCCGCCACCATTCTTTTGCTGGTGGTGCCCAGCGCCTGACCCTGCACCACCATCTCGCCCTCCTCCACACTGAGGGAGCCGAGGCAGTAGAAAATGCTCTTGAGGCCGGCGCCGTGTTCGATGACCACGGTGTTTCCGGCATTGCCGCCCAAATCCTCCGCCAGCAGGACGCGGCCCTCGGCGGGGGCGATGAAGGTGTTGCCCTTGCGGGTGGACACCACCGCGTTGATGCTGGTGCGGCCGCTGCCGCCGCCGCTGGCCCGCTGGGAGCTGCTGCGGCCCACGTACTCGGTGGTGCCGAAGGGCAGGTCGATGGTGATGCTGCTCACAAAGGGCTGCACAAAGCCCTTGGCGGACCAGTAAATTTGCGGGTCGCAGGTCTCCAGCACGGCGCGGACCTGCTCCGGCGTTTCGGATGCCGGGATCCACGGGCTGACCAGCTGGGACTGGTATCTGTAGTCCCGGTAGCCGAAGGCCGCGCTGCGCACCGTCAGCGTGACAGCCTGGTCGTAGCTTCTGGTCACCACCCGCAGCTGGTAGCTGCCGGGCTGGATATCACAGGGAATGGGCAGATAGCACACCCAGCCCCGGCTGCATGGCACAAAGCCGCAGTTTGCAAATTCGCATTTCAGTTCGGGGACATCGCCCTCCTCCAGTTCCGAGACCACGATGGCGGCCACGCTGCCCTGCGGGACGCTGGTGGTGTTGAGGCGCACCGTGGGGCGCACCTCCACCACAAAGGCAAACTGGTAGGTCTGGCTGCCCGAGATGGTGCCGCCCTCCTCGAACTGGTCTTCCGGCTCATGGAGCACCAGTTCCGCCTGATACCCGCCGTTGCCGGGCAGCCGGGCGGCGGCAAATTCTCTGAGCGTACCCGAAAACACCTCGCCGCCGCTGTCACTGCGCACCGTCAGTTGGGAGACCATGTTGTCCGGCGACACCCGGATGACGGGGCGGGTGGATTCCACCTCGGTGGTCAGCTGATAGGGGCTGGTGCTGACGGTATCGGCGTAGGTGCGTTTCAGACGGTTGCCGATGACCGGAACCCCCCAGGAATAGGCGGTGACGGGCAGTTCCTCGCCGTCCAGCGTGACGGTCATTTCGGGGATGGCCGTTTCCGTTGCGCCGTTCCACAGCCAGGCAATGCCCGCGCCGGCGATGAGCAGCACCGAACAGACCACCAGCAGCGTCCATTTGCCAAACTTGACCGCGCCGCGGCCAAGGGTCTGGGGCAGCGTTTCCACGGTGTGGTCGGGTTCCGTGACCGGCTCCGGGTCTTCCGGCGGCGGGGGCGCGGCGGCCTCCTGCTCTGCGGCGGCCAGAATCTGCTCGATGGACACCTGTACGGTGCGGGTCATGTCCGCCACGCGCTGGCGCTCGGCCTCCTCCCATTCCTGCTCCTCGGGGTCCGGTTCCGGGGTGACGGGAGCGCTGTCGGGGGCCTCGGGAATGTCGGGGGTGTCCCCGTTGGTTTCTTTGTTCTGCTGCGCCCGCGCCTCCAGACCGCCCGGGTACGCGCCCCGCTTTTTGCGGCACCGCTTGCCGTGGTCCTGTGCGCCGCTGCTTTGCTCCTCTCGGTTCATGTTACTTTCTCACTCCAGATTGCTCGATAAAAGAAAGCCGCCCACCGCAGAAGCTTCCCGGCGGGACGGCCATGTGGGTTTTGCAAAGTTAGAAGGGCAGCTCCTCTTCCCCGGACTTGTCCTGCTCCGCGGCAGGCTCCTCGGCGGGAATGAAATGCTCTTCCTCGTAGTCCTCGTCAACATCATCGTCCATGCCATCGCTGAACAGGAGCTTTTCGTATTCGTCCAGTTCCTTTTCCCGGCGGTAGAGATACAATGCGGCAGCGGTCAGTGCGCCGGCGGCGGCGAACAGAAACGCCAGGGCGGCGCCAAAGCTGGTTTTGCTCATCATAGTGGGTTTCCTCCTGTGTTGGCTTAGTTTTATTATACCCGAAGCGGGGGATCAATACAACACCCCGCCGGGAATTTTACAAGGATTTTTCATCTGCCCTTTGCGACAGGATCCCGTCAAAGGCGCTGGGCAGCGGATAGTCCTCCGGCCGGCCCCAGACCCAGCCCTCCGGCAGAGGGACGGCGGGGGCGCTGCCCGCCCAGCCGGACAGCTGCCAGATTTTGTGGGTGAACACGTGCCGGGCGGGCTGCAAAGGCCGCTCCAGCGCCGCGTCCACACCGAGGGCCGCCAGCGCGGCGGTGAGCTGCTCCCGGGTCATGGCCTGATTTTCAAAGGCGGCGGGCTGCCACAGCCCTGCCAGCAGACCCTTGTCGGGGCGGCGCTGCAAAAGAAGTCCCGCCGGGCTTTGCACCAGCGCCACCGTGACGGGCAGGCGCTCCTTTTCCTTTTTGGGGGGCTTGACGGGCAGCTGCTCCGCCCGGCCCGCCGCAAAGCCCCGGCACACCGGCGCCAGCGGGCAGGCCAGACACTGGGGCGCAGCGTTGGGCACGCAGACCAGCGCCCCCAACTCCATCAGCGCCTCGTTGTAGGGGCCGGGCGCGGTTTTGGGCATCTGATCCAGAACACGTTCTGTGAATTTACGCTTCGTTTCGGGTTTTGTGATGTCGGCGTCATCGTTGTACAGCCGGGCAAACACCCGCAGCACGTTGCCGTCCACCGCGGGGGCCGGGATGCCGAAGGCGATGCTGGCGATGGCCCCGGCGGTGTAGTCCCCGATGCCGGGCAGCGCCCGCAGCGCGTCATAATCGTCGGGCAGCTCGCCGCCGTACCGCTCGCACACCACCCGGGCGGCCTTCTGCATGTTGTTCACCCGGTTGTAGTAGCCAAGGCCCTGCCACAGCTTGTGCAACGTGTCGGCGTCGCAGGCGGCCAGCGCCGCCGCGTCAGGAAGTTCCCGGATGAACCGCTCATAGTAGGGCAGCGCGGCGGCCACCCGCGTCTGCTGGAGCATGATCTCGCTGACCCAGATATGATAGGCCGAAGGCTCCTGCCGGAAGGGCAGGAGCCTTTTGTTGGCTTCAAACCACGGCAGCAGCAGGGGCGCGATGCGCTCCATCAAAAGCCACCGCAGGTGCGGGGGAAGGGCAGCACGTCCCGGATGTTGGGGATGCCGGTGACGTACATGAGCAGCCGCTCAAAGCCCAGGCCGTAGCCCGCGTGCTTGACGCTGCCGAACCGCCGCAGGTCCAGATACCACTCATAGTCGGCGGTGGGCATGTTCATCTCGGCCATGCGGGCGGTGAGCACGTCCAGACGCTCCTCGCGCTGGGAACCGCCGATCAGCTCGCCGATGCCGGGCACCAGCATATCGGCGGCGGCCACGGTTTTGCCGTCCTCGTTCATGCGCATATAGAACGCCTTGATCTCCTTGGGATAGTCGGTGACGAACACCGGCTTTTTGAAGATCTGCTCGGTGAGATAGCGCTCATGCTCGGTCTGCAGGTCCACGCCCCACTCCACCTTGTACTGGAAGTTGGCGTTGTTCTTTTTCAGCAGCTCGATGGCGTCGGTGTAGCTGACCCGGGCGAAGTCGCTGGAAGCCACCAGTTCCAGACGCTCCACAAGGCCCTTGTCGAAGAACTGGTTGAAGAAGGCCAGCTCATCGGGGCAGTTGTCCAGAAGATAGCGGATGACGTACTTGGTCATCGCCTCGGCGGTGTCCATGTAGGTGTTCAGGTCGGCAAAGGCCATCTCCGGCTCGATCATCCAGAACTCGGCGGCGTGGCGGGTGTCGTAGCTCTTTTCGGCGCGGAAGGTGGGGCCGAAGGTGTACACCTTGCCCAGCGCCATGGCCATGGCCTCCGCCTCCAGCTGGCCGGACACCGTCAGGTTGACCGCCCGCTTGAAGAAGTCCTTGCTGTAATCCACCGCGCCCTCCTCGGTGCGGGGGATGTCGTTCAGGTCCATGGTGGTGACCTGGAACATCTCGCCCGCGCCCTCGCAGTCCGAGCCGGTGAAGATGGGGGTGTGGATGTAGGTAAACCCGTTCTCGTGGAAGAACTGGTGCAGCGCAAAGGCCGCCTGACCGCGCACCCGGTACGCCGCGTTAAAGGTGTTGGTGCGGGGACGCAGATGGGTCATGGTGCGCAGGTATTCCATGCTCATCTTTTTCTTTTGCAGGGGGTACTCGGGGCCGCAGGCGCCCAGCACCGTGATGGCGTCGGCGTTGATTTCAAAGGGCTGCTTGGCGTTGGGGGTCAGCACCAGTTTGCCGGTGACTTCAAAGCTGGTGTACAGGCCGCACTTGGCGATCTCGGCATAGTTGGCCAGCTTGTCCGCCTGAAACACCACCTGCACCGGCTTGTAGCAGGAGCCGTCCGACAGCGAGATAAAGCCGATCTGTTTGGAATCGCGCACCGTCTTGGCCCAGCCGCAGACGGTGACAACGGTGCCGTCCGCCGGGGTGGCCTTGTACAGGGCGCTGAGTTCGGTTCTTTCCATGTTCTCAATCCCTCTCATTGTTCAATGTTGTTCTATTATACCCCAATTTTTTATTTTTGTACAGCCTTTTTCCGTTTCGGCCACAGCGAAATTCCGGAAAAGGCCGCCAGACCCAGCAGACTGATGGCCCCGCCGAGGGCCAGCCCCGGCGTGCGGTAGTCCAGCTGAATGGTGTGTTCCCCTTCCTCCAGTTCCAGACCGAGGAACCCGGTGTCCGCCCGCAACAGACGCGCCGGCTGGCCGTCCACGGCGGCGCTCCAGCCGTCGGAGTAGGGTATCTGGATGACCAGCACCTGCCGCCCGGTGGTGGTGATGGTGCCGGACAGGCTGTTGGCGCCCAGCGTCACGTTCTGCAGTTCGCCGTTGACCCGGCGGGCGGCGGCGCGGTCGGTCAGGTCGTCGGTGAGCTGGTACTGGACGCTGAGGTTTTCAAAGGTATAATACCCGGCCCATGGCAGCACCACCGTCAGGGTGGTCAGGCCGGTATCGCTTTTACCGAAGTGATAGACAAAGTCATGCCGCCCGCAGTAATACTGGTTGTTGGGCATGGCATAATCGATGCGTCCCTCGCCCAAATTGCTCACCAGACGCAGATACACCTTCTCCTTGCTCCAGAAATGGGCGTACTGCTTTTCCATGCGGTGACGATCCAGCTTGTCCATAGCGGCCAGCTCCTCCTCGCTCACCGCGTCCATGGGGTTGGTGGCGCGGTAGTCCATGCCCTCCACCACAAGGTAGCTTTCACAGTTCTGCGCGGGCTGAGCCACCGTAAACACGATGCTGCCTCCGTCCGCCGGGGCGTAATAGGTGGTCTCGTCCAGACGCTCCACGCCGTTCAGCATCACCTGTGCATCGGCGGTGACGACCCGGCTGGTGTCGGGCTGCACGGCGGGCAGAGCAGTGCCCGCATCGTCCTCCAGCAGCACCGCGTCCAGCAGCGCGCTCTGGCGCTCCACCGGGGTCAGCGCCTCGTAGTCGGCGCGGGTCATGCGGGCGTCCGCCGTGAAGCCGATGGGCAGCGCCGCCTCATTCTGATAGACGCAGTAGGTCTGCCCCGCAATGTCTCCTGCCATGATCTCCTGCGGGTCATAACCGGCGGGCAGGCCCGTGCCGGGGCCGCTGAGATAATATTTGGTCCCCGCAAAGCTGTCCAGCACGCTGCGGCCAAGCAGGCCCACATAGTTGTATTCCTCCGGGGTGTTGTAGCCCATCTCGGCCATCCACTGGGACAGCCAGCCGTTGTTCAGGCTGTAAAAATAGCTCACGCCGTTCAGGTCCATCAGCATGGCGCTGTTCACATAAATGTTCTGGTTGGTATCGTACCGCCACAGGCCGTCATCCTCCACCTGCTTGAGCAGGTTGGTGGGATTCTGCGGCACATGCATGTTCCACGCAAAGCCGGGGGTCTTGTATTCCACCATGGTGTCGGATTCCTCCGACCCGTACTGGTAGCCCAGATTGATGACGATGCCCAGACAGCACCCCGCCAACAGCACGGCGCGGGTGAGCGCGGGCGAGCCTTCGGCGCAGAGCAGCCACACCGCCAGCAGCACCACCAGCACCGCGCAGAGCAGTGCCCACTCGGTGCGGGCGGCGTCGTACCAGAAGGCCAGCACCAGCCAGCCGGTGAGCAGCGCGAACAGACGCAGCCGCTCGCCGCGGTCCAGCGCGGTCAGGCCGGGGCAGACGCGGGCCAGCATGAAGGCCTCCAGCAGCGCGAAGGCCCACACCCAGCGGTTCTGCATATAGCTGAATCCGTTGAGCACCTTGCCCGCCCACGGGGTGAGCATGATGGCGATGCAGCACAGCCACGCGGCCTTGAGCAGCCGGCTGCCCTTTTTGGCGAACAGCACCAGCACGCCCAGAAAGGCCACTGCGGTGATGCCGATGTAGGTGGAATACTCGTCCACCTTGGCGGTGTTGGGCAGGTTGGCGATGAGCCGCCAGGTCTGTTCAAAGGGGTAGGAGCTGAGCTGCCGCTCCAGCGTGAACCGGGCGCCGCCCAGCATCTCCCTGACGGTGGGCAGCATCGTCACCGCCGAGATGGCGATGCCCACCAGCGAAAACGCCACAAACTTTGCCACCAGCGGCGGCAGGGTTCGGAGGTTTTTCACACCGTAACGGTAAAAATACTTGACCACGCAGTACGCCGCCAGCAGCAGCGCGATCATATAGAAAAACAGGAAGTTGGACAGGGCCGCCAGCGCCAGCGCTGCGATGTACAGGGTGGGGCGTTTGCCGTCAAAAAGATAGTCCGCTCCCAGCAGCACCAGCGGGAAACAGTACATGGGGATGATGAAGAACGGCTCGGTGAGGGCGGTCTGCACGAACCAGCCGCAGAAGGTATACGCCACCATGCCCAGCAGCGTGCCGAACCGGCTGTTGCGGTGGTACAGGCTGTACGCCATGAACGCCAGCCCTGCCAGCCAGCCCCGGAACAGCATCAGAAATTCCAGCAGCAGCTCGATGTGCTGGCTGGGCACCAGCGCGGCCAGCAGGTTGAGCGGGTCCCCGATGACGTAGTAGCTGAGGGTGGTGAGGATGTCCGCGCCGTAGCCGATGGACAAATCCCATGTGGGCACCGCCTGCCCGGTGAGCAGGCAGCGCGCCGCCTGCCGCAGCCAGCGGCCGTAATACACCAGCGCGGGGAAATGCTGCTTGATGGTGTCCGCATACCAGATAAAGCTGCGCCCGTTGACCGCAAAGATGGCCACCCACACGCCGCACAGCGCCATAAAAATAGCGGTGTAGGCCAGCACCAGTGCGGTGCGGGGACGGCGGCAGGTCCATTGTTTGAGTTTTTCCATGAATTTTCTCCTTTGTCCTTAGACGGCAGCGGGCGTGCGGCGGCGCAGACGCTTCACCAGCAGACTGCCCGCCAGAGGAACCAGCGTTCCCGCCAGCAGCAGCGCCGCGCCGCGGACGACCCCGGACAGCGGAAACGCCGGCAGGCGGAGAAACAGGCTGTCCACCACCCAGATGAGGAAGGTATGGCCGATAAAAACCGCCATGCTCTCCCGGCCCAGCGCCGCAAGACCGCTGAACAGCGGAGGGACGGCGGCCAGACAGCGGCACAGCATCAAAAGCAGCAGACTGCCGCAAAGCCCTGCCGCAAAAAAGGCCAGCGCGCCCCGCACATCCTGCCAGCGGCCATAATACCGCATATGCAGATCGTATGTATCGTTGAGCAGCAGGTACGGGATGGCCAGACACAGGCAGACAGCCGCCGTCCGCCGCGTAAAGGGCCGTTCCAGCGCCTGCCGCTCTCCCAGCCATGCCGACACCAGCATCAGCAGCGCCGCCATGGGCGCGGTGTCCACACACCACGGCAGCAGCACCGGCGGCAGACGCAGCAGCTGTGCGGCCGCCAGCAGCGCCGCCGCCAGCAGGCACCTTCGCGGCGGCGTGCCGTTATCCATGCGCAGCACCATGGTCAGCAGCAGCTGCGCGCAGACCATCAGCGTCAGAAACCACAGCGGGCCGACCCAGCACACATCTGCCAGCATAGGATTGGCAGCGTCGGACATGCGTCCGTACAGGATGCTGAACACCGCCTTGCCCAGCCGGTCGGTTTCCTTTCCCCGCAGGGGAAACAGCACAAACCACAGCGCAAACAAAATCCCGCATCCCGTAAAATAGGTCCTGACCAGCCTGCCGATCCGGCGGCGGCAGGCAGCGGGCTGCTCCGCCAGTCTCCGCCTGCCGAAAAGGTAGCCGGAAACCACAAAAAACATCGGCATATAAAACTCGTAGATCCACGACGCCCACGGCATCTGCAGCAGACAGCCATGAGCGGCCACCACCAACAGCACGCCTGTTCCTTTCGCAGCGTCCAGAAAGTCCAGCCGCGACACCGCCGGGCACATCTCTTTTTTCACGAACTTTCTTCTCCCCGTTCCGTGCGTTCCCGTGCAGCCACAGGAAAATACGATCAGATTATCCTCTATTATAATGCGGAAATTCCCTGTGCGCAAGTGGTTTATGGAAGCAGCAGCGCCGCAAGTGCTTTGGCGGCGTATTCCCCGGCGCGGAGCGCCTCCTCCAGCGTGTTGCCGTGGCCGCCCACCTCCACCAGCAGGCTGCCGGTGGTCAGGTCCTGATTGTAAAACCGATAGCCGCAGAGCACCGGGCGGGTCAGGCCGGGGAAGGAGCCTTCCATCTGCGCCTCCCACGCGGCGGCAAAGGCCAGATTTTCCCGCCAGCGGGGCAGACTGACCGAACCGCCGTTGTCGCACCCGGCGATGAGCATGATCTGGGCGGTGTTCTGCCCCTCCAGCGTGCAGAGCGGCTTGATGCGGGTGGTCTCGTCCCCCAGCGCGTCCCGGTGAACGTCCAGAATGATTTTGAGGGAGGGATACCGGGCAAGATAGGCTTTGGCGGTCTCGGCGCTGCGGGCGTAGCTCTCGGTGTAGCTGGGGGAATCGTGCAGCGTCTCGTCATGGAGGGTGACGATGCCCGCCTCGTTGAGCACCCGGGCCATCGCCGCGCCCACGGCGCACATGTTGCGGGCGCGGTCGTCGGTGCGGGCGGTGAAGGCTTTGTCAAACCAGAGGCTGTTGTCCGGCTGGTAGGTCTCGGTGGCGTGAGTGTGCAGAATGAGCACCTGCGGCTCGGTGCTGTTTGGGTCGATGGCGAAGGGCAGCCCCGCCGCTGCGGCCTGCGCAAGGTCGGCGTCCGGCAGGTCGGTGGCGTTCTGGATGCTGCCCGCGGCAAGGCTGACGCTCCCCTGCCCGGTCTTGTGCCGGAAGGTCTGCGCCTGAATCGTGCCGCTGTCCGCCGGGCGGGTGGGGGCCGGCGTGGGGGCTGCCTCCACCGCCGGGGCGGCGGTGGGCGCCGGGGTGGGCTGGGCCTGCACCGCGCTGTCGGGTTCCAGCAGGGCGGCGGCGGGGGTCTCCCCGGCAGGGGCGGAGGCGCACAGGCTCCGGGCCGCGCCGGGAGCCTGTACCAGCGCGGCGGTCAGCCAGCCCGCATCCTCCGGCAGTGCCAGCAGGCACACCGCAAGCAGGCCGCAAAGCATCCAAAGTCCCGCCCGGCAGGCCCATTGCGGCATGGCACACCCCTCCTTCCCCGTACAATTTATGCCATGCCGCAAAAAATTAGAAAAAAATTTGCTTACCCCCTTGCAAAAGCGGGAGAAATATGCTAACATAAATCTTACTGTTATGGGTAAACCAAGGAGGTGGAACGAATGCCTAATATCAAATCCCAGAAGGACCGCGTTGTTCAGGCTCAGAAAGAGGCTCTGCACAACAAGGCCATCAAGTCCAACCTGAAAACAGTCATTAAGAAGGCAGACGCTGCCATCGACAGCAACGCCGCTGACAAGGACGCCGCCATCAAGGCCGCTGTCTCTGCCATTGACAAGGCCCAGAGCAAGGGTGTTATCCATAAGAACACCGCTGCCCGCAAGGTCAGCCGCATGGCCAAGCGTGCGAACAAAGCCGCTGCCCAGTAAGACTGCACGAATGTCCCCCGCCGATGCTGTCGGCGGGGGTTTTCTGTTGCCCTGCTTGACACCGGAGTGCAAAAAACAGTCAAAAAAGGTCAATCAGAATGAGAAATCTTGCCATCATTCGTAGGGGACGGATATATCCGGCCCGAGGCACGTTACGTTATTACGATGTTTTCGGTTTGGTAACGCACTGCGGGGCGTCGAGGACGCCGCCCCCTACAAACGCAAATTGAGGTTTTTCGACATGCTGAAGGCCCCCGCCAAAAGGCGGGGGCCTCAGCTTGTCAAAAAACCTATTCAAACGCCCCCGATTCCTGTATAATAGAGG
>CALZZE010000031.1 GCA_945830575.1 uncultured Subdoligranulum sp. | reverse complement strand
GGCATACCCTGTTCACAAAGCTCGGGTTTGCGGTGGTGGTCAGCCCCGCCTCCAGCCGGGCACTGTATCAGGCCGGACAGGCCACCATCCCCAGCGATACCGCCTGTTTCCCGGCCAAGCTGAGCCATGGGCACATCCACTGGCTGGCGGAGCAGGGGGTGGACGCCATCTTCTACCCCTGCATGAGCTACAATCTGGACGAGGGCCTGGGCGACAACCATTACAACTGCCCCGTGGTGGCCTACTACCCGGAGGTGCTGGAGGGCAACTGCCCCGAGCTGACAAAAATCCCGCTGCTCTACGATTATTTCAATCTGGAGCGCCGCAAGGATTTCACAAAAAAATTCCCCGCCGTGCTGGACCGGCATTTCCCCGGCCTGCCCGCGGGACAGGTACGCGCCGCCATTGACGCCGCCTATGAGGAATACAGCCGCCACATGGCGCAGGTGCGCCAGAAGGGCGCGGATATCATCGCGGAGGCCCGCCGTCAGGGCAGGCGCATCATCGTGCTGGCGGGCCGTCCCTACCATGTGGACCCGGAGGTCAACCACGGCATCGACCAGCTCATCATCCGGCAGGGGGCCGCAGTGGTCACCGAGGATGCCGTGAGCGTCTTTGAACAGAAATTCCCCACCTCGGTGCTGAACCAGTGGACCTACCACAGCCGTCTGTACGCCGCTGCCCGGTACTGCACCACCCAGCCCGACATGGACTTGGTGCAGCTGGTGTCCTTCGGCTGCGGGCTGGACGCCATCACCACCGATGAAACCCGGGAGATTCTGCAGGCGGGCGGCAGGCTGTACACCCAGCTGAAGATTGATGAGATCACCAATCTGGGCGCGGTGAACATCCGCCTGCGCAGCCTGTTCGCGGCGCTGGAGGAAAAGCAGGAGCATTGACAAGAGGTTAGCCTATGGAATACATGACCCCCAACTTTACCAAAGAGATGGTAAAGACCCATAAAATTCTCATTCCCAACATGGCCGTGACCCAGTTCCGGCTGATGCAGGCCGCGCTGGAGTGCGAGGGCTATCAGGTGGAGGTGCTGGGCAACTGCGGCAGCGAGGTGGCCCAGCTGGGCCTGAAATACGTCCACAACGACACCTGCTATCCGGCGCTGCTGGTCATCGGGCAGTTTATTGACGCGCTGAATTCCGGCAAGTACGATCTGGAGCACACGGCGCTGCTCATCACCCAGACGGGCGGCGGCTGCCGTGCCTCCAACTACATCAAGCTGCTGCGCAAGGCGCTGGTGAAATCCGGCTACGGCAATATTCCGGTGGCGTCGCTGAATTTCTCCGGCCTGGAAAAGGACAGCGGCCTGCCGCTGACGCTGTCGCTGCTGCGCAAGGTCATTGCGGCCATTTTCTACGGGGATATGCTGGTGGCGCTGCGCAGTCAGGTGCGGCCCTACCAGAACCAGCCCGGCGCGGCGGAGGAAAAGACCGAGCAGTGGATCGCCGTCATTCAGGACTGGCTGCGCAGCGACAAAAACTATTCTGCCCGCGATATGAAACGGCAGTTCCCGGTCATTGCCGCGGACTTTGCCAAAATCCCCGTCACACGCACCCCCAAGGTGAAGGTGGGTGTGGTCGGCGAAATCTACGTGAAGTATTCGCCGCTGGGCAACAACGACCTGGAAAAATTTCTCGAAAGTCAGGACTGCGAGGTCAACCTGCCCGGCCTGATGGGCTTTGTGGAATACTGCATCGCCAACATGACGCTGGACGTCCGGCTGTACGGCGGCAGCAAGCTGACGGCGGGCGGCGCGGACATGCTGCTCAGCTGGCTGGATTCCATCGGCATGGCCTGCAGCCGCGCCATGGAACGGAACGGCTTTTATGCCCCCGGCTCCTTCCGGGAACTGATGAAAAAGCCGGAGGGCATCATCTCGCTGGGCGCCAAAATGGGGGAGGGCTGGCTGCTCACCGCCGAAATGCTGGAACTGGTGGAGGGCGGCTACGCCAACATCGTCTGTGCCCAGCCCTTCGGCTGCCTGCCCAACCACATTGTGGGCAAAGGCATGATCAACAAGATCCGCGCCCTGCATCCCGAGGCCAACATCACCCCCGTGGACTATGACCCCAGCGCCACCAGAGTGAATCAGGAGAACCGCATCAAGCTGATGCTGGCGGTGGCAAAGGAGCGTCTGGAGCATCCCGCCGCCGTGGAACCGCTCACCGCCGAGCAGCTGGCCGGCGGCGCGCCGCAGATACAGACCACCGTATGAGTTTCGCCCCCGTTCGGGGGCTTTTTTGTTGTCCGCCTGCATAATTTCCCCTGTGCCGCGCCACACTAAGGTCGTACACAAAATCCGACCCAAGGGGGAAACGAACTTGAAAGCATTTTTTAAGGAGAAGGGCCTGTACCTGTTTTGTCTGGCGCTGGTGCTGGCAGCCACCGTCACCGGTGTGCTGGCGGTGCGCACTGTGGTGCGCAATGTGTCTGACCTGACCAAAACCCGGCAGCAGACCCTGCAGGAGGAGGAAAACAGCCCATGGAATGTCCCGGATGCCGTCATCAACGAACCCGTCACCGACCTGCCGCAGTCTACGCCTGCGCCGTCAGCAAAGCCCTCTGTACTGCCGTCTGCCTCTGGGGCCTCTGGCGCGTCGGAACCACTCTCTGCCGGTGCTGGCGGCTCTGCCGCGTCCTCCGCGCCGCCGGCCGCCTCACTGAAACAGCCTGTGAATGGTAAGCCGCTCCAGCCTTTCAGCGGGGACGAACTGGTCTACAACGCCACGCTGGGGGACTGGCGCACCCATAACGGCGCGGACTACGCGCTGGAAAAGGGCGCGCAGGTTCCGGCCGTCAAGGCGGGCACCGTGCTGGGCGTGTCGGACGGCGGCGTCTGGGGCGGCGTGGTGGAGGTCTCTGACCGCAGCGGCGTTCTGTGGCGGTACTGCGGTGTGACTGCCTCGGTGCAGGCCGGGGACAAGGTGACGGCGGGGCAGAGCATTGGTACCCTCAGCGGTGTGGCCGCCGAGGCATCGCTGGACAGCCACCTGCATCTGGAAACCACCCGGGACGCGGACTATCTGGACCCGGAAACCCTCAAATAACAAAAACAGGGGACTGCCGTTCTGGCAGCCCCCATTTCTTGATTTACTCTTTGACTTGCAGCATCCGGGTGGCGTTGAGAACCGCCAGCACCATGACGCCCACATCTGCGAACACCGCCCACCACATGTTGGCGATGCCAAGCGCGCCCAGCAGCAGGAACAGCGCTTTGACGACCAGCGCGAACACGATGTTCTCGTAGGCAATGGCCATGCACTTGCGGGCGATGCCCATGGCAGTGACCAGCTTGGCCGGGTCGTCGTCCATCAGCACCACATCGGCGGCCTCGATGGCGGCGTCGCTGCCCAGTGCGCCCATGGCGATGCCCACATCGGCCCGCATCAGCACCGGCGCGTCGTTGATGCCGTCCCCCACAAAGGTGAGGTTTTTGCCCGCGGGCTTGCTGTTCAGCAGGGTTTCCACCCACTGCACCTTGTCGGCGGGCAGCAGGCCGGCGTGAACCTCGTCCAGTCCCAGACCTTCCGCCACCTTTTCCGCCACAGCGGGGGCGTCTCCCGTCAGCATGACGGTGCGCACGCCCTGCGCCTTCAGCGCGGCGATGGCCTTCCGGGCGGTGGGCTTTTCCTCATCGGAGATCAGCACCGCGCCCAGAAATTCGCCGTCCCGGGCCACATACACCACGGTGCCCGCGCCCTCCTCGGGGGTGAATTCCACGCCGGACTGTTCCATCAATTTGGCGTTGCCCGCCAACACGGTGCGGCCGTTCACCAGCGCTTTCACGCCATGACCGGCGATTTCCTGTACATCGCAGACCTCCCCGGACGCATCCGGCGCGGCCTCCCGCAGACTTTTGGAGATGGGATGGCTGGAGTAGCTTTCCGCCAGCGCGGCGGTGTGGAGCAGGTCGTCCTCCGACACGCCCGGGGCGGGGGAGAGCCGCGTCACCGCGAACACGCCCTTGGTCAGCGTGCCGGTCTTGTCAAACACCGCCACGCCGGTGTGGGCCAGCGCCTCCAGATAGTTGCCGCCCTTCACAAGGATGCCGCAGCGGGACGCGCCGCCGATGCCGCCAAAGAAGGTGAGCGGAATGGCGATGACCACCGCACAGGGGCAGGAGATCACGAGGAAGGTGAGCGCCCGCAGGAGCCAGGTCACCCAGCCGCCGCCCAACACCAGCGGCGGCAGAACCGCCAGAGCCAGCGCCGCGAAGCAGACGGCGGGGGTGTAGTACCGGGCAAATTTGGTGATGAAGTTCTCGACCTTGGCCTTTTTGAGGCTGGAATTTTCCACCAGCTCCAGAATTTTGGCCACGGTGGATTCCCCGTAGGGCTTGGTGGTCTCGATGCGCAGAAGCCCGTCCCCGTTGACGCAGCCGCTGATGACCTCCTCACCGGGACGCACCGTGCGGGGGCGGCTCTCGCCGGTGAGAGCCGCGGTGTTCAGGCTGCTCTCGCCGGACAGCACCCTGCCGTCAATGGGCACCTTCTCGCCGGGGCGCACCACAATGACGGAACCCACCGCCACCTCCTCCGGGTCCACGGCGGACAGGTTGCCGTCGGAGTTTTCCAGATTGGCGCTGTCCGGCCGGATGTCCATCAGCGCGGCGATGCTGCGGCGGCTTTTGCCCACCGCGTAGCTCTGGAACAGCTCGCCCACCTGATAGAACAGCATGACGGCCACGCCTTCGCCGTATTCGCCGCAGGCCATGGCGCCCACGGTGGCAATGGCCATCAGAAAGTTTTCGTCGAAGACCTCGCCGTTTTTGATGCCCAGAACCGCCTTTTTCAGCACGTCATGGCCGATGACAAGATAGGGCACCAGCCACAGCGCCAGCTGCAAAAACCACGGCAGTTCGAGGAATGTGGCCGCTAAAAAGACGCACAAAGACAAGACCACGGCCAACAGGATGCGCCGCAGCGTTTTTTTCTGTTTTTTTGTCATGAAAAGACCCTCTTACAGCTCAATCTCAAAATCAGGCTCGATCTTTTTGGCGGTTTTGACGGCCTCCTTCAGCACGGCGCTGAACTGGGCGTCCTCCGCCTCCAGCAGCATCTTCTGAGCCATAAAGCTGACGCTGACGTTTTTCACGCCGGGCAGCTGTTTGACGGCGTTCTCGATTTTGGCGGCGCAGTTGGCGCAGTCCACTTCAATGGAAAATTTCTTTTGCATGGTAACGACCTCCCGTTATTCTTCCACATGTTCCAGACCCAGCGCGATCATGCTGCGCACGTGGTCATCGTCCAACGAATAGAAAACCGCCTTGCCCTCCCGGCGGAATTTCACCAGCTTGCTGCTTTTCAGCAGCCGCAGCTGATGGCTCACCGAGCTTTGGGTCATGCCCAGCACCTGGGCAATGTCGCCCACGCACAGCTCGCTCTCAAACAGGGCGTACAGAATTTTGATGCGGGTGGAATCCCCGAACACCCGGAACAGCTCGGCCAGATCGTACAGCACTTCGTCATCGGGCAGCTCATTTTGCAGCTTTTCCACAAGGTCGGTGCCGCCGGGGCAGGCTGCCGGGGCGTGTTCCTCTGCCATATCCAACATCCTTTCATATGAAGATTTGTTCATATGATACACCCGATAAGCCGTCCTGTCAAGAGCAAGTGCAAAAAAATGTGGGCCGCCGGCAGCCAGCGGCCCACAGAGGGCGTTATTCTTCTGTTTCGGGATGCAGCGGAACGTTGCCGTCGTGAACGACCACCTGCGGGAAGGGGATGGTCACACCCTTGCGGTCAAACAGCAGCTTGATTTCCCGGTTCAGCGCACGGCGCAGCACCAGCCGGTGCTCCTCCCGACAGTAGGCGGAGATGCGCAGCACCACGCCGCTGTCGCCAAGGTCCTGCACATCTTCATAGGTGGGGCCGGCCACAATGTCCGGCAGACGGCGGCGGATCTCCGGCAGGCCCTCCTGCAGGATCTGTTCCACCCGCTCCAGATCCTCGCCGTAGTCCACGCTCACGTTGCAGACCACCAGCGAGTATTCCTGCGTCATGTTGATGACCTGCTGGATGACCGAGTTGTTGAAAATTTGGATGTCGCCCTCCAGATTTTCCACCTTGGTGGTGCGCAGACCCACCTCCAGCACCACGCCGCGCCAGCCGTCAATGGTCACCATGTCGCCCACGCGGAACTCGCCCTCAAAGACGATGCAGATGCCGGCCAGAATATCCCCGGTGAGGTTCTGCGCGCCGAAACCGATGACCGCCGACAGGATGCCGGCGGAGGCCAGCAGTGTGCTGGTGTGTACGCCCATCAGGCTCAGGCTGTAAAAGGCCGCGCCCACCACCGAAATGTACTTGATGGCGCTGTTCAGCTGCCGCCCGGCGGTCTCGCCCCGGGCGCCCATGTAACGGGTGGCCAGCATAATGAGCTGGCGCACCACCCAGCTGATGGACAAAACTACCGTAAACAGAAGCATGATGGCGGTGACGGCAAAAATGTTGACGCCGCGCTCCCAGCCGCCGGCCACCACATAGGAGAGGATGGAGTTTGCATCCATCACGCCGCTGGCCAGCGCGGAAGCGCCGGTGATGACCACCGTGAAAAAGCACAGCCAGCCCAGCAGATGGATGAATTTTTCTTCGGGAGAGCGCTCATCCCATGCGGTGGTGGACTGGGTGTGATTGCCCATCACAGGCGGATTGACCCGGTGTCCGTTGGTGGTGTAGGTGCTGGCGGCGCGGCGGTACGGCGCGGCTTCCGCCGTGCTGTTCTCCTGCAGTTTGCCCCAGTGCAGGCAGGCAAGGAGCAGCAGAACCGCCAGCATGACCACGCCGTCCCGGGTGGTGGACACCACCACACCGGCCCGATCCCGGGACAGCACCGAACGGGGCACGGCGCACAGCATCCACAATTCACCGTACTGCCGGACGTTCACATAGTAATCCTCCCCGGCGATGCGCTGGTATCCGGCGTAGTTGTCCTGCAAAGCGGTGGTCTGGAGACCCGCCTCCGCGGCGGAGGTGTCAATGAGCCGCTCCGGCACGGCGTATCGGAAGGTTCCGGTGCTGCTGTCAATGAGGAAGGGACGGCTGCTGCCGTCAAAATCCGCACTGGCGGCGGCAGCGGCCAGCGAGGTCTGGCTGTTCAACTCATCGATCTCCCGGGAGGACACCGTCAGCCGCACAATGCCCACGGTATCCCGGCGGCGGGTGGCGATGTAGAAAAACTGCGGGTCAAACCCGAAGTCATCCACATCGGCATCGGCGGACACATCCTGCCAGTCGCCGGTCAGAACTTCCCGGCACGTATAGGAGGCGGTTCCCGGGACGCTGCTCAGAGAATATCCCACATCGTTGCCGCTGCTGGCCACGCATTTGGCGGAGCTGTCATAGATTTCGATGGAATAGCAGTCCAGCAGCTGGGCGCAGCGTTCCAGATTCTGCTGCTCCAGCATGGCGGGCTGCAATACAATGGAATCCGCCAGCTGGTGAACATGCTCAAAGCAGACGTCCATCACATCGCTGTACAGGTCATCCTCTTTCAGCCGGTTGGCCTCGATCTCCTCCTGCAGGCTGTCCAGACTCAGCGATGCGCTGATGTTCTGCTGGGACAGGGCGAACAGGGTCTGGGCGAAAATCGTCACCGCGCAGAGCAGCACGGCGCCGCTCACCGCCACGACGGTCAGACGGGGCAGCAGGGTGATATCTACGGACAAGGAACCGAGCAGACGGAAACGGTGATGCCGTATGGCGCGGATGTTCCGGTCGGTGAGCAGCAGAATGGCGTAGAGCAGCACACCAAGCGTCACCATGGTGAACAGGATGAGCGGCAGCTGGATGGCCCGGAAAATGGTCATGGCCAGCCCGTTGATGCCGGTGGCAGCCACCAGCAGGATGCCGTCCTCCATCTGGCGGGTGATGCAGTGATACTGCTTGTTGCCGATCACAGTAAACGGGCTGGAATTGTGCAGCAGCTGGTCATACGCCCGGCAGACCGTGCCGGTCTGCTTTTCATTGAATCCCACCAGATAGCGGCCCTCGGTATCCAGCGCCAGCAGGCTGGTGTCCTCCGGCAGGGAGATGCCGCTGATGATGGTGTGCAGATCCAGCTGATTCTCTTTCACCTTCGCGGGCAGCCCTTCGTAGCGGCACAGCACCGTGCCGAACCGGCAGGGGGCGGAGTAATACATCCCGCTTTCGGTGGAAAGGATGTTGTCCTTAGCGCGCAGCCGGGCCAGCTGCTGCCGGGTCAGCACCTCCGGCAGCGCATCACCCCGCAGAAGGCCGCCCGACCCGTCCAGAAGCCAGATCTGTCTCGCGCTGAAAAGTGTATTGACCGTATCCCAGTCCGGCACGGCGTCCAGCGTGTCGTAGGTGTCCAGCAGCACGCCCAGCAGGGCGCAGCGCTCCTGCCGGCATTTGTTGGAAAAATTGATCTCCCGGGCAGTCTGTTCTGCTGCCTCGGTGTACCGGTTGGCGGCGGTGTCCAGCACCGAGGTGCTCTGCTCGGACAGCTGGCTGTCCAGCAGCTCGACCTCGTTGAACAGAAGCTTGGAAAAAAATACTGCCACGCCCAGGATCACGGCCAGCACCATGACGATGACCCGCAGACTCAGCCGCAGGCGCTTGTGCGGTTTGCCGGGCCTGATCGGCCCTATGGGGCGCAGCGGGGCTTTTTTGAGCTTCTCAGCAATGTGGAGGAACATGGAACCACCTCATAGTTGTTCATTGTATCCCAGTATACCATGTTTTGAACGGCGGGTAAAGCAAAAGTCAAAAGAAAACTGTCCGGAATCGGTTGAAATGTAACATCTTGTACAGGAAAAGAGGGCGAACAGCCCGCCGCGTGCCGGATTTTCGACAAAAAGTTGAAATATTTGACGGATTTACTTGATTTTTTCTTCTCGGTATGATAGAATATCGAGTTAGAAAAACGGAGGCCGCTGCAAAATGTCGCCTCCCTTTTTTCTGGCCGTTTGTTCCGAGGATAGAGGAGGTTTCCATGAGCGAGAAAGTTGATTATTCGCAGGGCATCTTTGATGCCAAACAGCTGGGCACGGCCCGGCTGCTGATCCTTGGCGCTCAGCACATGTTTGCCATGTTCGGCGCGACTGTGCTGGTGCCGCTGCTCACCGGTCTGAGCGTTTCCACCACGCTGCTGTGCGCCGGTCTGGGCACGCTGCTGTTCCATCTGATCACCAAGGGTAAGGTCCCTGCCTTCCTTGGTTCCAGCTTTGCCTATCTGGGCGGCTTCGGCATCGTAGCCCCCATGATCGACGGCAAGTCCAACACCGAGATGCTGCCCTATGCCTGCGCGGCGGTGGCGTTCAGCGGCCTGCTGTACCTGCTGGTCAGCCTGCTGATCTCCACCTTCGGCATCCGCCGCATCATGAAGTTCTTCCCCCCGGTGGTCACTGGCCCCATCATCATCGCCATCGGTCTGATCCTGGCTCCCTCCGCCATCGCCAACTGCGCCACCAACTGGCTGCTGGCCATCGTGGCGCTGGCCACCGTGGTGGTGTGCAACATCTGGGGCAAGGGCATGATCAAGATCCTGCCTATCCTGCTGGGCGTGCTGGTCTCCTACGCGGTTGCGCTGGTCACCGGCGCGGTGGACTTCGCGGCCATCGGCGGCGCGGCTTGGTTCGGCCTGCCCCTGCACAAGGAGGCCATGGGCCTGTTCGCCATTGACGGCAGCCCCGCCTTCATCAGCGCGCTGTTCACCATTCTGCCCATCGCGCTGGCGACCATGATGGAGCATATCGGCGACATTGCCGCCATCTCCGCCACCACCGGCAAAAACTACATCCGTGACCCGGGCCTGAACAAGACCCTGATGGGCGACGGCCTCGCCACCGCGCTGGCCGGCCTGCTGGGCGGCCCCGCCAACACCACCTACGGCGAGAACACCGGCGTTCTGGCGCTGACCAAGATCTACGATCCTCTGGTCATCCGCATTGCCGCCGTGTTCGCCATCATCCTGAGCTTCTGCCCCAAGTTTGAGGCGGTCATCAACACCATTCCCGCAGGCATTATCGGCGGCATTTCCTTCGTGCTGTACGGCATGATCTCCGCCATCGGCGTGCGCAACGTGGTGGAAAATCAGGTGGACTTCACCAACTCCCGCAACCTCATCATTGCGGCGGTCATTCTGGTGTCCGCGCTGGGCTTCAACTCGGTGGGCGGCATCTCCTTTGCCATCGCCGGCGTGTCCATCAACCTGTCCGGTCTGGCCGTGGCCGCCATCGCGGGCATCCTGCTCAATGCCATCCTGCCCGGCAACGACTTCGAGTTCGACAGCACCTCCAACGAGGGCGAGGGCGCCAGCTTGCGCATCTGAGAAAAAACTGCTATACTGTGGCTGGGGAGTTTCCCCGGCCATTTTTTGAGGTGAAACAATGACCGCACAGGATTTTACCGGGCTGCATCTGCAATACAAATCGGAGCAGCAGGCGGGCGAGGTGCCTGCCGTCATCGAACATGACTTTGCCGACGGCCGGATGGTGGACCACTATTACGTCACGCCGTCCGAAAGCTTCTGGCAGGACGAGGGCGTCAAACGGCTGAACAGCGTCAGCGGCATCCTGTTTTTGCAGCAGCCGGAGGGCCAGCCCTGGAAAATCCTGGTACACGAACCGGAGATGATACAGGAAGTGGTGTTTGACTTCCCCTGTGAGGAGTTTGACGCCATGCTGAACGCCAGCGGCGTGGTGCTGCCCGGCACTCCCGGCGCACCCAACCCGATGGTACGGTAAAGGAGAGAGGACAATGTTAGAGAAAGGCATCAAAGGCAGCGCCGCCGTGCGCGTCACCACCGAAAACACTGCCCTGACCATGGGCAGCGGTGAGCTGCGGGTGTTTGCCACCCCGGCGCTGGCCGCGCTGGTGGAGAAGGCCTGCTGGCAGTCGGTGGCGGCAGAGCTGCCCGCAGACTGCGGCACGGTGGGCACCAAGCTGGAGCTGCGCCACACCGCCCCCACGCCGGTGGGCATGGTGGTGCGCTGCGAGTGCGAGCTGACCGGCGTGGAGGATCGCCGCCTGACCTTCACGGCCCGCATGTACGATGAAAAAGGCGAGGTTGGCTCCGCCGACCACGAGCGTTTCATTGTGGACAACGCTCGTTTCCAGAAAAAAGCGGACGCCAAAGCGGAATAAAAAATATCGGCATCGGCGGACATGTGCCGACCGATGCCGATACCTTGAGAGCAGAAAATCACGTTCAAGTCGCCGTCAGGCATGCGAACGTGATTTTTTGCGATGGTGGGGAATCTAAGGGGGAGGTGCAGGAGATGCGGCGCAGCCGCTGAATCCGAACCTCCCTCTTAAGCTTGTTAGTAAATGGCGAACTGCCGCCAGCTGGCAAGACGGTGCACCGTGTCATCCCCCTCAATCCAGCCCTCCACATCGCTGGCCATGGCGTCCGGCGCGTAGGACTGCATGATGCCGGGACTTTTGCCGTCCAGAAACGCTTTCGCCTGCCGCTGCCGGCTGGGCGCGGTGCGGTGCAGGAATTCGGCGTCGGCGGGTGTGCGGACAGGCCCGGGCTGTCCGCCCTGTACCGGCGGGGTGCGGGCGTCCAGACCCGGCTCATCCTTGGCGTGGTTCAGGTTTTTCATCATTCACACCTCCTTCTTTCTATTCTATCCCGGGGCGGCAAAAGTATGTCTGGCAAATTCCGGCGCTTTATGCTATAATGTACAGTACGCATCAAAATGAAGGAGCAAACCTCTATGGACATCAAACTGGAACAGGTCATCCTGCATCTGCTGGACCCCGGCGCATCCGAGCCGGTGCTGTCCGACCGGGTGATGGAGCTGGACGCCGACCTGTATGAATACTTTGCCGCCTGCATCGAAAAAGCCTTTGCCAGCGATGACGGCAAAAACTGCCGTTTTCTGCCGGATTCCGCCTTCCGGGCCGAGATGGCGCAGAATCAGGATTTTATCGATTTGTCCCGCCGCATCGCGGGCGTGATTTTTGAGCAGCTGCTGCAATATCCGGCCATTCCGGCGGGCGATCTGGCGGTGGCGTCCTTCACTGCGGACGGTGTGCCCCATTACGGGGTGCTCAAGCTGAACTACCGTCCCGGGTTCACCCATCAGACCCAGCAGCTGGGCAACGGCCAGTACAGCAGCATGGTGCCCCACCGGACCATGCTGCCCGGCACCCCCAAAGCGGACGAGGCGGTTCTCATTGACCGCGCCAACGAGACCATCCGCCTCATCGAGAAAAAATACACGCTGGACGATAAAAAGGACGTCTACCTCTCCACGCGGGTGTTCGGCTGCACCGCCGCATTGCCGGAAAAGGTAAAGCTCAAGGCTGTCTGTGAGACCGCCGTGGCCGCCGTGAAGCAGGCCTACCCGGAGCCGGAAACACTGGACGATGTGCCGCCCTTTGACGGCGGCACCGAGACGGCGGTGGAGCTGCTGGTGCGCAATCAGGCGGTGGACAACACCATCGCCGTGGAGGACGTGCGCACCCGCATCGAGGAATGTTACCCGCTGGCCGCTCCCGCCTTTGAGCAGGCGCTGGCCGAGACCGGTGTGGAGCAGAGCGACCGGGTCACCGTCAGCCCCGCCCGCATGAAAAAGCTGGAGCGCCGCAGCTTCAAAACGGAATCCGGCATTGAGATCAAAATTCCTGCCGAGTTGTGCAGCTCCGATGAGGCGGTGGAGTTCATCCACACCGCCACCGGCGGCCTGAGCCTGCTCATCAAGGATGTGCTGGTATGAGTGACTGTAAATTGCAGCTGGGCTGCCTGTGTGTGGTGGGTTATCTGGCGCTGGTCTACTGCCGGGAACGCCGCCACGCGTCCCACCGCGGCCTGACGCTGTACGATCTGCTGCTCCTCATGGGCATCCACAGCCTTGTGTGGGATACGGTCACCGCCGTCACCGTCAACTATCTGGACACCGTTCCGCCACTGTTCAATCTGGCGGCGCACGGGCTGTTTTTGCTCAGTCTGGACGGCTTTGTCTTTTTGCTGCTGCTGTACATCCTGTCCATGGGGGACAGCCTTCCCGTTACGCCCCGCCGCCGTGCGCTGCTGTTCGTACCCTTTGCGGTGGTGGTGGCGCTGGTGCTGCTGTCGCTGGGCGGGCTGGAATACCGTCACGGCGTCATCACCAACTATTCCATGGGCGTGGCGGTGTATTTCTGCTTCGGCACCGTGGCGGTGAGCATTCTGCTGTCGCTGGCGGCCTTTGCCCGGCGGTGGCGGTATCTGGAATCCCACAAGCGGGTGGGGGTGTTTACCAGCCTGTGCGTGCTGGCGCTGGTCACCGGCTTGCAGATGCTCATGCCGGAGCTGCTCATCACCTCGCTGGGTGTGACGATGATTTTGCTGGGCACCTACATGAACCACGAGGACCCGGCGCTGCGGCATCTGGCGGAATCCCGCAACGAGATGGTGCAGGGCTTTGCCACGCTGGTGGAAAACCGGGACGGCAGCACCGGCGGCCACATCCGCCGCACCACGCTGTATGTGGAATTGCTGGTGAAGGCGCTGCGGGACCGGGGCTATTACCGGGAAATTTTCACCAAGGACTATCTGCGCAGCCTGTGTCAGGCCGCGCCCATGCACGACATCGGTAAGATCGCGGTGCCGGACGCCATCCTGCAAAAGCCGGGGCGGCTCACCGAGGAGGAATTTGCCGCCATGAAACGCCACACCGTGGACGGGGAGCGCATCATCCGCCAGACCTTCTCCAACATGGACGACCCCCAGTACACCCGGCTTTGCTGCCAGATCGCCCGTTCCCACCACGAAAAATGGAACGGCCGGGGCTACCCGGACGGTCTGGCGGGGGAGGACATCCCACTGTGCGCCCGCATCATGTCCATTGCCGATGTGTTTGACGCGGTCTCGGAGGATCGGTGCTACCGTCCCGCCATGCCGCTGGATCAGTGCTTTGCCATCATTGAGCAGGGCAAGGGCACGGATTTTGACCCGCTGCTGGCGCAGGTGTTTCTGGACATCCGCCCCGAGGTGGAAAAGACCTACTACGGCGCGGCCCGGCAGCAGGCGCTTCACCCTCAGCCAAATTCCTGATTTTTTTGCGCTGCCGTCTTGACGAACGGCGGCAAAACAGGTACAATATAAGCTACAAGGCGAAGATGCCCCGCGGGGCATCTTCGCCTTTTTCTGTTGAGAGGGGGATTTATTATGGATCAGCTGGCGGCTCATGCCGGAACCATCAACGCGCAGCTGGCGCGGTACGGCGTCAAGTTCGGCATTTACAAAAACGGCCAGTTCAAGGAGCGGCTGTTCCCGTTTGACGCGCTGCCCCGGGTCATCACGGCGGCGGAATTTGACACGCTCAACCGGGGCCTTGTGCAGCGCGTCACGGCGCTGAATCTGTTCCTGAAGGATCTGTACGGGGACAAAAAAATCATCAAAGACGGGGTGGTTCCGCAGGATTTCGCCTTTGCGGGCACCGGCTACCTGCCCATCTGTGACGGCGTTGTGCCGCCCAAGGGCATTTACAGCCACATTTCCGGCATCGATCTGGTGCAGGGAAAGGACGGCGGCTGGTTCGTGCTGGAGGACAATCTGCGCATCCCCTCCGGCGCATCCTATCCGCTCATTGCCCGCAGCCTGTGCCGCCGGTGCAGCCCGGACACCTTCCGCCAAAACGATGTGGTGGACAACCGCAACTACGGCGCACTGCTCCGCGGCGTCATGGACCATGTGAACACCGGCGGCATCAACGTCATTTTCACGCCGGGGCGGCGCAACGCGGCCTACTTTGAGCACAGCTATCTGGCCGAGCAGACCGGCGCGGTGCTGGCCGAGACCGGCGATTTGTACGTGGAGGACAACACCGTCTTTTACCGGAGCGCCTCCGGCCCGCAGCGGGTGGGCGCCATTTACCGGCGTATCAGCGATGAATATCTCGACCCCACCGCCTTTTTGCCGGAAAGTCTCATCGGCATCCCCGGCGTGATGGGGGTCTACCGGGCGGGCCGCGTGGCGCTGATCAACGCCCCCGGCAATGGCGCGGCGGACGACAAGGGCATCTATTATTTCGTGCCCAAAATGGTGGAGTATTATCTGGGCGAGCAGCCCATTCTGCAAAACGCCCCCACCTATCTGCCGTTTTACGAGAAAGACCGCAAGTATGTGCTGGACAATCTGGAAAAGCTGGTGGTCAAGGACGTGGCGGAGGCCGGCGGCTACGGCGTGGTGTTTGGCCGGGATCTGAGCAAACAAAAGCTGGAGGATTTTAAGGAGCTGGTGAAACGGGAACCCCGGCGGTTTATCGCACAGGAGGTCATTGATTTTCTGGATCTGCCCGTCATGGAAAACGGGCAGCAGGTCATGCGCAAGGCAGACCTGCGCGCTTTTGTGCTGGCAGGCGAGACCACGCAGGTCTGGCCCAGCGGCCTGACCCGGTTCAGCCGCGAGGCGGACAGCTTTGTGGTCAACAGCTCTCAGGGAGGAGGATTCAAGGATACATGGGTACTGTCACATTGACGAAGCATAACCGCCTGTTCTGGCTGGGGCGGTATCTGGAGCGGGCCTACGCGGGCATCACCGCCACCCGCCCGCTGTTCGAGGCGGACACCGACGGCCGGGAGGGGGACTACGCCGATTATTGCCGCAAGGTGGGCATCCCCGACACCTACGAAAATACGGCGGATTTTGTGCGCCGGTTCTATTTTGACGACAACGACCCCAACTCCATCGCCTCGGCGCTGGGCTACGCCTACGACAACGCCATCGTGCTGCGGGAGACGCTCTCTACCGACACGCTGGCCTACGTGCAGATGGCAATTTCCGCCATGGAGCTGGCCGCCGCCTCTGCCGCCCCCGGCGTGGAGTTGCAGTGGGTGCTGGACGACATCATGGCCTTCCGGGGCAGCTGCGAGGAGACCATCGAGGAGGAGAGCAGCCGCAACATCATCAAAACCGGCGCCAGTCTGGAGCGGGTGGATTTATGCTTACGTCTTGGCGCGCCGGAATCCACCTGTGAGAAAGAATTCGGGCGGCTGTTCAACCGCCTGTACAAAACGGCCCTGCAGCCCGACCGGGACAGGCTGAATCTGCTGGTGGACGCGGTGCTGGACAAGACCGCCCCCACGCCGGACGCCGCCGTTATGGTGCAGGCGCTGGAGGGGCTGTTCCCCGGAATGTGATATGAGAACGCTGCATTTTACCTTTTCCACCGGGCTGGCATTTTCCGGCCCGGTCACCGGCCATCAGCTGGCGCTGCGCTGCCTGCCCATGCAGGACGCGGTGCAGACTGTGCAGTCCGCGGCGCTGACCCTCACCCCCGCTGCGCCGCAAAACCGCCAGACGGACGGGTTTGGCAGCCCGGTGGTCTGGACAGGCATCCCGGAACCCCACACCGGGCTGACCTACCAGAGCAGCGGTGTGGTGCAGGTGGACCTGTCCCGCGGCCCGCTTGTGCCACCGCCCAATCCGGTGCTGTCCTTTCCCGGTGCGCTCACAAGGCCGGGAGAACGGCTCCGGACAGTCTATGAGGGACTGCGCCCCGCCATGTCTGCCGCCCACCCGCTGCCTGTTCTGGGCGGCTGGATCTACGAAACGCTGAAATATGTGCCCGGCGCCACCGGGATGCGCACCACCGCCGAGCAGGCGCTGGCGGGCGGCGCGGGGGTGTGTCAGGACTTCGCCCACATTCTGGCCGCGCTGGCGCGGCTGGCCGGGTGGCCCGCCCGCTACTGTCAAGGGCTGACGGTGGGGGAGGGGGCTACCCATGCCTGGGCGGAGGTATATCTGGACGGCCGCTGGCAGGGGTGGGACCCCACCCGCAACTGCCCCGTGGATGAGCGGTATCTCCGCTTTGCCGTCGGCCGGGACGCCGCCGACTGCCCGGTGGAACAGGGGGTATTTTACGGCGCCTGCTCCCAGACCCAGACGGTGTTCATGCGGGTGTGGGAGCCATAGCGCCCCAATGTGTGGAAAGAAATGAGGAAACCATTATGATTCAAAAAGTCACCGGCCTGTCCATGGCGGTGCATGAACAGCTGGAGCTGTACAAGCACCGCTATGCGCCAAAGCCCGGCAACGATACCGGCAGACGGGTCTGTATCGTCACCGGCATCCACGGCGATGAGCTGGAGGGACAGTATGTGGCCTTCCTGCTGGGCCGCCGTCTGAAAGAACACCCGGAATTTCTGCGCTGTACCGTGGATGTGTACCCGGCCATGAACCCGTTGGGCATCAACACCATCCAGCGGGGCGTGCCGCTGTTTGATCTGGACATGAACCGCATCTTCCCCGGCGCGGACGACGGCCCGGCGGTGGAGTATTTTGCCCACAAGGCGGTGGAGGACATGCGCGGCGCAGACATCGCCATTGACATTCACGCCTCCAACATCTTTTTGCGGGAACTGCCGCAGGTGCGCATCAGCGAGGAGACAGCCCCTGCCCTTGTTCCGCTCGCCAAGGAACTGAACATTGATTTTGTGTGGGTGCATGCCGCCGCCACCGTGCTGCAAAGCACGCTGGCCCACAGCCTGAACGCCATGGGCACCAAGTGCCTTGTGGTGGAGATGGGCGTGGGGATGCGCCTCACCCGCGCCTACGGCGAACAGCTGACGGAGGGCATCCTCAATCTGCTGCGCAGTCAGGGGTTTTGGAGCGGCGAGACCCAGCAGCCCCGCACCCCGCTGGTGAGCAAGGATGAGGTTGCTTTTCTGAATGCGGGCGCGGCGGGCATCTTCATGCCGGAAACGCTCCACGGCACCCACGTGCGCGCCGGGCAGGTGCTGGGCGTCATTGCCGACCCGCTCACCGCCGAGGAAAAGGAAGTGGTCACCTCCCCGGTGGACGGACTGCTGTTCACGCTGCGGGAATACCCGGTGGTGTATCCCGGCAGTCTGCTGGCCCGGGTGCTCAAACAGGAGGTGACAGCATGAAACAGGAAGTCCTGTATGCGCTGGACACCCCCTACCGTCAGCGCATGGAGATCGAAGGGTTCCGGTTCGGCAGCGGCGAAAAGGCCTGTGCCATCGTGGGCGGCATCCGCGGCAACGAGGTCCAGCAGATGTATGTCTGCGCCCGGCTGGTGCAGGCGTTCCGCCGTCTGGAGGAACAGAAGGCCATCCTTCCCGGCAACGAGATTCTGGTGATTCCCTGCGTCACCCGCTTTTCCATGAACGTGGGACAGCGGTTCTGGCCCCTCGACAACACCGACATCAACCGGATGTTCCCCGGCTACGACCAGGGCGAGACCACCCAGCGCATTGCCGCTGCGCTGTTTGAGGCAGTGAAGGGCTACCGCTACGGCATCCATTTTGCCAGCTTTTACCTGCCCGGGGACTTTGTGCCCCATGTGCGCATTATGAACACCGGCTACCAGACGGCCAGCTTGGGTAACCTGTTCGGCTTGCCCTACGTGGTGATGCGCACCCCGAAACCCATCGATACAACGACCTTAAACTACAACTGGCAGATTTGGGAATCCAACGCTTTCAGCCTGTACACCCGCGACACCGACCGCATTGACGAGGCCAGCGCTCAGCAGGCGGTCAGCGCGGTGCTGCGGTATCTCAGCCGGGTGGGGGTGGTGAAATACAACTGCCACAGCGGGTATATGTCCACCGTCATCAACGAAAGCACGCTGGCCCCGGTGCTGACCCCCACCGGCGGCATCTTCCGCCCGAAAAAAGTCCCCGGCGACCCGGTGGAATACGGCGAGGTCATCGGGGAAATTCTTGACCCGCTGACGGCGGAGCTGTCCGCTCCCGTCACGGCCACCACCAGCGGCGTGGTGTTCTTTGCCACCGACAAGCCGCTGGTGCTGGAACATGAGGTCGCCTTCAAGCTCATCCGCCGCCTGCATGTCTGATGGTTCCGCGTGCCGTTTTTCACGGCACGCTGTTTTTGTACATTCTGTTAAAAATACTGATTGACCGCACTGCGAAAAAACGGTATACTGACAATAGAAAACGCAAAAGCGGGGTGACTGTTTTGAAATATGATGTAGTCGTGATCGGCGGCGGCGTGACGGGCTGTTCCATAGCCCGCGAGCTGTCCCGCTATCAACTGAAAACCTGCCTGCTGGAAAAGACCGAGGACGTCTGCTCCGGCACCTCCAAGGCCAACAGCGCCATCGTCCACGCGGGCTATGACGCGGCTACCGGCTCCCAGATGGCCCGGTTCAACGTGGAGGGCAACCGCCTGATGGGGGAGCTGTCCAAGGAACTGGACTTTGATTTCATCCGCAACGGTTCTCTGGTGCTCTGCTTTGATGAGGCGGACCGTCCCGGTCTGGACGCGCTGCTGGAGCGGGGCAAGGCCAACGGTGTGCCCGACCTGCAAATTCTTTCCGGCGACGAGGCCCGGGCGCTGGAGCCGAATCTGTCCGATGAGGTGGTTGCGGCGCTGTACGCCCCCACCGGCGGCATCGTCTGCCCCTTCGGGCTGACCATCGCCATGGCGGAGAACGCCGCCGACAACGGGGTGGAGTTCCGTTTCCTCACCGAGGTGCAGAACATCACCCGCGACGGCGAGGGCTGGCGCATCGACACCAACCAGGGCCCCGTCACCGCCCGGTACGTGGTGAACGCGGCGGGCGTGTATGCCGATGTGATGCACAATTTTGTCAGTGAACAGAAGTTCACCATCGTCCCCCGCAAGGGCGACTATTGCCTGCTGGACAAGGAGGCGGGCGGGCTGGTGTCCCGCACCATCTTCCAGCTGCCCGGCAAAATGGGCAAGGGCGTGCTGGTAACGCCCACCGTCCACGGCAACCTGCTGATGGGCCCCACCGCCACCGACCTGCCCGACAAGGAGGCCACCGCCACCACCGCGGAGGAGCTGAGCGATGTGCAGACCAAGGCCCAGCGCAGCGTGAAGAATCTGCCGCTGCGGGCGGTCATCACCTCCTTCTCCGGCCTGCGTGCCCACGAGGAGCATCACGATTTCATTCTGGGCGAGTGCCCCGATGCTCCCGGCTTCTTTGACGCGGCGGCCATCGAAAGCCCCGGCCTGTCCAGCGCCCCCGCCATCGGCGCGTACATCGCCGGACTGGTGGCTGACAAAGCCGGCGCGGCCCAAAAGTCCGACTGGAACGGCACCCGCAAGGGCATCGTGCGACCCGGGCCGCTGCCCAAGGAGCAGCGCGCAGCGCTCATCAAGGAGAACCCCGCCTACGGCTCCATCGTCTGCCGGTGCGAGGGCGTCAGCGAGGGCGAAATTGTGGACGCCATCACCCGCACGCTGGGCGCACGGAGTCTGGACGGCATCAAGCGCCGTGTCCGGCAGGGCATGGGCCGCTGCCAGGCAGGGTTCTGCACGCCCCGCACCATGGAGATTCTGTCCCGGGAGACCGGCATCCCCATGGAGAAAATCTGCAAAAACGCGCCCGGCTCCGAAATGCTGACTGGTGAGAAATAAGGAGGGCGGAAGTATGCAACAACATGATATTGTCATCGTCGGCGGCGGCCCCGCGGGGCTGGCGGCGGCAGTCGCAGCCCGCAAGGCCGGCGTGCAGGATATCCTGATTTTAGAGCGCGACGGCCATCTGGGCGGTATTCTGAACCAGTGCATCCACAACGGCTTCGGCCTGCACACCTTCAAGGAGGAACTGACCGGCCCGGAATACGCGGCCCGCTTCATCGAGCAGGCCATGGCGGAAAACATTCCCTGCAAGCTGAACACCATGGTCATGGACATCAGCCCGGACAAGGTTGTCACCGCCATGAACCGGGAGGACGGCCTGTTTGAGATCAAGGCCAGGGCGGTGGTGCTCTGCATGGGCTGCCGGGAGCGTCCCCGCGGCGCTTTGAACATTCCCGGCTACCGTCCGGCGGGCATCTATTCCGCCGGCACCGCCCAGCGGCTCATGAACATCGAGGGCTTCAGCGTGGGCAAAGAGGTGGTCATCCTCGGCTCCGGCAACATCGGCCTCATCATGGCCCGCCGCATGACGCTGGAGGGCGCCAAGGTCAAGGTCGTGGCGGAACTGATGCCCTATTCCGGCGGCCTCAAGCGCAACATCGTGCAGTGCCTTGACGACTACGGCATCCCCCTCAAGCTGAGCCATACGGTGGTCAAAATCGACGGCAAGGAGCGGGTCACCGGCATCACGCTGGCACAGGTCGGCCCCGACCGCAAGCCCATCCCCGGCACCGAGGAGTATTACAGATGCGACACGCTGCTGCTGTCGGTGGGTCTGCTGCCGGAGAACGAGCTGACCCGCGAGGCGGGCATTGCCATGAACCGTGTCACCGGCGGCCCCGATGTGAGCGATTCGCTGGAGACCAGCCTGCCCGGTGTGTTTGCCTGCGGCAACGTGCTGCACGTGCATGATTTGGTGGACTACGTGAGCGAGGAGGCTGCACTGGCCGGCCGCAACGCCGCCGCGTATGTGCAGGCAGGGGAGCGCGCCGCCGCCAACCCGGTGCCGCTGACCGCCAAGGACGGCGTGCGGTACACAGTGCCGCAGACGCTGGACACCGCCAACATGAATGACAAGGTGGTGGTGCGGTTCCGCGTGGGAGATGTGTACAAGGACCGCTATGTGAGCGTGTATTTTGACGGTGAACGGGTGCTGCACCGCAAGAAGAACGTGCTGGCCCCCGGCGAGATGGAGCAGGTGGTGCTGACCCGCCAGCAGGTGGAGAAGTACCCGGAGCTGCGTCAGATCACGGTTTGTACGGAGGTGGAGTGACATGGAGACAAGACAACTGACCTGCATTGGCTGCCCGCTGGGCTGCCAGCTGACCGTGACGCTGGAGGACGGCAAAGAGCCGGTGGTGGCCGGGTACACCTGCAAGCGCGGCGAGGCCTACGGCAAAAAGGAAGTCACCGACCCCACCCGGACGGTCACTTCCTCGGTGCGCGTGACGGGCGGCGAAATTGCCATGGCGTCCGTCAAGACCCGCACTGACATTCCCAAGGACAAAATTTTTGATGTGATGGCGGAAATCCGCGCCGTCACCATCCCCGCGCCGGTGGCGCTGGGGCAGGTCATCCTGCCGGATGCCGCCCACACCGGCGTGGCGGTCATCGCCACCAAGGCGGTGGCAAAACGCTGACACAAACAAGCAGCCCTCCCCAGGCCGGGGAGGGCTGCTTTCTTATGTTCAGGCTTTCTTGTAGCCGCACTTGGGGCAGACGCCGTTCTCATCCAGCGCGATGCCGCACAGCGGGCAGCGGTCGATGTCGGCCTGAGAGGGGAAATCTGCGGTGGCCGCGTTGACGCCGCTGGTGAAGGTCAGCTTGACGATGTTCAGCTTGTCCTTCAGCAAATCATATACGATTTTAATCATGCCTTCCACCGTCATGGTCTCCTTGGTGACCACCAGACGGCAGTCCGGGTAGGCGGTGGCCAGCTCGGTCTTGAAGGCGGGGCCTTTCATGGTGTTGCGGGGCGAACCATCCTTGATGCCCTGCTTCTCGTACACATCCAGAATGGCGGGCAGGAGGGGGTCATCCTCCCGCAGGACAAGGGCGTGGTCAAAGTTCTTGAGGACTTCCCATGCGGTCTTCTGAATTTCGTTGCAGGGGAACACCATGTTGACGCCGGGGTTGACAGAGCCTTCCACCTCGATGGTCAGCACGCCGGTGTGGCCGTGCAGATACTGAGCCTCTCCCTGGAACCCATAAAAACGATGGGCATATTGAAGATCAAGCTTAGCAATACTTCTCATACGATACAGCTCCTTTTCAGTAAAATTTGCGGTGCTGCTGCGGCGGCGGGGGTCGGAGCCGGCCCCGTGCCGGGCTGCCTGTACCGCTTTCTAATTAGGATTATATCCTAAAAAAATAGAAAATGTCAACAATTATTTTCTATAAAATCAAGATAAATTCTCAGTTTGTTACAAAATACCCTTTTTGTGAGGTTTTTAAGGCAACACCGCATAATTCTACGTGCCGATACGGCGAGCGAGGTGCATCAGCTGCTAAGCAAAAAGCGCAGATAATACTTTGTGTATTATCGAGAATTTTTGCAACGCAGATGGTGCGCCGCAGCCGCCGGAGCGGTGCGTAAGGCGTTAGCCGTGAATTGTGCGGTATTGCCTTAAAGGGTTTTTGTGAATTCCAGCACACATCCAAGTAGCTTGTGTACACTGTCCGACCGCTCGCCGGGGTGGATGCCCATGCCCATCCGGCGGCTGGTGCGGGGCGTCACCGGCACGCACAGCACGTCATCGGTGCGCCCGCGGATCATCAGCTCGGACATCATGGTCACGCCCAGCCCGCGCCCCACCATGCGGATGACGGTCTCATCGTCCACATAGGCAGGCTTAGCGGTCAGACGCACCCCCACCTGACGCATGGCGGCGTTCACGTCCATGTCAAACCGGCCGTAGGGCATGAGAAATTCCTGCCCGGCGAATTCCTCCAGCGGAAACTCACGGCGTCCATGCAGGGGATAGTTCCGGGGCAGAATGGCGTACAGCACATCCTCATACAGCGGTGTCCAGTCACAGCGGAATCCCGGCTGACGGCTGGCAAAAATCACATCGGTCTTGCCCGCGTCCAGCAGCTCAAAGGGTTCCAGGGCGTGGTCCACCATGCGCAGGTCCACATCCACGTCCGGGCACAGGCGGCGGAACCGGTACAGAATCTCCGGCATCCAGTGCATGGCTACGCTGGCGTAGGCCGCAATGCGGATGGTGGTTTTGGCCTGCTCCTTCAGCGCTGCGATCTGGTTTTCCAGATTGGCGTTGGCGCGCAGAAACGCCCGGATCTCCGGCATCAGCTTTGTGCCGTACTCCGTCAGCTGGATGCCGCTGTGGGTGCGCCGCAGCAGCGGCAGCCCGATCTCCCGTTCCAGCGCATCCATCATGTGGGTCAGGCCGGACTGGGTGTAGCCCACCACCTCGCTGGCCTTGGTAAAGCTGCCCAAATCGGCGGCAGTGACGAGAATTTCCAGTTTCTTGCTGTCCATGGTGTTCTCCTTGCATGGGATATGAGAAATTGTCATACAACTATTATAATTCTGCGTTTCCCAAAAGGCAAGGGGCATGCTACAATCATACCAAGACAACATTTTGCGGAGGAACGTCATGAAGAAACAAACGCTCACCCTCTCCCAGCGGATGCTGGTGGCGGGCACGCTGTTCGGTATGTTTTTTGGTGCGGGCAACCTGATTTTTCCCGTGCATCTGGGTCAGCTGGCGGGACGGGAACTGCTGCCCGCCATTGCGGGCTTTGTGCTCACGGCGGTGGGCATTCCTATTCTGGCGGTGGCGGCCATCGGCATCACCCATTCGGACGGTCTGCAGGCGCTGGCCAGCCGGGTGGGCAGGGGATACGGCGTCGTGTTCACCTGTGTTTTGTACCTCACCATCGGGCCGTGCTTTGCCATTCCCCGCTGCGCCACCACCTCCTTCACCACCGGCATACATCCGCTTCTGCCGGCGGTGTGGGGCGAGCGCATCCCGCTGCTGGTGTTTTCAATGCTGTTTTTTGCTCTGGTGTTGTTTTTCTCGCTGCGCCCCGCGGGCATTACGGTGTGGATCGGCAAGATCATCAACCCGGTCTTTCTGATTTTCTACGGGATTCTGGTGTTTTCGGCGCTGCTGCATCCCGGTGCATCGGTCGCGGCGGCGCAGCCGGAACCGGCCTACCAGAGCGGCGCGTTTTTCCCCGCGTTCATTGAGGGCTACGGCACCATGGATGCCATCGCTGGGCTGGCTTTTGGCATTGTGGTCATTGACATTGTGCGCCAAATGGGCGTCACCGGGGACGAGGCGGTCTCCCGGGAGGTGCTGCACTCCGGCCTGCTCACCGGCGTGCTGATGGCGGTCATCTACGCGCTGACCATTTTGATGGGGGCGCAGTCGAGGGGACTGTTCGAGGTTTCCGAGAACGGCGGCATTGCGCTGGCGCAGATCGCCGGGCATTATCTGGGACGGGCGGGCAGCGCGATTCTGGCCGTCACCATCACCTTTGCCTGCCTGAAAACCTCCATCGGCCTTGTGACCAGCTGTGCCGAGACCTTTGCCCGCATGTTCCCCCAAGGGCCGGCCTATCCGGCATGGGCGGTGCTGTTCACGGTGTTTTCCTTTGCGGTGTCCAATGTGGGGCTGTCCGCCATCATCAGCTACAGCCTGCCGGTGCTCATGCTGCTCTATCCGCTGGCCATCACGCTGGTGATGCTGGCGCTGTGCGGCGGCACGTTCGGCCATGACCGCCGGGTCTATCGCAGCGTCACCGCCTTCACGCTGGTCGCGGCGCTGCCGGATTTCGCCCGCTCCCTGCCGGAATCCGCCCGGACGGCCCTGCATGTGCAGCCCCTCTTGGACCTTGCCGCCCGCTGGCTGCCGTTCTATGAACGGAGCCTTGGCTGGGTGGTCCCGGCGCTGTTGGGCCTTGCGGTGGGAATAGCGGCGAAAAAGTTGAGAAAATCCAGTTGAAAAACGCCCTCCCCATTCGTTAAAATAAAAGAAAGGAGGATGCGTATGAAATTTTTGCTGTTGATGGGAAGTCCGCGGCTGCATGGCAACACAGCGGAGCTGTGCAAGCCTTTCCGGGAGGAACTGGAGCAGGCCGGTGCGCAGGTGCGGTATGTGACGCTGGCGGACAAAACCATCCATCCCTGCAAGGGCTGCTATGCCTGCCAGAATGTGGAGGGCGCGTACGGATGCGTCCAACAGGATGACATGCAGGGCATTGTGTCGGACATTCTGTGGGCGGACTGCCTGGTGCTGGCCACGCCCATCTATTCCTGGTACTGCACAGCCTGCATGAAGGCGGTGCTGGACCGGCATTACGGGCTGAACAAGTTCTACGGCAGCGCCAAAGGCTCCCTCTGGAAGGGTAGGGCGGTGGCGATTCTGGCGACCCATGGCTACGAGGCCGCCTATGCCTGCGAACCCTTTGAGACCGGCGTCCGGCGGCTGTGCAAGCACTCCGGCCTGCATTTTGCAGGGCTGTACTCGGTGCGCGATGAGGACGACCTTGCTTCCTTCCAAACGCCCGCTGCCGTGGAAGGCGCCCGGGCCTTTGCCCGCAGTCTGCTTTGATTTCCGCAAACGGAAAAGCCCCCGATGCACGGGGGCTTTCTTTCGTATGTATCAGCAAAGTTGGTCGATGAGACGAAGTTCTTCCTCTGTGAAGGCGGGGCTTTGCAGCACCTTCAAATCCTCCAGAATCTGCTCTGGGCGGCTGGCACCCACCAGCACGCTGGTCACCGCGCCGTCCCGCAGAACCCAGCGCAGCGCCATGGTGGCCAGGCTCTCGCCGCGGCGGGCGGCCAGTTCGTTCAGGGCTCGGATCTGGTCAAGCCGCTCCGGCGTCAGCTGCTCGGCGTGGAGGAACCGTCCGTCTGTGCGGATGCGGCTGTCCTCCGGGATGCCGTGCAGATACCGGTCGGTGAGCAGCCCCTGCGCCAGCGGGCTGAAGGCGATGATGCCCCTGCGCAGCCGCACGGCCGTTTCTTTCAGACCGTTTTGCTCGATGGTACGGTCAAATATCGAATAGCGGTTCTGGTTGATGACGAAGGGAACGTGCAGCTCGTCCAGAATGGCGGCGGCCGTTTCCAGCGTGGGGCCGTTGTAGTTGGAAAGCCCCGCATACAGCGCTTTCCCGCTGCGTACCGCCTGCGCCAGCGCGCCCATGGTTTCCTCCAGCGGGGTGTCCGGGTCCATGCGGTGATGGTAGAAAATGTCCACATAGTCCAGCCCCATCCGCCGCAGGCTCTGGTCCAGACTGGCCAGCAGATATTTCCGGCTGCCCCAGTCCCCGTAAGGGCCGTCCCACATGGTATAGCCCGCCTTGGTGGAAATGATGAGCTCGTCCCGGTGGGCGGCCAGATCGTCCCGCAGAATACGGCCGAAATTCCGTTCCGCCGCGCCGGGGGCGGGCCCATAGTTATTGGCAAGGTCAAAGTGGGTGATGCCGTTGTCAAAGGCGGTGCGCACGATGGCCCGCATGGTGTCGTAGCGGGCGGTATCCCCGAAATTGTGCCACAATCCCAGCGACACGGCGGGCAGCTTCAATCCGCTGGCGCCGCAGCGGTGGTAGGCCATGGATGCATAGCGGTCAGGGGCGGGAACATAAGCGGTCAGGTCAGACATGGAAAACCTCCTATCAGCTTTGGCTGGAAGCATGGTGGGATGTGGAAGCGGTGGCGGCTGCAATGGCGGCGCACATGGCAACTTCCTGCGCAATGACCAGCGCGATGGTGCTGCCGATGGCGGCTGCCTGCATGGCGTCGGAGCCGCGGGCCAGGTCGGTGGTGACCAGCATGCCGGCCTGCATCAGCCGCTGCGGCTTGCTGATGCCCAGCAGGCCGTAGCCTTTCTGACGGGACAAAAACTCGTCCACCTCCAGAATGTCCTCCACCATGGATTCCTGCGGCACCGGCAGGGTGGCCAGCACGCCCAGCGAGGCCAGCTCGAAATCGGTGCCGTATTTGCGGCCGCGGGCTTTGAGCGCCTCAAACAGCGAAAGCACGGCGACACATTTGTCCTCGGCCCGGCCATCGGCAAGCGCCAGCACGTGGGACAGCGACTGCACCGCGTTGCCGGAGAAGAATTTGGGTTTGAGCAGCTGGTAGCAGCGCTCCGCCTCCTCCAGCAGTGCGTCGTCAGACTTGTCCGACAGCGCCAGCATGGCGGCAAACACACTGTCCTCCGTGGAGGTGAGGAACGGGTGGTCTTTCTTCATCCGCTCATACAGGCTGCGGGTGCGGGCAGCCACCCCGGCATACTGCGCGGGCGGTACCGAGCTGGCCACCATCATGGAGGCCACCGGCAGATAGGTGGAGGTCCAGAAATGCTCTTTCAGAGCATCGTACACCTGCAAAGAACGGTCGAGGCGCTGTTCCGGGTCATCATCGGTGGCCATCATGCAGAGCATCACCGGGTGAACCGTGCTGCGGAAGTTGGAAAACAGCCCGGTTTTTTCTTTCAGCAAATCCCGACAGCGCTTGAGACGGTCGGCATCAGCGCGGGTGCCGCTGCCGGTGAACACGGCGGCGCAGACGGGGTACAGGGTGGGGGTATCCCAGAAGAAGACGGATCGGATGATGTCCCGGTCTTCTATGAAGTCGGTGCAGAGCCGGGAAAGAGAAGCGCGCATACAAAACCCTCCTTTTTGATTCCTTTTACTCAGCATACCACAGAAATGAAGAATCCGCAAGAGTGCCTACAAACAAAAAAACACGCGAATCCGCCAGCCGTTCCACGGCTGAGGATTCGCGTGTCTGGTTCACCGATGCATTACAAAATCAGCGGATTTTGTACGAATCTTTGTGAAAAATTACTTGCGGGGGTTCTTGATCGCAGCCTGCGCAGCGGCCAGACGGGCGATGGGAACACGGAAGGGAGAGCAGGAGACATAGTCCAGACCAACGTTGTGGCAGAACTCCACGGACGTGGGATCGCCGCCGTGCTCGCCGCAGATGCCCAGACCCAGGTTGGGGTTGGTGGCGCGGCCATCGGCAGCAGCCATCTTGACCAGCTTGCCAACGCCGTTGGCATCCAGATGCTGGAACGGATCGCTCTCGTAGATCTTGGTGTCGTAGTAGGCAGTCAGGAACTTGGCAGCGTCGTCACGGCTGAAGCCGAAGGTCATCTGGGTCAGGTCGTTGGTGCCGAAG
>CALZZE010000030.1 GCA_945830575.1 uncultured Subdoligranulum sp. | reverse complement strand
GGGTCATCTCGGCCAGGCCGGCGCCCTTGCCACCCAGAATGTTCTTCATGGTGGTTTGGTCGCCGCCGAAGGCGTCATGGCCCTCTTTGAACAGGTACAGGAATTTCTTGCTCATTAACATAACCTCCAATTTTGCGTTCGGTTGTCGGTGCGCGCTTGCATCGGCGCACCCCTGCATCACATGGATCATGTTTGCATAGTCCATTATAACAGACTTTTCCGGGAATTTCCAGAGGATTGTTAAAAAAGTGCCTAATGCATTTGCCGAAAAATTGACGAAATTTAGCCATCAAATACTTGCAATTTGACCAAAAATGAGGTAAATTATAATGGGCGGGAAGTTGAGAACTTTTTAGGAAACCCACTTCGCCCATCAAACAGGGGAACAATGGAGGAAAACGACCATGTCTACCGCGAAAGAACGTTATGAACTGGCGCAGCAGCGCTACGCCGCCGCTATTGAACGCCACCTCGCCAACGGGGTGGAGTTCCTGAGCAAGGATGTATATATTGAGCCGGAGGTCATCATCGCTCCCGGCGCGACCATTCTGCCCGGCTGCATCCTGCGGGGCAAAACCGTGGTGGGGGCGGGCTGTGTCATCGGCCCCAACACGCTGCTGGAGGACACCGTGGTGGAGGAAAACACCACCGTCAACGCCAGCCAGTGCTACCAGAGCCACCTGGGGCCCAACAACAAAATCGGCCCCTTCACCCATGTGCGCACCGGCACCGTCACCGGCGAGGGCGTGCATCTGGGCGCCTATGTGGAGACCAAGAACGTGGAATTTGCCGAGGGCAACACCGTCAGCCACCTGACCTACATCGGGGACGCCACGGTGGGAAAATACTGCAACTTCGGCTGCGGCACCGTCACCTGCAACTATGACGGCGAGGGTAAGTTCCACACAACCATCGGCGATTACGTGTTCATCGGCTGCAACACCAATCTGGTGGCCCCCGTCACGGTGGGTGACCATGCCTTTACGGCGGCCGGCTCCACCATCGGGGCGGACGTGCCCGCCGGCGCGCTGGGCATCGAGCGGGCCAAGCAGGCCAACGTGCCGAACTGGGGCGAGAAAAAGCTGGAAAAGTATATTGCCAAAAAGCAGAAACTGGAAGAAAGCAAAAAATAAGGCTGTCCTGCTTGACCGCCGCCCCCCAAAAGTGGTAGTATAAAACGGTGACGATATCTTTATTATAAGGAGAACACCGTGGCATTGTTTACTTCCGGGGCGGACTGGCTCATTGCCGGGCTGGGCAACCCCGAACCGAAATATGACGGCACCCGCCACAACGCGGGCTATGCGGCGCTGGACTATCTGGCGGAGCAGTGGGGCTGTGCCGTCAACAAAAGCAAATGGCAGGGCCTGTACGGCGCGGCGTCGGTGGGGGACCACAAGGTGCTGATGCTCAAGCCCCTCACCTATATGAATCTCAGCGGGCGCAGCATTGCTCCCGCAGCACAGTTTTACAAAATCCCCATCGACCACGTGCTGGTTCTGTGCGACGATGTGACCGGCGATCCGGGGCGTCTGCGCATCCGGCCCAGCGGCTCGGCGGGTGGACACAACGGACTGAAAAGCATCATTGCCGAACTCGGAGGGGACAGCTTTCCCCGTCTGCGTCTTGGCGTGGGGGTCAAGCCCCGGCCGGACTACGATCTGGCGGACTGGGTGCTGGGCAGGCTGCCCGCGCCGGATGCCAAAGCCATTGCCGACCGTTACCCGGATGTGGAGGCCGCCTGTAAGCTGATCATGGACGGCAGGCTGGGACAGGCCCAAAACCGATTCAACCATTAGAAAGGATGATCCGCCATGAGTAATAAAAAACGGAAAGCGGCGCTGACGCTGGCCCTGTGTATTCTGGCGCTGGCGGCCAGCATCGGGCTGGCGGTGTTCCTCACTGTGCGAAACGAGGAACCGGCGGAGCAGCCGGCAGTCTCGGATTCTGTGGCGGAACCGTCTGCGGAGCCTGTTCCGGAGGCCACGCCGGAACCGACCCCTGAGCCGACGCCGGAGCCGACTCCCGAACCCACGCCAGTGGTCTTCCCGGATGTGGAGCAGCAGCCCGCTGCGGTGTACCCGGAGGGCGGTCAGCCTGTCTTTACGGTGGCAGCGGCGGATGGTCTGCGCATGCGCAGCGGCCCCGGCACGGATTTCAGCCGGGTGGCCACGGTGCCCACCGGCACGCAGGTGACAGCGCTGGGCGCGGACGGCACCGACGGCTGGATTTTGGTGCAGTACAACGGCAGCTACGGCTGGCTGACCAAGCAGTACCTGACTGCCAACTGATGGAACAGGCTGCCGCCCGGAAATTTGCGTGAGGAATTATGTTCAGAACACTGTTTGAACAGACACAGGAATACAAAGCATTGGCCTCGTCCCTGCAAGGGCACGGGGCCAGTGCTCTCTTTGGCCTGCCTGCGGCGGGGCGTGCGCTGGTGTATGCGGCGCTGGCCGCGCAGACGGGGCGGCCGCTCTGCCTTGTCACTCCCGGCGAGGCGGAGGCCACCCGCTTTGCCGCTGACCTGAATACGCTGGGGGTTGCTTCGGCGGTGTTCCCGGCGCGGGACTACCTGCTGCGCCCCATCGAGGGCACCGCCCGGGAATACGAATACCGCCGTCTGGCGGTGCTGGGCGATCTGGTGGGCGGCCGCCTGCAGGCGGTCTGCGTGCCCGGCGAGGGCCTGACCCAGTTCACCACCCCACGGGAGGAATTCTGCAAAAATACCCGCACGCTGCACCCCGGCGACAGCATCCCCCGGGAGGAGCTGGTGGCGCTGCTGTTCGGCGCAGGCTACACCCGGCGGATGCAGGTGGACGGCCCCGGCCAGTTTTCGGTGCGGGGCGACATCGTGGACCTGTTTGCGCCGGACATGAAGCAGCCGGTGCGCATGGAATTCTGGGGCGATGAGATCGACACGCTGCATACCTTCGATCTGTCCACCCAGCGCCGGGAGGAGCCGGTGGCGAAAATTTACGTCAGCCCCGCCCGCGAGGTGCTGTTCGGCGCGCCGCCGCAGGCCGCCGATGCGCTGCGTGCCGCGCTGGCAAAGCAGCGGGGCAAAAAACGCACCGCCATGGAAAAGGCGATGGCCGCCGATCTGGCCGCGCTGGACGGGGGCATCCTGCCCGAGGCCATGGACAAATATCTGCCCATCCGCTATCCGCGGCCCGCCACGCTGCTGGATTATTTTGAAAATCCCCTTTTGATTTTGGAGGAACCCGCCTCCATCCGGGAAGCAGACCGGGCCACCGAGTTCCGCCGCGGGGAGGAGTTGTCCTCGCTGCTGGAGGAGGGGGTGCTCTGCGCCGGGCTGGACAGGCTGTATGAGGAGCCGGGCTGGCTGTGGGCGCAGACCGGCAAATACAGCACCCTCTGCGCGGAAAACTTTGCCCGCAGCATGCCCGACCTGCCCTTGAAACAGGTGTTCAACGCCCCCGCCCACGCGCTGCCCGCATGGGGCGGCGAGGTGTCCGCGCTGCTGGAGGATCTGCGCCCCATGGTGGAGCAGGGGACACAGGTCACGGTGCTGGCGGGCACCCAGCGTGCCGCCAACGGCTTGGCCGCCGACCTGCGCCGGGAGGGACTTTCCGTTACCACCGACCCTGCCGCGCCGCCTGCCGGGAGCGGGCAGGTGCAGGTGCTGCCGGGGCACCTCTCCGCGGGATGCAGCATCCCCTTTGCCCGGTTTGCCCTCATCACCGCCCGCGCCTACGGGGAGAGCGGTGTGGTCAAGCGCCGCAAAAAGGCCAAGGACGCCTATTCCAGCCTGAGCGAGCTGACCCCCGGCGACCTGGTGGTGCATCAGAATTACGGCATCGGCCGGTACGCGGGCATCCAGCGCATCACGGTGCAGGGCGTCACCAAGGACAGCCTGCGCATCGAATACGCTGGTAAGGATGTGCTGTACATCCCGGTCACCCAGCTGGACCTGCTCTCCCGCTACACCGCCCCCGGAGACAGCGACAAGGTCAAGCTGAACAAGCTGGGCGGCGCGGACTGGTCCCGCACCCGCAAACGGGTCAAGGCGGCCACCGAGCAGATGGCCAAGGAACTCATTGAACTGTACGCCCGCCGCCGTCAGGCCAAGGGCTACGCCTTCCCGCCGGACGACACCTGGCAGGGAGACTTTGAGCAGCGGTTTCCGTACGAGGAGACCCCCGACCAGCTTACTGCCGCCAACGAGATCAAGTCCGACATGGAAAACCAGTGGCCCATGGACAGGCTGCTCTGCGGCGATGTGGGCGTGGGCAAGACCGAGGTGGCGCTGCGCGCCGCCTTCAAGTGCGTGATGGGCGGCAAGCAGTGCGCCATTCTGGCCCCCACCACCATTCTGGCGTGGCAGCACTTCAATACGGCGCTGGCCCGCATGGGGGCGTACCCCATCCGCATCGGGCTGCTGTCCCGCTACCGCAGCGCCAAGGAACAGAAGGAAACGCTGCGGGGCCTCAGGGACGGCACCGTGGACATCGTGGTGGGCACCCACCGGCTGCTCTCCGGCGATGTGAAGTTCCGGGAGCTGGGCCTTGTCATCATTGACGAGGAACAGCGGTTCGGCGTCAAGCACAAGGAAAAATTAAAGGAAAACTTCATCGGGGTGGACATGCTCACCCTGTCAGCCACGCCCATTCCCCGTACCTTAAATATGGCGCTGTCCGGCATCCGGGACATGTCCCTCATCGAGCAGCCCCCCGTGGAGCGCCGCCCGGTGGAGACCTACGTGCTGGAATATGACCAGAGTATCATCGCCGAAGCCATCCGCAAGGAGCTGGCCCGGGGCGGGCAGGTGTACTATCTGCACAACCGGGTGCAGACCATCGAGGAGTGTGCCGCCCGGGTGGGCAAGATGGTGCCCGGCGCCCGGGTGGGGGTGGCCCACGGCAAAATGACCGAGGAACAGATTTCTTCGGTGTGGCAGCAGCTTTTGGACAATGAAATTGATGTGCTGGTCTGCACCACCCTCATCGAGACCGGCGTGGATGTGCGCAACTGCAACACGCTCATCATTGAAAATGCCGACCGCATGGGGCTTTCCCAGCTGTACCAGATCCGCGGCCGCGTGGGGCGTTCCGCCCGCAAGGCCTACGCCTATTTCACGTTCCAGCGGGATAAAGTGCTGACGGAGATCGCCTCCAAGCGGCTGTCCGCTATCCGGGAGTTCACCTCCTTCGGCTCGGGATTCCGCATCGCCATGCGCGATCTGCAAATTCGCGGCGCGGGCAATCTTCTGGGACACAGCCAGCATGGCCACATGGAGGCGGTGGGCTACGATCTGTACGTCAAGATGCTGGGGCAGGCCATCGCCGCCGCGAAAGGGGAGACCCCCGAGCCGGACAAGAGCGACTGCCTTGTGGACCTGACGGTGGACGCGTTCCTGCCGGAGGAATATATCCCCGACCCGGCGGGCCGCATCGAGGCGTACAAGCGCATTGCCGCCATTGAGACCCCCGGCGACGCGGAGGACGTGCTGGATGAACTCATCGACCGCTACGGCGACCCGCCCAAAAGCGTGCAGGGGTTGGTGGATGTGTCGCTGGTGCGGGTCACGGCCGCCCGGGCGGGCATCACCGAGATCGTGCAGCGGGGCAGTCAGCTGGTGCTGTACACCAATGTGGTCGGCCCCAAACAGCTGGGCAAGGCCATGGAGGAACTGCCCAACCGGGTGCAGTACAGCGGCATCGGCCGTCCCTGCATCACGGTGCGCCTCAACCGGGGCGAAGCCCCGCTGGTGCTGCTGCGGGACTTTCTGGCGGCGATCCCTTGAAAAACCTACGCCGCAGTGATATAATAGATAAGATTTGGAAAGCATATAAAGGAGACAACACCCATGCATTCTTTGAAAATGAAATTTTTCAGTCTGGCCGCGGCGGGCGCGCTCTGCGCCAGTCTGGCGGGCTGCAATCTGTCCACCCCCGCCACGGTGGGAACCATCGGCGGTGTGGAGATTCCGGCGGGCGTCTACCTGCTGGCCCAGTACAACGCCTACAACACCGCCTCCGGCACGGCGGAGCTTGCCACCGGCGAGACCGCCCAGAACGTGAAGGCGGTTCTGAAGGCGGAATGCACCGGCACCATCGGGGATGAGGAAGTGACCGCTACCGGCAGCGAGTACGTGGAAAAGCTGACCCTGCGCGCCATCGAGTATTACGCCGCTGTGGAAAAGACCTTCGCGGAGCTGGACGGCGAGCTGAGCGAGGACGCCGTGGCCGAGGCCGCCGCGACCGCCGACAGCCTGTGGGAGTCCAACGGTGACCTGTACACCAAAAACGGCATCGGCAAGGAATCCGTCAAGACCTACCTGCTCAACTCCCAGAAGGCCAAGGCCATTCTGGAGCTGCAATACGGCGAGAACGGCACCAGCCCCGTCACCGATGAGGAGCTGACCGCCTACATCAACGACAACTGCTACTACATTGAGTCCGTGCAGCTGCCGCTGGTGGATTACAGCACCTACAGCTTCGCCACCGAGGAGCAGAACGCCGCAATCAGCGCCGTTGCGGATGACTGCCTTGCCTATCTGGAGGAGACCGCCACCGGCGAGACCGCTGCCAGCGATACGCTGTACACCGCCGCCATGACCTACGTGCCGCAGGCGGTCGCGGCGCTGGGCGGCGAGCTCGATGCCTATTCCGCCATTTATTACGCCAGCTCCCAGCTGTACATGCCGGAGGATGTGGCCTCCTTTGCCAGCGGCGACACCAACACCCTCACCGACCCGCTGGATGAGGCCGGCAATGGCCAGTGGGTCAAGATCGATCTGGGCATGAGCTATCTGGTGGCCCGCCGTCTGGATCCGCTCACTGCCCGCACACTGGACGAGCTGAACAGCCAGTATGAGCTGCTGGACAGCATGAAGAGCGGCGATGTGCAGGCCGGACTGTACGAGACCGGCGCCGGACTGGAGCATGCACTGAACGCCAGCGCCCTCAAAACCTACAGCGCCGATAAAATCAAGAAATCCTAATCAATGCAGCGGGCCGGGCTTTTCATCCCCGGCCCGTTTTTCAGAAGGGAGAGACCGTTATGACGGAGAAAAAATGGGTCAACATTCTGCTGGAAACGCTGGGCTGTTTCATTTCCGCCATGGGGGTGTACACCTTCGCGGTGGCGGCGGGGGTGCCGGTCACCGGCGTGGCGGGCATTTCCGCCATTCTGTACCGGCTGTTCGGGATGCCCATGGGCTTGTCCAACGTGCTCATCAACATCCCCATCATTCTGGTGTGCTATAAGCTGCTGGGCCGGGCGTTCTTTCTGCGCAGTGTGCGCTGCATGTTCTTTTTCGCCCTGTTCACCGACTATGTGCTGCCCTTCCTGCCGGTCTATGAAGGGGATCGCCTTCTTGCCACCATCTGCGGCGGCGTGGTGGGCGGCATCGGGGACGCGCTCATTTATATGCAGAACTCCAGCACCGGCGGTCTGGATTTCATCACCATGGCCATCAAATCCAAACACCCGCACCTGCCCTTCGGCAACATCACCTTCGGCGCGGCGCTGAGCATCATTCTGCTCAACGGCGTGGTGTTTCAGGACATTGATTCCGTCATCTACGGCCTTATCCTCAGCTTTTTGTCCTCCTATGTCATCAACCGCATGATGTTCGGCTTCTCCTCCTCCATGCTGGCCATGATCGTCACCGAGCACGGAAAGATGGTCTGCGATATCATTGACGAGGTGGCGGAGCGCGGCTCCACCATTTTGCAGGGGCGGGGCGGCTATCAGGGGGACGAGAAGGACGTGGTGCTGTGCGCCTGCTCCAACAAACAGCTGTACGCCATCGAAAAGGCGGTAAAAAAACAGGACCCCGCCTGTTTCATCATCATGCTGCAGTCCAACGAGGTCCACGGCGAAGGCTTCAAGCGCCTGGAGCTGGGCAAAACCGAAGAAAAGTAAAAAATACGCTCCGTTTTGGAAACGGAGCGTATTTTTACAACTAAATATTACAATACGTATTATTTGACGTCCGGCGGGAATTCTCCCTGCACCTTGGCCTCCAGCTTGCTCAGGCGAGCCTCCAGCGTGGCGATGCGCTGGCTGGTGGCGTCGGGCAGATCCTGCTGGTCCAGATCGTCCGCGGGGCAGACCTTGGCGTTGTTGATGCGCACCACCTCGGCGGGTACGCCCACGGCGGTGCAGTTGGCGGGCAGATTGTTCAGCACCACGCTGCCCGCGCCAACCCGCACGTTGTCCCCGATGAACACAGGCCCCAGCACCTTGGCCCCCGCGCCGATGAGCACGTTGTTGCCCAGCGTGGGGTGGCGCTTGCCGGTGTCCTTGCCGGTGCCGCCCAGCGTCACGCCGTGGTAGATGGTGCAGTTGTCCCCGATCTCGGTGGTCTCTCCGAACACGATGCCCATGCCGTGGTCAATGAACAGCTTGCGCCCGATTTTGGCGCCGGGATGGATCTCGATGCCGGTGAGATGCCGCGCCAGCTGGCTGATGAGCCGTGCGCAGAAAAACCATTTGTGCCGATACAGAAAATGTGCGATCTTATGTGTGACCAGCACATGAAAACCGGGGTACAGAATGATGACCTCCGCCACATTCCGTGCGGCGGGGTCCTTGTCCCGGATGTTTTTTGCGTCTTCCCAAAGCCCCATGATCTCCACCTCTTACACAGTCGGTAACTTATACTATAGCATATTTGAGCGGAAAAGGCAAGAAAAAGACGGTGCTTGCCGCGGCGAAAGGGCGTTTGGTCGAAATGCCCAAAAGTTTGCCCGGTTTTCGGCAAATTCCCTAAAGTATGACCTGTTCGTCAAAAGTTGACAGTAACCGTCCAAACGTGGTACAATATATAAAATCCATCGGGAAAGGGGTGCGCCGCCATGAACAGCGTTTTTCTGATTCAGAAAAACATTGGTGGGGTGTTCTTTCCTGACGTTTTGACAGGTTTTTCTGTTTGACTTTTCCTCACCGGGAAAAGTTTTTTTTTGCCCAAATGTAAGGAGGCTGCCCATGCTCATCAAGAACGCCAAGGATTGTACCGGCCGCCCCGTGGAGGTCTGGCTGCGGGAAGGGAAGATCGCCGCGGTGGGCGTTGACCTGCCGGTGCCGGAAGGGGAGACCGTGCTGGACGCCAAACGCCGCACGCTGCTGCCCTCCTTCATTGACACCCACTGCCACTGGCGCACGCCGGGTCTGGAATACAAAGAGGATGTGGAGACCGGCTCCCGGGCCGCGGCGGCGGGCGGATACACCTTCGTGAACCTGATGCCCAACACCAAGCCGGTGTGCTCCACCCCGGAGATCGCCCATGCGGTGCAGGACAAGGCCAAAGAGGTGGGCCTGTGCGACGCCAACCAGACGGTGTCCATCACCCAAAACTTTGACGGCAAAACGCTGGACCATCTGCTGACGCTGCCCGGGGATATCAGATTCATCACCGAGGACGGCAAGGGCGTGCAGGACAACGCCATCATGGCAAAGGCCTTTGCCATCGCTGCCGACCGGGGCCTGACCATCCTCTCCCACGCGGAGGACATGGAAATTTCCCCCTGGGATTACCGCCTTGCGGAAAATCTCGAAACCCTGCGCAACTGCCATCTGGCGGAATACTACGGCACCCGGCTGCACATGTGCCATGTGTCCACCGCTGAGGCCGTGGACATGGTGCGCCAGAGCCGCCGCCGCGGAGCCGATGTGAGCTGCGAGGTGACGCCCCATCACCTGTGGTTTGACGACAGCACGCTGCAATACAAGGTCAACCCGCCCATCCGCAAAAAAGAGGATGTGAAGGCGCTGGTGCGGGCCATCATGGACGGCACCGTCACCTGCATCGGCACCGACCACGCCCCCCACACCACCGAGGAAAAGGAGAAGGGCGCCGCCGGCATGGTGGGTCTGGAGACTGCCTTCGGCGTCTGCTACACCAAGCTGTGCCGGTACGAGGGCCTGCCGCTGGCGCTGCTCAGCTATCTGATGAGCACCGGCCCCGCCGAGCTGCTGGGTCTGGCGGATCGCAAGGGCAGTCTGGCCCCCGGCTACGATGCCGACCTGGTTCTTGTGGACATTGATTATATGTACGAGGTGAAAAACGAGGAGCTGCACTCCAAGAGCAAGAACAGCCCCTATGACGGCCAGATGCTGTACGGCAAGGTCATCACCACCATCAAGGGCGGAACCGTCACCTTTCAGATTGAAGAATAAATGATAAAGGAGCAACTGCAATGCTGACCAACATGGACAAACTGTACGACTCCGTGGCCGCCAACGGCCCTGTCTGCGTGGGACTGGACACCGAAATTTCCTACCTGCCCCAGACCGACACCGCCCTCACCGCCGGTGAGAACGTGGTGGCCTTCAACCGTGCGCTCATCGAGGCCACCAAGGGGGTGGCGGGCTGCTACAAGGTGCAGATCGCCTACTATGAATCGCTGGGTCTGGACGGCATGCGCGCCTATGCCGAAACGCTGAAGCTGGCCCGCGCCTCCGGGCTGCCGGTCATTGCGGACATCAAGCGGGGCGACATCGCCAAGACTGCCGAAATGTACGCCAAGGCGCACTTTACCGGGGATTTTGAGGCCGACCTCATCACGCTGGCCCCCTACATGGGCCTGGATTCCATCCAGCCCTACCTGCCGTACTGCCAGCAGCAGGGCAAGGGCGTGTTCGTGCTGTGCCGCACCTCCAACCCCGGCGCCAAGGATTTCGAGTACCGCCAGCTGGCGGACGGCCGCCACGTCTATGATCTGGTGGGCGACAGCCTCACCGCCCTCGGCAGCGATCTGATGGGCGAGCGGGGGTATTCCAGCGTGGGTCTTGTCATCGGCGGCACCCACACCGAGGAGGCCGAGACCATCCGCGCCGCCTATCCCCACACCTTCTTCCTGATTCCCGGCTACGGGGCGCAGGGCGGCAAGGCGGCGGACATTGCCCGCTACATGAACAAGGGCAACGGCGGCGTGGTGAACTCCAGCCGCGGCATCCTGCTGGCGTGGAAAAAGCAGCCCGGCGTGGCCTTTGACGAGGCCGCCTACAACGAGTGCGTGCGCATGAGGGAGGATATTCAGGGTGAGTGCGATAAGCTGTGAATTGACGGTTCTGGAACAGACCGCCCCCGCGGCGGACATCCGCCGTCTGGCGGTGCAGTGGCAGGACAGAAGCCATGAACCCCATGCGGGGCAGTTCTATATGCTGCGGGCGTGGGCGGCGGACGCGACGCCGCTGCTGTCCCGCCCTATCAGCGTCCATGACTTTGACGAGCGCACCGGTGCGCTGACCTTCCTGTATCAGGTCAAGGGCGAGGGAACCCAGAAACTGGCTGCGCTGAAAGCGGGGGATACCCTCACCGTCACCGGCCCCTGCGGCAACGGCTTTGACGCGGCGGCGCTGGCCAAAGCGGGCAAGATTGCCGTGGTGGGCGGCGGTATCGGCACCGCGCCGCTGCTGCTGCTCTGCAAAGCGCTGGCCCGGGCAGGGGCGCGCCCCGACCTGTATGTGGGGTTCCGGGATGAGCCGTATGGACTGGAAGCCTTCGTGCCCTGGTGCGCCTCCATCAATCTGGCCACCGATTCCGGCGTGCAGGGCCACCACGGCCTTGTCACCGACCTGCTCAACCCGGCGGATTATTCGCTGGTACTGACCTGCGGCCCCATGGTGATGATGCGCGGCGTGGCGAAGCTCTGCGCCGCCGCGGAGGTGCGTTGCCTTGCCAGTCTGGAAGGTAAGATGGCCTGCGGTCTGGGCGCGTGTCTGGGCTGCACCTGCCACACCAAAGTGGGCCCCAAAACCGTCTGCAAGGACGGCCCGGTCTTTGACGCACAGGAGGTGTTCGAGCTGTGAGCGATCTGCATGTGGACTTTCTCGGCAAGCGTCTGGCAGGCCCCGTGGTGGGCGCCTCCGGCACCTTCGGCTTTGGCCCGGAGTACGCCGACATCGAGGACCTGCGCCTGCTGGGCGGCATCTCCGGCAAGGGGCTGACCCTCCACGGGCAGCCCGGCAACAGCGGGGAGCGCCTGTACGAGACCCCCTCCGGCCTGATGAATTCCATCGGCCTGCAAAATCCCGGCGTGCAGCATTTCATTGACCATGAGCTGCCCGCCATGCGTCAGTGCGGCACCACTGTGTGGGCCAATCTGGGCGGCCACACCATCGAGGAAAATGTGCAGGGTGTGGAGATGCTCTGCGCCGCTGGTGTGGATTTCATCGAGCTGAACATCAGCTGCCCCAACGTCAAACAGGGCGGTCTGGCCTTCGGCATCCGCGCGGCGGACGCCTCCGAGGTGGTCAGCGCCGTGAAAAAGGTCTGTACCGTGCCACTCATCGTCAAGCTCAGCCCGCAGGCCGAGAGCATTCCCGAAATGTGTAAGGCCGTGGAGGCTGCGGGCGCCGACGCCATCAGCCTGTGCAACACCTTTCAGGCCTGCGCCATTGATCTGGAGAAGTGCCGCCCGGTGTTCAGCAACACCTTTGCGGGGCTGTCCGGCCCGGCCATCCGCCCCATCGCGCTGCGCATGGTGTGGCAGGCTGTGGGGGCGGTCAGCATCCCGGTGGTGGGGCTGGGCGGCATCCTGACCGGCCGTGACGCGCTGGAATTCATCATGGCGGGCGCGGCCTGCGTGCAGGTGGGCACCGCCAACTTCATGGACCCGAAGGCCTGCACCCGCATCACCACGGAAATCGGCCAGTGGATGGACGCCCACGGCGTCAAAACGCTGGAGGAGATCCGCGGCTGTGCCAGAGGATGACGCATAATTATACAAAATACTTGCAAATTTATACAATCCGTGCTATGATAGTCAGACGACAGGAGGAAACAACCATGGCAAGAGAAGCTGTTGAAGTTTTGAAGGAATGTGAAGCGTTTCTGGAGGGACATTTTCTGTTGTCCAGCGGCCGGCACTCCGGCGCGTACTGCCAGATGGCCTTTTTGCAGCAGTACCCGGACAAGTGCGCCGAGGTGATGGCCCCGGTGGCGGAAAAGCTGAAGGAACTGAACATTGACGTGGTGGTCGGCCCCGCCATGGGCGGCATCGTCTACGCCTACGAGCTGGGCCGCCAGATGGGCAAGCGTGCCATCTTCACCGAGCGTGTGGACAACGTGATGACCCTCAAGCGGTTCCGCATCAACCCCGGCGAGCGCTGCGTCATCGCGGAGGACGTGGTGACCACCGGTGTGTCCAGTCTGGAAACCAAGCGCGTCATCGAGGAAAACGGCGGCGTCTGCGTGGGCATTGCCTGCGTGGTGGACCGCACCCGCGCCGAGGCACCCTCTCCCATTCCCATTGTGGCCAGCGCCCTCAAGCTGGACCTGCCCAACTATGCACCGGAGGAGTGCCCCATCTGCAAGGAAGGCAAGCTGCCGCTGGTGCATCTGGGCAGCCGCAAGATGAAGGAGCAGGCAAAACAGACGCTGTGACGACGCAAACTGAAATTAGAAGGGAACGTATATGCAGGCATATCTGATTTTGGCAAACGGCACGGTGCTGACGGGAAACAGCATCGGCGCTGTGGGAACCACCATCGGTGAGGTGGTGTTTGCCACCGGTATGGTGGGCTTTCAGGAAACGCTGACAGACCCCAGCTATTACGGCCAGATCATTACCCAGACCTACCCGCTCATCGGCAACTACGGCATGAACCGGGAGGATCTGGAAAGCGACCGCATCTGGTGCCGCGGGTACATCGTGCGGGAGGCGTGTACCACGCCCAGCAACTTCCGCAGCCAGCTGACGCTGGACGCTTTTTTGAAGGAACAGAACATCATCGGCATCGAGGGCATCGACACCCGCTCGCTCACCCGCACCCTGCGGGAGCACGGCGTCATGAACGGGGCCATCACCACGGAATTTGACCCCAATACCGACCGTGCCCGGCTGGCGGCGCTGATGGAGGAGATCCTCAATTATTCCGTCATCGGGGCGGTGGCGGCGGTGAGCTGCACCGCGCCCCAGACCTTTGAACCCACCGGCGGCGTGGCGGAGGGGGAGACCCCGCTGCACATCGCACTGCTGGATTTGGGCTGCAAAAACAACATCGTGCGCTGCCTGCGCAAGCGGGGCTGCAAGGTCACGGTGTTGCCCGGCGGCACCACCGCCGCGGAACTGGCCGCCCTGCATGCCGACGGCCTGATGCTGTCCAACGGCCCCGGCGACCCGGCGGAAAACGTGGACATCATCCGCAATATTGCAGAGATGCTGGACAGCGGCATTCCCGCCTTCGGCATCTGTCTGGGCCACCAGCTCACGGCGCTGGCGGCGGGGGCGCGCACCCGCAAGATGAAGTACGGCCACCGGGGGGCCAACCAGCCCGCCACCGACCTCATCGACGGCCGCACCTACATCACCAGCCAGAACCACGGCTACGCGGTGATGGGGGAGACCCTGCCCGCCGGCGTGGGGCGGGTCACCCATGTGAACGCCAACGACAAAAGCTGCGAGGGCATCACCTACACCAAATGGAACTGCTTTACCGTGCAGTTTCACCCGGAGGCCAACGGCGGCCCCAAGGACACTGAATATTTATTCGACCGTTTTCTCGCCAACGTCAGGGCTGCAAAGGGGGTGGGCTGATGCCGAAGGATCCTTCCATCAAAAAGGTGCTGGTCATCGGTTCCGGCCCCATCATCATCGGTCAGGCGGCGGAGTTTGACTACTCCGGCACGCAGGCATGCCGCGCCCTCAAATCCGAGGGCGTGGAGACCGTGCTGGTCAACTCCAACCCGGCCACCATTATGACCGACCCGGACATTGCCGACCACGTGTACATCGAGCCGCTCACCGCCGAGGTGGTGGAGCGCATTATTGAAAAAGAACGTCCCGACGCCATCCTGCCCAATCTGGGCGGCCAGATGGGCCTGAACCTGTCCATGGAACTGGCCCGTTCCGGCTATCTGGACCGCAGCGGCGTGCGGCTGCTGGCCTGCCGTCCCGACACCATCGACCGTGCCGAGGACCGCCAGCTGTTCAAGGACACCATGGAAAAGCTGCACCAGCCCATCATCCCCTCCAAGGTGGTGGAGGAACTGGATGACGCCATGGAGTTTGCGGGTCAGATCGGCTACCCCGTCATCGTGCGCCCGGCCTTCACCATGGGCGGTACCGGCGGCGGCATCTGCGAGGACCCGGAAAAGCTGCGGGAGATCGCCACCAACGGCCTGCGCCTGTCGCCCATCCACCAGATTCTGGTGGAAAAGTGCATCTCCGGCTGGAAGGAGATCGAGTATGAGGTGATGCGGGACTCCAAGGGCAACGTCATCACCGTCTGCAACATGGAGAACCTGGACCCGGTGGGCATCCACACCGGCGACTCCATCGTGGTGGCCCCCAGCCAGACCCTCTCCGACAAGGAATACCAGCTGCTGCGCACGGCGGCGCTGGATATCATCACCGAGCTGGGCATCGAGGGCGGCTGCAACTGCCAGTTTGCCCTCAAGCCGGACAGCTTTGAGTACGCGGTCATCGAGGTGAACCCCCGCGTGTCCCGCTCCTCGGCGCTGGCCTCCAAGGCCACCGGCTATCCCATCGCCAAGGTGGCCACCAAGATCGCGCTGGGCTACACGCTGGACGAGATCACCAACGACGTCACCGGCGAGACCTGTGCCTGCTTTGAGCCTGCCTTGGACTACGTGGTGGTGAAATACCCCAAGTGGCCCTTTGACAAGTTCGTCTACGCGGACAAATCGCTGGGCACCCAGATGATGGCCACCGGCGAGGTCATGGCCATCGGCAACAGCTTTGAGCACGCCATGATGAAGGCGGTCTCCTCCACCGAGCTGGGGCTGGACACCCTGACGCTGCCCGCCTTTGAGGAGCTGTCCACCGAGCAGATCATCGAGCATCTGTCGGTGCAGGATTCCGAGCGCGCCTTCTGTGTGTATGAGGCGCTCAAGCGCGGCGTGCCCCATGAGACCATCTACCATATCACCAAAATCGACTGGTGGTTTTTGGACAAGATGCAGCATCTGGCAGATTTGGAAATGGGCCTGAAAACCGGCCCCCTGACGCCGGAAAAGTACATGGAAGCGAAAAAATTCGGCTTCCTGGACAAAACCATCCGCCGCCTGTCCGGCGTGGAGGGGCTGCCCGCCCACCCGCAGGCTGTCTTCAAGATGGTGGACACCTGCGCCGCCGAGTTCGCCGCCAAGACCCCCTATTTCTACTCCACCTGGGACGCGGACAACGAGGCAAAGCAGTTTATTGCGGAGCACAGCAGCACCAAAAAGAAAAAGGTGCTGGTGTTCGGCTCCGGCCCCATCCGCATCGGGCAGGGCATCGAGTTTGACTACTGCTCGGTGCACGCCGTCTGGACGCTGAAAAAGCACGGCTGCGAGGCCATCCTTGTCAACAACAACCCCGAGACGGTCTCCACCGACTTTGACACCGGTGACCGGCTGTATTTTGACCCGCTGAACCCCGAGAGCGTGGATCAGATCATCGCCACCGAAAAGCCGGACGCCTGCCTTGTGCAGTTCGGCGGTCAGACCGCCATCAAGCTGGCCAACCACATGGATGAGATCGGTCTGCCCATTCTGGGCACCCCGGCGGACGCCATCGACGAGGCGGAGGACCGGGAGCGCTTCGATGAACTGCTGGAGCGCTGCGGCATCCCCCGCCCGGAGGGCCGCACCGTCTACACGCTGGACGAAGCGCTGCAGGCCGCCAAGGAGGTGGGCTATCCCGTTCTGATGCGCCCCTCTTATGTGCTGGGCGGCCAGAATATGATCGTGGCCTACAACTCCGCCGATGTGGTGGAGTACATGGGCGTCATCACCGCCCACGTGGACATGAGCCATCCGGTTCTGATGGACAAGTACATCTACGGCACCGAATGTGAGGTGGACGCCATCTGTGACGGCACCGATTATCTGGTGCCCGGCATCATGGAACAGGTGGAGCGCACCGGCGTCCATTCCGGCGACTCCATCTGCGTCTACCCGCCCTACGACTTCCCCCAGAAGGTCATTGACACGCTGGTGGATTACACCGGCCGCTTTGCCCGGGAACTTAAAGTGGTGGGCCTTGTCAACGTGCAGTACGCGGTGCAGAACGGGCAGGTCTACGTCATCGAGGTCAACCCCCGTTCCTCCCGCACGGTGCCCTACATTTCCAAGGTCACCGGCGTGCCCATGGTGGATTTGGCGGTGCGCTGCACGCTGGGCGAAAAACTGAAGGATATGGGCTACGGCACCGGCCTGTGGCGGGGCGGACAGAGCCCCTACACGGCGGTGAAGGTGCCTGTGTACAGCTTCCTCAAGCTGCACGGCGTGGACACCATGCTCGGCCCCGAGATGAAGTCCACCGGCGAGGTGCTGGGCATTGCCCCCACCTTCCATGAGGCCATGATGAAGGGGCTTGTGGCGGCGGGCTACCAGTTCAAGCAGCCAGGCCCCGGCTCCTGCGTCATCATCACTGTCAAGGACAGCGACAAGAAGGAGGCCGCCGAGCTGGCGTGGAAGCTGCACGATTACGGCTACAAGATCTACGGCACCGCCGAGACCGCCCGCTATCTCAACAGCCAGATGGTGCCCTGCTCCACGGTGCGGCAGATGAGCGGCGCACGCCCCAACGTCATCGACCTGCTGGAGAGCGGACTGGTGGATTACATCATTTCCACCAGCCCCCACGGCCGTGACCCGCACCGGGATTCCGTCAAATTCCGCCGCAAAGCCACAGAGCTGTCCATCCCCTGCATTACGGCGATGGACACCGCCCGCGTGCTGGTGGACGCTTTGCGGGGCGACCACGACATCAGCCAGATGGAACTGGTGGATGTGGCTCAGCTCCACGCGGATGCGGCGGCAGGACGCTGATTGTCCATACATGACGAACAATCTGACTGCCTTTTGTGGTCACCCGGTGCGCAAATGCCGGAAAAAATCCCATCAACCTGTTTATTTTTAGAAAATTTGCCGATTTTTCCTGTTGAAGGGATGGATTTTCTTAAAAACTCTTGATTCTGCGCCAAAAATTCCTTATAATGGTTGGCGTAATAACACGTGGGCACGGCCCACAGATACAGGGAGCAGAGAAAAATGACGAGATCTCAGTTGATCACCAAGGTCGCGGGCGATACAGGCATGACCGCGTCCGAAGTGGAAAAAGTGATGGACAGCATTTTCGGAACCATTGGCGATGTTCTGAAAGAGGGCGACAAGGTCACCATCGCCGGCTTTGGCCGTTTTGAGATGCGTGAGCGCCAGACCAAGAACTTCACCAACCCCAAGACCAAGGTCACCAGCAAGCTGGAACCCACTGCCATTCCCGGCTTCAAGGCCAGTGGCCGTCTGAAAGACAAGGTTTCCCGCTGATTCCAACAACCAAGCCGCCCCGGCAAGGGGGCGGCTTTTCTGTTCACCGAAAGGAGAATTCCTCATGGCAATGACAAATGTACTCATTCCCATTGTGCTGTTTCTGGTGGGACTGGTCTGCCTCATCAAGGGCGGCGACTGGTTCGTGGACGGCTCCACCGGCATCGCCCACCGTTTCGGTCTGCCGGAGCTGCTCATCGGCGCCACGGTGGTGTCCATCGGCACCACGCTGCCGGAGGTGATGGTCTCCGCCACATCGGCGGTGTCCGGCCACGGCGAGATCGCCTACGGCAACGCCATCGGCTCCATCATCTGCAACACGGCGCTGATCTCCGCCATCCCCATTCTGGTGCGTCCCGGCAAGGTAGACCCCAAAACGCTGCGCACGCCGGTGCTGTTCTTCTTTGGTGCGGCGGCGCTGTACACCGGCGTGGCCTACCTGACGGGGCAGTTCTCCCGCCCCATCGGCCTCATCCTGCTGGCGGCCTTTGTGGTGTATATGCTGGTGACGGTGCGCCAGATGAAAAATGACCCCGCGCCTGCCGCCCCCGCGGAGGAAGAGGCGGAAGAGCCCCAGCCCCTCAGCCGGGACATTCTGGGCCTTGTGGTGGGTGCGGCGGCCATCGCGGTGGGCGCCAACCTGCTGGTGGACAACGGCACCCTCATCGCCCAGATGCTTGGCGTGCCGGAAAGCGTCATCGCGCTGACCTTCGTGGCGCTGGGCACCAGCCTGCCGGAGCTTGTCACCGCCATCACCTCGCTGGTGAAGGGCCACAACGCGCTGTCGCTGGGCAACGTCATCGGCGCCAACCTGTTCAATCTGGTGTTGGTGTGCGGCGTGTCCATCTCGCTGAACCCCTTCACCATCCCGCAGAATTCCACCATCGCGGGCATCAACGCCTCGCTGGTGCTGGATCTGCCGGTGATGTGGTTCGTCATGCTGCTGCTCACGGTGCCCGCGCTGCTGCGCGGCAAGCTGTCCCGTGTGCAGGGCGTCATCCTGCTGGCGGTGTACGCTGCCTTCTGTGTCATCCAGTTCGCCATGTAAACAAGGAAAATGCCCGGCTCGCAGGAGCCGGGCATTTTTGGCGTCTTACCGCTTGATATCGTAGTTCATGTTCATCAGGTTGCGGATGCTCTGCACGTCGTCGGTGATGTTGGCATCGCCGTGGATGGTGTGCTTGATGACGCTGGAGGCCACCGCAAAGTTCACCATATCCATCGCCTTGTAGTTGTTCATCATGGCGTAGATGAGGCCGCTGGCAAAGGCATCACCGCCGCCCACGCGGTCCAGAATGTTGAAGGTGAACAGCTTGGATTCAAAGGTGTGGCCCTCGTACCACATGAAGGCCTTCAGGCTGTTCTCGGAGCCGGAATGGGCATACCGCACGTGGCGGGCGAGACACTTGATGTTGGGATACCGCTCGATGAACCGCTGGAAAATCTCGTCCTGCTGCTCGTAGCTGGGCTGCAGCGGCACGCCGTCCTTCCAGTCGCCCTTGGAGTGGTCCTCCTCGTCCTTCCACAGATGGTACGGCTCGATGCCGAACAGCACATCCACGTAGGGCAGGCATTTGGTGCAGTAATCCCGCGCCTGTTCCCATGTCCACAGACGGCTGCGGAAGTTGCCGTCAAAGCTGACGGTCAGGCCCTTCTCCTTGGCCACCTGCAGGCAGCGCAGGATGAAATCCGCGCAGGAGCTGTTCAGCGCCGGGGTAATGCCGGACAGATGCAGCCAGTCAAAGCCGTCGAACAGGGCGTCCAGGTCCACCCTGGTCAGGTCGTACTCGGTGAACGCGGAGTGCTTGCGGTCATAGGTGACCTTGCTGGGACGGATGCCGTAGCCGGTCTCCAGATAATAAGTACCAAGCCGGTGGGTGGGGGTCTCCTCCGGCGTGGACAGGATCATGGGGGTGCAGTGCACATCGTTGGAGCGCAGCCACCGCACAGCGCTCTTGCCCAGAGAGTTGTTGGGCACCACGCTGAAGAAGGTGGAATCCACGCCCAGATTGGCCAGCGCCAGCGCGATGTTGGCCTCGCTGCCGCCGTAGCTGGCCTCAAAGTTGGAGGCCATGCGGATCTTCTCGTAGTTAGGCGGCGTCAGCCGCAGCATGACCTCGCCGATGGTAATGAACTTCTGACTTGCATTTCCCTTCAAAAGCGGATTTCCGTGTTCCATAATGGCCTCCTGTTCCCGTATTCCGTATGCGAACGCACAGATTTTGCTGTATCCATTATAGACGATTTTTGGAAAAATGGCAAGTAAAAAATGGGCAGCTTGCGCAAAAAACTCGGAACTCGGAAAGCTCAATCCATCAGCTCGGCCCATGCCTCCTGCATGGTGTCCGCCGAAAACAGAAATTCGCCGCTCTCGCTGTATACCTCGATGTGTCCGGCCACCTGTCTGAATTGCTGTGTCATCGTTTCATACCGCCTTTCGCTTGGTTGATGACTCTATTTTACACGAAGGCTGATACAATAAAACGGACTTTTACGGGATGGAGATACCATAAAAAGGACTTATGGATGCCGGACTCAGGAACCGGTTGCAAACCGCTCGCGCTTATGTTACAATAAACGCATGATAGTTTCCGGCGGCCATGCCCGGCATCGGCCGCCGTTTTTGGGGTGATTGGATGGACTGGAATGAGGCGGCGGCACTGCCGTATTATCCCGGTGATGATCTTGGCGCGGTGTGGACGCCGGAGCGCACGGTGTTCAAGCTGTGGGCGCCCACGGCCCAGCGGGTCACACTGCGGCTGTTTGCCGCCGGCACCGACGGGGAGCCGGACGCCGCGCTGCTGGGGGAGCATCCCATGGCGCCGGCGGGGCAGGGCGTCTGGTGCGCTACGGCGGATGGCGATCTGAACGGCATGTACTATACCTATCGGCTGCATTTTGCGGACGGCAGCGACACTGAAGTGGTGGATCCCTACGCCCGCTCCGCCGGGGCGGACGGCGCCCGGGGCATGGTGCTGAATCTGTCGGCCGCCGTGCCGCAGGGCTGGGCACAGGATGTGCGCCCCGTCATCCCGCCCCATGCCCGGTGCATCTGGGAATGCCATGTGGCGGACTTTTCCGCCGACCCCCACAGCGGGGTGCCCAAAAGCCTGCGGGGCAAGTTCCGGGCTTTCACGCTGCCGGACACCACGCTGGACGGTGACGGCATCCATCCCACCTGCCTGAATTATCTGAAACGGCTGGGCGTCAGCCACATCCAGCTGATGCCGATGTTTGACTACGCCACCGTCCGGGAGACCGCTCCCGGCGGCTATAACTGGGGATATGACCCGCTGAACTACAACGTGCCGGAGGGCAGCTACGCCACCGACCCCTTCCACGGCGCGGTGCGGGTGCGGGAGTGCCGGGCCATGGTGCAGGCGCTGCACAAAGCCGGTCTGGGCGTGGTGATGGACGTGGTGTACAACCACACCTATTTTGCGGATTCCTGGCTGGAACGCACCGTCCCCGGCTACTGGGACAGGCGCACCGCCGAGGGCAAACTCACCAACGGCTCCGGCTGCGGCAGCGACCTTGCCAGCGAGCGGCCCATGGTGCGCAAGTACATTGTAGATTCGGTGGTGTTCTGGGCGAAGGAATACCATATCGACGGATTCCGGTTTGATCTGATGGCGCTGGAGGACGCGGATACCATGAACGCGGTGCGTGCCGCGCTGGACGCACTGCCCGGCGGGCGGGACATCCTGCTCTACGGCGAGCCGTGGGCGGGCGGCGCCACCCGCATGGAACACGGGGCGCGCCCGGCGGACAAGTCGGCGCTGGACAGGCTGGATGCGCGCATTGGCTTTTTCTGTGACAACACCCGGGACGCCATCAAGGGCAATGTGTTTGACGCCGCTGCGCCGGGGTATGTGAACGGCAATTACGGCGCGGGGTATCAGCTGCTCCACGCGCTGGGCGCATGGCGCGGCGGGGAGGGCGGCTTTACGCCCAAGGCGGCAGGGCAGGTGGTGCAGTACGTTTCCGCCCACGACAACCTGACCCTGTGGGACAAGCTGTGCGCCACCGCCCACACGAAAGACTGGGACAACCCCGATGAAACGCTGCTGGCCCAGAACCGGCTGGCGGCGGGAATTTACCTGACCGTGCAGGGCATGCCGTTTATGCAGGCGGGGGAGGAGTTTGGCCGCACCAAGCACGGCTGCGACAACAGCTATAAAGGCCCGCTGACCCGCAACCGGCTGGACTGGCGGCGCGCCTACGCGCCCGGATTCCGGGAACTGACGGAGTTTTACCGGGGCCTTCTGGCGCTGCGCCGGGCCTGCCCGCCGCTTTCCGGCGCGGCGGGGGAGCCTGCCCCCATGGTGCAGGCGCTGCCCGGCTGGCTCATCGGATTTGTCACCGAGGGGCAGGACAAGGCGGAGCACACCGGCGAAATGGCGGTGTACTACAATCCGGAGCCTGTCGCTCAGCCCGCGCCGCTGCCCGCCGGCACCTGGCGGCTGCTGGCGCAGGGCGCACAGGCGGGCGCGCATCCCTTTGGCCCCCGCCAGACCGCACAGCTGGAGCTGCCGCCCCGCAGCCTCACCGTGCTGATAGCGGAATAAATCAAAAAACGGGCGTTTCCCGGCAGGGAAACGCCCACATTGTTTATCTTACGCCACGATCGCGCCGAAGGCGGACACGCCCATCACGCTCAGGGTGCCCATGATGCATCCGGCCAGCAGCACGCCGCCCATGCAGGCCAGCACACTGGTCTTGAAATCCATATCCAGCAGGCTGGCGGCCAGCGTGCCGGTCCATGCGCCGGTGCCCGGCACCGGGATGCCCACGAACAACAGTAGCGCCCAGAACAGGCCGCGGCCCGCCTTGGCTTTCAGCTTTTCGCCGCCCTTGTGGCCCTTGTTCAGGCACCAGCTGAAAAACTTGCCGATGACCGGCTTGTCGGCGCCCCACTCCAGCACCTTGCGGGCAAAGAAGAAGATGAACGGCACCGGCAGCATGTTGCCGATGATGGCCACGATATAGGTGCTCCACAGCGGCAGACCGGAGGCCACGCCGATGGGAATGGCGCCGCGCAGCTCGATGAGGGGCACCATGGAAATCACGAACACATACAGGTATTTATTCAGCATTGCAAAACCTCTCCAATGTCAAAGAAAAATCGCAGACAAGCCAAATTATACACGAAAAGCCGCCTTTTGGCAAGACGGCGGCGCAGTTTTGGCATCTTGCCGCCCTAAGCATCTCCCCGGCGGGAAATTCTATGCGATTTACCAGAAAGCGTATGCACTGCTCTTGCAAATTCCTACGGGGCGCAGTATAATAATAGAACGTCAAACACAAAAGGGGACAAAGAATATGGAAAGCATGGGAAATCTGCGCCGCACCAACTACTGCGGCGAGGTCAGTCTGGCGCTGGCCGGGCAGGAAATGACAGTCTGCGGCTCCATTGCCCGCAGCCGTGACAAAGGCGGCATCATTTTTGCCGACCTGCGGGACACCACCGGCATTTTGCAGCTGGTCTTTGACGAGGACACCCCCAAAGAGGTGTTCGCCAAAGCTGAGAGCCTGCGCAGCGAGTATGTGGTCATTGCCAAAGGCAAACTGCGGGAGCGCGCCGCCAAGACGGATAAGATCGCCACCGGCGATGTGGAGCTGTATGTGAGTGAGCTGCGCATCCTGAGCGAGGCGGAGACCACGCCCTTTGAGGTGCGGGACGGCATCAACGTGAACGATGAGCTGCGCCTGCGCTACCGGTATCTGGATCTGCGCCGTCCCTCCATGCATGCGCCCATCGTGCTGCGCAGCAGGATCATGCAGGTCATCCGCAACTATTTCTGCGACAACCATTTCACTGAGATCGAGACCCCCACCCTCATCAAATCCACCCCCGAGGGTGCGCGGGATTATCTGGTGCCCAGCCGGGTGCAGCCGGGGCATTTTTACGCCCTGCCCCAAAGCCCGCAGGTGTACAAGCAGATTTTGATGCTGTCCGGGTTCGACCGCTATTTCCAGATCGCCCGCTGCTACCGGGACGAGGATCTGCGCGCCGACCGTCAGCCGGAGTTCACGCAGGTGGACGAGGAGCTGTCCTTCGTGGATGAGAACGACATCATGACCATCAACGAGGGCCTCATCAAGACGCTGTGGAAGGAACTGCTGGACGTGGAGGTTGCCACGCCCTTCGTGCGCCTGCCCTGGAATGAGGCCATGGGCCGCTTTGGTTCCGACAAGCCGGACACCCGCTTTGGTCTGGAGATCACCGATGTGACCGGCGTGTTTGCCGCCACCACCTTCAAGCCTTTCATGGGTGTGTCGGTGCGGGCCATCAACGCCAAGGGCATGGCGGACAAACTCACCCGCAAGAACATCGATAAACTGGGCGACGTGGCCAAAACCTACGGCGCGAAGGGCTTGGCCTACAGCCGCCTCACCGCCGACGGCACCACCTCCAGCTTTGAAAAGTTCCTCACCGAGGAGGAAAAGACTGCCCTGTACGCCGCGCTGAACGCGGAGACCGGCGACGTGCTGCTGCTGGTCAGCGACGCCGACTGGGTGCGCGCCTGCACCGCGCTGGGACAGGTGCGTCTGGAGATCGGCCGCAAGTACGGCCTCATCGACCCGGACAAGTTCAACTTCCTGTGGGTGGTGGACTTCCCGCTGTTCGAGTACAGCGAGACCGAGGGCCGCTGGATGGCGATGCACCATCCCTTCACGCTGCCCAAGGCGGAGGACATGGACAAGATCGAATCCGACCCCGGCGCCTGCCATGCCGTGGCCTATGACATCGTGCTCAACGGTGTGGAGATGGGCGGCGGCTCCATGCGCATCAACGACCCGGCCCTGCAGGACCGGATGTTCAAAGCCCTCGGCTTCACCGAGGAGCGCGCCCGGGAGAACTTCGGGTTCCTGATGGATGCCTACCGCTACGGTGCGCCGCCCCACGGCGGCATGGCCTACGGTTTGGACCGCATGGTGATGCTGATGCTGAAAAAGGATTCCATCCGGGACGTCATCGCCTTCCCCAAGGTGCAGAACGCCAGCGAGCTGATGTCCGGCGCGCCGGAGATCGTGGATCCCCAGCAGCTGAAAGACCTGAAAATCGTCATGGCCGAGCAATAACAGTTTCATCCGCATCCCGCACCGGGGTGCGGATTTTTGCACCTCTTCCCAAATCCGGTCAATAGTGTATACTGGTAAAAAAGGAGGGCTGTTATGTACATGGAAGAATTTGGCCCGGCGGATGCGCCCACAGTGCTGCTGCTCCACGGTGCGGGGGTGAAGGATACCTTCTGCCATCAGCTGCCGCAGCTGAGCGGGCGGTATCATGTCCTGCTGCCCCATCTGCCCGGGGCAGGCCGCGCCGCCGCCACGGTCTATGACCCTGACCAAACGCTGGCGGCGCTACTGGCGCTGGTGGACGCTCTGCCCGCCGGAAAGCTGGCGGTGGTGGGGCACTCGCTGGGGGCACAGCTGGCGGTTCGTCTTGCGGCGGCGCGTCCGCAGCGGTTTGCCTGCACCGTGTTTTGCAGCGCATGGGTCAACCCCCGTCCCGCCGTGGTGCGGGCCTACTGCCGCATGGCGGGCGCCTGCGCGGCCATGATGCACTGGCGGTGGCTGGTGCGGCTGCAGGGGGCCTACTGGCATTTTTCCAAAGAGCAGGCGCAGGCCATGGCGGAGGACGCTGCCCGGCTCACAGCGGAAGGATACCGGGCGTTTTTTGCCCACACGCTGTCGCTGGATTCGGTGACAAATTATGAGCAGCTGACCCTTCCCATGCTGGCGGTGTGCGGCAGCGGGGAAGTGGGGGACATGAAAGCCTCGTTGAAACTGCTGGGAAATAATCCCCACTGCCGGACCCGCGTGGTGCCGGGCAGTCATGACTATCCCATGCGCCGCCCGGAACTTCTCAATCCCATTCTGGCGGACTATCTGGCATCCAACTTATAAAAATAAAAAAAGCCGCCGTGCAGCGTTCAACACTGCACGGCGGTGTAGTTTTATCGTTGGCTGGCCTCCCACTGGGCCACCAGCGGCGCGGCAAGGCTCTCCAAAGCCTGCTGGGCGCTGCGGATGGCCTGCGCCTCGGCGGCGGTGAGGCTTTCCGGCTTTTTGCGCTTTACGGCCCGTTCCAGCGCCTTCCCGGCATCCTTGATGCGGTTTCTGGTCTCCCGGTCCAGCGCCTTGCCCGCGGGGGAGCCAAGCGCCGTGTTCACCCGGTACAGCTCCGCTTCGGCGGCGTTCAGCGCCTCAATGGCGTCCCGGCGCTCCTTGTCCTGCCCGGCGTACATGGCAGCGTCCCGCATGGCCCGCTGGATTTCCTCCTCGCTCAGGTTGGAGGTGCCGGAAATGGTGATGCTCTGCACCTTGCCGGTGTCTAAGTCCCGGGCGCTCACCTTCACGATGCCGTTGGCGTCAATGTCAAAGGTTACTTCGATCTGCGGCACGCCGGCCCACGCCCGCTTGATGCCCCGCAGCATGAAGTTGCCGATGAGCTTGTTGTCTCTGGCAAGCTCCCGCTCGCCCTGCAATACCTTGATCTCCACGGTGGACTGAAAGGGTGCCGCCGTGGTGAACACGCGGGAAAACCGCGTGGGAATAGTGGAATTTCGTTCAATGAGATGGGTGGCCACACCGCCCACCGTCTCGATGGACAGCGTCAGCGGGGTCACATCCATGAGCAGCAGGCTCTCTCCCGCGCCGGACAGCACCTCGCCGCCCAGCCGCCCCGCCTGCACGGCGGCGCCCAGCGCCACACATTCATCGGGGTTCAGGCTCTTGCCCGGCTCCAGGTCCACCATCCGCAGTACCTTGGCCTGTACGGCAGGGATGCGGGTGGACCCGCCCACCAGCAGCACCTGATCCAGATCGTTGGCGGCCAGCCCTGCGTCCTGCAAGGCGTTCCGCACCGGCAGGGCAGTGCGCTCGATCAGGTCAGCGGTCAGCTCCTCAAATTTGGCGCGGGTCAGCGTGGTTTGCAGATGCACCGCACCGCCGGGCCCGTTGGCGATAAAGGGCAGGTTGATGTCAGCCTGCGTGGCGGCGGAAAGCTCCTTTTTGACCTTCTCCGCCTCCTCCCGCAGCCGCTGCATGGCGATGCGGTCGGCGCTTAAATCAACGCCGTGCTCGCTGGCAAAGCCCTGCACCAGCCAGTCCACAATGCGGGCGTCAAAGTCATCGCCGCCCAGATGGTTGTCTCCGCAGGTGGCCAGCACCTGCACGATGCCGTCCCCGATCTGAATCAGCGACACATCAAAGGTCCCGCCGCCCAGATCGTACACCATCACGGTCTGGGCCTTGCCGTTGTCCAGCCCGTAGGCCAGCGCGGCGGCAGTCGGCTCGTTGATGATGCGCTTGACCTCCAGCCCGGCAATGCGTCCGGCGTCCTTGGTGGCCTGCCGCTGGGCGTCGTTGAAGTAGGCGGGCACCGTGATGACCGCCTCGTGAACCGGCTCTCCCAGATACGCCTCCGCGTCCGCCTTGAGCTTTTGCAAAATAAGCGCGCTGATCTCCTGCGGGGTGTGGCACTTGCCGTCGATGGGCAGACGGGTATCGCTGCCCATCAGCCGCTTGACGCTGCACACCGTGCGGGGCGCGTTTGTCACAGCCTGCCGTTTGGCCGGTTCCCCCACCAGCCGTTCCCCGTTTTTGGTGAACGCCACAATGCTGGGGGTGGTGCGCTGGCCTTCGGCATTGGGGATCACAACGGGCTTGCCGCCCTCGATGACCGCCACACAGCTGTTGGTGGTCCCCAAATCAATGCCAATGATCTTCGCCATAACTGCAAGGTCCTTTCTGTGACGAGTTCCTACCCTTATTTTAGCGCGCAGAGGGGCAAAAGTTGTTGCGAATTCGTAAATAATCTGCACAGGTTTCCTTGCAATTTTGACCCTGCCGTGGTATAGTGGTAAAATAAAGGGCAATTCCGAATAATTCTGCGTGCCGATATGGCGGGCGAGGTGTGCCAGCTGCTAAGCAAAAAGCACAGATAATACTTTGTGTATTATCGAGAATTTTTGCGACGCAGATGGTGCGCATCGTTCGTCAGAGCGGCGCGTAAGGCGTCAGCCGTGAATTGTAAGGGATTGCCAAAGGGAAGAGGGGGACAATGATGCAGCGAACCGCCACAGTGACCCGCACCACGCGGGAGACCGACATCACCGTCACCATTGCGCTGGACGGCACCGGCAAAACCGACCTGCACACCGGGGTGGGATTCTTTGACCATATGCTGGACGGCATGGCGCGCCACGGTCTGTTTGACCTGTCCGTGACCTGCAAAGGCGATTTGGAGGTGGACTGCCACCATACCATCGAGGACATCGGCATTGCGCTGGGCACCGCCATCCGGCAGGCGCTGGGGGACAAGGCGGGCATCACCCGGTTCGGCAGCTGCCTGCTGCCCATGGACGAGACGCTGGCGCTCTGCGCGGTGGATCTGGGCGGGCGGCCCTACTTTGTGTATGACGCGGCATTCACTGCCGACCGCTGCGGGGAGATGGACACCCAGATGGCCCGGGAATTTTTCTACGCGGTGAGCTACGCCGCCATGATGAACCTGCATTTGAAGGTGCTGTACGGGGAAAACGACCACCACAAGCTGGAGGCGCTGTTCAAGGCCTTTGGCCGTGCGCTGGACGCCGCCACCCGCATCGACAGCCGCATTGAGGGCGTGCTGAGCACCAAAGGAAGCTTGTGAACGGCGGGAACGTCCCGTCTCACAGATAGAAAGGGGTTTGGAAGTATGTACAACGATATCATTGACACCATCGGCTTTGTTTCACAGACCGACCCGGAACTGGGCGCGGCCATGGGCCGGGAGCTGGCCCGCCAGAAACAGAACATTGAGCTCATCGCCAGCGAGAACATCGTCAGCCCGGCGGTCATGGCGGCCATGGGCAGCGTGCTCACCAACAAGTACGCCGAGGGCTATCCCGGCCACCGCTATTACGGCGGCTGCATGTACGTGGACGAGGTGGAAAACATCGCCATCCAGCGCGCCTGCCAGCTGTTCGGGGCCAAGTATGCCAACGTGCAGCCCCATTCCGGCGCACAGGCCAATCTGGCGGTGTATTTTGCGCTGCTCAATGTGGGCGACACCGTCATGGGCATGGACCTGTCCCAGGGCGGCCATCTGACCCACGGCTCCCCCGTGAATATGAGCGGCAAAAACTACAACTTTGTCTCCTACGGCGTGGACGCTGACGGCCGCATCGACTATGACGGTCTGGCCAAGCAGGTGGCCAAGGTTCGCCCCAAACTGCTGGTGGCGGGCGCGTCCGCCTATCCCCGCGCCATCGACTTTGAAAAGCTGGCCGAGATCGCCCACGGCTACGGCGCCATGCTCATGGTGGACATGGCCCACATCGCCGGTCTGGTGGCGGGCGGCATGCACCAGAACCCGGTGCCCTACGCCGATGTGGTCACCACCACCACCCACAAGACGCTGCGCGGACCCCGCGGCGGCCTGATCCTGACCAACAACGAGTATCTCATCAAGCGCATCAACTCTGCCATCTTCCCCGGCACGCAGGGCGGCCCGCTGGAGCACATCATTGCCGCCAAGGCGGTCTGCTTTGGCGAGGCCCTCAAGCCGGAATTCAAGGACTACGCCCGCAAGATCGTGGAGAACGCTGCCGCCATGGCCGACGAGCTGACCGCCCGGGGCGTCAAGCTGGTGTCCGGCGGCACCGACAACCATCTGCTGCTCATCGACCTGTCCGAGGAGGACTGCACCGGCAAGGAGCTGGAGCACAAGCTGGACGAGGTGCACATCACCGCCAACAAGAACACCGTCCCCGGCGAAAAGCGCAGCCCCTTTGTCACCAGCGGCGTGCGGGTGGGCACTCCCGCCGTCACCACCCGCGGCATGGGGGCGGCCGAGATGAAGGAGATCGCCGACTGCATTGCCGACTGCATCTTTGACTTCGAGGGCAAGAAGGACGAGGTGGCCGCCCGCGTGGCCGACCTGACCGCCCGTTTCCCGCTGTACGAATAATCCCAGGTACCACCACCCCCTCCCGACGCATAGTATGAGCGCGAGAGGGGGATTTTGTTATGGCAGAACCTGCATTTTTTGGCACGATCTTGCGGCGCGGCTCCTCCGGCCCGGATGTGGCGCTGGTGCAGCGCTGGCTCAACAGCGCCCATGACCGCTATCCGGCCATCAACACGGTGTCGGTGGACGGCCGCTACGGGGCGGCGACGGTGTCGGCGGTGCGGTCGTTCCAGACCGCCGCTAGCCTGAACGATGACGGTGCGGTGGGGCTGGAGACCTGGGACCTGCTCTATGAGGCCTACGCGCAGACCCACGGGGAAGGGGAGATCTGGCCCGGCATCACCATGCGTCTGGGCCAGCGGGGCGCCACCGTGGAGAGCGCCCAGCAGAAGCTGCGGGAGCTGGTGCCCTCGCTGACCACCGACGGCTTCTACGGCACCCACACCCGCAACGCGGTGTTTGCCTATCAGGTGGTGCATGACCTCAGCCCGGACGGCGTGCTGGGCCGCACCACATGGCAGGAGCTGTACGGAGAATAACGGAACCATAAAGCAGAAGCCGGGGACCGCTGAAAAGCGGTCCCCGGCTCAGACTGTCAAAAAAGGCCAATCATCACGAGAAACCTTGCCATCATTCGTAGGGGCGGGACATGTCCCGCCCG